>CAYZRX010000023.1:0-11865 GCA_964480945.1 uncultured Ignavibacteriaceae bacterium | reverse complement strand
CGGTTCGGTGAGGACGTGATACGGGAAATCTGGGAGGGGATGAAGTCGGATCCTTTCCTGCAAAGCGCCAGTAAGGTCCTCCAACGCCACGGCTCGACGATCGAATCGGAGTTCTCTTTATTCAGTTACTGGAATTTCTACACGGCCGACCGAGCCGATCCGGTCAGGTTCTACGACGACGGGTGTTCCTATCCCCGATATCTCCCGAACGCGACCCTGGCGTACGACGGGCTGACGGCGGGCATCACGACCTCGGGCTTTCCGCTCTCGACCCAGTTCTACCAATTTGTTATCCAGAATGACACGCTGGTCGCTGTGGTTGCGAATGTCGAAGCAGATCAGGCGGAGGAGGCCTCCCCGGCGCCGAGGTCCTTCGGTCTCACGCTCGCTTCCGGGAACGTCAAGCCCCCGTACCAAAAGCTGGCAAAGGGGTATGTCGTCGGCTTTACATCGGAGAATTCAGATGCGTGGAGAACTTTGTACCTCGAGTCTGCGACCCGCTCAAGCGCGAGCGCTGCGCCGGACGCGTCCCCGAATCCGCTGAGGCTCTCCAGGGATTCGAAACTCAGCTTGCCGATCCCTGGCGCCGCGAGCAGTAATGCCCACATCTACATATTCGGCAGCTCACTCGATCTTGTCTTCTCGCAGGACTACGCTGTGACCGAATTTTTCGGCAAAAAAATGATTACGATTCCCGTCGAAGCTCTCCGGTCGAAAGTCCCATCGGGGGTCTATTTTGTGATCGCTCGCTGCGGCGATCAAGAATTCAAGTGGAAGGTGGCGATTCTCCAATGATCGACGCCAGCGTCACGGTAGCGGGGATAGCGAAGGTGTTCAGCCGTCGAGCGATTTTCCGCGGGATATCCTTCTCGCTCAAGGGAGGCGACTCGTTGGCCATCACAGGGCGCAACGGTTCCGGAAAATCGACGCTCGTGAAAATCTTGTGCGGCGTGCTGACACCGACCGAGGGAACTGTTCAATATACTCTTGCCGGAAGAAACGTCCCGATCGATGTTGCGAAGGATCAGCTTGGTTTGGTGAGTCCCTACTTGCAGCTCTACGACGAATTCTCCGGGTTGGAGAATTTGGAGCTGCTGAGCCGCATCCGGTCGAACAATTTCCCCATCGACGAACGCGCGACCGACGCTTTGAATCTCGTGGGCTTGTGGGACCGGCGAAAGGACATGGTGCGAACATACTCCTCCGGCATGAAGCAGCGGCTGAAATATGCGTTCGCGTTGCTTCATCGACCGGCCGTCCTCATACTCGACGAGCCGACGTCGAATCTCGATGCAGAGGGAGTCGATGTTGTGAAGAGGGTAGTCGAGGCTCAGAAATCGAGCGGGATCGTTATCGTGGCGACGAATGATGCGCTGGAAGCCCGATGGTGTGCGGAGGAGCTTCACCTCGGCGATCAACCGCAAACAGCGATGAAACGATGAGAGGAACCTCGGTCGTGACTTGCTGTTGCGGGGAGTTTTTCCTATTTTTGAGAAGGAATTCATGAGCGCGCTCTCGAGCACATATGCGTTGATTCGCAAGGACATCCAATCGGAGCTGCGGACGCGCTACGCTCTGAATGCACTCCTGATGTTCGTTGTTACGACCGTAGCGACGATTCTGTTCGCGCTTCGCTCGGATCAACCGACGCCGACGGTCCTTTCAGGGATGTACTGGGTCGTCATTTTCTTCACGGCGATGTCCGGCCTTTCGAGGATTTTTGTCAGCGAAGAGGAACGGGGCACAACGATGACGCTGCAGCTCGTCGCGTCTCCGTCCGTGGTGTACTTTGGCAAGCTGCTCTTCAACGTCGTTTTGACGCTCTCGCTGACCGTCGCGGTCACATTGTTGTACATGATCGTCTTCTCCACGTCGTTCACGATCCAGACACCGTCGATCTTCATCGTGACGGTGCTGCTCGGGAGCCTGGGATTCGCGTCCGCGGCCACGATCATTGCCGCGATCGTCGCGAAGGCGAACACGCGCGGCACGCTCTATCCTGTGCTGTCGTTTCCAGTCCTCATCGTCCTGCTGATGACGGTGATGGCTGCCACGGCGAAAGCGTTGGACGGCGAGCCGTTCGAGGCTGCCCTGGGGGACTTTCAGATTCTGCTCGGCTACATACTCGCGATGACCGGCGGCTCGTATCTGCTGTTCGACTATGTATGGAAGGATTGAAATGAAATTTGTGAAGTACGGTTCGATCGTTCTGATCACGTTCGTTATCATCGCCGGCCTGGCAATCCCGCTCTCTTCGTCGCCGCAAAGCTGGTTTCAGTTTCCTGTCATCCCGGCGCTCGAACAAAAAGCACGCAACATCTTCTTTCACGTGCCGGTCGCCTGGACGACCGTCGTCGCGTTTCTCGTCTCGCTGTTCTACGGGTATCGCTATCTCAGGACGCGAGACATTACCTACGACATCAAGTCGGTCTCTTCAGCCGGGTTGGGGCTGATGTTCTGCGTCCTTGCCACTATCACGGGCGCGCTCTGGGCGAAATTCAACTGGGGTTCGTTTTGGAACTGGGACCCGCGTGAGACCTCGATCTTTATCCTCCTCCTGATCTATGGAGCCTACTTTGCGCTCCGATCGGCCCTGGAGAGCGAAGAGAAGCGCGCGACCCTTTCTGCGGTCTATTCCATTGTCGCGGGTATTACGGTCCCGTTCTTCATTTTTGTCATGCCTCGGATAATGGCGGGATTGCATCCCGGCGCCAAAGGGGATCCCGAGGGGGCGGGCCCTGTCGTACAGTTCGATATGACCCCGAATATGCTCGTGGTTTTCTTGCTCAGCTTGCTCGGTTTTACGCTTCTGTACGTCTGGCTTCTCAATATTCGGGTCAGAATGGCCAAACTTGAGTACGAACGCAGCATTCAGCATTCTTGAGGCTCCCTATGATGGAATTTCTTAGCCAGAATCAGATGTTTATAGTATTGATCATCGTCCTCCTCATCTGGGGGGGGATCATTTGGTATCTCACGAGGCTCGATAAGAGGTTGAAACATCTCGAGGATCAGTCGAAAGAGGAATGAACGAATGAAGCCAAAGATCATCATCGGTGGTATTGTCGTCATCGTCGGGATCGTCCTGGGTGCGGTCAACTTTCTGCAGTCGAATGTCGAATACATGGACTTCAGCGGGGCGGAACGCGTGCACAAGAAAGTCCAGGTGAAGGGTGAGTGGGTGAAGGAACAAGGATCCAGTTTCGACCCGGACAAGGTGACGTTTACCTTCTATATGAAAGATGACGCGAATCGGGTCGTGAAGGTCGTGCTCGACGGGGCGCAGCCGAACAACTTCGAGCTCGCGACGAGCATCGTCGCCAAAGGAACGTTCCAGAATGGTGAGTTCCACGCGACGGATGTGCTGACGAAGTGTCCATCGAAGTATGAGGGCAGCTCGGAATCAGTGAAGAAGACCCTTTAGCGAGGAGGAACGCCGGAGATGATGGTCGGGATCGTGGGGGGGATTATTGTCAAGATTGCTTTTGGTGCCGCGCTCGCCGCGGCCTTTTTTTACTATCGCGTCCATCGGGAGGGCGCGAAACGCTGGCTGATCTTCGCGAGGAACAGCTACCACCTTGCCGTCCTCTCGCTCATCAGCTCTTCTGCCATCTTTCTCTATCTCATTCTCACTCACCAATTTCAGTACACGTACGTCTGGAGCTACAGCTCCACGACGCTTCCCCTTCCTCTCCTCGTTTCAACCTTCTACGCCGGTCAGGAAGGGAGCTTCACGCTCTGGGCGCTCTACACGTCGATCATCGGCGTGTTTCTGATGATGTATGCCTCGCGCAAGGATTACGAGCCGGAGGTGATGGCCGTCTACTCCCTCATTCTCTCGTTCCTCCTTCTCATGCTCGTTGTGAAGAATCCCTTTGCGATGATATGGAGCTCGTTCCCGAAGGATCTTATTCAGACCGGACCTATCCCTGCCGGCGTTACGCATTACTTCATGCTCGACGCCGCAAGAAACATCTGGGCCCAGTACCCGGCTGAGGGGAGAGGCCTGAATCCTCTGCTCCAGAATTACTGGATGGTGATCCATCCGCAGATCCTCTTTACCGGCTTTTCTTCGATGGCGGTTCCTTATACGCTTGCCGTCGCGGGACTGTGGAAGCGTGATTACAAGTCGTGGATTCGCGTGGCGACGCCCTGGTCCGCATTCGGTGCGATGGTGCTGGGTACCGGGATCATCCTCGGAGGCTATTGGGCGTACGAGACGCTCGGCTGGGGCGGCTACTGGGGATGGGATCCCGTCGAAAACTCCTCGCTGATTCCATGGCTCCTCTGCGTCGCTTCGATTCACACAACGCTGACGCAACGCAAGAGCGGGGCGTTTGTCAGGACGAATTTTGTCCTCAGCCTCTTGACATTCGTGATGGTTCTGTATAGTACGTTTCTCACGCGCAGCGGCGTGTTGGGGGATACGTCGGTGCATTCGTTCGTGGATCCAGGGATGTGGGTGTACTGGTTGCTGCTGGCTTTCCTCGTTTTCTTCACGGGGCTCGGGTTCGGTCTCCTGTTCACGCGCATGAGGGAAATGCCGAAGGTCCCGGCGCAGCATTCGATCCTCTCCCGCGAGTTCGCGCTGTTCGTCGGTGCATTCGCCTTGACGTTCGTAGCCCTGTTTGTGGTTGTCGGGACATCGTCACCACTCATCACCGGGTTGATCAAGGGGAAAGCGTCCGCTGTTGAAGTCGGTTACTATGTGAAGACGAATCTCCCGCTGGGGATCGTCATCACTCTTCTGTCTGGCCTGGGACAGCTTCTCTGGTGGCAGCATTCAAAGGCGGGCTCGCTTCTCAGGAGCATGGCGGTGCCGCTTGTACTGGCACTTGCGGTGACGCTCGTCGAGTTGATCGCCCTGGGGTCGGCCGCGCCGCTCATCTTGCTCTTCACGTTTTGTGCAGCCTTCTCACTCTTCTCCAACTTGCAGGTCGGCTACGGCATTTTTATGGGGAATCCGAAGTTCGTCGGCGGCTCGATCGCACATATCGGCATCGCGATCATGTGCCTGGGATTCGTGACCTCCTCGAGGTATGACACGAAAACGACGGTCCCCCTGGAACGGGGGAAGCCTGTTCGGGCTCTAGGATATACACTGACATACCTGGGATACAAGCAGATCGACAACGAGCGGTACGCGTTCAACGTTGCTGTGCGGCATGGAGATGTCGAGCGGATTGTCAGCCCGATGATGCACTTCAACACTCAGGAAAACTCTACCATCCGACATCCCGACCTGATCAATTTCATCAACAGGGACTTCTACGTATCGCCCGTTTCCATCGAGACGCCCGACGACCAGGCATCGCAAGACGTGACGCTGAAGAAAGGGGAGGCGGCAGATATCGGCGGCGTGAAAGTGGAGTTTGTCGACTTCGAATTCAGCGACGAGCAACGTGCGGCGATGATGGAGGGAAGACGCTTCACGATCAACGTGGATTTGGCAATCTCGGAGCGTGGCAAGAAAACGCCAGTTACGATGAAAATGGAGAACGGCCCCGGAGGCCCGCAGTATCTCCCGGGTGCCTACGAGGCCGCCGGGAACAAGAAGTACGAGTTCAGCCTGGTTCAAATGATGCCGAATCAGGATGATCCCGCCGCGTCGAAAGTCGAGTTTGCGGTCAAGCTTCCGGATGCTCCGAACGCGCCGAAGCGTGAAGAAACGCTCGTGATCGAGGCAAGTATCAAGCCGATGATCAACCTGGTCTGGATGGGGACCGTGACACTGATCGTCGGGTTTGCACTGACGATCTTCCGGAGAGCGGAGGAGGCACGCCTCAAAGACGGAACCTCCGATAAGAACGGTGAAGAGTGAAGAAGGGGAGGATGCGGCGAAAGCATTCGAATGTATAGCCCACCGCACCCATTTCGTTGTCAAACGTGAGAATGGGCCGCCGGGACTTCCCGGAATTGCAGATCCAGACCATTCTATCTGGATATTGGACGATTTTTCGAGTGTAGCAGGAACTGCTCTCCTGGCACACGTGTTGTTAGATCAGAATCCGTGAATCTTTCAGCTAAACATACCAAGCCGCTTCAATTGATCTTTGCCGGATTGGTTTTCCTCGCGAGCTCCGGCGCCACAGCGGTCATCCGTCAGTGCAGCATGGAGACCTCCTCCTGCTGCAACACGGCGTCGTGTGACAATGACGACATCTGTCGCCAAACGGCTCCCGCCACTTCATCCGACCATTCGATCAAAGCTGAGTTCACGTGCCACATGACGACGCTCGTCGGCGGACTGGCAATTCAACAGGCCGTAGTGGAACAGGCGCACAAGCAACAGTTGAACAAGGCGGTTGCCGGCTGTGCTATCTCGTCCCACTGCACGCTCTCAGCTCGATCCTATCATACATTTTCTGCTCAGCTCCTCACTTATGCTGTTTCTTCTCCCCCAGTGGAGAAGTACGTCCTCAACTCGGCCTATCTGATCTAAGAACTCCTCTCTATCCATCTCACTGCAGCGGGTGTGGTATACCCTGCGGCGGAAATTCCTTGAACCATACGTTGTCGTTTTGCATGGACATCTTTGAAGGAGTTCATAACTCATGGCAGTCTCTCGGCTCATCACAATCGCTCTGATCATCCTCGTCGGTCTCGGTACCCCCGGGGCCCTGCTCGCTCAAACCGGCGGCTCACAATCGCTCAACCTCGACAGCCTGGTAACTGAGGCCCTCAACAGCAATCCGCAGATACGCGCGGCGCGGCAGCGCTCGGTTGCCGCCGGACAGCGAAGTCCGCAGGTGAGCGCCCTGCCTGACCCCATGGTGACCTACACCCGCTGGCTTTCGTCCCCCGAGACGAGGGTCGGGCCGCAGCAGGACATTTTCATGCTCTCGCAACCCGTTCCCTTTCCGGGAAAGCTCGGATTGATGGGGGACATGGCCGATGCCGACGGTGCAGCCGCGGGTGCTCAGTATGAGGCGGTACGGCGGGACATTGTTTTCAACGTCAAGCAAGCCTACTACGATCTGTACTGGATCGATCGATCCGTTAGTATCCTTGACGACTACCTGTCGCTGCTGCGGGATTTCTCGAAAGTGGCTGAACGAAAATACGCAACCGGAGAAGGGATTCAGGCGAGCGTGCTGAAGTCCCAGGTCGAGATATCGAGTGTCATCGAACGGAAGCTATCGTTTGATCGAATGCGGAAAGGGGCCGCAGCGCGTCTGAACGCTCTACTGAATCGCCCTGTCGACTCAGCGCTCGCTCCTGCGGCGCTGATCGATACATCGGAAGTGGAGGTGTCCGAGTCGCTTCTGGTTCGACAAGCGCTAGATCAGCGGCAGGAGCTGAAGGTTGCGGGGGAAATGGTCCGGAAGAGCGGGTTTATGAAGGATCTTGCACGCAAAGAGTACTTCCCGAATTTCAACCTGCAGGCATCATACATCACAGTCTCTAAGAAGAACAGCATGGCTTCTGATGCCGGCAAGGACGCGTATTCAATCGGCATCGGCTTAAGTTTGCCCATCCAGCTCGGGCGACGCGTTGCCGCGACCGAGGAAGCTGAAGCGACAGATCAGGCAAACAGGCTCACGTATGAAAATCTGAAGAACAGCGTCGAAGCGGAGATCGCCGATCTGTGCTTCCAGCTGCAGAGCACACAGCAGACGCTGGATTTGTACAGTCAAGGTCTCCTGGTCCAGGCGCAAAGCAGTCTTGAATCAGCCGTCTCCGCCTACCAGACAGGGAAGCTCGATTTTCTCAGCCTGCTCGACTCGGAACGGATGGTGCTGCAGACAAAGCTGGGATATGTCAAGGAACAGTCGAACTACAGGAAAATAGCTGCTGCGTTGGAACGAGCAGTGGGCGGAAACTCGCTCGCAGGAAAGGAGTGAGTGAAATGATCGCGATGTTCGAACGATGTCGATTGAATATGGAGGAAGGAATGAAACGCAACAAGAAGGAATCATCCCGCGTTCTCGCATTGACCGGGCTGTTGATCGTCCTGGCGACTGGAATGTCGTTCGTCTTCGGTGGATGTGGAAGCGGAGAACGGCAGGATCCCGCACAACAGAGTGAGGCGGCAACAAAGGGATCACAGAAGGGAAAAAAGATCCTCTACTGGCGTGCCCCCATGGATTCTACGTACAGGTCGGACAAACCGGGGAAATCTCCCATGGGTATGGATCTCATTCCGGTGTATGAAGGTGAACAAGGAAGTGGGGATACCGCGATGAAGAGTCCGGCTGAGAAGAAAGGAAAGAAGATTCTTTACTGGCGAGCGCCGATGGATCCGACGTACATCTCGGAAAAGCCGGGAAAGTCTCCGATGGGGATGGATCTCATACCCGTGTACGAAGGCGAAGAACAGACCGGAGGGCCTACAGTGGTCATCGACCCCGTCACCGTTCAGAATATCGGAGTGCAGACTTCGCCTGTCGAGAGGGTGAACCTTCACCGTGTCATTCGGACCGTCGGCTATCTGGATTACAATGAAGAGACGCTGCAGCGGGTGAACATCAAATTCTCCGGGTGGGTTGAGAAGCTCTTCGTGAATGAAACCGGCCAACAGGTAGAGCGAGGCGAGCCGATGCTGACGATCTATTCGCCCGACCTTGTCTCGACCCAGGAGGAATATCTCCTCGCATACCGGAACGCGAAAGGGCTGGAGTCGAGCACGTTCCAGGAGCTTGCCCAGAGTGGTCAGTCGCTGCTGGAGTCCGCCCGGCGCCGTCTTCTCTACTGGGATATCAGCGAGAAACAGATCAAGGATCTCGAAGAACGGGGCGTGGTGAGCAAGACCGTTACGCTCTACGCGCCCTCGAATGGGATCGTCATCAACAAGATGGTGGAAGAAGGGATGCGCGTCGTGCCCGGCATGGATCTTTATCGGCTTGCCGACCTCTCAAAGCTCTGGGTGTACGCAAAGATCTATGAATATGAAGTCCCCTTCGTCAAAGTGGGGCAGCCTGTTGAGGTGCACGTCTCGTACATCCTCGGAGAAACATACAAAGGACGGGTCGACTTTGTGTATCCCTTCCTTGACGAGAGAACTCGGAATGTGAACGTTCGGATTGTCGTTCCCAACCCAAATCTTGAGTTGAAGCCTCAAATGTATGCTACGGTTCAATTCGCATCTTCCATCGGCTCGAATGTCACAGCGATTCCTTCGGATGCCGTTATCCGGACCGGGACTCGGAACGTCGTGTTCGTGGCGAAGGGTGGCGGGAAGTTTGAGCCTCGCGATGTTGTTCTAGGCCCTCAAGGTCAGGACAACCTGGTGCAGGTTCTAGCAGGAGTGGTGCCGGGAGAGAACGTTGTCACGGCCGCGCAGTTCTTGATCGATTCGGAAAGCAGGCTGAAGGAAGCGATCCGGATGATGCTCGAGGCGAAAAAGCAGGCAGCGATGCCGAAGGAGCAGAATGACTCACAACAGTAGGCGGCCTTCGTAGCGCGCAGACCAATAGAACAAAGCTGAGAAAATGAAAGATCAACCATGCTAGAACGAATCATAGAGTGGTCAGTCAACAACCGGTTTCTCGTCATACTCGGAACGCTGTTTCTCATCGCCGCAGGCATCGTTGTTCTGGTGAACACGCCGTTGGATGCGATCCCGGATCTTTCGGATGTCCAGGTCATCATCTTTACGGAATACCCCGGCCAGGCCCCGCAGGTGGTCGAAGATCAGGTCACGTATCCTCTTACGACGGCGATGCTCGCGGTGCCGTATGCGAAGGTGGTGAGGGGGTACAGCTTCTTCGGCTACAGCTTCGTGTACATCATCTTTGAGGATGGAACCGATCTCTACTGGGCGCGAAGCCGCGTGCTCGAGTATCTCAATTATGTCTCGAAGCGTCTGCCGCAGGGGGTCACGCCCACCCTGGGCCCCGACGCCACCGGCGTCGGGTGGGTGTACGAGTACGTTCTCAAGAGCGACAAGCTGAACCTCGCTCAGCTCAGGTCAATCCAGGATTGGTATCTTCGCTACGAGCTGACATCCGTTCCCGGCGTGGCGGAGGTAGCGAGCATCGGCGGATACGTCAAGCAGTATCAAGTCGAGGTCGATCCGAACAAACTCCTCGCCTACAATATGCCGCTCAGCCGTGTCAAGATGGCGATTCAGCGGAGCAATAATGACGTTGGGGGGAGACTGATCGAGATGGCGGAGACCGAGTTCATGGTGCGGGGGTTGGGGTATATCAAGTCTGTAAAGGATCTCGAAAACGTTCCCATCGGTCTGGATCGCAACGGGACGCCCGTCATGCTGAAGCAGGTGGCGAACATTCATCTCGGTCCGGAGCTCCGTCGCGGCATTGCCGACTGGAATGGTGAAGGTGAGGTTGTCGGCGGCATAGTAGTAATGCGATACGGTGAGAATGCGCTCAAGACTATCCACGCGGTCGAAAGCAAGCTGGAGGAGCTGAAGAAAGGATTGCCGGAAGGAGTGGAGATTGTGCCCGCGTACAACAGGGCAAGCCTCATCGAGCGGGCCATTGACAATCTCCAGAACAAGCTCATCGAGGAAAGCATCGTTGTGGCGATTGTCTGCATCATCTTCCTGCTCCATTTTCGCTCGGCGTTTGTGGCCATCTTTACGCTGCCCGTGGGTGTTCTTGCAGCCTTCATCGTCATGTATGAGCAGGGGATCAATGCCAATATCATGTCTCTGGGTGGCATTGCGATCGCCATCGGAGCGATGGTGGATGCGGCAATCGTGATGATAGAAAACGCCCACAAGCACATCGAGCGCGAGGGCGGAACGAAGAATCATTGGCAGATCATCATTGACTCGTCCAAAGAGGTCGGGCCGGCGCTCTTCTATTCACTTCTCATCATCACGCTCTCCTTCCTGCCGGTCTTCACACTCCAGGCCCAGGAGGGGAGGCTCTTCAAGCCGCTCGCCTTCACGAAGACGTATTCGATGGCGGCAGCTGCGCTCCTTTCCCTCACGATCGTTCCCGTCTTGATGGGGTATCTCATTCGCGGGAAGATCTTGCCGGAAGAAAAGAACCCGCTGAACAAATTCCTCATCAGAATCTATCGACCGGTGATCAAGTTCGTGCTGAAATACAAGTGGGCCACGATCGGTGTCGCGCTGGTGATTCTGTTGGTGACGGTTTTCCCGCTCCAGCGTTTGGGGTCGGAGTTCATGCCTCCATTGAATGAGGGGGACATTCTCTACATGCCGACGACAGATCCCGGCTTATCTATCACCAAGGCAAAACAGCTCCTGCAGCAGACCGATCGGATCCTCAAAACGTTCCCGGAGGTGAACACCGTATTCGGGAAGATCGGTCGGGCTGAGACGGCTACAGACCCTGCGCCCTTGAGCATGATAGAAACCATCATCACGCTCAAGCCGCAGGAAGAATGGCCGGCCGGTATGACGATGGAGAAGCTGGTCGAGGAGATGGACAAGCAATTGCATTTTCCGGGACTCACCAATGCCTGGACCATGCCCATCAAGACGCGGATTGATATGCTCTCGACGGGCATCAAGACGCCGGTGGGTATCAAGCTTATGGGTCCGGATCTTGGAGTCCTCTCCGATCTCGCCCAGAAGGTTGCACTCGTACTGAAGGATGTTCACGGCACGCTCAGCGCGTTTCCCGAAAAGACGGTCGGTGGCAACTACTTCGATTTCAATATCAATCGGGAAGAGGCAGCGCGCTACGGGCTGACGGTCGGCGACGTGCAGGACGTGATCATGTCTGCCATCGGCGGTATGGACGTCACGCAAACGGTCGAAGGCCTGGAGCGCTACCCCGTCAACGTTCGTTATCAGCGCGAGCTCCGTGACAACATCGAGGATCTCAAACGTGTCCTGATCCCGACCCCCACCGGCGCCCAGATCCCCATTGCGCAGGTGGCAGACATCGTCATCAGAAAAGGGCCGCCCGGAATCAAGTCGGAGAA
>CAYZRX010000022.1:0-50012 GCA_964480945.1 uncultured Ignavibacteriaceae bacterium | reverse complement strand
GAGCGGGCGCCAGGAAATGCTCGAAAACATCCTCAATTCGTACATACTTCGCTAGCATGGTCGCACTAGATTGTTACTCAAGTTCGTCGTGCACGCTGTTCAGCCAACTGAAGGCGGAAGAAAAAGACAAGGAGGTACTGCTGTGAAAAACTCATTGGGTCTCATTGCAGCAGCGACTTGGTCGCTTGTCAATCACGTCGGTCGTCGTTTCTGCGGAAAGGCCCTTCTTGTTGGGGTAGCATTCCTTTTCGCAGCTCAATCGCTCATCGCAGCTGGAACCATCAAAGGTAAGGTGTTCGACAGGGACACCAAGGACGCGTTACCCGGGGCCAATGTTGTGATAAAAGGGACCAGTATCGGGGCGGCAACGGATCTGAATGGCATGTACTCCATTCCCAATGTCCCGCCAGGAACGTACACGATTCAGGTGTCGTACATCGGGTATCTTCCAACAAGTGTCGCGGTGACCGTCGGCGAGCAAGCCACCGTAGAACAAGACTTTGGGCTCCGAGGAGTTGCTATAGAGGGAAGGGGGGTCACCGTCACGGCGCAAGCTCAGGGTCAGATCCAGGCAATCAACCAGCAGCTTGCTTCCAACAGGATTGTCAGCATTGTCTCCGAGGCAAGGATCCAGGAATTGCCGGACTTCAACGCGGCGCAGGCAATTTCCCGCCTGCCAGGCGTCTCGGTCCTCCAGAGTTCGGGAGAGGCAAACAAAGTCGTCATCAGAGGGTTGGCGCCTCAGTTCAATCAGGTCGCCGTGAGCGGCATTACGCTTGCGTCGACGGGAAGCACCCAGATCGGGGCGGCTTCCCAGGGGGGTACAGCCGGAGCAATCTCTGAGGACAGAAGTGTCGACCTCACGATGATAACACCGTACATGATCAAGTCGATCGAAGTCTACAAATCGCTTACTCCTGACATGAATGCAAATGCAATCGGCGGGTATGTGAACATGGAGCTGCGCGAGGCTCCGGAGGGATTTCGAACAGACCTTTTGGCGCAATCGGGATACACGCAGAAGAGCGGCAAATACGGCAACTACAGGTTTGTCGCCGCCGCAAGCGATCGTTTTCTGGATGGTGACCTGGGAATTTATATTCTCGGAAATGCCGAAAAATACGATCGGGATGCTGATAACATGAATGCCTCTTATTCACCGCAGAGTAGTGTCGTGCAGCCGGATGGTTACAGGCCCGTCATCGTTACGAATGTCACGCTGAATCGCCATCTGGAAACCAGGAAGCGCTATGGAGGGAACCTGATTCTTGACTTCAGACTGCCTTCGGGTTCAATCAAATCCATCAATGTCTTCAGCCGACTGAATTCCTACTCCCGCGACTTCCGCACCATCCTTGATTACCAGTTTCACAATATCAACTTCAGATACAGAGAAGGAGAGAACAACACAGACATGGCGGTCAATTCTCTGGAATTCTCAAACGATTTTGGCTTTCTATCGGCAGAACTGAAGGTCGCCAACACGTATTCGAGGAACAATGCGCCACATACACCTCAATTTAACTTCACTCAGACCGGAGGGATCCCGGGGTCCACTCCAGTTAACACAGTGCCAGACAGTCTCGGGAATCTCGTGAGCTACAAGGGTCCGACCAAGACTTATCTCTCGGATGTCAGCTTGTTTAGCGCCGACTACAAGGAGAACGACCAGGTGTACAGGGGCGACTTCAAGATTCCGTTCAGCGTTCAAGATGTTTCAACATCGGGATTCTTCAAGTTTGGAGGCGAGTTCCGCTACAATTACCGCACAAATCACCAAAATACTCCGTATGCGAACATTCGGCCAGGTTCTGCGATAGGTAACGAAATCATCTCGTTGATCCGGGACCGGTTCAACTTAGTGTATGATTCCACATCAGGCTATTTCCCGGGAACAAATTTCACTTCGACCGACTCTAAACTCTTCGGCAGCTTCCTGGACGACCGATTTGGGGGAATGCTCTGGGTTAGCGACGCGAGCACGTTGAATCCGATCGTTGATTTCTTGCCACAACAGGAATCCATAAACGCTATCCACAGTTCCGGCACCAATGCCGGAGGATGGTTCGAATCACCGTACCAGGTCCTGCCGAACCAATTCAAATACATTGAGAAATATTCCGCTGGTTATGCGATGTCCGAGTTGAACTTTGGCGAGGATTTGATGGTGGTGGGGGGAGTTCGGTGGGAACAAGTCAAATCACTGTTCGATGCCTTTAACCTGGCCGACGGTCGCGATGCCACCCGTCAACAGGTCGACTCAGTCTCGACCTTCCCATTTAATCGTTTTTTGCTTCCCATGGTGCAGGCAAAATGGGATGTGTTTGACTGGGCCGATATACGATACTCTTTCACCAAAACACTGGCCCGACCGGATTTCCACCAGCTTTCGCCGCACTTCAACATGGATTATACCGGGTTCAATGTCTGGGCCGGGAACCCGAGGCTGAAGCCCGCAGAAGCGAAAAATCATGATGTTTTTCTCACGTTTCACAGTAATGAATTGGGACTGCTGTCCGTGGGTGGATTCTACAAGGAGATCGTAAACTTCACGTACTACACGCAATACACCTTGCACCCGTCTGCTCCGCCAGGACTTGACTCAGTTGGGTCCTACAGCGTGCGCACAGCCAGCGGGTCAATCAATCCCAAGGACGGCGCGCGGCTGTACACGTACACCAACAGCCCCTACAAGGCATTCGTGAGGGGCATCGAAGTTGACTTTCAGACAAGACTCTGGTACTTGCCGCAGCCGTTCGACGGCACGATCCTCGGGATAAACTATACTCGTATTCAATCCAAGGCCACGTATCCTTGGAGAAATGATACGACCATCTTTATCCCACCGCGTCAGACGAAAGTCATAACGCTTGACCGCACGCGACCTGGTCGTTTGATCAACCAGCCGAACGATGTTCTGAATGCGTACATCGGATACGACTACGGCGGTTTTTCAGGCCGTTTGTCTTTCCTGTTTCAGGGAAACTCTGTGAGCAATATCGGGGCCTTTGCAGAGCAAGACGGATTCACCAAGGATTATTTTCGGATAGATGCGTCTGCCAGACAAACGCTTCCGTGGTTCGGTCTTCAACTGTACATCGACATCAACAATATCAACAACAGGAAAAACGAAGCGGCTCAAGCTTCAATCGGCGGCTTCACTTCCCAGCAGTATTATGGCCTCACGGCCAATCTTGGGCTTAGGTGTATCATGTAGCAAATATTTGATGTCACCCATTAATTCACAATATCAGGAGGTGTATCATGAAGAATTGTGCATGCTGTCTCATTCTTTTCGCACTTTTTCTTCCGGTGTCGGTTCTCGCACAGACTGACACAGTCGATGTTCCCAGCGATTACGGAGTTGGTGAAGGAAGTCTCAACACGGCCGTCCAGGCGAAGATCGATGCCGGAACTTTGTCCAACACTGTCTTTCGGTTGGAGCCGTATGGCCTTTACATTCTTACCTCGAGAATCACGGTTCCGGCCGGAAAGCAGCTCACGATCGTTGCGCCTGATCCAGGGACAACGCAGGCAACTGCTCCACCGATGATATGCTGGACTCCGAGCGGTGGCGTAACCACCACGTTCAACTTCGATTGTTTTGGCGATATTTACATGAAGAACATCTGGATACTGTATGCGACCACCAACACGGAGGGACTTGGCACGCAAGTAGGTTCAGCTTTGGAGATAGACGAAGACACAACTGACCACGTTAACATCGGTGTATTTGACAACGTGATCTTCGATTATGCACCCATATCGAATTCGGGTGGGTCCGTGACGATCTCGGCATCGCATGCTCGATTGACGTTTCGGAATTGTTACTTCCGGAACAACACGGATACGCACTTCCGGTATTACGGAAGAGCTGTGTCTTATCCATTCGGAACATCGGGTTGGCACACCGATAGTCTCTCATTCGAGAATTGCACGTTCGCGAATTTGGGATATGTGCTCATGGAGGAAGCTGCCGAATACTACGACTATGTGAAGTTCAACCATTGTACGTTCCTGAACACGATTATGTACACGTTGGAATTCGGATGGTGGAACTGGCTTTCAGTGACGAACTGTGCTTATGTGAACGCTTATATGTTCGGCTGGTTCCGTACCGAAGGCGAAACTCCACATGGCGGAGCAATTAACGTCGACAGCATATCGACGTTTGGGTTTTCAGTACCCTTTACAGAATCCGAACGACACATCCTTTTTGCCAACAACAGCTATTCCATCGACAAATGGCTGAGAGACTACATGGCACCCTACGACCCGGTTACAAATCCCACCGGGGGCAACGCATACAGTAACGAGGTCTATTCTATCAATCCCGATAGTGTGCCTGCCCCTCAGCCGTTGATGAGCGAAAAGACGAGGACGTTTTTTGAGAATAAGGCCGTCTGGCCCTACGTCTCGATGCAAAACGTTTATGATTCCACGGATCCGGGGTTTCTTATCCCGCCGACGAACATCGTAGCCATCAAGAGCTATCTCCTGCGCAAGTGGACGGATAACTCCGACACCACGTGGGCATTTGACCCCAATTCGGACATCAATCAAATCTGGCCGATGAACGAACAGCTGAGATACACCAATGCGACACTGAAGACGGCCGGAATGGGCGGCTTTCCACTCGGCGATTTGTACCGTTGGTGGAATAGCCAGCCACAGATCTATGCAAACTGGAAAGCTCAGGCGGCGGCAGAAAACGATCTGATCACGCAGTGGCTCACTTCTGGAATCGGCGGGGCCACCGGAGTCGATGATCTGCCGGCGTTGCCAGCCACGTATGAGCTTGAACAGAACTACCCGAATCCATTCAACCCAACGACGCAGATCAACTACTCAGTTCCACAGAGAAGCCACGTGACGTTGAAAGTCTTCAACGTGCTGGGGATGGAAGTGGCGACGCTCTTCTCGGGCGTCCAGGAAGCGGGGAAGCATGTTGCAACATTTGATGCTACCAGATTCTCGACTGGTGTCTACTTCTACAGACTGGAATCAGGAAACGTATTGATAACCAAGAAGATGATGCTCATCAAATAACTCATTCCTCAAGTGTTTTCCTGTTCTCGCTTCGACCTGGACAGGTTGAGCTTGTTGATGCACTGCGCTTGAGCAGTCTCAAAGGAGGTGACTCGGAACGAAGTTCAATTTCTATCGCAACAACATCTAATACCTCTAACTAACAAAACTCCATGAACCAGTAATAGTGGAGGTCCTATGAACAAGCTCTTACGATTCGGCGCGGCGGGATTGCTTCTGCTGACGCTGGGGCTTGGCACGCTGGTCGCGCAGGAAGTCGTGTTCACTGCCGGACCCGCCGTGACTCCGACGTTAGGCGCTTCAAACGGCGGTTTCGCGTGGCTGGATGTGAATGGAGACGGTACGCAGGATGTCTTCATTCCGCCCAACAATGTCTTGCTGAATTACCTGACTTATTTTACGCCGGTGGCGTCCACAAAGACAGCACTTCTCTCATCAAGCGTGAACTCTGTCGGTGGACTCTTCGCCGATGTCAATGGCGACGGCGTTCCTGATCTGTGGTCGACAAACAACGCCGCTCCACAAACGGGTCTATTCTATGACAGCGCTGGAGTCTATATTGCTCCGACCGGGGCTGGCGACCTTGCGAGCGCGGGAGCCACGGGGAGTGTTTTCGCCGGTATGGCAGTGGCAGATATCGATCACAGCAATTACCTGAGTGCAGCGTGGCACGGTTTCAAGCAGGCGTCTTGGAGCGATGGCTACGTTTATAAGCCTGGCGAGGGTATAGAACTGCTGAAGGGAGGTCCATCCGGCTTTACCCGGGTAGGAAACGGAGCAGCCCCCGGAAATCTTGCCATCGATACCAGCCGTGCATTTGAGACCTGGGACGTACACTTCCTCGATGCAAATAATGACGGCTATCAGGATTTGTTGATGCCGAGTTTCCGTCACGGATTTGACAAATTTGACATTCAGGTCGACTCCGTCGGTGCTCGAAAGGGAACCATTCTGTACTTGAACGATGGTACCGGCAAATTCTACGTTCCCACTGCAGCGACGGTTGGCCGCACACTCTATAATATCGATTCCGTATCCGCGGCTGGAGCCCATTATGGCAGAGCTGTGGCCGACACGGGAATTGTCGTCGATGATACGGTAAAGCACTTCGACGCCATTGGCAGCCAATGGGGTGACCTCAACAACGATGGCAACGTGGATCTGATCCTGACAGGTCTGGGAGGTGCAAATTATGATGGCTTCGGAAATGCAGTAGGCATTGTTGTCCTGTACGGAAAGGGAGACGGCACATTCACGTACAAGTGGGACGGGACAAACATCGTTGACTCCGGATTGCCGACGTCAGGCAGTATTCGATCATGGGACATCGGCGATTACAATAATGACGGAATCCAGGATGTCTACGCAACCACAACCTATGGCAGCACACGTTTGTTCAGAGGTAACGGTAATGGCACGTATACTGAGGTGACATCCCAGGACTACGTGGCGACTCCTTCGGGGGGGTCCAAACGTTCCGGAGGCTTTGTTGACTATAATAACGACGGCTTCCTGGATCTTTACAATTATGCCCAACAGGTTTCGTTGTTGCAGACGAACAGTGGCAACTCGAACCATTGGATTGGCTTCACGCCTGTCGGCACGGGTCATAACATGTCGGCCGTAGGTGCCCGCTTCGCAGTGTACACGCAGGGCGGTACCATCAAACAGTACCGTTACATCAAGGCGGAAGGCAATTCTGGAGGTCAAGGCGGAACGAGGGCCCTCTTCGGCATCGGCATCAACACGTCCATCGACAAGGTCGAGGTGTTGTGGCCTGACGGCACTACAGCTACCTACACAGGACTCGCCGTCGACAGATACTGGACAGTCAAGCAAGGTTCGGCCATCCCGAACATTCCGTCCCTTGCGTCCCCGGCCAATGCTGCGACCGGCGTCGCGAAGACCGGAACACTACAGTGGGCTGCCGCAACTGGAGCCGTTTCCTATCAGGTTCAGGTTTCCCTGGATCCGACATTTGCGAATAAGGCGATGTTGGCCGTCGATGCAACAGTGACCGGCACCAGCTATAGCTATTCCCTTGGCGCTGCCACGAAGTACTACTGGCGTGTAGCCGCGGTCAATGGCGGTTTCATGAGCAGTTACACCACTGCCAATAACTTCACCACGGCAGGTAGTGCAGCGACGGAAGTTCCGACTATTGTAACGCCTTCAGCCGTGAGCAAAGTCCTGAAAAATACGATCAACAATTATAATGCGGCGCCAGTTCTAAGGTTTATCCTACCGGCCGGAAAAACTCTGGCTTATTACGGCTCCTTCACTTTCAAAGGCTACTTTGCGCAGGGAGACGTAGGCTATAAGAACATTATTGTTGAAGCGTTCCAAACAATGCCAACAGGTCATGCTCTTGATAACACGAGCAATCAAATTGGGTCGTATAACCGTGCCAATTTGGGTTCCACAGGGTGGGAAAGTATCACAGTCAATGTTAAAAACACCTCTACCCTACATGATACCATCTATGTTGACTTTGGAATAAACTGTGCAGGTACGGGAAACATAGGCGGTACTGGAGTCCCGACGATCTGGTATGCCGATGATGCAACGCTTGCAGATACAACGGGTGGCATTGGCCCATCGCAGAATTTCGAAAGCTATGGCCTCGGAGCTCAAATAGCTCACATTGGCTGGAGTGCTTCCGACATTCAATCTGTGGTTGCCAATGATCCGCTTTCAAATGGGGCCTCAGGTTGGCCGGCGAATCTTACCCTCGTTGTTAACAAAACGGCAGATGCTTCACGTTATCAGTGGCAAATCTCGACGCTGCCATCGTTCAACACGTTCGTCGTGAATGATTCGACGGCTGATACGACGAGGGCAACGCAGTTGAGTGGTGCCCAGACGTACTATTTGCGCGTTCGCGGAATGAATGATCTTGGCGCGTCCGCATTCTCTGCCATCGATACGTTCACCGTCATGAGTCCGCCAGCTAGGCCAGCACTCGTCATGCCGGCGAACAACGCGCAAAATGTCATCTCGGATAGCGTGACCTTTGCTTGGAACACGGTGAGTACTGCAGCAAGCTACAACCTGCAGCTTTCAACCATCGGCTCAACCAACACCTATGCGACGACGGACACGACGTACAAGCTCTACAACCTCGCAAAGCTCACCAACTATACCTGGAAGGTTGAGGCCGTCAACGCTGGTGGGACGAGCTACTACACCGGCGCCTTTTCGTTCACGACCGTCGTTGCTCCTCCTGCCGTGCCATCGGCTGTTTTGCCCGCAAGTGCCGAGGCAGATGTCGGCCGTCTGGGGCCATTTGTCTGGAACTCTTCACTGAACGCAACAAAGTATCGCCTCCAGGTCGCAACCGACAACGCGTTTGCTACTGTTGTAAGGGATACGCTGGTTCTCGACACAACAGCGACGCTCTCGGAACCGTTGTCGATGAGCTCAGATTACTACTGGCGAGTCCGCGCGGAGAACATTGGGGGGGCAAGCGACTATTCGACAGCAAGGCTCTTTACGACTGGAACAGTGCTTGACGTTGAAGCGATTGCAGGCGTAGTTCCGAAAGAGTTCACACTCTTCCAGAACTATCCGAACCCCTTCAATCCTTCGACGACCATTCGCTATGACATCCCGAGGACTGCTCATGTGACGATCAGTATCTACGATGTGCTCGGCCGAGTCGTCGCGAAGCTCGTTGACGGGATTCAACGAGCGAACAGTTACAGCGTGCAATGGAACCCGTCAGGCCTGAGCAGCGGCATTTATTTCTGCCGAATTCAGGCTCAAAGCCAGGATGGGTCCGCAAGCTTCACTTCTGTGAAGAAACTCATCTTCATGAAGTAGGCTTCCTTCGTTGCAGGTGCGGCCCGTCCGTGACTCACGGGCGGGCTGCTTTTGTTTTTGGGGCGCTTTCGAAGAAATCGTAGCACGAGTCCGTTCATTGAGGCATCTCACAATGAGCCTCGGTCCTGTTGTTCCAGAAGATCGGGCGCCTGTGAGTTATTTGAATTCTGAATCTCTCCTCTTGGGCAGGAAGCAGCGGTCTTGTTCGAGGGATGCAGCACGCCGGTACAGATCTGGACGCGTGTGACGCCGCAGGATCGGCGAGCGGTGTCTCTCTGTACCGGTTGAACGTGGCGACTTGGTCGAGGCAAGGATGATGATGCATTTACGATAAAGAGAGGATGTTCGTGATGATACACACAAGACTGCAGAAAGATGTTCGGGCATGGACTCGAGGCGTGATCAGTGTCGTGATGCTCCACTGTATGGCTTTGATTCCGCAGCTACGCGCTCAGGGAGCGAATGAAGCTGTCATCTATCTTGATAGTCTTCGACAAGTCATCAGGGGTTTCGGCGGGGCAAACATCGTTGGCTGGAATCCGGGGTTGAACTACGGCGACATGACCCCAGAGCAAATTCAGACTGCTTTCGGAAATGGTCCCGGTGAACTCGGCTTTACAATCATGCGGCTTCGGATTCCACCCGATTCCACGCAATTCAAAATAAACGTTCAATCTACAAAGCTCGCTGAATCACTTGGAGCGACAGTCATTGCAACGCCATGGACACCACCGGCGTGGATGAAGACCAGCGGCAGCATTGTTGGGGGGAGCCTCGACACGAACAACCATGCCGCCTTTGCGGCATACTTGAAGGCATTTGCTGACACCATGGCCGGCAACGGTGCACCAGTATATGCCGTCTCAGTTCAGAATGAACCCGATTTTATTCCAACTGGTTATGAGGGGTGCGGATGGAATGGGACTCAATTCCTCCAGTTCATGAGAAACAACGCACCGGCGATCGGGATCCCCGTCTTCATGCCTGAGGCGGCGGGTTTCAGTCATACTCTGTCCGATCCGACACTGAACGATTCTGTAGCGGCATCGCATGTCGCTTTCATAGGCGGGCACATTTATGGTGCGACACCCTCAAGTTATCCCCTTGCGCTGAGTAAGGGCAAGGAGCTGTGGATGACCGAATATTTGATCAATAGCCCGGGGAGCGGCCCTGACATGGACACTTCCTTGAAGGGCGCTCTTGCAACAGCCAAAAGCATCAATGACTGTATGAATGCAGACATGAGCGCGTATGTATGGTGGTACATCGTAAGGTACTACGGACCGATCGATGACGGTACGAAAGGGGGTGTGGCTGGCAGCATCACCAAGAAAGGCTATGTGATGTCGCAGTTCGCAAGATTTGTCCGTCCGGGAAATATGAGAGTTTTCTCAACGATTCCCCGCGGATCGGTCTATGTTACCGCATACAAACCGGTCTTGCCCGGCTCATCGAGCAACTCCAAATTCGTCATTGTCGCCATGAATATGAGTTCATCTTCAACAGAACAGACATTTCGAATACAAAATATCGCAACCGGGACGGCGACTGTGAGGCCCTACGTTACCTCGGGGGCGAAGGATTGCGAACAGCAGAGCGATCTGGCGGTGACCGACGGCACGTTTACCGCGACTCTTGCCGATTCGAGTGTAACGACGTTTGTAGGGGATGTCGTCGTCGGCGTGGCTGACGAAAGTCCCCGTCCTCCTCAAACCTTTGAGCTCTTTCAGAATTATCCTAACCCGTTCAACCCCGCCACGGTCATCCGTTTTCAGTTGCCCGCTGCCAGCCGCGTTTCCCTGGACGTTTTTGATCTCCTTGGCCGGAAGGTTGCGTCACTTGTTGATGGAATGGTGGAGGCTGGCTACCACAGCATCGAATGGAACCCCCGGGCTGCTGCGTCCGGTCTTTACTTCTGCCGTCTCGAAGCGAGCGCAATGGGAAACCCGCGAACAATGTATGTCGAGACGCGCAAAATGCTGCTTGTGCGATAAGCGAAAGGATAGGCGAGATGATCTACATAAATCATCGGAGAAGTCTTCGGGAGTGGGCACGGCGTGTCGCGGGTGTTTTCTACGCCGTCCTGGTCGTCGTTGGGGGCGTTGGCCAAGCGCAGGAACACGGAGCACCGTATCTCAGAAAGCAGGGAACTGCCACGCAGCTCATCGTCGATGGCCAGCCATTCTTGATCCTCGGCGGCGAGCTCGGTAACTCGAGTGCCTCCAGTCTTGAGTATCTGCGCCCGCACTGGGAGAAGTTCCAGTCCATGCATATCAACACGATCCTTGCCCCCGCATACTGGGAGCTGATCGAACCTCAGGAAGGCCGATTCGATTTCTCTCTTGTGGATGGTTTGATCCGCGACGCTCGTACGCACGGCATCAGACTGGTGCTCCTGTGGTTTGGATCGTGGAAGAACAGCATGTCTTGTTACGTCCCGGCCTGGGTGAAGAAGGATGTTGACCGGTTTCCTCGGGCGCAGGACGGGAACGGCAGAAGCATGGAGATGTTGACATGCTTCAATCGAAACAACCTCGAGGCGGACAAAAATGCGTTCAGCGCGCTGATGAGGCATCTCCGCGATGTCGATGGACGTGAGCATACCGTGCTGATGATCCAGGTCGAGAATGAAGTCGGAATGATACCCGATGCGAGAGATTACTGCGGCGAGGCCACAAAGGCGTTTCAATCGGCAGTGCCGGCCGAGCTGATGACGTATCTTCAGGAACACAGGGTAAACCTGCAGCCAGAGCTCAGGGCTGTGTGGGAGAAAGGCGGGTTCAAGACTTCCGGCACGTGGGAGGAGGTGTTCGGCAAAGGGCTCCACACCGATGAGATCTTGATGGCGTGGAATTACGCCCGGTACGTCGAAGAAGTCACCGCCGCCGGCAAGAAAGAATATGGCCTCCCGATGTACGTGAACGCTGCATTGATCAGAGCGGGATACCAGCCTGGTCAATATCCGAGCGGAGGTCCGCTTCCTCATCTCATGGATGTCTGGAAAGCGGGAGCCCCCTCCGTCGATTTCCTTGCACCGGACATCTACCACGGAAGCTTCGTCGATTGGAGCAGCAAGTTCCATCGCGCGGACAATCCGCTTTTCATCCCTGAAGCGGGATTCACCCATCGATCCTCGGCGGACGCCTTCTATGTAATCGGCCAACACGACGCCATCGGTTTCTGTCCATTCTCGATCGAGTCCATCGATCCTGCAAGGTCAATTGACCCTGCGGGATACAGGCTGGTGAGGAGCTATGACCTGTTGACCCAGCTGGCACCGATTATTCTCGAGAAGCAGGGGAAAGGCGCTCTGGCGGGTGTGTCAGTCGAGCGAAGCCGGCTCGAGACACAAGTGAAGTTCGGCGAGTACGTGATGACGATTTCGTTCGAGCCACTCGACCGGTATGCTTCCAAACCGGCCGAAGCAGACCCGCGCGG
Organism: uncultured Ignavibacteriaceae bacterium; assembly: GCA_964480945.1. Lineage (GTDB taxonomy): Bacteria > Bacteroidota > Ignavibacteria > UBA10030 > UBA10030 > VGWB01. The sequence goes on along the minus strand of CAYZRX010000022.1, from coordinate 37,703 downwards.
CGGCGGCGTCATCATTCAACTCGGAGCCGATGAATTCATCGTCGCCGGTTCCGGTCTGATCGTCACATTTCAGTCGTTGGATCCGAAACGGCCTCTCGCCGGCATTCTCAGCATCGACGAGGGAGCGTATGAGCAGGGCGTGTGGAAGCCGGGGCGAAGACTCAACGGTGATCAAAGCCACCAGGGACGGCATATGAGATTGCCGTACGGAGATTTCCAGATTCAGCGTGTTACCTTGTATCATTACAAGTAGCCCCACCCGTTGTGGGGTTGAACGTCATGAAGAGATATCCCACATCAATTCAACACGAGACAAATCCGAGGGCACAGCCATGGTGAGAGAGAGGAGGACACGAAGCCGGCGAGAACTCGCGATTCTGATTCTCGGCGTCATGCTGACTCTAGGGGTCGCCGATTCGTTTTCGCAGATGGCGGTGGGGAAGGGGAAGTTCCTCGGCAATATCTGGGGCAGTGGTGGCAGCGCTCCCTTACACTTTGATCAGTATTGGAACCAGATCACTCCGGAGAACGCTTCCAAATGGGGTTCGGTCGAAGGGACGAGGAATAACTACAACTGGACTCCGGTTGATCAAATCTACAACTATTGCCTTGACAAGTATTACCCGTTCAAGTTCCGCACGCTGATCTGGGGACAGCAGTATCCGAGCTGGATTACGACGCTTGATTCCCTAAGCCAAGCGCAAGAGATCGAGGAATGGATTCGGCTGGCGGGAGAGCGGTACGTCAGCGCATCGTTCGTCGATGTGGTGAACGAACCGCTGCCTGGCCACGCCCCTCCTTCGTTCAAAGACGCCCTTGGAGGGAATGGCGCGACAGGTTGGGATTGGGTCATTCGGTCGTTCCAGCTCGCCCGACAGTACATGGCGAAGGGAGTCAAGTTGCTGATCAACGAATACGGCATCATCAATAACGCCCAGGCCACACAAAACTATCTTACGATCATCAATCTTTTGAAAGACAGGAATTTGATCGACGGCATCGGCGTGCAGGGACACCGGTTTGAGCTGGAGAATGCAGATACCACTACGATCAAAAACAATCTCGACGCGCTCGCAGCGACGGGACTGCCCATCTACATTTCAGAATTTGACGTTGCGCCATCGAATCAACTCAACGACGCCACTTCCTACTGGTGATTAGATTATGTCGGCAGGTGGCAGTGAAAAACATTCCTGCTCAGTTCTCTCTCCCAGAATTGTCCAAATCCATTCAACCCAATCACACACATCAAATACTCGATTCCGCGGAAGTGGTCACGTATCGTTGAAAGTCTAGAATCTTATTGGTGAGGAAGTAGCGACGTCATTTGGAGGAATGCGGCAGAAGGGGAATTACCAAGCGACGTTTTCCGCCAAAGGCGGATCCGCCTCTGGCGGAGATGGAAGCAAACTTGCAAGTGGTGTTTACTTGTATAGATTGAAAGCAGCGAATTCTGTGGAAACCAAAAAGTTTGTACTGCTTAAATGAGGTGAAGCCACGAAGAAGAGATTCTATTTAAAGGCTCTTGGCGAAATCGCGCTTTTAATTCTTGTTTTCATCGTTGTGTCATCAATAGTTCCAGCAACTACAATCGCTCAAACAGACACGGTAAACGTCCCTGACTTTTTTGACACAGGCGAGGAAGGAACTTTGAATGAAGCTGTACAGGCAGCCATTGATGCGGGAACACTTTCAAACACAGTTTTCAAACTGAAACTTAATGGTTATTATGTCCTTACAGATTTAATACTTGTACCCGCAGGAGAACATCTGACTATTATCGCTCCCGAGCCTGGAAATACTCAGCAAACCGCACCGCCGCAAATACGCTGGACGGCAAATGGCGATGTCGATTCCTCTTACTTCTTTTGCTGTTACGGCGATCTGACCCTCAGGAACGTTTGGGTCTTATGCGCAGATACTAAAGGCGATCAGGTAGGCGCATGCATCATCTTTAGGGATAGTCCGTTGCATGAGGCTGAACAAAAGTGCAACTTCGATGGAGTGATAATGGACTATTTCCCGATGACAACACTTGCCGGAGGATCGGTTACAGTGACATGTAAAAATTTTGGAGGAACTTTCAAAAATTCCTACTGGAAAAACAATACGGACGAACAGTACAGATATTATGGAAGGGCCGTTTCGTTTCCGTATGGTTCACTCGGCTATCATATTGACAGCCTGACATTCGAGAATTGCACATTCTCAAACATAGGATATGTGTATATGCAGGAGGGAGGTGAGTACGGGGATAATGTCCGTTTTAACCATTGCACCTTCCACAACGTTGTCATGTACGCGCTGGAATCAGGCTGGTGGTATAATATGTCAGTGACTAATTCCATTTTTCTCAACACATATATGTTTGGTTACATTCCCGCACATTCCTCACATGATGGTGGCGAACCGGATGGCGGCACAATACAGATTGACAGTATTTCAAATTTCGGTTTTGAGGTTCCTTTTTCTGAGCAGGATCGCCATATTCTATTCACGAATAGCAGCTATTCTATCGAAGACTGGTTGAGTGATTGGATGTATAATAATTCGGAGGCAGAAGGGTACAGGGAAAATGGTTACGAAGATATGACACCTGTTCCGCAGCCGATGATGAATTCAAGGACAATGACTTTCTTTGAGTCCAATTCCTTCCCATTCATGAATAAGGCATCTCTCTATGACTCAACGAATCCAGGTTTTATGAATGCGCCTACTGATATCGATACTCTAAAGGAATTTTTGTTGAGTAGTTGGTTCGGAGGACCCGATTGGTCCTGGGCTTGGAAACCTGAAAACAGTATCAATCGACTTTGGCCTTTAGAAGAGAATCTAGCTTACACAAATGATACTTTGTTGAATGCCGGGATGGGCGGTTTCCCGCTTGGAGATTTGTATCATTGGTTCCCCGAGAAATATGTACAATGGAAAGCCCAGGAGGCGGCAGAAAATGATACCATTAGCAAGTGGCTTCAGTATGGTTTTTCTCCTGCTGTCGGAGTGGATCCACCTCCTGGCATTCCCGAGAAGTTTGACCTTTCTCAGAATTATCCCAATCCCTTCAACCCGACAACACAGATCAGATATTCTATTCCGCACAACAGCTATATCACTTTGAAGGTCTATAATCTTCTCGGACAGGAAGTAGCGACATTATTTGAAGGAATACGCCAGCCCGGAAATTACGAAGCAACGTTTTCCGTCAAAGGTGGATCCGTCTCTGGCGGAGACGACAGCAAGCTTGCGAGCGGTATCTACTTCTATCGACTTACAGCAAGTAATTTTGTGGAGACGAAGAAACTGATACTATTGAAGTAGCATATCATCAATGTTCTGAGGAGAAAAGTGAGAAAACATTCTCTCGAACTTGGATTTTGTTTATTGCTGGGATACTATGGATATGGACAGTCGCCCTCTTTCACGACATACATGAATCCTGTAATCTCCGGCGACCACCCAGATTGCACACTAACAAAAGTCGGCGATGATTATTATACAACCGGGTCATCGTTCAATGTAACGCCGGTTATTTATCACTCGACTGATCTGGTTCACTGGGAAGCGATTGCACAGCCGGTCAGCGCTTCGTGGTTAGACTATGGCGACATAGCAGGAGGTGGCTGTTGGGGAGGTCATATGGTTTATTACAAGGGAGAGTACTGGGATTTTTTCTCGCGCGCGAATACTATGTATTTTGTAACCGCCGCTGAGCCCAAAGGTCCGTGGACTCTGCCCACCAAAGTCAATAATCCAACACAGCTCCCTTATGCTTTGGGATATGATAATTCGATTTTTATTGATGATGACGGCAAATGGTATTTGGTGGTCAAGAATGGGCAGCCCAATAATGGAATTGTTGAATTGGGCGACGACGGACAGCCTACAGGGACAGTGTATAATCTGAATTGGCTGAATCCTTCGCCCAGCTATCCCTACAGCTGGGCCGAAGGCCCCGTGATGTGGAAATACGGCGGCTATTACTACTACTCGTTTGCACGCGATTTAGGCGGAGGACAAAAAGTGATGCGGAGCAGAACGCTCACTGCGGATCAGTCTTCCTGGGAAATGCTGGGAGATTTTTTCAACCCGAGTGACCCACTGATAGGAGGTTCGCTGTTTACCAGTCCAAATCATAGTTCCAATGTCATTATGATTGGTGATAGCACCACTTGGGTAGTCCATCCCCTTTATGCAAAGGGCGAATGGAAAGGACAGGGACGACAGGGGTTGTTGAACCAGGTTCGCTATGATGCAAATAACAGGCCGATTGCAGATTACCCGGTGAACAAATCTTTTATAGCCCCTAATTTGCCAAGTAGTGGTATCCCATGGATGGTGCCTCATTCGGATTTCTTTAATTCTAATAAACTAAATCCTGAATGGTCCCATTTGGGGTATACGCTTGATAACACATATTCGCTTACGGATCAACCAGGTTGGCTGCGTCTGTCACCAAAGAGTGGCAAAATAAATACTGTGATTAAAAATGACGGTGAACATAATTACTCGCTCATGACCCGGCTCGTGTTCAATGCCCAGGGATTTAGCGATGAAGCAGGGCTAATTATATTGAGAGGTGATGAGAAATCAAATGTGAAATTATACAGTTCAATGAACGATTTTAGACACCATGCTGTTTTCTTCAGTTTTGATGCCAACAAATATGAAGCTGAGAGTACTGCGGAGGATACCGTATGGCTCAAGATGATCAGGGTAAACCATAGCATAACCGGTTATTTCAGCAGTGATGGCTTTAACTGGATACAAGTTGGTCAAAACTTTGATATATCTGTGATTGATTCGTATTGGGATCCAAATTATGTAGTTTTTGAAGGTACTCGACAAGGTTTATATGTTCAAAACAGTACCGCTTATTTTGATCTCTACATCTACCGCGACGCTTATACGCCGATATTGGCAGAATGCCCCGCAAACCAGTACGGCACAACCATATCGAGCAAAGTGAATGGAATAAGTTCGTTAGACAATATCCATAACGACGACTGGGCGTTATATGCAGGCGTAGAATTTGGAAGCACGGAATACCTGAAGAAACCTGATTCTCTTAAGATCACTGCTTCGTGCGCTTCTTCAGGCGGTGTCGTCGAGGTGTGGCTCGATTCGCTCGAGTCGCACGGCAAGATCGCAGAGTGCAATATCAGCAATACTGGAAGCTGGGACACCTACAAAACATTCACGACCAAAGTTCTTCTTCCTGTTTCCGGCAACCATGATCTCTATCTTAGATTCAAAGGAACCGGTTCCGACAAACTGTTCATGCTTCAGTGGCTCACTTTTGTCCCCACGTCCGGTCTCGGGACATCCGTGGGTGAATCACGATCCGGCCAAGTTCCGGACAGATTTTTCCTGGAACAGAACTATCCCAATCCGTTCAATCCGTCGACGACAATTCAATACGATCTGCCCGTTTCTTCGCATGTGACGCTCACGATCTACGACATGCTCGGCAGAGTTGTCACCACGCTCGTTGATCAGATGCAACCGGCGAGCCAACAGACGATCCACTGGAACGCGTCAGCGATGGGCAGCGGTGTGTATTTCTGCCGAATGCAGGCTCGAAGCCGGGACGGATCAGGCAACTGTACGTCAGTGAAGAAGCTCCTTCTCATGAAATAGCGCGTGTCTGAGTGCGGGTTCGCCCCGTCCGCGCTGACTCTCTCCAAGACCTCGGCCGATAATGGAATCTCTTCTCAAATGCGATTCGGCTCTCCAACCGGGTAGTGGACGTTCACGAAGGGTGGCGCTTCTGCTAACGCTCGCCCTTTTCGTCGCGCCGACGAATTCGCTGGACAGAGCTGATGGAATTGCGTCTGCCGCAGGACAGACAAAGAGTGCCGGGGCATACTATACCGGAAATTATCCGGATCTCTTCGTAAGTCTGTTGGGGAAAAGCAGGCAGGAGGTCAAAGCAAAGATCGACACGGCTTTCCACCAACTCTTCTTCGGCAACGACCGAACTGAGCGAGTGTACTATCCCGTCGGGTCGGACATGGCGTACATCGAAGATATCGGAAACCGCGATGTGCGCACAGAGGGAATGTCGTACGGGATGATGATCGCCGTCCAAATGGACAGGAAAGATGTATTTGACCGGTTGTGGAAATGGGCAACGACCTACATGCAGCTCGACAAGGGTCCTCACAAAGGTTATTTTGCATGGCATTGCAGGACGGACGGAGCCGTTCTCGATTCCAACGCTGCTTCTGACGGGGAGGAGTGGTTCGTCATGTCGCTCTTCTTCGCTTCCGCGAGATGGGGAGACGGAGAAGGGATATTCGACTACCGAGCCGAGGCGCAGAAAATTCTGCAGACAATGCTCCATAAGGAATCGGAGCCCGGACACGGAGCTGTGACGAACATGTTCAACAGAGAGCAGAAGCTGATTGCCTTCGTGCCTGCAGCTCAGGCAAATCACTTCACGGATCCGTCCTACCAGGTTCCGCACTTCTACGAGCTCTGGGCCCGATGGGCTGATCGGGACAACCAGTTCTGGTGCGATGCGGCGTCCACGAGCCGGAGGCTGCTGCAGAATGCTGCTGATTCAACGACGGGGCTGTCGCCTGACTACGCCGAGTTCGACGGGAAACCGATCAGCCTCTGGAGGGGCGGACATGCTGATTTCCGCTTCGACGCCTGGCGGGTAGCGATGAACGTGGCCGTCGATTGGGTTTGGTTTGAAAAGGACGACTGGGAAGTCACCCAGTCGAACCGGCTGCTGAGCTTTTTCCGATCTCAAGGGATCGGGACCTACGGCAACCAGTACACACTTGACGGCCGGAGGCTTGGAGACGATCACAGCCCCGGCCTGGTGGCGATGAACGCGGTCGCAGCTCTCGCCTCCACAAACGATGACCGAAGAGAGTTCGTCGAAGAGTTCTGGAATACTCCGATTCCCACCGGGTTGTATCGATACTACGACGGAATGTTGTACATGCTTGCGATGCTGCAGGTGAGCGGTAATTTCAGAATCTATGATCCAACGGGCACGGCGGTACCGGCCTGCCCACAGTGAATCAAGGTGCGCCATGAGTTATCTAAACTTGTCAATTCAGGCGAAAAGCTCACAGCGAAATCGAGGAAAAGAACCTACAAATGCCTCGTTGTCGCGGTCTTGGCCTGGTTTGTTGATTCTTCTCTCGATCTTCCTCTTTGGATCGGTCCACGCGGCGTTTGCGATAGGAGGCAAATCCTACATCCGCTTCGAGAAAGTCAAAGGAGGATTCCCTCTCTCCGCCTCCGGGAAGTCCGCGCCCCTCTGCGTAAGCTCGAACGACTATCCCGGAGTGCTCCGCATCCTCACGAATTTCCAGAATGACATGGCAAATGTCACGGGCGCGAGACCCGACATCTTCACTGACAAGGTCCCCTCGGCGAAAGAAATAATCATTGTCGGCACGCTTGGTAGAAGTCCGCTCGTCGACAAGCTGGTGCAAGAGAAGAAGATCAGTACCAGGGGCATCGCAGGAGAGTGGGAGAGCTTTCTGATTCAATCGGTCGAAAGGCCGTTTCCCGGCGTGGATCGCGCCTTGGTGATTGCGGGAAGCGACAAGAGAGGCACCATCTATGGAATGTTCGACGTCTCGGAGAGGATCGGCGTGTCGCCATGGTACTGGTGGGCCGATGTGCCAACAAAGCACCATGAAACCCTCTACGTCCTTCCGGGGCGACACTCTGCGGGTCCGCCTTCCGTGAAATATCGCGGCATCTTTCTCAACGACGAGTATCCCGATCTGACAAGGTGGGTGACGGCGAAATATGGAGAAGCTGCGGTGAGCAGCAATCCCCCCGTGCCGCCCGGGGTCGCCAACTATGGACACGAGTTCTATGAGAGGATATTTGAGCTGCTCTTGCGCTTGAAGGCCAACTACCTCTGGCCGGCAATGTGGAACAACGCCTTCAACGAGGACGACCCGGAGAACCCGAGGCTCGCAGACGAATACGGGATCGTTATGGGTACGTCTCACCAGGAGCCGATGCTGAGAGCACAGAAGGAGTGGGACAGGCGCTACAAGAGCACGCTGGAAAGTTGGAACTATGCGAAGTATCCCGATACCCTCGAAAACTTCTGGCGCGAAGGCATACGGCGCAATAAGAACTACGAGAGCATTATCACCATGGGCCTCCGCGGCGCCGACGACACCCCCATGGCACCCGGCGGTCCGGAAGCGAATATGGCGCTTCTTGAGAAGATCGTTCGCGTGCAGCGGACGATGTTGGCGGAAGAAATGAATCCGGACGTCACGAAGGTCCCGCAGCTCTGGTGCCTCTACAAGGAGGTGCTGGATTTCTACAAAGCCGGGATGCGGGTTCCTGACGACGTGACGCTGCTCTGGCCTGATGACAATTGGGGAAATATCCGCAGACTGCCGACCGCGGAAGAGCGTAAGCGCAGCGGCGGAGCAGGGATCTACTATCACTTCGACTACCACGGCGGACCTCGGAGCTATCAATGGATCAACACAGACCCGATATCCAAAATCTGGGACCAGATGTCGCTGGCCAAGGAGTACGGAGCAGATCGGATCTGGATCGTGAACGTCGGACACTTCAAGGGATACGAGTTTCCGATCGAATACTTCATGAACCTTGCGTGGGATACGAACAGGTGGACGAACAGCAATATCAATGAGTACACGCGCCTGTGGGCGGAGCGCGAATTCGGCCCCAAGTATGCCGACGAGATCGCCGACATCATTTCGAAGTACACAAAGTACAACGGCCGTCGCAAGCCGGAGCTCCTCAGCCCTATCACATACAGCCTCGTAAACTACCGGGAGGCCGAGTCGGTTGTTGCTGACTTCAAGGTCATAACGACTAAGGCCGAAAAAATCTACAAGAAGTTGCCGGAGAAGGATTCGTTCTACGAATTGGTTTTGTTCCCGACCAAGGCGAGCGCAATCGTGAACGAATTGTACCTGGCTGCGGGAAAGAACGCCTTGTATGCAAAACAGGGGCGGTCAAGCACCAATGACATGGCGGAAGAGACGAGAGCCTTGTTCACGGCAGATACAGCTTTTATGGGCTACTTCAACCGCACTTTAGCCCACGGCAAGTGGGACCATTTCATGGACCAGTCACATCTTGGCTACACAACCTGGCAAGATCCACCCACGAACAGCCTCAGGGCAATCCAGCTCTCCGAACTTGAAGTGCCCGAGTTGGCATCAATGGGCGTCGCTGTCGAAGGCTCAGAGGCGACATGGCCGGGAACGGATGGTGACCCAGTTCTCCCTGTTTTCGATCCATTCAACCGGCAACGCTACTACATCGAAGCCTTCAACAAGGGCAAGACACCGTTCGAATACGCCGCCAGGGCCAACGAGCCATGGATAAAGATATCCGCTGCCGGCGGAGAGGTTCGGAAACAGACGCGAATCTGGGTCAGCATCGAGTGGAGCAAGGCGCCCAAGGGGGATGCCAGCGGCACGGTCAAGATTGCCGGTACCGGTCAGAATGTATCCGTGAATGTAAAGATCTCCAATCCGACCGGCATCACACGCAATTCTCTGCACGGCTTCATCGAGAGCAACGGCTACGTGTCGATGGAAGCTGAGCATTACACGAAGAAGACGCAATCTGGTTCCAATCGCTGGATAAGGATCGAAGAGTACGGACACACCTTGTCTGCAATGAGGGCGACGTCCGCGGTAAATGCGCTGCCCGCCACGCCCGGCAACGACTCCCCATGCCTAGAGTATCGGATGTACCTTCTCGGCACAGGGGAAGCAGAGGTTGAAGGCATATTCGGCGCCACGTTGAACTTCATGCCGGGCAGAGGACTTCGATACGCGGTGTCATTTGACGACGAACCGCCGCAGGCCGTCACGCTGCTGCCACAGGATTACAACGCGCAGAACGGAAACAGGGACTGGGAGCAGTCCGTCATACAGAACGCGCGCTATAGTCGTACGACGCACAGGATCTCGAAACCCGGCTATCACACGCTGAAAATCTGGATGATCGACCCTGGGGTCGTGCTGGAGAAAATCGTCGTGGATCTGGGAGGGGTGAAACAGAGCTGCCTGGGTCCGCCCGAGAGTTTTCATCGCGCCGAAAAGGGCAAGTGAAGCAAAGTGAGGAGAATGTCGTAGCGAAGTTCAATCCTGAATCTGACTAGAAGCTATCTCAAAAATACCAGTGGTGTCACCCCGAACTCGTTTCGGGGTCTATTCCAAGCCGAAGATATAGATGCTGAACCGAGTTCAGCATGACGCAGAGTGTTTTTGAGATGAGTCCTAGCGAAAATGGAGCACATATGAGGGACAAGAGAATATTTTGTATCGCGCTGTTCTGCCTTCTCCTTTCGGCGTTCCAGTCAGCTATCTGCCAGGTAAGGCTTCCTCGCCTCATTAGCGACGGTATGGTCTTGCAAAGAGACGCCGCGGTGCGCGTCTGGGGCTGGGCTTCGCCCGGTGAGAAAGTAACAATGAGATTTCTCGGCAGAACCGATACTGCCACGACGGCCGCAGACGGTAAGTGGGCGATGGTGCTCTCTCCAATGAAAGCCGGCGGGCCCTACACGATGCAGGTCGATGGCAATAATCATATCGTGCTGAACGACATCCTGATCGGCGATGTGTGGGTCTGCTCGGGCCAGTCGAACATGGTGCTTCCGATGGAAAGGGTGAGGCCGCGGTATGAAGACATCATCGCTCGTTCTGAAAATCCTTCCATCCGTCAATTCATCGTTCCTCAGAAGTATGATTTTGACGCCCCTCAGACAGAATTACAGTCGGGCCGATGGGAATCCGCAAATCCCTGGAGCGTTCTTCACTTCACAGCGGCCGGCTACTTCTTCGCCAGGACGTTAGGGGAGAAGTATCACGTCCCTATCGGCCTGATCAATGCGAGTGTCGGTGGAACGCCGATCGAATCGTGGATGAGCAGGGATGCGTTGAAAGAGTTTCCCGCAGCCATCGAGATGGCGGAGAGATTCAAGGACGGCAGCTATATCGACAGTGTGCGAAGGGAGAACGGAAAAGTGAGCAACGCCTGGTACGCTCGCGTCTGGCAGTCAGACGAAGGCCTGACCGGCCAGATACCGTGGTATGATGCTGCTTACGACGCGTCCGACTGGTCGACGATGGAGCTACCCGCTTATTGGGCGGACGAAGGATTGGGCAGGACGAACGGGGTCGTCTGGTTCAGAAAGGAATTCGACGTGCCCGCGGCCCTGGCGGGAAAGCCTGCGAAACTCCTGATGGGCAGGATCGTAGATGCGGACTATGACTACATCAATGGTGTGCTCGTAGGTTCAGTTTCGTACCAATATCCCCCGAGAAGATACGATGTCGCTCCCGGTTTGCTCAAAGCAGGGAAGAACATCATTGTTGTTCGCGTCATCAATACTGGAGGTCGCGGGGGATTCATAAAGGACAAGCCGTACGAGTTGAGGATAGGAAACCACGTCATCAGCCTTGCCGGAAGGTGGAAGTACAAGGTGGGAGTCGTAGCCCGTCCAATGCTCCCTTCGATCACGATTCAATATCAGCCGTTGGGATTATTCAACGGGATGATCGCCCCGCTCTTGAACGCGACAATTAAAGGAGTCATCTGGTATCAAGGAGAATCGAATACCTGGCGCCCTTCGGGATATGGAGAAATGTTCGCTGCGATGGTAACGGATTGGAGGGAGAAGTGGGGGGAGGGGAATTCCCCGTTCATCTATGTGCAGCTCCCCAACTACGGGGAAGCTCTGGATCAGCCCTCTGAAAGCGGTTCGGCCGAACTGAGGGAGGCTCAGCTCAAAACGCTTGCTCTCCCGAACACAGGCATGGCAGTCACGATCGATGTTGGCGAATGGAATGATATTCATCCTCTTGACAAGAGTGACGTCGGCAGGCGGCTCGCACTCGCCGCTGAAAACGTGGCCTACGGTGACGCGACAGTCGTCCCTTCAGGCCCGATCTACAGGTCCATGCGAACTGAAGGGAACAGGATCATCATCTCATTTACGAACATCGGATCCGGTCTGATGGCCAAGGGTGGCGGCCCCCTGAAGCGTTTTGAGATTTGCGGCAGCGATGGGAAGTTCGTGTGGGCAAAGGCGAGAATCGTGGGTGACAGCGTCGTGGTCTGGAGCGATAGCGTGTCGGTTCCCACGGCTGTCCGGTACGCCTGGGCTGATAACCCGGCCGGTGCCAACCTGTACAATCGAGAGGGTCTTCCTGCCTCACCGTTTCGAACAGGCAGGTGATCTCTGGGAGGACTGGAGATTGTCGGCATCTGAAGAATGACGCTGGAGCGCAAGCCATGAGATTCTCGCCCTTGATCATAGCGTCCCTCCTTGTGCCGCTTATTCTCACCTTATGTACCCATTCCCCACAGAACGGATTGGAATACACAAATCCCATCTTAGCAGGATTCTATCCCGATCCCAGCATCTGCAGGGTTGGCGACGATTACTATCTGGTCAACTCGACGTTTGCCTATTATCCCGGTATCCCGGTGTTCCACAGCCGGGATTTCGTAAACTGGAAGTTGATCGGATATGTCATCAACACACCGGATGAGCTGAACTATGACAGCCTTGGAGTCTCGCGCGGCATCTTCGCCCCGGCGATACGGTACCACAATGGGCTTCTTTACGTCACGTGCACATTTGTCGACGGAGGCGGCAATTTCGTCGTCACAGCGAAGGATCCCGCCGGCCCGTGGTCGAAGGTGGCCTGGCTGCCTCAGGTTAACGGAATCGATCCCTCGCTGTTCTTTGACGACGATGGAAGAGCATACCTGGTGTACAACAGCATCGCGCCGGACGACAAGCCGCTCTATGAAGGGCACAGGACAATCAGGATGCGTGGATTTGATGTCGCCGAGCTTCGAGTGATGGACGATGAGCACATACTCGTCAACGGCGGCACGGACATTGCGAAGAAACCTGTCTGGATCGAGGGTCCGCACATCTTCAAGGTGGATGGCCAGTACTATCTGATCGCTGCGCAGGGTGGAACCGCCGAGGACCACTCGGAGGTCGTCTTCAAGAGCAGGAAGGTGGAAGGGCCGTACGTTCCCTATGAAGACAATCCAATACTGACGCAAAGGGACCTCGATCCGGAGAGAAAGAATCCCATTACTTGCACCGGGCACGCGGACTTTGTCAAGACGCCGGGGGGAGAGTGGTGGGCAGTATTCCTCGGCTGCCAGCCTTATCCTCCAGACACGGGGAACTACTATAACACGGGAAGGGAAACCTTCCTTGCACCTGTTACCTGGAAGGACGGATGGCCCACGATCGTGCCTCCCGGCCAGCTCCTCGCGTACCACTATCCCTATCCGCATCCCTCGGCGCAGGAGAAAGGTCAGCTTCGTTATGGCGGGAGTTTCGACTATAGAGACGATTTCAGCTTAGACAAGCTCGATCTGAATTGGGAGTTCCTGAGGGCGCCCAAGGAGGATTGGTACAGCCTGACCGAGAAGCCAGGGTTCCTGTCGATGCGGCTCCGACCGGAGACGTGCGGTGGAAAGGGGAATCCGAGCTTTCTCGGACGCCGTCAGCAGCACGCGAACAGCGCAGCGAGCACGGCGATGCAGTTCGCTCCGAAGCGCGACAATGAGAAGGCGGGCTTGCTGGTCTTCCAGAACGAGATGCATTTCTACTACCTGTGTGAGTCGTTTGGTGGCGGTCAGCCCGTGATCCAGTTGTACAAATCGTCCGACGAAGCGGGAGAGATGCAACTTGTTGCTTCGAGGAAGCTGAGCCGGGAGGAGGGAGGGAGCGAGATCCGTCTCAAGATAGAATCGCACGGGAACACTTACTCGTTCTTGTGTTCGCTGAACGGAGAATCGTGGGAGATGGTGAAGGAGGGTGTCGACGGGACGTTTCTGAGCACGAAAGTCGCAGGCGGATTCGTCGGCTGCATGTACGCGCTGTACGCTACTTCTCTGGGCAAACCCAGCGAGAGCACTGCTCATTTCGATTGGTTCGCTTATGAAGGAAACTCTCAGGAACGGAAGTGACCCATGAGCGACGGGAACATCCCAACTGTTGGGGATCTGTTGCGTCAGACCTCCTTGCGCCCGCGTTCTCTGATTAGGATACCGACAATCCGAACAAGGCGGGCAACATTGCAGGAATTTGCACGTCGACCTTTCAATGCCCCTGGGCTGGCGGGCGGCGTCTATCTGATCAAATGAGGATTTGGACAACTTTCAACATCTGAGGTCACGCCAATGAGAAAATATCTAGGAATCTTTGGCCTTACCGTCCTTCTTCTTACGTCGGGCAATGTCCCGGCCACAGCACAGCCGTCCGGCGGACCCTACGGCCCAATCCAGCAGACGTATCAGCTGCCGAAGGTGACGGGCAAGATCTACTACGTCGCAGTCGATGGGCAGCCGGATCAATCAGGTGAGACGCTTGCCAAGCCAACGACGTTCGAGGCAGCCATCGAACGAGTTCGGACCGGAGACGCTATCGTCATGCGCGGCGGGACGTACCGAACCGGCAATCTGCTTTTGAACCAAGGGATCACCATTCAGCCGTACGCCGACGAGCAACCTGTGCTGAAAGGTACCTATGTCGCGACACAATGGAAGAATCTTGGAAATGGAGTCTGGAAAACCTCCTGGTCCCACTTATTTCCGGCAAAGCCCGATACCTGGTGGTCACGCGACAGGTTTGGGAAGGAAACTCCATTGTACCGATTTAACAACGATATGGTATTCGTGGATGGGAAGTTCCTACAGGCTGTGGGTCGCGAAGGAGAGGTCGATGAGAATTCCTACTACATCGATTATGATGCCAAGCAGGTGTATATCGGAACGGATCCATCGACACGGCTGGTCGAGATCACGGCGTTTGACATCGCAATCAAGAGAATTGTCGGAGAGTGTCACGGCGTCGCGTCCGATCACAAGGGACCGGTCATTCGGGGGATAACCTTCACGCAGTACGCTTACCGCGCACTGGAAGTCGAGGGAAAGGAACCGGAGGCGGTTTCTCCTGAAGCTGATCACGGGAAGGACGTTGTCGGGACAACCCTGGAGAACTGCACCATATCGTTCTGTTCTCGGGTGGCCGCATATCTCAGAGGAGATCATCTGACCCTTCGGCATTGCAGGGTGAGCGACACCAGCACGGAAGGGATCTACATCATCGGATCGTCCGACGTTCTCCTGGAAAAGAACATCTTCACGCGCAACAACATCGAGAGGATCACGGGATACTATCCTGCGGCGGTGAAGATATTCAACCAGAGTTACCGCGTGACCTGCCAAGACAACCTGGTGATCGACCTCCCCTATTCAAATGGCATCTGGTATGACGTCGGAAATGTCGATGGACGTTTTCTGAACAACTGGATTGAGGGGGTCGGCAACGTGCACAGAAAATTCAGCGACAAGGCGCCGTATCCCAGTGACAACGGGTTCTTTTTTGAGATATCAAAAGGTGCAGTGTGCGCCGGCAATGTCTTTGTGAATTGCGATCAGGGGATTTTCGTCCTGAACAGTTCGAATGTGCAGCTCTATCAAAATACGCTGGTCAACAGCACCGTGTGTATTGGACGCAACGCAAGGACTGCCGCCAATGACCGCATGTTTGGCTGGCATTCGAGCACAGGTCCGGATGTTGACAAGCGCGACGGCCACGTTTGCGTGAATAACCTGCTGACGGGAGATTCGGACTATCGCAGGCCGTTTCTGTTTGTCTATCAGCCGGATTCTGTTTGCAGGCAGCTTCGAACTCCGTTGCTGAAACAGCTTGACAACAATGTCTACGTTCGCAGCAACGAAACGTCAATTCCGCTGATCTTGTGGAGTCCCGCATCGGGTGGGCAGTGTCAGGCGAGATTTCAGTCCCTGGACGACCTGCAAAGACTGTACCCTGAGTTTTCGGCCAGCAGCCACTATTACGGAAATTACAGCGGCCCGTTGTTCAAGTCTACTGAACTGGGGAACTACCAGCTCTTGCCGACCTCTCCTGGAGCGAAATCGGGGATGCCCCTCCCCGCGGAGCTACGGAAGCTTCTGGGCGAATCCAAGAAGGATGGTCGATACGTAGGAGCGTATCCGCAGATGCCGTGACCCACATTTGGTTTGTCTGAGGAGGGGAGCGCTGAGTTCTGACTGCCCTACGGTTTTTCCTTTCAACACCACTAGCATCTTGGCATCGGCCCGGTGCTCCGACGGTGTGATGAGAAGAACGTGTGAAGGACCGGCTACTCCAGCTCGATTCTGTCGATGCTTGGAACCAAGAAAGGAGGCACTGCTGTGAAGAACTCATTGGGTCTCGTTGCAGCAGCGACTTGGTCGCTCGTGGTCCACGTGGGTCGTCGTTTCTGCGGAAAGGCGCTTCTCGCTGTAGGTGGGTTCTACAAGGAGACCGTAAACTTCACGCAATGCACGCGATACACCTTGCGCCCGTTTACTCCGCTAGGACTTGACTCCATTAGGCCCTTCAGCGTGAGCACAGCAAGCGGGAAAATCAGTCCCGAGAACGGCGCGCAACTGTATGTGTAACCAACGGCGCTTGCAATCTGGCACAATCCGATGTGCAAGTGGGCTTTTGCAAAATTGGGAATCCGTCCGTTTGAGTTTGAAGGCAACCAGATTGATCTTGGCAACTGCGCCTGTTAATATGCTGTTCCAGTGCCTTTTGGTTGCCCCCCTTTGAGGGATGCACAAGTCCAGAAAAATTTGCATGATTAAACGGATTTGATTACTATTGAAACGATTCAACTAAGCCTTCAGCCGAAGCTACTCCATTACTCCAAGAGACTGCCATGCGATTCGGTCTCGCTGACCAAACGCCGGCTTTGTTCTCGGTGTGGAGTCAGGCACACCATCCACCTATCGCAGATGGCGGAACAAACGCCACGGGGCGCGTTCCCAGATTCGTTGTTCAGCCATTTCACGCGACATTCCGTAGCGGAACTTCAAGAACAGCGCGCGTACACATGCACCGACGTACCACAAACGCCCATCGTCGGATGGAACCTTGCCTCCAACGGTTTGAGCAGTGCGTGTTCGAACAGCGAAGCCGCCATCTCACTCAGATCATCAATCATCTTGTATGCCGATTGATTGATAAACTGATCATCGCAACTCAATTGTTCATTCAACCCATGCCGTTGTTCAAAGATGTTACCGTCCTACAAACAAAAAATGAGAGTCAGTCATGAAAGTTCTCAGATACATTTTCTTGTTCGCTGCCCTTTTGCTGGGCTCTTCTTCAGCGTTGGCTCAACAGGAATCCGGGCAAATCCATGGTGTACTCAAGGATGCAGCAACAGGTGATGTCCTGATTGGAGCCAATGTTTATTTGAAAGGTACGAGTCTGGGAGTGTCAACAGATCTTTCGGGTGCATATGTGATACGATCGATCTCCCCCGGCCGTTACACTCTTGCCGTCCGTTATATTGGGTACAAGAGCACGGAGATATCGATTGATGTAAAGGCAGGTGAAAACCTTGAGCGAAACTTCCCGCTCATTGCTCAAGCCATAGAAGGAGCAGAATTCGTTGTAAGCGGACAGGCAAGGGGCCAGCAAGAAGCGATCAACCAGCAACTAACGTCCAATACGATCATCAATGTCGTTTCTGCGGAAAAGATCCGCCTACTTCCCGATGCGAATGCTGCAACTGCGTTGAGCCGTCTGCCCGGTGTTTCCCTTATGAACGGGGACCAGGTAGTTATCCGTGGAGTCCAGGCTAAATTGAATCAAATCCTAATAAACGGTATTGAATTACCTTCAACGAACATGAACGACCGTGCAACAGGTCTTGGTTTTATATCAGCAAATTTGCTCTCCAGCATTGAAGTCATAAAAGCACTTACGCCGGATATGGATGCGAATACAGTTGGCGGCGTGGTTAATTTAAGATTAAGGGAAGCCCCAACGGGTATTCATTTTGACGCGCTCAGTCAGGGAAATTACAATTCGACAGATCATGTCGCAGATAATTATAAGTTTTGGGCAAGTATCAGTCAGCGTTTCCTTGATGATAAATTAGGCGTTTTCTTACAAGGAAATATGGACCGTTCTGATGGCGGTAACCAAATAGCTTCCATCACACCGACGTTCCTCGGGACAAGCGATAATTCATACGGTCAGGCTACCTACATAACTAACGGTGCAAACTTTGAGTACGATGCCAATATTGTCAAAAACAGCGGCGGCAGTCTTATATTGGATTATCGACTTCCGGATGGTAAGATAGTTTTCCAAAATACGTATGCCGGTAATCTTACTGATCAAAATAATAATCAGATTCAAATGAATTTTGATTTAACGCAGGTAACCTATACCGTAGATCGCGAACTGTATGGAAAAGATTTATGGATTAATGCACTTCAAGCAGAAAATACTTTTGGTAGCATCAAAGTAGATGCAAGCTTGTCGCATTCCTACACACAACAATATACCAGATTTGGTCATCAGCTTAGTCCATGGACTAGTTTTACCAATCAATCCAATCTAGTTGCCCCCTTTGGTCTCGATGCTTCAGGCAATATAGTACGACATAATACTGATGAGCAAAGTATGACACTTATGAGGGCACTTGGAGTCCTTAACAATCTCAACCCAGCAGATGCCGATAGCGCAACGTTGGCGGGGTGGCTTTCTTCGCATTACAATCAATTTTCCCAGCACTTATATAATACATCGTTCAATGTGGCGGCGCCGGTTAACTTTTCTAACGATATCACTGCCACATTCAAAGCCGGTGGTAAGTATGCGAGAACGACACGTGAAAATAACGTTGATGAGCATTTCTCCCATGGCGAAGGGGATACGTATGCAAATCCGGCCGCAAATAGTTACTTTCCGGGTGTAACCCTTTCCCCCTCAAATCCGTTGAGATTTACCCACGTTATGGATAATAATTTTGCGAGAGGAAAATATTATCTAAATAGTTTATTCGATTTTGCTCATGGCGGCTTCCCGTTTGTGATCGATGAGAGTAAATATGATGCCTGGTTGAAATTATCAGAGCAAGGCTGGGCTGTTCCATTGCACATGGGCGATAGCTGGAAAGATGATTGGAACGGTGCAGAACAATTTTTAGCAGGTTATTTGATGGGCACTTTCAATTTTGGTCCAGCGCTGACAATACTCGGCGGTGTCCGTTTCGAAAGTTATAATATGAACTATCATGCCCAGTTTACGCAAGTACAACACACGGTTTTCGGCACTTCAATTAGTACTATAAACGGTACAATTGGCGACAGCCTTAACCCCGTCAACCTATATCACAACGTGCCACCTAGTACCCACAACGTTGATCGGACGGATAACAACTTATTCCCCAGTGTACAGCTCCAATACAAATTCAATGAGTGGACGGATCTTAGGCTTGCCTATACAACCGGTATTGCCCGCCCGGATTACCAAGCAATTATTCCTAAAATTGCTTTTTATGTCGGCAACTTTGAACTAGGCAATCCTTTGCTGAAACCTGCTACAGCACAAAACTTTGACGTCATTGCGTCCCTGCACAGTAATTCAATAGGTCTCTTTACAATAGATGCATTCTACAAAGTACTAAAAAACCAAATGTATAGTACCTCAATTTACTATGTGAATCTTTCTCAATATGCCGCCAACGTCTATATCCCCGACTCATTATTTTTGGCGCAGAGATTTGGTTTTACTGTGCCAATCAGTCAAACTGTTGGTATCTCTTTAAACAATCCGAACCCCGGCTATATAAGAGGTATTGAAGTTGATTGGCAGACAAATTTCTGGTATTTGCCTGCGCCGCTTAGCGCTCTGGTTTTGAATGTAAACTATACAAAATCAGGGTCAAATACGGCTTACACTATTCTTACGCCTACCGTGACTACTGTTAATGATACGGTTAATGGTCGTATTAGACCACGCAATATATACTCTACAAGAGATACGACTTATGTCGGAAGACTAATTCAGCAGGCAAACGATGTGGTGAACGTTGCGCTTGGCATCGACTACAAAGGCTTCTCCGGTCGCATATCATTTAGTATGACCGGTAATGTATTGAACTCCGTAGGTTCAAGACCTGAAGCGACTTCCTTTACCGGCAATATTTATAGATGGGATTTTACGCTAAGGCAAAATCTGCCTATTGATGGTTTGAGCCTATCTTTGAATGGAGTGAATATTTTTCACAATGGAATAAGTACGTATCGTAATTACAGAATGAGTCCGGGTGCTCCAATAACTAAAAACTTGGTCCAAGTCTTATATTCGCCGACATTATTCGAGATGAATCTGAGATATTCTTTTTAATGGTCTATTCTAATAATATCATACTTAAAGGAAGGGGGTGTGAAGGAATTCACAAGAAAGCAACAAAGCGTGACTAATTCACTAAAATCTACAGAAGAACAACTCAATTCAGGAGCATTAAAATGAAAAGCGTGATATTACTTTTCAGTATGTTGCTTCTTCTAGTATCGTCGGCGTTTGCTCAAGACATGCAGTATGTCCATAGCCAAAGCGGCGACACTCTTGTGGTAAAAGATGATATTGAATTTGGCGGCACGAATACTCTGCGTAATCTCATGCAGTCAGACAGCCTCGCTCCCGCAACCCGTGTATACATGCTGCAAGCCGGGGGAATATATTCGTGCGTAAATAATCCTGCGACTTCCTCCAAATATCGGACCATTATTATGGGACCGACGCAAAATATTAAAACAGGCACAATTGCACCGCCGATTATTTCGGGTTCGTATGCCACAGGGGTCAGCACCTATGGAGGTATGAACGTCAATAAAGACCTGCTCATTAAGAACATCGATCTTGAAATAGGTAATTCTGCCGGCAACAACGGAGGATGGGCCTTCTTTAATTTTGGTGGACCCAATATGAGACTCCAAGTAGATAACTGCATTATGGAGCATACTTGGTGGACATGGGTTGGAGGTCCTCCCGGTTTCGAGAGCGTATTTTTTACAAACGATTACTTTGTAAATTTGACCGGTCATACCTGCCGTCGAAATGGTGGTGTTGTGGACTTCAATGGGACCACTAAGCACCAGGATACTCTTGTTGTTCAAAACTGTACACACGTGAATATCCAGGGTCTCTTGTACAAATTTAGGTATGGGTTTGTGGTTGACAGAGCGCTTTTCAATCATAATGACTTTATTGATTGTTCGAGTTTTGTTGTTATGAATAACGGAGATCAGACGAATCTCAGCGTAACGAATAATATCTTTGTAAATTGCCAGTTACAAGCCTATTGCCCTGTCCTTTCAAGTGCTGATGTAGGTGAAGTCGATATGGACAGCCTGGCAATGGGCCTTGTTAATTTGCGCGTTGATTCTACTTTCACAGCAGGCGTCCAAACCCATGGCGTTTATGTTGATAAGAACTTAACTTACTGGGATCCATCTCTTTCCGATATCGTTTCAACATTAAATACTAATCACGTAGATGGCAGGACAGATTGGGTCTCCCAGATGATTCCAATGAACACAAGAACTACGGCCTTATTTGCCGACAAGACGCATTATCCTAAGCTTAATAATGGCACATGGATTAGTAAATTGCCTGCTTTTAAGAAGACGGATGTTTTGTTTACAACTCAGCTTGCAGAAGTAAAAGCCTATTCAATAGCAGCAGTTGACACGAGCTACGGGACTCCAATGAAATCCTGGCGTCAATCGAATAATGTAGAAGCTTCAAATTACATTTTTGCTGATTGGCCCATTCCTATCGATCTTTCATATACCGATTCTGATTTGTTGACTGCAGGATTGGGTGGGTTCCCTGTAGGCGACTTAGGCTGGTTCCCAACTCAATACGCGGCGTGGAAAGCTCAAGAAGCTGCTGAACTGGCTCAAATTCAGAACGTCTTGGACACAGGGAATCTTACTGATGTTGCCACCACACAAGAGCTTCCCCAGAACTTCCAGTTGCAGCAGAATTATCCGAATCCGTTTAACCCAAGCACATCCATTACTTTTGCCCTCCCGCATGCTGCGAACATCACGCTGAAAGTGTTCGACGTGCTCGGCCGCGAGGTCGCGACGTTAGTCAACGGATACATGACGGCGGGTGCGCACGAAGTACGCTTCGATGCGTCGCATCTCTCCTCCGGTGTCTATCTCTACACCTTGACGAGTGGCGACTTCACGCAGACAAAGAAGATGTCGCTTGTGAAGTAGAGATGTAGCTCTGTAATCTTGTATTCCACATAAAACCCTGATACCTCGTTATCAGGGTTTTATGTTTAATTTTGTTCGCGCAGGCAGGGCTTTGCGACTGATATCATCAGACACCATTCCTGAATCAACAGACGCGGTTATGCCTATGGCCAGAAGAGTGGGACGTTATTGTGGGTTGTTTCTTCGGATCGCTGTTGCGTTCATCGTTCTTGTGCAGTGTCATGCTCAGGACGTCTCTCACCAAAATGTCGTCGCCCGAATTGGGGACCGGCATACAATTACGTTTGCAGAGCTGGAGCAGTACGTTCATGATTATCATTACACCTACAAGTACCGGAAGTATCCCCCAGAGCCTTTTGAAAAGGCTCTTGGTGATATGATCGTTGAGCAGCTGAAACGGGTGGATTTCTTTGCGCAGGGCCTGAACAACAACACAGAATCGCTTCCACAGGTACGGCGCTCGATCGTTGAAGAAATGGTAATCCGGTACTACACGACCCAGTTCTTTGAAAAATACGCTTCATCCGACTCGATTTCTCCTTTGAGTCTGCTTGCTTCCAACTCACTGACATGATAAGTTGTTTCCCGCAATCGTTGAACGACGCGTCTTACCGTCTTGTAGATCAATCCAAGATCATTGGCCAAGCGATACGCCGGTGGCTGCTGATAGAATCCGAGAATAATTTTCAACTCCCGGCGAAGAAGCTTGCTTCCCTTTTGTCTCTGGCACTTGTTACACGTGATATACCCGCGATTCGTCCAACACGCGTCGAACGAACCGCAAAAATAAATCTCTCCTCCTTCGAAAGAATTGCCATGGTGCCATATCTTGCTGTAACCCGCCATACGTTACTATACGTACAATTATCTCTTGGTTACATTCTTACCCAATTATCCATTGTTTGACTCTTTTGTTCCACAAACTAATTTCTATGGCAGGTTATGAGTGATTTACAAATGGAGCTATTAATGAAATCAATAAAGTATCTTCTTTTTATCATGTTATGTTCTGCATTTGTGGGTCGCGCTCAAGATAAGCCAACTATAATTGACGATAATAAAGTAGTAGCTAGGTTGGATAAAGACTTTTTGGTAACTCTAAAGGACCTGAGGCAATATATAAAAGACTGGAAGTACCAGTCTAGGTTCCGTGACAAGGCCGATATCTACAGGAATGCATTAAAAGAATTGATAGTCAATCGATTAAGAGTTTCTGATTTTTTTGAGAGAAGATTAGATAAGAATCAAGATTTGATGGGGAAAATACGTCGTATTATTAATCATGAATTGATCAACGCTTTCTTTGACAAAACTTTTGTGGAAAAGTATGCTAATGAAAAGACAGCAGCCCAAGCTTATAAAGAGATGGATAAGGAAATTATGTGTAACGATATAACATTACCGATGCCTGCAAATCTCACGAAAGGGAAGCTTGACTCACTAAGAACAATTGCATTAGGAATAGAAACCGGTGTTAGTAAGAACTATGATATAGATAGTCTCAGAAAGTTTTATTCGTTAAGGAGTCTTAAACTGAATGCTAAAAGGAAGGTGACCTGGTCAGAAACTATGATTGACCCGGTTGCAAATGTCATTTTTAGACTTCAGAAAGGATTTACACGGGTTATAGAATCTGTAGATGGGTTTCACATAGTAAAGGTACTGGATACTAAGAAAATAGAATTGGAACCGTTCAAGAACATGAAAGATAAAATAGTATCACAACTCAAGAAGGGATACTATGGGGCATACAATAACGCGTACGAGGACTTCAGGCGTGGACGTATCGATAAAACCTCAACAAAGTGGAATCAAAGCGGATTAGACCAACTCGTGAAATGGTCGTCTGAAAACGATACGTTTTACGGAGGTGCTTATAAAGATACAATTGACAATGCTATCCGGAATGGGAACAATTTTGAAATACTCTCATACAATAATGGAAAGGTCGATTTAAAAGAATATCTCCGGCTGTTGGAAGAAGTTGTAATTCTGAATCCCAATATGATGATAGACTCTCGCAATGTTAGAGAATTCATTTTGGATGCTGTATACGATAGCAACGTTATTACGGCTGCAAAAAAAGGTGGTCTGGAAAAAACACTCATAAACCCTCATACGCAAAACCCCGTCATAGCAGACAGGCTTCTATATTTATACAACCAGGCAGTTATTGAAGGAAGCATTCCAAAACCAACACCGGAAGCACTAGCTAGATTTTATGAAGATCATAAAGACCCAATATTCTATCAGTTAAAGAAAGTATACGTTTACGCAAGGATCTATTCGGATAGTGCGAAGGCCGCTGCAGACATAAATGAAATTAGAAAAGGAACTCCCTTTGAAAAGGTCTCAGATGCCTGGTTGGTTAAAATGTTTATCCGTGAACGCGATGGTCAGCTCAAAGCTTATAGGACTTCAGGCGGAGACTACTTGGCAAAGGCGGCATTTACATTGAGCTTAAACGAAGCCACCGGACCGATTGAATATGACGATTCTACAAAAGGTAAACAGTTTGCTGTTATCAAATGTTTTCAGATCGAACCGGAAAAGCAGCTTACTTATGACGACGTTAAGGGCAATAAAATAGAAGAAGAGTTCACAAATTATTACCGCCAACAAATTTCAGCTGAGGTCGACGCAGAGTTAAAGAAAAAACACGGTGTGGAAATATTTGAAAACGTTCTATCCAAAGCAATCGTGTCCAAATAGATATGAACAATGCCAAAGGCTTAAATCTCAGTATCCTTGTAGTCTCAGCAGTTGTTGTTTGCTTTGAAATAATATCCACAAGGATTTCTTCCCTGATATTTGTTCAAAATTATGCTTTCATAATTTTGTCTTTGGCCATTTTGGGGTTGGGAAGCGGCGGGATCTATTCATATTACAAAATAAAACCTGAAGAGGGGTCAACTAACAATCCAAAAATATTCAGCCTGTTTATCTTACTTTCGGGGGTTTCACTAATTATTTTTATTGTACTGGAAATTATCTTATCCATAACAAGCCCGTATATTTATTTCTTCTTACTTTTTCTCCCCTTCTTTTTTGCCGGAGTCGTATACGCTGAGTTTTTTAGCAATTATGCAAGTGCCGGTTTTAGAATTTATGCTTCGGATCTCATTGGCGCAGCATTAGGGTCTGTCTTATCCATTTACGTTTTCAATTTATTCAATGCTGCAAATGCCGTTCTATTTTTGGCTCTTGTTCTATTTATTTCATCAATTGATTATTTGAATGTTGAAAAGATAAAACAAACTTTGCTGTATCTAGCTCTTATCAGTTTGGCTATTGTGTTGACAGTCTTTGGGAAAAGGGAGCTGTTAGGGAAAATCCCGATTGGAAACTTTCCTGAGAAGGACATTTATTATACCTATGACGATCCAAATATAAAACCCACTATCATCGATAGCAGGTGGAGCATAAATGGAAGGTCGGATTTAGTCGAATATAACAACCAGAATATTGTTAAAGATCTTTTCATCGACGGCGCGGCAGGGTCCCAAATGTACAAGTTCAATGGGAACATTGCACACCATGATACACTTCTTGATAAGGTTTTGCTGCACCATTCAACGACAATTCCCTTTCTTTTCCTGGCTAAAGAAGAAAGGGAAAATATCCTAGTTATAGGTCCTGGCGGCGGGGGAGAAATTCTTACAGGAATTCTTGGAGGGGTTCAAAAGATTACCGGTGTGGAGGTGAACCCGGATTTTGTAGAGATAGTAAGAAAACATAGTGACTTTAACGGAGGTATTTATACAAATTTTCCGAATGTGAAGATCGAAGTAGCGGAAGGTCGCCATTACATAAAAAGCACCAGCCAGCAATACAATATCATTGTCCTGGCCCTTCCTTCAACCAAACAGCTGCAGAATATTGACGGGCTTGCTTCCAATGAGAATTTTCTTCTAACAGCGGAAGCGATGAAGGATTACTTAACAAATCTAACTCAAAACGGTCAGCTAATTTTTACTTTGCACAATAGATGGGAACTTGTTAGACTTATTGTCACGACCTTATATGCTTTTAAAGAAAACGGGATCAATAATTCCGATGCCATTAACCACTTTTTAATTTTGGGGAGCGACTATGCTCCAACAATTGTAATTAAAAAATCTGCTTATACGGTTGATGAAATAAAAGCTATAGTAAAAGCTGCAAAGTCTTTACCTGCCGATTTTCCTCGCGTAACATATCTCCCTTTTCTAAATAATCCTGTTAACAATGAAGTTGAGAATATTCTGTTACAGAATATCAACAATGGGCAAAGTTCTCTCGAAGAAATGCTAGCAAGAAATAGCTCTGATATTTCTCCCGTTCGAGATGACAGCCCCTTTTTTTATAAAGTGAATAAGGGTGTGCCCGGTGACTTTGCAAACCTTTTCATAGCAATATCGGTGGTTGCCTTGTTGTCGGTAATTATCCCTTTCATGAAGATAAAATCAGAATTGAAAAAAAATAGAAGAAACAAAGAAAAGGAAAGGGTTGTACTTCTTCTCTTCGTTTTCATTAGCATTGGCATCGGATTTATGATTTTGGAAATATCGCTGCTCCAAAAGTTCATTCTTTATCTTGGCTCGCCGACAATTGCTTTATCAATTTTGCTTGGCTCTCTGCTGGTTGGAATGGGAGTCGGAAGCTTTTTCGGAGGACAAATATATTCACAGGATGTTGTAAAACGTTTAAAACATATTTCAGGTTTAGTAGTAATTGCCGGCGTGCTCCTGTTTGTCATACATCCATCCATTCTCAATGAATTACTGGCTTATGGGTTGGTTATTCGAGCGATTGTTTGTTTTGTTTTACTGTTTCCGTTCGGCTTTTTACTTGGTGTTCCTTTCCCGACCGGGATACAAATGTTAAAGCAAAACAATTTGGTAAAATATATACCATGGATGTATGGAGTGAATGGGATATTTACCGTTCTCGGTTCGGTATCGGCAGTTATCCTATCCATGACTTTTGGTTTTACTTCAAGCTTTTTTGTCGGATTAAGTATGTATTTAATCATTTTTATATTCTTGCCTTCAGGTTCTATTATCAGTAAACAGATCTAGTATGAAATTATCCAAGGATATAGAGACGCGAATTTTAGCCGATAAAGATCAACTTTCCATAAATCAAATCTGTAAGAAATACAATCTCTCGCGTTCTGATGTAAAACAGATCATCCATGCTTCCAAAAAAAAACCGCCTAAATGGTTTTACGCAGTATCGGTTCTACTTCCAGTCATGTTCTTAGTTCTTCTAGAGATTTTTCTAAGGATCATAAAGTACGGTTATAATTTTGATCAATGGGTAAGTGTAGGGGAAGGAAAATATATAACGAATTCGGACATTGGCAGGAAATATTATACCAGCGGAGATTTTAATCCGACGACGAGCGAAGATGAGTTTGACATAAACAAAAAAGCAAACGCATTCAGAGTTGTCGTCTTGGGCGAAAGCAGTGCGGAAGGGTTTCCATACAGCCCGATGGGATCATTTGCACGTTATGTACGGAGAAGATTGGAATTGATCTATCCCAATACACCAATCGAGGTTATTAACTTAGGGATGACAGGGATAAACTCTTACACTTTGTTGGATCTTTTGCCAGGCGTGCTGAATCAAAAACCCGACTTAATTTTAATCTATGCCGGGCATAATGAATATTACGGGGCATTAGGTGTCGGTTCGGTTCAATCATTTGGCTCATCCCGAACTCTCGTCAGATTGATGATGCGTTTGAATGACTTCAGGATAACGCAGCTGGTGCGCAATTCAATGAATTGGGTTTTGTCATTGCTATCATCCGGACAAAACACGCCTTCAGGTACACTAATGTCCAGAATAGCGAAAGACAAATACATTCTCTTGAATTCAAAAGTGTTCAACGAAGGGCTCCAACAATTCAAGGAGAACATGACCGATATCCTGAAGTTGATTAAGGATAAAGGAGTGCCGGTAATATTAGGCAGACTGGTGAGTAATTTAAAGCATCAGAAACCGTTCATTTCGGCTATGACACCCGGCTACCAAACCGCAGATCAAGCTTATGAAGAGGCGGAGATTGAGTTAAGAAACAATCATTTTACAGAAGCAGATTCGCTTTTCACACTGGCAAAGGATCTGGACGCACTTAGGTTCAGGGCGCCCGAAGAGATGAACAAGATCATCGAAGATTTGGGCTTGGAATTTCGTGATGCTGTTGTTCCAATAGACTCAATATTCGATTCTGCAAGCCCGGATGGAATAGTTGGTGACAATTTACTTGTCGATCATTTGCATCCGAATGTAACAGGCTATCAACTTATGGGGAAAGCCTTTTATGATCGTATGGAAAAAGAGGGATATCTTCCTAAAACGGAAAATTCAAAAATTCCATATGGTCAGCAGGACAGTCTTACACGTGCTAACTTTGTGTTTACAAAACTCGATTCAATCATTGGTAATGATAATATTACTTTACTGAAAAATAATTGGCCGTATGTACAGAAGAGCAAAGTAATGTCGGAGTTTCACCAAGAGGATTTTGTCGATCTACTTCAGCCCAAGGATCTAACCGATTCTATCGCGATGTACAAGATAGAGGGGAAAATATCCTGGACTGATGCACATTTACTTGCCGCTGCAACTTATTTGAAAAGGGATGATATCAAAAATTATTTGAAACATATAAATCTTTTGCTTTATCAGTATCCAGCTCTTAAGGATTTTCATACTCTTCTTACATATTTCTATTATAAAAACAAAATGGATTTGTCAGATTACACTTCAAAAAGAGTTGGAATAATACAACTGAATATGGGTGAATACGATGATGCAATCAAATATCTGACTGAAGCTTACAAATCAACACCTAGTGATCCAACGGTGTTATATAATCTTTCCTTGGCTTATTCAAAAAGGAAAGATTTCAAAAGAGCTCTTGCCATCATTAATGAATGTCTCATTGCAGATTCGAATTATCCGGGAGCTAAAGACTTAAAACATCAAATATTGAATCATTTAGATTCCATGGAATAATATACTCCGTTAGTGGTGATGTTCTTTCATGGATCCGTGTTTTTTTTGCGAAGGAGAAGAGAATATGTCAACCGGCGATTCATTTTTCAAGGATAGTGTGACAAATGTGTATGTGTCTGTTGCTCTGGCGATCCTTTTATTCTTGCCAGTAGAAAACACTTTCTGCCAGAAACTTCACCTGAACGACCTGGGATATTTTGAAACGGCAGGACTGAACGTCCTCGTGTTCAGCAATCAGTACAATGGATTCTTCTTCGATGAAAAAACTGCGGGGATTGAACTCATCCATCACGGTGTACGAACGGCGACAGGCGGCGCCGTGCGGCTGCAGCCGACACCCGAACAATGGGACAAGATCCCCGTTATGACTGAACGTACAGTGGACAAGAGAAACAATTCCATCGAAGTGAAGTTGCGGTACAATGATTACGATTTTGATTCCAAGGTGACTGTGACGTCTAAGGATGAGGGAGTGATCATTCGTGTAAGTCTCGATAAGCCGCTTCCTGAGAAGCTGGTCGGCAATGCGGGTTTTAATCTTGAATTTCTTCCCTCTGCCTATTTCGAAAGGACATTCTTTGCCGATGGGGAGCCCGGGATCTTTCCGCTCTATCCCTCGAGCAACGCGGAAGTTCGTCCCCTCTCTCAGAAAATCCCTCAATTCAACGGCTATTCGACGTTTGATGACAGGGGCAGAAACGAATTCCTTGTCCCCGACGCGCTCGCGAAATGCAGGACATTGGTCCTGGCTCCGGAAGATCCTGAGCGGTATGTCAAGATACAGTCTTCGACTGAAGACCTGATGCTGTATGATGGTCGTCTTCTCGCACAGAATGGATGGTTTGTCGTGCGCAGTCTCATTCCGGCAAATAAGACGGGCACCGTGGTGGAATGGTACGTCGAGCCGAAGACGATTCCGAACTGGATACGAAAACCCGTTATCGGATTTTCACAGGTCGGATACCATCCTTCTCAAAACAAGATCGCGGTCATAGAACTGGATAAGAATGATACACCACTGAAGACTGCAACCTTGTATCAAGTAACGCGGGAAGGCAAGTTCCTGGAGAAGCTTACGGCAGATGTGAAGCCGCGGGGAAGATTTCTCCGCTACGAATACGTCACGTTCGATTTCACCTCGGTGAAGGACAGCGGCTTGTACTTCATAAAATATGGCGACCAACAAACAGATGCGTTTCCCATCGGATCGCAGGTGTATAACGATGTTTGGCATCCGACGCTCGACGTATGGTTCCCCGTTCAGATGGATCACATGCTCGTGAGGGAAGCATACCGCATTTGGCATGGGGCTCCTTTTCTTGACGATGCGCTACAAGCTCCTGTCAATATCAGGCATTTTGATGGCTACTGGATGGATTCAACAACTCATACAAAATACAAACCGCTGGAGCATATTCCGGGATTGGATGTCGGAGGATGGTTTGACGCAGGTGATTTTGATATTGAGACCGGTCACCATTGCACGACCATTCAAAGTTTTGTGGATTCATGGGAGAATTTCAACCTGAAACGCGATGAGACTTTCATAGACCAAAAGACCAGGTTTGTTGAAATTCATCGCCCCGATGGCAAACCAGATATTCTGGAACAAATTGAGCATGGGACTCTCCAATTAGTTGCGCAATTCAAAAATATCGGGTTTGCAGTGCGGGGGATCAATTTCCCTCACCTTTACGAATATCACCACCTGGGGGATGCCTCAACAATAACCGACAATCTCCTGTACAATCCAAAGCTGAAACCCTATGAGAGCGACGGATTGACCAGCGGAACCTTGGATGATAGATGGGTATTTACGCCGAAGTTCCCATTTCTCAACTATTCTGCAATCGCAGCGATGGCGGCCGCAAGCCGTGCATTGAAAGACTACAATACAGAGCTTTCGGACGAAGCTCTTGCAACGGCTGAACACGCCTGGGATAAGGAACACAAAGAGCCTCCGCCCGCGTATGGGAGGATGATGCCGTGGTTCTTCAACAATGCGGAATGTGTTGCGGCGTTACAATTATACATTACAACGAAAGATGAGCGGTACTATAGAAGATTCGATGAACTACTCTGGCCTCAACTGGATTCGGCATTGGTACGGAACATTGCGACTGCTGCGAAGGCAGTACCGTA
This sequence comes from uncultured Ignavibacteriaceae bacterium, assembly GCA_964480945.1. Lineage (GTDB taxonomy): Bacteria > Bacteroidota > Ignavibacteria > UBA10030 > UBA10030 > VGWB01. Next base: position 6,431 of record CAYZRX010000022.1, on the reverse strand, counting down.
CCTGCCTCCGGAATACAAATCCAGACTCGAGAAATATGTTCTGAGATATAGAGAAAACAATGAGAAACTCAGTCAGCAGAATCCGTACGGCGTTCTTATCGGAACCAGGGGATGGGCTGGAGACTCCGAGCTGATCGATTGGGCCATTGCGAATTACTATTTGCATAAGGCCTTCCCGAATATTATCGGGCGCGAGGATGTGTACAAGGGACTCAACTATCTATTCGGCTGCCACCCGTATTCGAATATCTCATTTGTCGCCGGTGTCGGAACACGTTCAAAGAAGAGAACATATGGGAGTAACAGGGCAGATTTTTCCTTCATCGCTGGGGGAGTCGTTCCCGGAGTGCTCCTGTTGGAACCTGACTTCCTGGAGAACAAAGAAGATTGGCCTTTCCTCTGGGGCGAGAATGAATGTGTTATCGATATATGCGCCGATTATATATTCCTCGCGAATGCCGCCAAGGATCTCGTGAACGGTGAGGACAAGGAGTGAGCAGTTGTTGGTGATGGGTGCACAACCATTCAGGCCTGCGAGGTTCTCGGCAGGAAAGGCGGTGGGATTTCCCAATGGGCATCAGTTCAAGAAGCGGCCTCCGGTGTTGTGTGCCGGCGCCTTCGCGCACCATTCTTGCTCTTGTTCTTTCATCCAGCATTTACGATCTACGTTTAGCGGAAGACTTGGAGTCTGCGTCGGCGTCATGTGATACTGAGTAGACAAGGATGGGAGTTCCCATGGTTGCACGAGCGTTGGATTCTCGCGAAGCGTTCGAACAGGCTCGAAGAGGTTTCCGATATGCGAATGCTTGGAAGACGCGTGTAATCATCTTCACGGCATTGTCGTTGCTGGTCACTTCTCGTGGTACTGCACAGACGAGCTCTCGTGGCTACGAGGTGGCCACTTGGGAGGGATTTCGATCTGCGGCAGTCAGTTACACCTTCGACGATAACTGCCCGAATCAGCTCGCGATTGCCGTCCCAATGTTCGATCGTTTCGGCTTCAAGCTCACACTGTTTGTCGTAACGAGTTCCAACTGGGGATGGAAGGCGGATTGGAACGGCTTGCAGAAGGCAGCCAATGCCGGCCACGAAATCGCCAGCCACACCATTGACCATCACCCCCTCGGCGGACTCAGTGATGCGGAACAGCAAGCCGAGCTCGAGCTCTCTCGCGATACCATCAACGCACGTATCAAAGGGCAGGCGTGCAGTACATTTGCCTATCCCAATTGCATCACGGGCAATAGCACGCTGGTCTCGCACTTCTATGTCGCCGCGCGTGGTTGTTCAGGCGAGATTGAGGGGCCGACTCCGGGCGATTTCATGAATGTTAGTTCCTTTGTGTGCGGCAGCATGGGCCTGAACGCTGCCGTCGACATGGAATCGAAGGCCGACAGCGCTGCTGCTTTGCACGGTTGGTGCATCTACCTGATGCATGGGATCGATGGCACTGAGCCGGGCGCCTATTCTCCAATTTCTCGGGACACCATTGAAGCCACTCTTGAGTATTTCAAGGCTCATCAGGACAGTTTCTGGGTGGCGCCCTTCGGAGCGGTAGCACGGTATGTCCAAGAGAGAAATGCAGTGCAGATCTCAGAAACCTCCGCAAGCGGAGACAGCATCACGGCTCAAGTCACCGACGATCTCGACAACACCTATCCTCGCGTGCCACTCACCGTCCGCTGCCCGCTTCCTGCCGGTTGGCATTCAGTGATCGTCCGCCAACACGGCGACGCCATGTTTTCCAAGATCATCAGGATGGAGACAGTCTCGTATCTGATGTTTGATGCAGTCCCGAATGCAGGAGCCGTCACGATTATCAAAAGATAACGTAGGTAAGCTAGTCTGCATCGTTCACTGAGGCGCGCCCCGACTTCCTTGGCAAGTCACGTCATGCCTATCTACCAACAACAATCAGCATCAAAGGACGAAAGCGGACCATCTTGTATTTCTTGCTCTCGTAAGCTACCTCACACGGAGATGTTCTTGGTGAGCAGGATCTCCGTATTTGCCACGCTGATGTTCTTTACAGTAGCTCTTCATGCCCAAGATTTTGGGCGTTGGGCGCCGACACCTCCGATGGGATGGAACAGTTGGGACTGCTTTGGGCCTACTGTCACTGAACAGGAGGTCAAAGCAAATGCCGTGTACATGGCTGACCATCTGAAAGAATTCGGATGGCAATACGTCGTGGTCGACATACGCTGGTACGTCGAAAATGACAAAGCGCATGGTTACAACGAAAAAGATCCCGTCATGACCGTTGATGAGTATGGCAGGCTCCTTCCGGCGGTCAACCGGTTTCCTTCTTCCGCCGCCGGCAAGGGATTCAGACCGCTTGCGGATTATGTTCACGGTCTGGGCTTGAAATTCGGCATTCATATCATGCGGGGCATCCCACGGTTGGCAGTTGAAAGAAACACGCCGATTCTCGGAACTGAACGGACTGCAAGAGATATTTACAGCACCAAGAATTTATCCGCGTGGCTCCGAGATATGTACACGGTGGGTGCAAGCAAACCGGGCGCTCAGGAATATTACAACTCACTTTTTAAGTTGTATGCATCATGGGGTGTTGATTTTGTGAAGGTTGACGACATCTCCTGGCCATATCACAAGGACGAGATCGGGTTGGTGCGCGAGGCAATTGATCAATGCGGACGGCCTATCGTCCTGAGCTTGTCGCCGGGCCCCACCCCCTTAGAAGAAGCCAGCCATGTCAGCGCCCACGCCATCATGTGGCGCATCATAGGAGACTTCTGGGACAACTGGCAGCAAGTTGATGAGCACTTCTCGCTTTTTGAGAAGTGGATTCCTTATATGCGTCCAGGTCACTGGCCGGATGGTGATATGCTCCCGTTAGGCAGGATTGGCATACGTGCAGAGCAGGGCGATCCGAGGATGGCCAACCTTACCAAAGACGAACAGATCACGTTGATGTCGCTCTTCTTGATTTGCCGCTCGCCGCTCATGTTTGGCGGCAATCTTCCTGATAATGATCAGTTCACTCTCAATCTGATTACGAATGATGAAGCACTTGCTGTGCTGCGAAAAAGCGGAGACAACAAACCCCTTTTCGACGACGGAGAGAGAATCGCGTGGTTGGCCGATGAAGCAGGCACCAGCGACAAGTATGTTGCTCTTTTCTATGTTGATCGAAAACCGATTTTGGAAAACAAGGCAATCTGGAACAGCAAACTTCTCACTTATAAACCGGGTGAACAAAGTGATAGTGCGAATGTGAAAATTGGCGGAGCGAGAAAACTGTACCTGGTTGTTACACCCGGCAAAGACAACAATGATTGGGACCATGCCGATTGGATAGAACCGACACTCCATGGGACGAAAGGCTCGCTGAACCTTTCCGAGCTCAAGTGGGTACATGCAACTTCGGGATGGAGCATCGCGAAGGTGGACGAGAGCGTTGGGGGAAATGCGTTGATCGTTGATAAGAGAGCATATGCTCAGGGCATCGGCACCCACGCCACCTCGATCATCGAGTATGACGTCCCGGAAGGGTATGATACTTTTTCTTCGATCGTGGGGCTCGATAAAGAATGTATTAGCCACACCGAAGGTGCAACCGTTAAGTTCCACGTCTTTACCGAATATCCCACGGGTTTTTCCCCAGAGGATTCTATCAAAATATCACTTAAGACTCAGCAATTGGGTTTTGGTGGGGCATGCATGGTCCGTGACCTATGGGCAAGGAAAGATATTGGAGAATTTACAAACGAAATATCGCTGTTTGTGAGGAACCATGGTGCGAGGTTGCTGAAGATAAGTGAAACCAAATAGAACAGGAATGATAGAAGAGATGAATCAAGAGCACTTCAATAATTTGTCTCTTCAGTAGAATAATGAGGCTGTGGCGAATGAACTATCATGACCTGGTTGTATGAAGTGTCTGTGAAGCGATGCGGGAAGACAGAGAAGAAAATCCCGATGGTAAGTGAGTCTTTCCTGTGGTGGCCGGTATTCTTCATCTCTACAGAATAAAGAAACATTGTTTTGCCTCAACCTAAGCGAGATTCGAGCATGAAAACAAGACTTTTATCAGTATTTCTATTTATCTCAATATATAACACCGTGTTGTTGGGACAGACTATTCAGAAGGAAACCGATGGGATAATTGTTGCTCTTGCTCACGATTTGAACGGAATAAAGAAACTGAGACTGAAAATCTGGAGTGAGAACATCATCCAGGTAGTTGCGGCTCCGACTGATGACTTTTCAAAACGGAACAGTCTTATCATTACAGAGACACCGCCGCCAACGCCTAAATGGAAGTTGGACGAGATTGAAGATCAGATCATAGTGTCAACGTCATCGGTTTCTGCACGCGTCGATAGAAATTCATTGAAAGTTGTCTTTGCGGACAGTGTTGGAAGAACAATTCTTGCTGAAGATGGGAGAAGCGCTCAGGCAGCAAAAGTCGTCGGAGAAGATTGTTACAACATCAAGCAATCATTTCGGTATTCACCTGGCGAAGTGTTGTATGGTCTTGGGAGTTTTCAGAGCGCCGATTTGGCGTTGAACGGCAAGAAAGTAACTCTGCTTCAAAAGAATCGCGACGATGTCGTGCCGATGATTCTCTCCACCAATCGGTACGCACTCCTCTGGGACAACTATTCGTACGGCGAGTTCAACGACACCCGCGGCAGCTACTACCTTTGGTCGGAAGTAGCAGACGAAATAGACTACTTCTTTATTTACGGTAAGAACATCGACTCCGCTGTCGCCAGTTACCGCCAGCTAACCGGTAGGGCGCCGATGTATCCCAAATGGGCTTTCGGCTATATGCAATCGAAGCAGAAATACAGCACGCAGGAGGAAATCGTCTCGGTTGTGAAGGGCTTTCGCGAAAGGAAGTTCCCGCTTGACTTGATCGTGCAGGACTGGCAATACTGGCCGGAAGGAGAATGGGGGCAGAAATCGTTCAACCGCAAGAATTATCCTCACCCTGCCAAGATGGTGAACGACATCCATGACATGAATGCAAAAGTCATGATCTCTATCTGGCCTAACATGACTAAAGGGACTCCCGACCAAATCGGGTTGGCAAAACTCCATGGTCTGTTTACAGACGACGAGCACCTGAATGTTCTTCTGCCCGAAGCACGGCAAATGTATTGGAAACAGGTGAACGATTCATTGTTTTCAATCGGAATAGACGGATTTTGGGCGGACTGCTCCGAGGGTTACGACTCGGATTGGTCTTCGCCGTACTTCAAGCTCCCTGATTTGAAATTAAATGAAGTCAATGCAGACGTGCTCAAGAAAATGATGAACAGCGGTCGCTACATCAATGTGTATGCGCTGATGCACACCAAGGGATTGTATGAAGGATGGCGCTCGACAGCATCGGAGAAGCGCGGGTTCATTCTCACCCGTTCTTCTTTTGCCGGGATGCAGAAGTACGCCGCGAGTTACTGGACGGGCGATGTCTCCGCGAATTGGGAAGAATTTCGGATGCAGATCCCTGCCGGACTCAATTATTGCATGACGGGAGTCCCCTATTGGACAACCGACATAGCCGGTTACTTTATCAAGCATGAACCAGGTTGGTGGTTTTCGAACGGTGCATACGAAAAGGGACAGGAAGACGAAGGCTTTAAGGAGCTTTACACACGCTGGTTTCAGTTTGCGGCGTTTTGTCCGTTGTTCCGTGCGCACGGCGCCGATTTTCCGCGCGAGCCATGGGCTTTTGGAGCTCCGGAATCCATTACATACCAGACACTGCTCAAGTTCACAAACCTGCGCTATCGCCTGATGCCGTACATCTATTCGCTGGCGTGGGAAGTCACCAGTGAGAATTACACCATGATGCGTGCCTTGCTATTTGACTTTATGAATGACCCTGCCGTGTTCACCATCAATGACCAGTATATGTTCGGCCCTTCAATTATGGTGAACCCGGTCGTGCGGCCGTTGTACTATCATCGGAACAATGTCAAAATCAATTCACCAAGCTTTACGCGTGAAGTCTACTTGCCTAAAGGTACGGCATGGTTTGATTTCTGGACGGGCAAGCAATTCGAAGGCGGTCAAAAAGTAGAAGCGGATGCATCGTACGGAACAATGCCGCTATTCGTTCGCGCCGGTTCTATCATTCCGATGGGACCGTTCATTCAATATTCCACAGAACAGAGCGACCCCATTGAGATTAGGGTCTATTCGGGCGCCAATGGCGAGTTCACGCTCTACGAGGACGAAAACGACAACTATGATTATCTGAAGGGACTTCATTCTTTGATCACTTTTAAATGGAATGACGCGCAAAAAAGATTAGCCATCAGTGCACGGAAAGGCGCTTACCCCGGAATGTCAAAGGAGCATACGTTTAATATTGTGCTGGTAAAAGAAGATACAGGGGTGGGTGTCGGGATTTCAACGAAGATCGACAAGACGATCAAGTATTCCGGGAAGGA
>CAYZRX010000021.1:15876-50043 GCA_964480945.1 uncultured Ignavibacteriaceae bacterium | reverse complement strand
TGGGGTCTTCTAAATCGAATTCCAATTCAAAACAAAAAGATACGAGACTACTCTCTTGAATCAGCGCTAGAAAATCGTTACGGTAGCACCATTCTTTTCAAAAGGAGGTCAAATGGTCGGCATTGTAGGATATGGTGCATACGTCCCCCGATATCGTATCAAGGCCGAAGTTATCGCCAAACAGTGGGGGGCCGATCCGGAGGCCATTACTCGAGGCCTGCAGCTTTTCGAGAAGACCGTTCCTGGCCAGGACGAAGATACCATCACGATTTCGGTCGCGGCGGCTAAGAGCGCCTTGAAGCGTGCGCAGATCGACCCACAGGAAATCGGAGCGGTGTACATCGGCTCTGAGTCTCACCCATATGCCGTCAAACCCAGCGCGACGATCCTGATCGACGCGCTCGGCATCGGTCCTCACGTCCACGTGGCCAGCTATGAATTCGCGTGCAAGGCGGGGACTGAAGCCATGTATGTGGCCTACAGCCACATCAAGGCAGGCGAAATGAAGTACGCGCTCGGCATTGGAGCCGATACGTCACAGGGAGCGCCGGGGGATGCGCTGGAATACTCGGCCTCCGCGGGCGGCGCGGCGTTCATTATGGGGAGTGAGCGGGTAGTCGCTGAGATTCTTTACACCGATTCCTACACCTCCGACACGCCCGACTTCTGGCGTCGGGAGGGGGAGGATTATCCGCGGCACGGCGGCCGGTTCACCGGTGACCCGGCTTATTTCAAGCACATCCTGGGCGCGGCCAAGGGGCTGCTGGAGAAGTCGAAGATGACCCCGAAGGATTTCCGGTACGCTGTCTTCCACATGCCGAACGGGAAATTTCCTCTCGAGGTCGGTAGGCGCCTCGGCTTCACGAAGGAACAGATCGAGACGGGGTGGCTCGTTCCCTGGATGGGGAATACCTATTCCGGCTCATCGCCGACCGCATTGACCGCGGTCCTTGACGTAGCCCAGCCCGGCGATCTGATCTTCATGGTTTCGTTCGGTTCCGGTGCCGGAAGTGATGGATTCATCTACCGCGTGACGGACGAGATCAACAAGATTCGAGACCGTGCCCCGAAGGTCCGTCAGATGCTGGACGGCCCGAAGGTTTATCTCAACTACGGCGAGTATGCGAAATTCCGCCGCAAGATCAAACTCAATGAATAAGGAGACCCAGAGATGAGAGACGTTGTTGTCATTGGGACCGGGATGACGAAGTTTGGAGAGCTCTGGGGACAATCGATTAAAGATATCTTTGTCGAAGCGGCCCATAAAGCGATTGAGGATTCCGGGGTTGATCACATCGATTCCCTCTACGTCGGGTGCATGTCGCCCGGGCTCTTCGTCGGTCAGGAGCACCTCGGCGCGGTCGTTGCAGATTACCTCGGAGTCAATCCGGTGCCCGCCACTCGCGTGGAATCCGCGTGCGCTTCGGGTGGGGCCTCGTTCCGGCAGGCGTACCTCGAGGTGGCGTCCGGTGCGAGTGATATCGTGCTGGCGGGAGGGGTGGAGAAAATGACCGACGGCGCGGACGTTACGGAGGCGCTCGCCACCGCTGCCGACCAGGAGTACGAGGTGTATCACGGGATCACGTTCCCGGGGCTGTACGCGCTGATCGCAAAGGCCCACATGCATCAGTATGGAACCACGCGGGAGCAGCTTGCAGCCGTTGCCGTGAAGAATCATCGCAACGGCGCAAAGAATCCCAACGCGCAGTTCCGCGCGGAAGTGACGCCGGAGCAGGTGATGAGATCCACCATGGTCGCCGACCCTCTCCACCTGCTCGACTGCTCGCCCGTGAGTGATGGAGCGGCCGCGGTGATTGTTGCCTCACTCGATGTAGCCAAGAAGCTCAAGAAGAACTACGCGAAGGTCATCGCATCGGCACAGGCTTCCGACACGATCGCCCTGCACAGCAGGGAGAGCCTCACGACCCTAAAGGCCGTCGTTCACGCGGCCCAGAAGGCCTACAAGATGGCCAGCGTTAAGCCGACCGACCTCAACTTGATCGAAGTTCACGACTGCTTCACGATTGCAGAGATTGTGGTCTCGGAAGACCTCGGACTCTTCGAGAAGGGAAAAGGCGGCGAGGCCGTGACAAAGGGGCTTACGTCCATCGAATCCGGCAAGATCCCGATCAACACGAGCGGCGGACTGAAGGCCAAAGGCCACCCCGTGGGGGCCACGGGTGTCGCCCAGATTATCGAGGTGTACGAGCAGCTCACCGGCAGGGCAGGGTCACGACAAGTAAAGAACGCGCGAAAGGGCATGGCGCAGAATATGGGCGGCTCGGGCGCAAGCTGCGTCATTCATATTTTGGAGGGCGCATGATCACGGCAAGATATCATCGTGAGATCCCGCAGAGATTTCGGCTTGAGGCCGGTAAATGTCAGAAGTGCGGCCAGGTGCAGTTTCCTCCACGCCGTGTCTGTCCGAAGTGCAAAGGGACATCGTTTGAGACGGTTCATCTGAGTGATGAAGGAAAGGTAGTGACCTTCACGGTCGTTCGCGTGGCGTCTGACAAGTTCTCCAAACAGACTCCCTTTGTGGTGGGAATTGTTGAGCTGAACGACGGCGTGCGAGTAACGGCGCAACTCGCGGATGTGGAGGTCGACAAGGTTGAGATCGGCCAGAAAGTGAAGCTCGTCTTCCGAAGGATTCAGGAGGACGGAAGAGCCGGAATCCTCTGTTACGGGTACAAGGCTGTTCAAGCATGACCTCGGGGGCCTGGAGGTAGATTGAAAGAGAAAGTGAGAATTGCCTCCGGGCAAGGGTTCTGGGGCGATCTTCAGACTGCTCCGCTCGATCAGGTTTCAAAAGGGCCGATCGACTACATCGTGATGGATTTTCTTGCGGAAGTCACGATGTCGATACTGCAGAAGCAGAAGAAACGGAATCCCGACCTCGGCTACGCAAAGGACCTTCTTTCTATCACGGAGCAGATTCTCCCAATCTGTGTTGAAAAGAAGATCAAAATCATTTCCAACGGCGGCGGAGTCAATCCGAAAGCGTGCTGTGAGGCGATACGAAGAATTGCGCGCAAGAAAGGAATCAAGGGCTTTAGGATCGGAATTGTCCTTGGGGATGACATCCTCGACCGAATAGGTGAGCTCCGCAGCGAGGGGATCAGCTTCAACAATCTGGACACCGGTGAATCGTTCGAGGATGTCGGCCAGAAGATTTCGAGCGCGAACGTTTACTTTGGCGCGGCCCCGATCGTCGATGCCTTGCGGCAAGGCGCCGATATCGTCATCACCGGAAGGACCACGGACACCGGACTGACGCTCGCGCCGATGATGTACGAGTTCGGATGGAAGGAGAACAACTGGGACAAGCTTGCAAGCGGAACGATCGCGGGCCACATCCTCGAATGCGGAGGACAAGCAAGTGGAGGCAATTTCAGCGCTGACTGGCGCTCGGTCCCCGATCTCGCGCATCTTGGCTTCCCGATTGCCGAAGCGTACCAGGACGGAGAGATCGTCATCACGAAGCACCGCCAGACCGGCGGCGTCGTGACCGTGCAGACTGTGAAGGAGCAGCTGGTTTACGAAATCGGTGATCCGACCCGCTATGTGACGCCGGATGTCATCGCTGATTTCACGACAATCAACCTTGAGCAAGAAGCGAGCGATAGGGTAAGGATGTCCGGAGTGAAGGGGAAGGCATTTACCGACACCTATAAAGTCTCCATGGCGTACCAGGATGGCTATACGGCGGTCGGGACGCTGACGTTCTCCTGGCCCGATGCGCTGGAGAAGGCGCGTCGCGCAGATGAGGTATTGCGATCCCGTCTGGCCGATGCAGGCCTGAAGTTCGAAGCGATTCGCTCGGAGTTTCTCGGACTCAACTCATGCCACGGACCGATTGCCGAGATGCCGAACGTGATCAACGAGGTCGTGCTGCGGATCGGCGTTCGCAGCCAGAGCCATGCCGATGTCGAGCGATTCGGGAAGGAGATCGCGCCTCTGATTCTCACTGGCCCCCCCGGCGTCACGGGTTTCGCAGGGGGGAGACCGAAACCGAGCGAGGTCGTCTCGTACTGGCCGGCCTTGATCCCAAAGAGTGCCGTGTCGCCCACAGTGATCATCAAGCAGGCATAGACCATGAGGATCCAACTTCGCCAGATATGCCACGGCCGCTCGGGGGACAAGGGGGACACAGCCAATATAGGGCTGATCGCGCTCAAGGCGGAGTTCTACCCGATTATTCAACGGTATGTGACAACCGATCGAGTGAAGCGGCACTTCAACGGAATTGTCCTCGGGGACGTAGAACGGTACGAGCTTCCGAACCTCTGGGCGCTCAATTTTCTCTTGCACAAAGCTCTGGACGGCGGCGGTACGAAATCGTTAAAGAACGATGCTCAGGGGAAGACTCTGAGTGCGGCGCTGCTGCGAATGGAAATCGATGTTGAAGAAGAGATAAAGGTCTAACCATGTTCGATGATCTCAAAGAAAAGCTTGAAGAACAAAAGAAGAGACTGGCCGCTCTAAGGGGGTATCTTTGACCTCGACAAGAAAGAAACGGAGATTGCAGAGTTTCAGGCGAAGACACACGAGCCGAACTTCTGGAACGATAACGCGGCCGCGCAGAAGGTGATGCAGGATATCACTGCCCGGAGCGAGTGGGTTGAGTCGTGGAAGAAGCTCAATTCCCTGGCGCAGGATACGGAAACTCTGATCGAACTGGCGGCGGAGACGAATGAGCAGGGGGTTGTGCAGGAGATCGTCAACGATCTGAAAAGGCTGGCGCAGGAGATTGAGGCGCTCGAATTCAAGAACATGCTCAGCGGAGTGGACGATGAGAAGAATGCCCTTCTGACGATCCACTCGGGTGCCGGCGGCACGGAATCGCAGGACTGGGCTCAGATGTTGATGCGAATGTACAGCCGCTGGTGCGAACGGAACGGGTTTAAGGTAAGCCTTGCGGACATCCTCGAAGGGGAGGGGGCCGGCATCAAGAGCGCAACCGTCGAGGTTATCGGCAAATATGCGTACGGGTATCTCAAAGCGGAGAACGGCGTGCATCGGTTGGTGCGAATCTCCCCGTTCGATGCCAATGCGAGGCGCCATACGTCGTTTGCGTCTGTTTTTGTCTACCCTGAGATCGAGGACGATATTGAAATAGAGATCAATCCGGCCGATCTCAAGGTCGATACGTACCGCTCGGGAGGAAAGGGAGGTCAGAACGTCAACAAAGTGGAGACGGCCGTGAGGATTACGCATCTTCCGACGGGAATAGTCGTCGCCTGTCAGCAGGAGCGGTCGCAGTTCCAGAACCGGGATCGAGCCATGAAGATGCTGAAGTCTCGACTATATCAGCTCAAGCGCGAGGAGGAGGAGGCACGGCTGAGCGCGATAGAAAGTTCGAAGAAGAAGATAGAATGGGGCAGCCAGATCCGCTCGTACGTTTTTCAACCCTACACCTTGGTGAAAGACCATCGAACCGGGGTCGAAACAAGTGACGTTCAGTCCGTGATGGACGGAGAGATCGACGAATTCATCAAGTCCTACCTCTTGGAATGGGGAACAAAGAAGTAGACCCTCGAGTGATTCCCTCCCTGCACCATACGGCACGCATGCCTGTCTCGTTGTTCATTGCCCTTCGTTACCTTCGTTCGCGTCGGCACCGGGGCTTCATTTCCTTCATTACGCTGATTGCCGTCATCGGGGTGGCGTTGGGGGTGGCGGCGCTCATCATCACGCTCTCCGTGCTCAACGGCTTCGAGCGCACGATCAAGGACAACGTGGTCAGCTTCACGGCGCACATGCAGCTGATCGGCTTCGAGAATCAGGTCCTTCCGAATCCGAACCAGACGATACAATTTGTCAAATCGAAGTACCCAGAGGTCCTCGAGATCGCTCCGTATGTTTCGAGGGAAGGCATGATCCGGTCCGCTGCGTCAACGGACGGTGTGTTGATCAAGGGAGTCGATCCGAGTAATGACATTTCCGCGGCGAAGAGGAGGCTGGTCGAGGGTACATACGGTCTTGAATCACGCGAGAAGGGAGTGGGGAGGATCATCATCGGGCGGCGCCTTGCCGAAATGCTCGAGGTCAAGGTTGGTGACCGCGTTCTCCTGCTCTCGCTCGGGGGATCGTCACTCTCGTTGTCTCAAACGCGTGTGATGCAGTTTGAGGTCGCTGGTTTGTACGAGACGGGCATGGCGGACTACGATGAATCCTACGTCTACATCAACATCAGGGACGCACAGCGACTGTTTGGGGTCGGACCGATGGTGTCTGGATTCGATATGCTGGTCTCGGATCTGGGTCAGCTGGACACGCTGGCGACCCAGATTCCGGAGGATCTCGGCTATCCGTATTATGCCCGAACGACATTCCAGATGAACCGGAATCTTTTCACCTGGATCGAGCTGCAGAAGAAGCCGATCCCGATCATCATCGGGCTCATCATTGTCGTCGCGACGGTGAACATCATCGGCACGCTGCTGATGATGGTGATGGAGAAGTCGAAGGAGATCGGAATCCTTCGCACGATCGGTACGAACCGAAGGAAGCTGACGCAGGTTTTCCTCTTCCAGGGGATGTTGATCGGTCTCGTGGGGACTCTCCTGGGCAACATTCTCGCCTTCGTCCTCTGTTGGGTCGAGCTGACGTACAAACTCATTTCTCTTCCGCCGGGGATATACTACATGACGCATGTTCCCATCGACTTAAACGTGATGAGCTTCATTATCGTCAGCATCCTCACGCTCTTCATGTGTTTCCTTTCGTCACTGATTCCATCCCGGCTGGCGGCGAAAAGGGATCCGATTACGATGATTCGGTTCGGAGCATGAGCGTCGAACGATCCATAGCTCTTCGCTATCTTGTCTCGAAGCGCCAGGTGGGACTTGTCACGGCCATTTCCATCATCTCCGTCGTCGGCGTGATGATCGGCGTGGCAGCCCTGATCGTGGTTCTTTCTGTCTTCAACGGCTTCGGGAGTCTCGTCACTTCGATCCTGGTCAATTTCGATCCGCATCTTCGAATCGAAACACCGAAACAAGCTGAAATTGGTGCTTATGAACCGATCATCACGTACGCGGAGCAGCAAGGGGACGTGGCTGGCCTTGCGCCCTTTGCAGTGGGGAAAGCAGTGGTTGTGTCGCACAACCTCAACCGCGTCATCAACATCAAAGGAATCGTCGCGGATAAAATCGCCTCGGTCTCAGGGCTGAAGGAGAAGATGGTTTTGGGAGGGCTCGATCTGGGAAACCGACGAGCGGATGGCATCGTTCTCGGCCTGGCGCTGGCGGACAGGCTAGGGGCGGTTGTGGGCGACACCCTGGCAGTCGTGAGCCTGGCCGGCTCTGAGATGTCTCTGCTGCAACTAGGCCAGCCGCTGATTCGTCGGTTTCATGTCGTCGGTATTTACGAATCTGACAATAAGGAATATGATTCGTACTATGCGTTTGTCGCGCTGGAATCCGCGCAAGCCCTTTTTAGTATGGAAAAGAAGATCAGCGGAGTCGAATTACGCCTTAAATCAATCGATGAGTCTGATCAGTTCAAGGACTTGTTGATAAGGAAGTTCGGCGGCCAGTATCGAGTGCTCACGTGGTACGACCTTCATCGCGACCTCTACTCGGTCATGAAGATCGAGCGATGGATGGCATACATCATCCTCTGCCTCATCATCGGCGTTGCGTCCTTCAATCTGCTCGGGTCGCTCACAATGTCGGTCATCGAAAAGACACGCGATATCGGCATTCTCAAAGCGATGGGGGCGACAAACAAGAGCATCGTGCGTATTTTCCTGTTCGATGGCATTTTTGTGGGCGTTGTCGGCAGCTTTCTGGGGCTGGGCCTCGGCTTGTTGCTGGTTTATCTTCAGGCTCATTTCCACCTCTTCCCGCTTGATCCGACAGTCTACATCATACCCGCGATTCCTGTTGAAGTCCATCTGGCCGACGTCGCGGTCGTAACGGCGACAGCGATCGGACTTTGTTCCCTCGCGGCGCTTTATCCCGCGAAGCGGGCAGCGAGCCTCATACCGGTCGAGGCGATACGATGGGAATAGTCGAGCGAAAAATAGTCCTGCGAGCCGAAATGCTTTACAAGGAGTACGTGATGGGGAGAGATTTGGCCCTGCAGGTTCTCAAGGGTGTCGACATGGAAGTCCGCGAAGGCGAGATCGTGGTCATCGTCGGCCCCTCGGGGTCTGGAAAGAGCACCTTGCTCCACTTGCTCGGAGGCTTGGACAGGCCGACGTCGGGAACGGTGTTCGTTCAGGATGCCGACTTGAACTCGCTGTCGGAGGAGGAACTGGCCTCCTTTCGGAATCAGAAACTGGGATTCGTCTTTCAGTTTCACCACCTGCTGCCGGAGTTTACCGCGCTGGAGAATGTCGCTATGCCTGCGCTGATCAAAGGCGACTCCATGGACTCGGCGAGCCAGCGGGCCGCCGAGCTTCTGCAGGAAGTCGGTCTCGAGGAGAGAAGTACCCACAAGCCGAGCGAGCTTTCCGGCGGAGAGCAACAGCGCGTCGCGGTGGCACGAGCCCTCATGAACGACCCGAAGCTGGTTTTGGCCGATGAGCCCTCGGGCAATCTTGATGAGCAAAATAGCCTTAAGTTGCACGAGCTTTTGATAAGCCTGGCTGATCGGCGGAAGCTCACGTTCGTCATCGCCACCCACAATCTTGACCTGACAAAACGGGCGAATCGGGTTTTACAACTCGTTGACGGAAGGCTCGTTACAGGAATCCGTTCACTTACGTGATAGGGACAAGTGTTGGACTTGACATTATCGCGAAATGATGTAAATTTGTGCTTGACCGAGGCGATGGTTACTCCCCTGACTGTCGTCATTCAAACGGTCGAGCCCGGCGTACCCCCCAACGCTGGGCTTTTTATTGGCCTGCAAAACATAGGAGAACAAATGCCACGAGTCGCGTCAAAAGTTGCGAGTAAGCGTAAAGGGCAAGCGGCGACGCTTCCGTTTACAAAACGAAACTATCAGATTCTGGGCATCGGCTTGCTGTTCATCGTGCTTGGGTATATCGCACTGAGTCAGCAGCCCTGGGACGGCACGATGCCGCTGGTCGTCGCCCCCATTTTGCTCGTGTTGGGATATTGTGTCATCATCCCCGTTGGGATTCTGTACAGAGAGAAGCCACCCAAACCGCCGACGGAAAACACTGCGACCGCCGAGCCTCGCGCGTAGCCGTGGTATTCTGCGTCTTGAATGTGCGGATCATTTTGGCTACATTAGTACCGCACCGTGGCCTCAAGCTGAGGTCGCCACTGTGATGGTCGGGCGTGTAGCTCAGGGGTAGAGCATCTGCCTTTTAAGCAGAGGGTCGATGGTTCGATTCCATCCACGCTCACATCAATTTGAGAATTGCAGACTTACAAATTTTTAAATTGCTCGCCCGGATGGTGAAACTGGCAGACACACCGTCTTGAGGGGGCGGCGCCCGAAAGGGCATGCGAGTTCAAGTCTCGCTCCGGGCACTCAGGTTTCCTTGAGCACTCCCCTTGACAACACGCAATGAGTCGGTCCGAAAAAGGGGCGAAGACAAGCTTCGCCCCTTTCTTGTTATGAACCAGCGGAACCAACGAAGAAACCGGAACATCCGGCTTTCGACGCGTCTCCGAGTGTGTTCTTCCATCGCCGCGTTGTATGCGGTCGGTAGGAGGGAGGAGGCCTCGTCCATCGTACGCGAAGGGCTGGAGCGTCTCAAGCTTCCCCGAACGATGTTCTCCGAGCTCTTCCTTCATCTCTCGCTATTCCTCGGCTTTCCCGCGATGCTCGACGGTTTCGAAACGCTTCTCGCGGTGAAGCCATTTCCGAAGGCTCGGGAGAGAACGCGCCCTCAGGGTGTTTCCGCTCGGAGCGGGGGGCTTGCCGTTCTCAGCCGGATTTACGGGAAACAGACCCATCGCCTGCTTCGGCGGCTCGATGAGCTGCACCCGGACCTTCCCGCGAGGATCGTGGAAGATGCGTACGGCCGCATCGTCTCTCGGGACGGCTTGAGCCTCCGCGAGCGCGAGATTGTCAATGTCGTTGCTCTTGCGCTCGGAGCGTATCGGCGACAACTCTATTCGCACCTCCGCGGAGCGCTTCGGGTGGGCGTACGCCCGCAAACACTGAAGGTGGTTCTCTCAAGCGCTGAGCGCCTGACGGGTAGAGATCTAGGGTTCGCAAAGCATATACTGAAGGAGCTCACGACGTAGTCACCGTTGCTGGCCCGGCGAGCAGTCTGGAAAAGCGCAGTTATTCTTGCGACAGGTCGTTTCTTTGATTTTCACCGATCGGAGTTGTATTTTGAACGTCGAGATGCAGGTGTGCGTCCACATCATTGTCCAGGGGATGGTTCAGGGCGTCGGCTTTCGCTATTTTGTGCAACGACACGCGATGAAGCTGAATCTCTCCGGGTATGCCCGCAACCTGTACAACGGCGATGTCGAGATTGAGGCCGAGGGAGACCGTTCGCTGATCGAGGAGTTCATCAAAGAGGTGAAAGTGGGACCGCGCAGCGCCTACGTGAAAGATCTGAAGATCGAGTGGAAGGAAGTTCAGAACAGACATGAGGGATTCGAGGTCCGATGAATCCTGGTCCCCCCAGAGTAGGAATCGGGTATGATGTGCACCGGCTTGCGCTCCGGAGACGACTTGTGCTCGGCGGCGTGCATATCCCATTTCGCCTCGGCCTTCTCGGTCACTCCGATGCGGACGTCTTGATCCATGCACTCTGCGACGCCCTCTTGGGCGCGGCTTCCCTGGGCGATATTGGAAAGCACTTCCCCGACACCAATCGCGAGTTCAAGGACATCTCCAGCCTGGTTCTCCTCAACCGAGTGGGAAAACTCATCGCCGACAGAGGCTTCGAGATCGTGCATCTTGATTCAACCCTTATTCTTCAGAAGCCAAAGATCCAGAAGTACATCCCAAAAATGCGGCGGAACGTCGCGCGGATACTGGGTATCAAGATGGATCAAGTTTCGATCAAAGCTACGACGAGCGAAGGCCTCGGCTTCGCGGGAAGAGGTGAAGGCGGTGCGGCTCTGGCGGTAGCGACAATCCTTCCGTTGCACAAGCACTGACATTCTCCGTGGAAGAGTTCATCAGGAGCCTTACGAATCTCAATCCGGTGCTGATCTACGTACTGGTGGCTTCCATCGCCTGCCTCGAGAACATTTTTCCGCCGTTTCCGAGTGATGTGGCCATCGTGTTCGCCGGATCCCTTGCTGGTCTCGGCACCATTGATTTCACCGCCAGCCTCATTTTCACGACGATGGGCAGCACGCTCGGCTTCATGATGATGTACAAGGTCGGCGATTGGTTCGGCCTGAAGATCCTCGAGGCGGGTAAGCTGAAATTTATCCCCCGCGAGAGTGTCCACAAAGTCGAGAGATGGTTTCGACGGTACGGGTACGCCGTGGTGGTCGCGAATCGCTTCCTGGCGGGAACCCGCGCAGTCGTTTCCTTCTTTGCAGGGATGTCCGAACTCTCATTTGTCAAAACGTCCGTCCTCTGCTTTTTCAGCGCCCTCGCGTGGAATTTCCTCCTGCTGCTCGCAGGCACGAAACTGGGGGAGAACTGGCAGGCTATTGCCTTGTACCTCGAGACCTACAGCAAAGCGGTCACGACGATCGTGGTCGTCGCGATCCTCGTTCTTGTCGGCCAGTACGTGTACAGGAAATCTACAAACAATAACAGGGCCAACAATCACATTTGATGCTGCTCCTCGCGGGCTTTGTGAAGCTCCCAATGGAATTCTTCTCGAATATTGACCGCATTGTTTTCTACTTCTGCAACCACAGCGTCCAGAACGGGTTGTTCGACGCCGTGCTCCCCGTCGTCACCGATCTCAACAAGCACTGGTACGGAATCTGGCTCGCGGCAATTCTCTGGCTTTTGCTCCTCCTCAGAGGGGGAACGCCCGGCCGAATTGCGGCGCTGTTGTTGATCCCGACGATCACTTTCAGTGATCAGCTGAACAGCTCATTATTGAAATTTCTCCTCGTGCGTCCGCGACCGTGCCACGCACTTCCTGACGTTCACTTGCTGGTGAGCTGCGGGAGCGGCTACTCTTTTCCATCCTCGCACGCGGTGAATACGTTTGCGGCGGCGCTCGTCCTGGCATACTTTCTCCCCCGTTGGACGTGGGCATTCTTTTCCTTTGCGATCATCGTTGCCTTTTCGCGCGTCTACGTCGGGGTCCACTACCCGTCCGATGTCCTCGCCGGATCGATCATCGGTCTGGCGTGCGGTTCTCTGGTGATCCTTGTTTTCCGGACGATCGAGCAACGGTGGGTAGCCTGGAGACGCGAGAGGGGAGGATCCTCTTGAACGCAGGATCGAATCCTTCCACGATTCCCGCCGTGAGCGTGTGGCACCGGCTTTTCATGGCAGTTCTTTCCGGGGCGATGCTCGGGTTTTCCTTCCCCCCGTCACCATTCTACTCCCTCGCCTATGTGGGTCTGGTTCCGTTCTTTCTTCTCGTCGAGACCCTCGACGGCGTTTGGAGGATCCTCCGGTATTCCTATCTCATGCTCCTGGTCTTTCACACCATCACGCTCTACTGGACCGGAGGTTTCACTCATGGGCACGACGGGTGGATGATGGCCGCTGGAGGTGCTCTCCTTCTGATCCACCCCTTGTTCTACTGGCTGCCCATTCTCTTTTTCCTCCTCATTCGCAGGCGGTTCGGGTTCCTTGCTGCTTTGCTCTCATTTCCCCTCTTGTGGGTTGCATTTGAATACTCGCATTCCCTCAGCGAGTTCTCTTTTCCCTGGATCACGATCGGCAACAGTCAGGCGTACGATCTGCATCGAATCCAGATCGCGGAGTATACCTCGGTGTATGGGCTTTCGTTCCTGATCGTTCTCTTCAACGTCTTCGCGTTCATCCTGGTTGTCAGGCTTGCCACGCGGAGGTGGAAGCTCCGGACTCGTGCTGCGTTGATAACGCTCGCGATCCTCGCCATTATCTACTTCGGCCCGTGGCTCGTAGGAAACGTCCTGATGGACCGTGCAGCTCGAGCGGGATCCGTCACGAAGCTTCACGTAGGGATCGTTCAACCGAATATCGATCCGTGGGAGAAATGGGGAGAGGGCTTTGCGTCAAAATTCGATTCGTACGAGCTGCAGATCGCGGAGCTCGTGAGAGAAACCAGGCTTCTCGCACCCAAACGCCCCGACCTCGTCGTGTGGCCTGAGACAGCGATTCCCTATCGGATCCTTCTTCCAAACCACGCATCCTCGTGGTCCAGTTTGCGAGCGCAGCTCGACTCGACCGCCATTCCTGTCTTCACGGGATTGCCGTACACGAGATTCTACAATGCCGGACAAGCGCCGATAACGGCCACTCGGATTGATTCGACGGAAACCTATTATGACGATTTCAATTCGGCAACGCTCCTCGTACCGCACGAACCAGTCGGACCTATCTACAAGAAGATCGTTCTCGTCCCGTTTGCGGAGCGCATACCGTATGCAGAAACGTTTCGGTTCCTCATCGAGCCGCTGAAGTGGAACGTTGGCATTGGAATGTGGGGAAAAGGCCAGGATACCGTGGTGTTCTCCCTGCCGCGCCAAACGGGTGAGGCCGTGCCATTCGCCAGCGTCATTTGTTATGAATCTGTCTATCCTGATTTCGTGCGGCAGTTCGTAGAGCGGGGGGCGCAGTTTCTCATGATTATTACGAACGATAGCTGGTGGGGGAATACCTCCGGCGCCTATCAGCATGCAAGCTTTGCCTCCTTCCGCGCGATTGAGAACCGTCGCTGGATCGTACGGGCCGCGAACGGCGGCATCTCGGGCTTCATCGATCCGGTCGGACACATGCATCAGCGTACACGCTTGTACACGAGGACGACGATCGACGGAGAAATTGAGGCGAGGCACGACCTCACGTTCTACGCGAATCACGGCGACATATTCGCCAAGGCATGTTTGTTTTGCGGCGGACTAATTATTATCTTGGCGCTAATTCCTCAAAAACGAGTGAGTACGAAACAATGAACACCGACCTCATTGATCTTCGGAGCGATACGATCACCAAGCCGACGGCGGCGATGCGAAAAGCGATGGCTGACGCGGCCGTGGGAGACGACGTGTACGGAGAGGATCCTGCCGTCAACCGTCTGCAAGAGAAGGTGGCCGAGCTGCTGGGAAAGCCCGCGGCGCTCTACGTACCGTCGGGCGTCATGGCAAACCAGCTCGCGATCAAGGCCCAGACGCAGCCTGGGGATGAGATCATCGTCGAAGCTGACTCCCACATATTCAATTACGAGACGGCCGCGCCATCCCTTCTGTCGGGCGTTCAGATGCAGGTGATTCACGGAAAGCGCGGTGTTATCCGTGTGGAACAGCTTGCACCGGCAATCCGGCCGGCTGCATACTACATGCCGCGCACGTCGCTCATCTGTCTCGAAAACACTCATAACCGCGCCGGCGGCACCATCTATCCTCTGGATGAGATCCGAAAGATTCGCGAGTTTACCAGGGCCATTGGGGTCAAGATGCATCTCGACGGCGCTCGCATTTGGAACGCCTGGGTAGCGACGGGAATCCATCCGCGGGACTACGCGCAGTATTTCGACTCCGTTTCCGTCTGCTTCTCGAAAGGTCTCGGCGCTCCGGTGGGTTCTGCGGTTGTCGGATCGGAAGAGATGATTCAGCGAGCACGCAGGTTCAGAAAGGTCTTCGGTGGAGGGATGCGACAGGCGGGCATCATCGCGGCGGGAGCGCTCTATGCGCTCGACCACCATATCGAGAGGCTGAGGGAAGACCATGAAAAGGCGCGCCGGTTCGCTGAAGATATCGCAAAGATCCCTGCTCTTTCGGTCGATCTCGCCTCCGTGCAGACCAACATCGTCATCATCGATATCGGCCACACCGGCAAATCGACGGCTGACGCCCTTGCTCTCCTCCAGGCAAAGAACGTTCTCCTGACGGATTCGGGGTACACGACGATCCGGGCGGTAACCCATCTCGATGTTACGATGGAGCAAGTGAAGACCGCAGCGAATATTCTGGCGAACGCGTTTATGGAATGAATTGATGACAGAGAAGAAGAAATTCAAGCACGAGTTTCAGGTTCGAGTGCGCAATTACGAGGTGGATTGGCAGGGGATCGTCCATAACGGCAACTATCTCTTGTACTTCGAGGTCGGGAGAATAGAGTATTTGAAACGGATCGGCGCAACGGTGGATATGAACACCATCCAAGGGAGCTCCAAGGTGGTCCTCGTCCGCAACGAGATCGACTACGAGTCACCGGCCTATTTCGATGAGCTGCTCAACGTCTACACGAGGGTCTCCTACATCAGGAATACGAGTTTTGCAATGGAAGGTCTTATGGAGAAAGCCGACAGTGGCCGGCTCGTCGCCTTCAATGTTGCTTACCACGTCTGGCTCGACTCCTCAACAGATCGGCCTAAGCCGGTCGATGATGAGCTCAGGAAGCTGGTGCAGCGTTTTGAGGGCTCTGATTGTGAGATTTATTGGCCCACGATCAAGACGTAGGTCGAGCCTCACCTAATCCTGTGTCGTGCAGCCCCCGCGCTCGTGCCTCTCAATCTCTCGAATGACCCGTCTTTTCATCGATGACCACGTTTGAAGAATTCAAGGAGCTGAGCAGCAAAGGGAACGTTGTCCCCGTCTACGAGTCGATTCTGGCAGACGCGGAGACGCCTGTCTCCGTTTACTTGAAGATCAAGGATGAGAGCCGCTGTTCTTTCCTGCTCGAGAGCGTGGAAGGGGGAGAGAAGCTGGGGCGGTACTCGTTCCTCGGCTATGATCCTTTCATGAGCTTCACGATCAACGGAGATCGATTCGACGTTAAGCCCCTCCACGATGATGTAGAGTTCCTTCCAACCATCGTCTCGCCCGCTGACCATCCGCTGCAGGCCCTCAAGAAGATCTTTGGCCACATCAAGACCGCGCAGGGCAAGGAGCTTCCGCGACTTTCGGGAGGCGCTGTCGGCTATTTCGGGTACGAGACCGTGGGCCTCGTCGAACGCGTGCCTGCTGTGCCTGAGGATGACCTGCAAGTCCCGGACGCAGTCCTTCTTTTCTACGATGTCGTACTGGTGTTTGACAACGTGCGTCACCAGTTGGTTCTCGTCTCAAACGGCTACATTCCGCGCGATGGCGTGACGGATACCCTTCTGCGGAAAGAATATGAAAAGGCTGTCGAGGAAATCCGGCGGCTGAAGGCCATCTTGCGAAAAGTGGTGGATACGGAACTGACCCGCGCCGGAACGGACGGCGAGGTCAAGCACGTCACGTCTCAGCAAGCGTTCTGCGAATCGGTAGAGCGTGCGCGTCGGTATATCGTCGACGGCGATGTCTTTCAAGTCGTTCTCTCTCAACGATTGGAGCAGCGCGCCCAGGTGAAACCGTTCGACCTGTACCGGACCCTGCGGGCAGTCAATCCCTCGCCGTATATGTATTTCCTGAACTTTGGCGATTTCGCCGTCGTCGGTTCCTCTCCCGAGATGCTCGTACGCGTCGAGCGCGGGATTGTCGAGACGCGGCCCATCGCCGGCACACGGCGACGGGGGATGGACCCGGGGGAAGACAGCCGGCTCGAGGCAGAGTTGCTGAGCGATCCAAAGGAGCGTGCAGAGCATCTGATGCTCGTCGATCTCGGCAGAAACGACCTGGGTCGAATCAGTGAGTTCGGATCCGTCAATGTCGACCAGTTCATGATCGTTGAACGGTATTCGCACGTGATGCATCTTGTATCGAATGTCAGCGGCCGCTTGCGCAAGGACCTCTCAGCTCTCGATGCGCTCTTCTCATGCTTCCCTGCGGGGACGCTTTCCGGCGCGCCGAAAATCCGCGCGATGGAGATCATTGCCGAGCTCGAACCGGTGAAACGCGGGGTCTATGGCGGCGCCGTTGCCTACGTCGATTTCTCCGGGAATCTGGATTCGTGTATTGCGATCCGGACGCTCGTCGTCAAAGATTCGACATTGTACTTCCAGGCTGGAGCGGGGATTGTCTTCGACTCGCGCCCGGAGCGAGAGTATGAAGAGACCATCGAGAAGCTCCGGGCGAACCTGAAAGCCCTCGAGATGCTGAAATCTGTCTAGAAACGCGCCCCCGAGAAGGGAACCTGCTGGAGCGATATGGTCCTTATCATCGACAATTACGACTCGTTCACCTACAATCTTGTCCAGTACCTCGGCGAGCTCGGAGTCGAACAGACGGTGGCGCGCAACGATACGATCACAACTGACGACGTACGGCAACTGAAGCCTGAGCGGATAGTGATCTCGCCGGGACCTTGCACTCCGAAACAGGCCGGTGTCTCCATCCAGGTAGTCCGCCAATTTTACCAGCACATTCCAATCCTTGGTGTCTGCTTGGGCCATCAGGCGATCGGCGAAGCCCTCGGCGGCAACGTCGTCAAGGCGAAGGAGATCTTCCACGGAAAAACATCCGAGATCTTTCATAGTGACGACACGCTCTTCGCCCGCGTGCCATCACCCTTCCTCGCGGCTCGCTATCATTCACTCATCGTCGAGCGAGAAGCGCTCCCGCCTTGTTTCAGCGTGACCGCATGGACCTCCGACGGGACGATCATGGGGATACGGCACCGAGAGTATCCGACCTTCGGCGTCCAGTTCCATCCTGAGTCAATTGCGACGCCGCACGGGAAACAAATTCTCAGCAATTTCCTTTCAGCTCGGTGATCATTTCCATGGGGACAACTTTTCACCACACAGGGGACAAACAAATGGACGACTCTGGAAAGCCATCCTTGCACGATCTACGGCAGGACATCGAGCTGCGCAACCTGGTCAGTGCGCAGGCCGATGTGTGGCGGATTTTTCGCGTGATGGCGGAATTCGTGGACGGATTCACGATGCTGTCGAGAGAAGACAACCTCGTTACGATTTTCGGCTCGGCCCGCACGAAACCGGGGGAGAAGTACTATGAGATCGGTCGCCAGGTGGCGATCGAGCTCGTCAATCGCGGCTTCAACATCTTGACGGGCGCAGGTCCTGGAATCATGGAAGCGGGAAATCGTGGAGCCCAGGAGGCGGGGGGCGCTTCGGTCGGCGTGAACATTGAGCTTCCCTTCGAGCAGGAGGCAAATCCGTATGTGGACCAGCATCGCCTGACGACGTTCCGCCATTTCTTCGTCCGCAAGGTCATGTTTGTGAAGTACGCTCACGGCTTCATCGTCTTGCCGGGCGGTTTCGGGACGCTCGATGAATTCTTCGAAGCCGTCACACTCATCCAAACACAGAAAACGAAAGCATTCCCTGTAATTCTGATTGGCTCCGAGTACTGGAGCGGCCTGATCGCATGGCTGAAGGATGTGGTTGTGCCGGCAGGGAACATTTCTCCTCAGGACTTGGGTCTTTTCGGGGTTGTGGACGATCCAAGGAGGGCGGCCGAAATCGTCGATCAGTTTTACAAGGTCCACGAAATGGTCACAAATTTCTAGTGAATTTCCCCTTGCGTCTAGGTCGGGGATTGTGTATATTTGACTACCACGTTGTAGAAATAGCCCGCCTGATTCGGGCTATTTTTTTTTAACGCTATGACGATATCGGAAATCAAGCGAAAACTGCAAGAACTACTGACACCCATTCTTGAACGTCACGATGCGTTCCTGATTGATGTCGCTGTGCGGCCTGAACGAGGGACAAAGATCCTGCAGGCCTTTCTGGATACGGACCGGGGAATCACGATCGACGAGTGTGCGGAAATCAATCGCGATCTCGGTCGGGCGATAGCACAGGACGGATCTCTGCAAGGCCCTTACACCCTCGAAGTCTCCTCGCCGGGTGCGGACAGACCGCTCCGGCTGCTGCGCCAATTTCACAAGAACATTGGCCGCAAGTTCAAGGTGACGTTTCAGGGGCCGGAGGGATCGAGTACGGCATCCGGAACGTTGCAGTCAGTCGAGGAGAGCAAGCTCACGTTTTCGACGCCCTCAGGTGAGTCGATCACGCTGGAGTTCGAGCAGATCATTGAGGCGAAGGAGGAGCTGCCGTGGTGAGCGTCTCGGGCAAAAGCGCATTGTTTGGAGGATGAAATGAATCACGAGATTGTCGAATCATTTGCACAGATGGTTCGAGAGAAAGGGATCGACAAGGATATCCTCGTCGGGATTGTTGAGGACATCTTCGGCATGATGGTCCGGAAAAAATACGGCCCGACGGCGAAATTCGATGTTGTGGCAAACATGGACAAAGGAGACATCGAAATTTATCTTGAGCGGGAGGTTGTGGAGACTGTCACGGATCCGATGACCCAGGTCGACGCCAAGGAAGCCCGCAAGCGTTCGGGAGAAGAGATCGAGGTCGGGGAGGACTTTGTCGAAATTGTCCCGCTCTCGAGTTTTGGCCGCAGGCTCGTCGTCAGCGCAAAGCAGAATCTCAATCAACGGATCAAGGAGATAGAGCGCGAGGCCATCTACAACGAGTATAGCAACTCCCTCGGAGAGATTGTCGTGGGCGAGATCTATCAGATTCGCAAGGGGAAGGGAGAAATCCTCGTGATTCACAATAAGAACGAGTTGATCCTTCCTCGCAGCGAACAAATCTATAAGGAACGGTACAAGAAGGGCGACACGATTCGCGCGGTTGTCAAGGAAGTGCGGAAAGGTGCCGGCAACCCTTTGGTCATCATCTCGAGAACAGACCCTCAATTCCTGATGAGGCTCTTCGAGATTGAGATCCCGGAGATCTACGACGGGATCATCGAGATCAAGGCGATTGCCCGCGAGCCCGGAGACCGGGCGAAGGTTTCAGTCCTCTCACACGATGATCGCATTGATGCCGTCGGCGCGTGCGTCGGAATGAAAGGCGTGAGAATCCATGCCATCGTCCGTGAGCTCAACAACGAGAACATCGACGTAATTAACTGGACCGATGACCCGTCGACCTTCATTACCCGCTCGCTCTC
The DNA here is from genome assembly GCA_964480945.1 of uncultured Ignavibacteriaceae bacterium. Taxonomy (GTDB): domain Bacteria; phylum Bacteroidota; class Ignavibacteria; order UBA10030; family UBA10030; genus VGWB01. Next base: position 30,166 of record CAYZRX010000021.1, on the reverse strand, counting down.
GCCGGCGAAGCTGAAGGAGATCCAGCTCGACAAGGAGGCGAAGAAGGCCAACGTCACCGTCGCAGCAGACCAGGTCTCGCTCGCTATCGGAAAGAACGGTCAGAACGTCCGGCTCGCTTCGAAGCTCACAGGGTTCGACATTCAGTTGATCAAGGAAGGTGGGGAGGAAGAGGAGTATGATATGGATCTCTCCGAGTTCCGTGAGGAACTTGGAGATGTCATGTTCCACAAGTTCTTCGACGAGGGATACGAGTCGGTGCGCGATGTGATAGACGCATCGCCGGAGGAGCTTGTCGGAGCTCTCGGCATCGAGCGGGAGAAGATCGTGGAAATCATACAACTCTTGAGGAAAGGCTTGGAAGAAGCGGAGATCGAAGAAGCGGAAGAGAGCACGGAGGCCCCTGCGAGCTCTGCTGCTCCCACCGCGGCACCCTCACCAGAGGCGCCCGCCGAAGCATCGGCCGGCGAAGCGAACACGCAGAGTGATGGATCGGGTGCAAGCGAATCTACCGAGGTGCCGGAAAACAAGGATGACCAAGCGCAGTAGGTCGTTGATCAACCATCGCTGATCAAAACTCGTTAAGGACGGAATGCCAGAAAGTGCAGCCAAGAAAGTAAAGATTTACAAGCTAGCGACAGAGCTCAATCTTTCGAGTGAGACCCTCCTCGAGTTTCTCCGCAAGAAGGGCTTTGAGGTGAAGAGCCACATGTCGTCTGTCACGGGCGAAATGTTGTCCGCGGTCTTGGCGCACTTCAAGAAGGAGAAGGACGTCGCGGAGCGTCACCAGCGCAAGCTGCAGGAGTTTCGGACCTCACGCAAGAAGGAGGTGCCCGAGAAGCCTGAGAAGAAGGAGGCCGTCGAAGAACTCCCTGCGCCCGCCCCCACGCCTCCGGCCGAGGTGCCGCCTGTCGAGAAGGTGGCAGCTGAAGCTGAAATGCCAAGCCCGACCCCCGAAGAAGAAGCTGTTTCGGAGGCTGAGGTCCAGCAGCTCGCGCCGGCCGCTGAATCGCATGAAGAAGCTCCCCCCTTAGAACCTGTCGTCGCGAAACAAAAACTTGCTGGACCCGCAAAACCTCTAACGCCGCTCGAAAAAGCGATTGCGCACCCGCGCATCGGACTTACGATCAAGGGCAAGATTGCCATAACGCCGCGGACAGCGGCACCGGCAGCGGAGGAATCGGAAGAGGACAAGAAGAAAAAGAAAAAGAAGAAGAAAAAGGTTCGCGAGGAGGGGAAGAAGGCGGTCGGGCGCACGCCCGCTGTCGAGGATGAGGTCGAGCTGAAAGCTCGCAAGCGAAAGAAAGTGCGGCATGCGGAAGTTGATGAGCAAGAGGTCGAAAAAGCGATCCGTGAGACGCTCGCGGAGATGACCGAGGACACGCTCGGCGCGCGGGCTGCCATTCGAAAAAAACGAAGGCGGGAGCGGGAGGAAGAAGAGCAGCGGATTCAAGAGGAACGGGAGAAAGAGAAGACCCGCATCCGGGTGACGGAATTCGTGACGGTCGGAGAGCTTGCGAATCTGATGCGTGCCTCCGTTGCGGAGGTGATTCAGAAGTGCATGAGCTTGGGCATCATGGTTTCGATCAATCAGAGACTGGATAAAGACACGATAACGCTCGTCGCCGATGAGTTCGGGTTCCAGCTTGATTTTGAATCGGAATTCACCGCCGATGTCCTCGCTGACCTCGAGGATGATCCGACCACCCTGAGGCACAGAGCGCCCGTGGTGACTATTATGGGCCACGTGGACCATGGGAAAACTTCGCTCCTCGATTACGTGCGTCGGTCCAACGTCGTGGCTGGCGAAGCCGGCGGAATCACGCAACATATCGGCGCGTACGAAGTAACGTTGCCTGACGGAAAACAGATCACGTTCCTCGATACTCCGGGCCACGAGGCGTTCACGGCCATGCGTGCTCGGGGCGCTCAGGTCACGGATATCGTCGTGCTGGTCGTCGCAGCCGACGACAACGTCATGCCGCAAACCATCGAAGCGATCAGTCACGCCCAAGCCGCGGGCGTTCCGATCGTCCTTGCTGTCAACAAGATCGACAAGCCGGAGGCGAATCCGGATCGGATCCGTCAGCAGCTCTCGGAAAAAGGAGTGCTGGTGGAGGAATGGGGAGGTAGGTATCAGTCGGTGGAGCTCTCCGCGAAGACCGGGAAGAACGTGGAGCAGCTCATGGAGAAGATCCTCCTTGAGGCTGAGGTCCTTGACCTGAAGGCGAATCCTGACCGCCTGGCACGCGCGGTGGTCATCGAAGCAGAGCTCGACAAAGGGAAGGGCATTGTGGCAACCGTCCTTGTCCAGAAAGGCTCGCTCCGGATCGGCGATTCCTTCATCTGCGGCATCTGGAGCGGGCGAATCCGCGCGATGTTCGATGAGCGGGAGCGCCGCGTCGAAGTTGCCCATCCGTCTCAGCCGGTTCAGCTCATCGGCTTCGACGGCATACCGCAGGCCGGTGACGAACTCGTCGTTCTCGCGAGTGAGCGGGAAGCACGCGAAATCAGCACAACGCGCCAACAGCTGAAGCGGGAACAGGACATCCGACAGCGCCGGATGATCACGCTCGACGACATCTCGAAGCAGATTAAGGAAGGTCAGGTCAAGGACCTTCGGATCATCGTCAAAGGCGATGTCGATGGATCGGTCGAGGCGCTCTCCGATTCTCTCATGAAACTGTCCACCGAAGAGGTCAAGGTCGTCGTGATCCACAAGGGCGTTGGCGGGATCTCTGAGTCGGACGTCCTCTTGGCCGCTGCATCTCAAGCGGTCATCATCGGTTTCCACGTGCGGCCGAACCTGAACGCTCGCCGCCTCGCGGAGGCGGAGGAAGTCGACATCCGCCTCTATAACATCATCTACGATGCCATCAATGAAGTGAAGAGCGCCCTCGAGGGAATGCTTGCTCCTTCGATCACCGAGCAGGTGCTCGCGACCATCGAAGTCCGGGACATTTTCAAGATTTCAAAAGTGGGAACGATCGCGGGCTGCTACGTTCAGGATGGCAAGATCACCCGGAGCAACAAGGTGCGATTGGTCCGCGATGGTCTGGTGGTGTTCAATGGAACCATTGCGTCCCTCAAACGGTTCAAAGAGGACGTTCGGGAGGTCGAGCCGGGCTTCGAGTGCGGAATCGGTCTGGAGGGGTACAACGACGTCAAGGTGGGAGACACCCTCGAGGCCTACACGCTCGTCGAGACGAAGCGGAAATTGTCGTAGCAGAATGGAATTTCATGTCCATCAGAACGGAGAAAGTCTCCTCACTCGTTAAAGAGCTTATCAGCGAAATCTTTCAGGCGAATTTCCGCATGGAGGAGTACGGCCTGATGACTGTCACGGAGGTCCGTATGACTCCCGACCTGAAGATGGCAAAAGTGTATGTCAGCATTTTCGGCGATGCGGAGCGTAAAAAGAAAACGCTTGCACTGCTGGAAGTCGAGAAGAACTTCGTTCGGTCTGAGCTCGGACACAACCTCCGTCTCAAGTTCACCCCCTCTCTCGTCTTCTATCTGGACGAATCGCTCGACAATGCAATGCGGATCGAGAGCCTCTTGCATAAGATCCACAAGGACTCACCGAAACAAGATGAGTAGGGAACCGCAATGTTCGCAGATCGCACGGCAACTTGGGACTTCAGCGGGACGGGGGTGATGCTGCTGATCGACAAGCCCCTTGACTGGACATCGTTTCGCGTGGTTCGCCGGATCCGAGCTCTCTTTCACGCTGCAAAAGCAGGACACGCGGGCACCCTCGACCCCAGGGCAACGGGGCTGCTGATTGTTTGCACGGGAAAAAAGACGAAGACGATGCATCAATATACCGATCTCGACAAAGAATATGTCGGAACGTTCGAGCTGGGCGTGCGGACAGCCAGCCATGATTCGGAGACGGCGATTATCGAGCGCCGTGACTATTCCGCAGTAACCCTCGACTCGCTCCGTTCGATAGCAGAATCGTTCGTCGGGAGGCAGCTGCAGCGACCCCCGATGTATTCCGCCGCAAAACATCAGGGGAAACCGTTATACAAGTATGCCCGGAAAGGCCAGATTGTCGAACGGGAGCCCAAGGAGATCGAGATTGGGGAGTTCGAAATCGCTTCCTTTGCAGGTCCTCTGGTTGAGTTTCGCGTGGTGTGCTCGAAAGGCACCTACGTTCGCAGCCTGGTTGATGACATCGGCAATGCTCTCGGGTGCGGCGCGACCCTGAGGAGTCTGCGCCGGACGCGCATCGGCCCCTATCGTGTTGAAGACGCTTTTTCCATTGACGATCTGGCGGCATTGAGCGCTGAGGTGCTATCGGAGCAAAGGAGCTATGAAACGGGCATCTCGGCTTAGCGAAGTTGAGTACCAGAAGAATTCAGTGGTGACGGTCGGATCGTTCGATGGTATGCACCTGGCTCATCGCAAGGTCATCGAGGAGGTGGTGCAGCGTGCTCGTGCCCGCAACGGCCGCAGCGTCGTGCTGACGTTTGAACCTCACCCCAGAGAGGTCCTCAGTGGAAGGCCAGTGGACCTCTTGACGACGCTCGAGGAGCGACAAGCCCTTTGCGAGAATCTCGGTGTCGATCTGTTCTTCGTCGTGGAATTCACGTACGAATTCTCGCGTCAGACCTCTCGTGAGTTCCTCGTCCGATATATCATTCAGGGGACGGGGGTGAGCGAAGTGATCGAAGGGTACGATCACCATTTTGGACGGGACCGTGAAGGGAGCATCGAGAAACTGCTGAATCTGGGCAAAGAGTTCGAGTTTTCCGTTGTGGCGATGAAGCCCGTCTACGTCGAAGAGGAAGTCGTCAGCAGCAGTCGGATTCGGCAGCATCTACTGGACGGAAGAGTCGAGCGGGTAGAACGGCTGCTCGGAAGGCCGTACCCGATCAGCGGGACGGTCGTTCACGGGGATGGACGGGGGAAATCGCTCGGCTACCCGACAGCGAATATCCACCTGTCGTCCGCCGGGAAGATGGTGCCGAAGGACGGCATCTACTTTTCGCGTGTCGACCTGGGACGAGGCGATGTGAGGTTCGGCATGGTGAGCATCGGGGTTCGCCCCACCTTTACGACGGACGGCCAGCGAATCGTCGAGGTCAACATCCTCGACTTCGAAGGGGATCTTTACGGCCGGCTGATCACGATCCAGTTCTTGAAGCGTCTTCGTGACGAGAAGAAGTTTGAGTCGGTTGAACTGCTTGTTGAGCAGATGCACCGAGACAAGGTCGAGAGTCTCGGCCTCGTGAAGGAATACTCTTCGGAGTCGAAGAGAACCTTAAAGTAGCGCTTTTCTAATTACTGACTGTGTCGAACCGTTCATATGCAAGGAGTTGAAATGCCGATTACAAAAGAGCAGAAAGCTGACATTGTCAAGAAGTTCGGAAAGACTGCGGCCGACTCGGGCACACCCGAAGTGCAGATCGCGATCCTGACGGCTCACATCAACAGCCTCTCGCCTCATCTCGGCAGTCATGTCAAGGATCACCACGGCAGGCTCGGGCTTCTGAAGCTCGTCGGAAAGCGTCGGAGGCTTCTCGATTACCTGATGAAGAAGGACATTAATCGTTATCGGAAAATTATCCAAGAGCTCGAGATCCGCAAATAGGGCGGGGCGAGCGTGCTGCCTCCTCCGGGGTGCACCGATTATTCAGTTCTAGAGAAAGACATAGATCGCGATGATATCAACAGCCAAAATTGATCTCAGCCGAAAAACAATTTCATTTGAGACCGGCCGACTCGCCAAACAGGCGGACGGAGCCGTCATGGTACGGTGCGGGGACACGATGGTCCTCGCAGCAGTGGTAAGCGCGCCTGAGCCGAAGGAGGCTCAGGATTTTTTCCCCCTTCAGGTCGAGTATCGTGAGAAGATCTCTGCGGCAGGGAGAATACCGGGAGGATTCTTCAAGCGCGAAGGCCGCCCAACTGAGAAGGAGGTTCTCTCCTCCCGCCTCATCGATCGGCCGATTCGCCCGATGTTCCCGAAAGAGTATTTTAATGAAACTCAGATCTTGGTCACCGTGTACTCGTCCGATCAACAGCACGATGGTGATATCCTGGGGGCCTGCGCGGCATCAGCCGCCCTCATGGTATCGAATGTGCCCTTCGACGGGCCGATCTCGGAGGTTCGTGTCGGCAGGGTCGACGGTCGGTTTATCATCAATCCAACCTTCGAGGAGCTTGAAAAGAGCGACATGGATGTGACGATCGCCGGCACGGAAGATTCGATCGTGATGGTGGAGGGAGAAGGTAATGAGATTTCCGAATCCGATATGCTGGAGGCTTTGAAGTTCGGTCACGAAGGGATCAAGATGATTTGCCGAACACAGCGTGAGCTGGCGCAAGTCGTCAACGTGACCAAACGCGCTGTTCTGCCGGGCCAAGTCGCTCCCGAGATGGTCAATGATGTGCACGCCCTTGCGGATAGCCGATTGAAGGACCTAAGTCGAACCGTCTTGACGAAGGAAGAGCGGTCCCAATCTACGGCGAAGGTGTACGAAGACGTCGCCCTCGCCTTGGCCGAAAAGTACCCTGAAGCGACCGAGAACATTTCCGAGATCCTTCACGACCTGGAGCGCGAAGCAATGCGGACCACCATTCTCGAGGAAGGAAAACGACTCGATGGCCGTGGCTATACGGAGATTCGCCCCATCACATGTGAGGTCGGGCCGTTGCCGAGAACGCATGGGTCCGCACTCTTCACTCGTGGCGAGACCCAGAGCCTCACGACCGTAACGCTCGGGACGAAACTGGACGAGCAGATCCTCGAAGGCTTGTTGCCCGAAACGACGAAGCGCTTCATGCTTCACTACAATTTTCCGCCCTTCAGCGTCGGGGAAGTGCGAAGAATAGGATCGCCGGGCAGGCGAGAGATCGGTCACGGCAACCTTGCCGAGCGCTCGCTGAAGAAGTTGCTCCCCGCCGAGGAAGAGTTTCCCTACACGATACGCATCGTCTCCGATATCCTGGAATCGAACGGCTCATCGTCAATGGCGACAGTCTGTGCCGGCAGCCTGGCACTTTTCGATGCGGGCGTGCCCCTGAAACGAGCCGTTGCGGGGATCGCCATGGGGCTCGTCAAGGAGGGAGAAAAGGTCGCCGTTCTCACCGACATCCTCGGCAACGAGGATCACCTCGGCGACATGGATTTCAAGGTAGCCGGGACTCAGTCCGGGATCACAGCGTTTCAGATGGACATTAAGATCAAGGGAATCACGCTCGATATCATGGAAAAAGCCCTTGCCCAGGCAAGGGAGGGGCGCCTGCACATCCTCGAGATCATGTCCACCACGCTCGACGCCCCGCGGCCGGAAATTTCTCAGTACGCACCTCGTCTCGAGACGATCAAGATTCCTGTCGATATGATCGGGCCGTTGATCGGGCCGGGCGGAAAGAACATCCGCCAGCTTGTGAAAGATTCCGGTGCCGAGATCAACATCGAGGATGACGGAACCGTCACCGTTGCAGCCGTGCTCAAAGAATCGGCCGACAAGGCGCTCGCTGCGATCCGGAAGATGACCGAAGTACCCGAGGTGGGGAAGGTGTATCAGGCTACGGTGAAGAAGATCATGGACTTCGGCGCGTTCGTCGAAATCCTTCCGGGAAAAGAGGGGCTCGTGCACATTTCACAGCTCGATGTCAACCGCGTCGCGAAGGTCGACGATATCGTCAAGGTAGGGGATATCATCGAGGTCAAGCTGATGCGGATCGACGAAGAGGGTCGTCTCAACCTGAGTCGCAAGGCGCTCCTCCCAGGAGGCGAAAAGGCGCATGAAGAAATGCACCGCCCCCGGGAGCGACGCGAGAAGCCCTCACACGACACGCATCGGACGCCTCACAAGCGTCATTGACGAGGCCGCCGCTTCGTCTCGCGACATGTGTCCTCACTCTCTCGAAACGATCGAAGGGTCGCTGCCAGGGTGTGAGGATTTTCTTTTCATACATCGCTCGTGAACCAGAAGCTCACACCTGCACAAGCGCTCCACGGTACCGTCACAGTTCCCGCCGACAAGTCGATTGCTCATCGAGCGTTGATGATCGCGGCTTTGGCTGAAGGCGATTCTGAGATCGCGGGATTCGCTCCCGATGCGGCCGACCCTCGAAGCACTCTTCGGTGCCTGCAAACCCTCGGCATACACCTTACCCCCACGGCTTCCAAACTCGCCGTCCACGGGCGAGGACTCCACGGTTTCCATACCCCCAACCGGATGCTCGATGCCGGCAACTCCGGCACGACGATCCGGCTCATCACGGGGATCCTCGCGGGACAACCCTTCGTCTCGTCGATCGGCGGAGACGAGTCATTGAACCGTCGTCCAATGAGGCGCATCATTGACCCTCTGACCGAAATGGGCGCTCGCATTGAAGCGTCCAAGAATCTTACCGCTCCCCTTACGATCTACGGGCGAGCACCTCTTCGACCACTGGAATACCGGATGCCCGTCGCGAGTGCTCAGCTGAAATCTGCGCTGCTCTTTGCCGGGCTGTATGCTGACGGCCTTACCCGAATCATCGAACCAACGCCAACGCGCGATCATACAGAACGCATGCTCGGTTTGAACGTTCGCGAGTCACCGAGCGGAAAGGTTATTGAAGTAGCAGGAGGGACGGTCATTCAACCGGGCCGCTTCTTCATCCCGGGTGACCTCTCTGCTGCTGCATTTCTTATTGCCGCAGCGCTCATCGTGCCGGGTTCCGAGATTCGAATGACGAACATCGGTCTCAATCCGACGCGCGCCCGCGTTCTCGACATTTTCCGATCGCTCGGCGGCAAGATTGAGGTCGTGGACCAACGTATCGTCGGCGTGGAGCCAGAAGGTGATCTCGTGGTCCGCAGTTCTACCCTGAGCGGCTCGGTCGATCTTCGGGGCAGCATCGTCGCGGAACTCATCGATGAAATTCCAATCCTTGCCGTTACCGCGGCATTTGCTGAGGGATCGTTCGTTGTGAGAGATGCGTCGGAGCTACGCGTCAAAGAATCGGACCGCATCCGGGCTATCGTGACAAACTTGAGAAAGCTCGGACTGGACGTGGAGGAGTATGAGGATGGGTTTGCATTTCAGACCAAGAAGCCATTAATTGGGGCGGAATTTGAGAGTTTTGGCGATCACCGGATCGCCATGGCATTTGGAATTGCAGGACTGGCAGTTCAGGATGGAGCTCTCGTTCGAGATTCTGAGTGCGTCGACATTTCATTTCCCAGGTTCTGGGAAACACTTCTTTCTGTTCAGGAAACGTGAATTTCTTCGGAGGATTCGCCTTTGGCCAGTGTTCGACTCGAGAACGTGCGGAAGGTCTATGAGGGCGGCGTTGTCGCCGTCCACGACTTAAGTCTCGAAGTGAGGGAGAAGGAGTTCGTTGTTCTGGTCGGCCCTTCAGGTTGCGGCAAGTCGACGACGCTCCGAATGATTGCCGGTCTCGAAGAGATCACGAGCGGCGCGATCTACATTGGGGATCGGGTCGTCAACGATGTACCTCCGAAGGATCGAGACATTGCCATGGTGTTTCAGAATTACGCCCTTTATCCTCATATGACGGTCTACGAGAACATGGCGTTCGGGTTAAAACTCCGCAAGTTCCCGAAGGATGAGATCGAACGGCGCGTCAGGGAGGCCGCAGCGATTCTCGAAATTGAGCAATATCTCGACCGGAAGCCGAAAGCGCTCTCGGGTGGTCAGCGCCAACGGGTGGCGGTCGGGAGGACCATCGTCCGGAAACCCAAGGTATTCCTGTTTGATGAACCTCTCAGTAACCTCGACGCTAAGCTTCGAGTGCAGATGCGCACGGAGCTCTCGAAGCTTCACCAGCGCCTGGGTGCAACCATTATCTACGTGACGCACGATCAGACCGAGGCGATGACCATGGGGGACCGGATTGTTCTCATGAAGGACGGCTACGTCCAGCAGATCGACACGCCGCTCGAGCTGTACAGCCATCCCGTGAACAAGTTTGTGGCAGGGTTTATCGGAAGTCCCGCCATGAATTTCATCCATGGGAAGGTCAAGAAAACGAGAGGACTGGTCTTTGAGGAGGAGGGAGGCGGGCTGCAGCTATGGATCCAGAAGAAAGATGAGAAAAAACTGTTGCCGTATGTAACCAAGGAGATCACGCTCGGCTTGAGGCCCGAGAACATCCAGCTGCCGGGCGCCGGTCCCGCAAAAGGGTCAAGGGCCAGGGTGATCGTTGAGGTTGTGGAGCCGATGGGAAATGAAACCTATGTCTATTTTTCTACTCGTCGGAGCAGTAACCAGTGCGTGGCGAGAATCGACGCGAGAAAGAAACCCACCGTTGGAAAGCCGCTCGAGTTGGTGCTGGATCTATCGAAAGCTCATTTCTTCGATGATCAGACGGAAAGAGCCCTCTGATCTCCAGTACCCTTGCCCTCCCGCCTTTTTTCTCCACTAGAGTTTGATGATCTGATGCTTGAAGGCATCGATCTTCAGCTCGTCAAAAAGCCACCGCAGAAACTCCATCCCGTACTTGTTCAGAAAATAGAGCACGTTGAGCTGCCGCTCCTGGAAATGTGAGTGGGGAAAAACGAGGTTGGCCGCTTTGTCGATCTGGCGGAGAGCAACTTCATGCTGCCGTTTCTGCGCGGCGATGGCCTTCTCCTTCAGCCCGTCGATGTGGCTCGCAATCTTCTTCTGCGCGTTCTCAAGCGCTCCGATGAGGGTCGGGTCGACGCTCCCAAGCGGTTCCTTGAGACCCTCAAGGAGCTCGTCGAGAGAGCGGCGCGTGATGCCGAAGACCTCGTCAATCTTCAGCTGCGCCATTTGTCCCGCGACCCGCGATTTCACGAGCTCGAGATCTTGAAAGAGGTCAAGAAGAGAAAGCGAAAACCGCTCCAGGACTTTTTCCACTTTTTCCTCGACGATCGTAACGCTCGCACGCGGATAGATCATCGGCATCGGGATCTGCACTTCCCGGTAGAGAGTCTTGAGTTGAGCAAAGTAGGCCACCTCCGACGGCCCACCCACATAGGCTACGGTCGGGAGGAGCCAGTCCTGGCAGATTGGACGGAGAACCACGTTCGGGCTGAAGAGCTCCGGCGAATTGACGGCGGCCTGCTCGACAAAATCCTTCGTCAGATGTTGTCGCGTTCCTTTGAGGCTGTAGCCATCAGGCCGCGGCTCGAGGAGATGGCGGCCGCCCCGGTGGAAGAAGAACAGGTTCAAGGGCTTCGGTTTCACCTGGGCGTGATACTGCCGCTCGAGCTCGGCACTTTGGTCAACAACGAGCTGGCAAAACTTGGGCGTTTCGGAGAGCTCTCTCTGGAAAAGCGGGGCGAGCAGGCGTTTGACCTCTGTATCGTTTGGATCGAGAAAGACAAGGCCTGAATTTTCCAGGAGAACGTTCATCAGATGTGCGAACGCCCGATTGAAGCTCATACCTTTCTGATAGGCAGTGCGGTAGAGGTCGAGTACCTTTGGCTTGAATTCGGTCTGGACGAGCGACTGATCGATTGTCTCGAAAAGCTGAACGATGCCGTCGTCAAATTCGATCTTTCCGACCGCGCCGAGGTTCGTCTCGTTTGAGGGAGCTCGCATCTGGTACTCGAGGGTCGCAACTTCGTTCGACGCGTTCACGAGGTTGATGGAGTTCACCTCCTCATAATCGTGATCTTCACCCTCGAGCCAGAAGACCGGAATGAAAATATACTCAGGGAACCTGGTCGCCAGGTGATCGACGAGCTTCAGCGTCGTCAGCGTCTTGTAGATCGTGTAGAGGGGTCCCGTGAAGAGGCCTACCTGCTGCCCGGTCACGACCACGACCGCGTTGTCATTCAGCAAAGAGTCGATGTGCGCCAGTGTCCGCACGCCGCAATGGAAATTCTTGTTCTGATCAGCCAGGATTTGAACGAGGGCCGATCTGTCGATGGGCCGCTCGCTGACGCTCTTGAGCAGGGATTTCCAGTGCCCATCATCGCGGAAGTCTCCCGCATAATACTGCTGCACCTTCCCAAAATCGCTTACATAATCCGTGAAGAGGTTGGAAAAGCTGTCGCCAAATGTGGCCAACTCTCGAAAATCGATCCAATTCATAGTGTCAGCATACCTTTGTTCGTATCCGGGAGGCGAGTTTTGTTCTGCAACCTGCAGCCGACTTCGCACCACCCTTGCTCGTCTCTGCACATCAAACCTAAGTGAATTAGTCTTGCTCTAATACTTCCAAGCTAAAGGTTAAGCGCTGATGAAGAAAGAAAATAGACCAAGCTGGGTGAGGCGATCCTTACGTCTCGATCCTAACCAGCAACTGTCGTAGCAGGCTCGAGAAGCGGTCCTTCACTTTTCTTCCTGTCTCTGCAACCTCCTTGTGAGAAAGTCTTTCCCCTCCGATTCCCGCTGCAAGATTCGAGATCAGGGAGATGCCGACAACCCGCATACCCACTCGCCGGGCCGCCACAATCTCAGGAACGGTCGACATCCCCACAGAATCTGCTCCAATCCTTCGCAGCATCTCTATCTCGGAGGGCGTTTCATATGACGGTCCCTTCAACCAACAATACGTCCCTTCGTGAAGGGTGATGGCCAGATCTCGGGCGCACGCTCTGAGCTCATCCTGAAGTGGTTTGTCGAAGAATCGAATCCTGTCCTTATGATTCGGGAGGTTAACGCCCTCGGCTTGAGTTGTTATCCGAGGATCAAGAGACGCAAGGTTCAGGAAATCCTTGATGAGCATCAGGTCTCCGACGGAGAGGTGTCGGGCGATCGCGCCGGAGGCATTCGTCACAATGAGGAAGCGGCAACCCAGCGCAGCTGCAAGTCGGATGGGAAAAAGAACCGGATCCAGGTCTCCGGTCTCGTAGAAATGGACGCGGCCCTTGAAAACAAGCAAGGGCAGCGAGACTTTCGCTTCTGTACGCACCCGGCCGAAGGTAAGCCTGCCTTCATGTCCTTCCACCGTGGAAGGGGGAAAAAACGGTATCGATGACGCGGGAACCGATTGTTGTCTCTCGAGGACTTCGGCGAAGCCTCCCAAACCGGAGCCAAGAATAACGGCAATAGTAGGCCTCTCCGTAATGGTTTCATTGAGGAAAGATAATGCCTTTTCCAACTTCACCTTATCCGTCATCTGCCCCGATCCACGTTGAAGCTCAGAGCTCATAATCGTTCGACTTCAGGCGGGGGGTTCGAAGCAATGTCTGCATCGAGCTTCGTAGATGTCTTTGGCGCCGACGAGAACACGATCGGACTGTTGCGTTTTCCGTTGCGTTCGGTCCGCCGGGTTGCCGCAGACCACGCAAATGGCAAGGGTTTTTGAGATGTACTCGGCAACTGCCAGGAGTTGAGGCATCGGCTCGAAGGGCTTGCCGCGGTAATCCTGGTCAAGTCCAGCCACGATGACCCTCTTGCCCTGGTTCGCGAGCTCTTCGCAGACGTCAACCAGGTTCGGCTTGAAGAATTGCCCCTCATCAATGCCGACGACCTGGGCATTCTTGCTCAGTCCCAGTATCTCGTGTGCGTCATCGACCACATGCGACGTGAGGGATTGTTCGCTGTGAGAAACGATCTGCTCGGTGCTATAGCGGTTGTCGATTCGCGGCTTGAAAATAGCAACCGTCTGCTTAGCAATCTCTGCCCGGCGTGCACGCCGTATCAACTCTTCCGTTTTCCCGCTGAACATGCATCCGCAGATCACCTCGATCCAGCCGGTATTTCGGGGAACGCTGTGCAGTTCCGATGTATCCATCTTCTATTTCTTCGTCTTTCTTGTTCGTTCGAGGTTTCGTTGACCGAAGGCGTGGGGGAGAAGCTTCTTGAGCTTCACGATCTTCACCTTGCCAGCCCCGTTCACCATCAAGAAATCGATGTTTCCCGCGAGGTCCATAAGAACCTGTCGGCAGGCACCGCAAGGTGGAGTGTAGTCTGGATCATCCGACACAACCGCGATAGCCTTGAAATTCCGGTCTCCTTCCGAGATCGCCTTGAAGATCGCTGTGCGCTCCGCGCAGATGGTCAGCGCAAAGGTACTGATCTCGATATTGCAGCCCGAATAGATGCGGCCGTTCGAAGCGAGGAGTGCCGCTCCGACCCGGAATCTTGAGTAGGGAGCGTACGCCCGCCGCTTTGCCAAGAGAGCGGCCTTCACAAGGTCTTTGTATTTAGAGCGTAGGTTAATGAGCAGGTGCCAGGTCGCGTGAGCGTATTCTCTTCAGCTTGATCTCAGAAATGCGTTGAAAATATAGCCAAGTTTAGAGAGAAATGCAATTCAGGGCAAAGGAAGAGCGGCGTCGATAGAAGACGCGAGGCTGGTGGTCCGAGCTTGACGATCCAGATTTTTTCCAAACCAGAGCGATCCCCC
>CAYZRX010000021.1:0-15776 GCA_964480945.1 uncultured Ignavibacteriaceae bacterium | reverse complement strand
TCGTTGCGTGAGACGAAAGTCTACTGGCCCACACCAACCTTCAACCGCCTCCCTAAGGTGAGAAATGACAGGACTCCCCCTGTCGGTGCTCAGACGTGCCTCCCAGTAGGCGGTCGTAGCGGGTGCGCTTTCTGTCGCATAGTGTGTGGGCAAGAACCCAGCAACCAGAGCGGTGACCCGGGATAAAGACGGACCAGATCGAATTGGATTGAACCCTCCAATCTTGTAACTCAGCCCATTAATCTCTATATTCTACCTGACAAGACTCTCGATGGCAAATCGAAAGCGGACATTCTTCGCGCGGCTCAAAGTTCCGGCAATCGTCGTTGCCGTCGCCGTGCTTTTCTTTTTCTTGCTCGACGATGTCATCATGCCTCAGTACGTTCAGCAAGGGAAAACGACAAAGGTTCCCGACGTCATTGGCAAGAAGCTCGATGAGGCGGTCCAGGACCTGGCAGAGAGAGGGCTCGTCGGCAAGAAGGCAGAGGTCCGAACCGATAAGCAGTATCCGGAAGGGACGGTGGTTCAGCAGAATCCGTCGGCCGATGCTGAGGTAAAATTCGGACGTGGTATCTACCTGACGGTCAGCGGGGGAGAGCCGCGCGTCGCGGTGCCCGGCCTTCGAGGGAGAACACTCCGTGATGCGAACTTTGCCCTTGAACGCTTCGGTTTGGTGCTGGGAACCGTGCAATACGATTTCTCCGAGGAATATCCTCAGGGCACGGTCATTGACCAGGACCTGCCTGAGTCAACCATGGTGACGCAAGGCAGGGTCATCAGCATCATCGTGAGCCAGGGCAAGAAGGGAGATCAGATAGCGGTCCCCGATGTTACAAAGAAGACGTTTGCGGACACCGAACGGATACTCATACAAGCCGGCCTCCGGATCGGCAATATTACTTACAAGGTCTCTCCTGACCTGCTCCCCAATACCGTCATAGATCAATATCCCAAGGCCGGCGAGATGGTGCCTCCGGGCCAGGCCGTTGATCTTGTCGTCGCACAAAAGGGAGAAAAGTCGATCGATCTGCAAAACTAGCCGCCCCTCCTATGACGATCAGAATCGCCCCCTCTCTCCTCGCATCAGATTTCTCACGCCTCGCGGACCAAATGGCTCAAGCCGAAAGCGGCGGAGCCGATTGGTTTCATCTCGACGTGATGGACGGCCATTTTGTCCCGAACATAACCATCGGCCCTCTGATTGTGTCTGCTGCGAGAAGATCCACGAAGCTTCCGCTCGACACGCACCTTATGATCGAGCGAGCGGACGACTACCTGGAAGCCTTCCGGGATGCCGGTGCGGACCACATCATCGTGCATCAGGAGGCCTGCATTCACCTCAACCGTACGATCGCCCGGATCAAAGAACTCGGCGCCCAAGCCGGCGTAGCGCTCAATCCTGCAACTCCTTGCTCGACACTCGCTGAAACCATCTCAGAAATCGACCTCGTTCTGCTGATGTCTGTCAATCCGGGCTTCGGCGGGCAGAAGTTCATCAAAGGGACCCTCCGGAAGCTCACGGAACTCCGATCGATGATCTCTTCTACAGGGCGCGATATTCGGGTAGCTGTCGACGGCGGAATCGACGCCTCCACTGCACCGTCGGTTGTGAAGGCCGGCGCCGATGTTCTCGTTTCCGGTACCGCGATCTTCCGCGCCCCGAACATCGGTCAGGCAGTGAAAGATCTTCGCAAAAGTGTCGCCCACCTCATGTTAGCCTAACCTCGTGACCTTCGCAATCTCCGGTGTCGACGTTGTCACCCCGTTCAGAATCATCGAGCGCGGGTGCGTCCTCGTGGAAGGGAAAAAGATCGCAGCCATCGGGAGCTTAACTGAGGTCAAGATTCCACATGGAACGAAGGTGTACGACTTCGACGGAATGACCTTGACGCCGGGGTATGTTGACCTCCTCGTCCACGGCGGCGGCGGATACGGGTTTGCCGATATGACGAGGGAGGCCGTTGAGAACATTTCGCAATTCTTCTTCAAGCACGGCACGACCGGCCTGTTGGCTGCTCTGTACAGCAAGCCTGAAAAAGCCATGGTTGCCGATGTCCGAAGAATTGCGGAGTTCTGTGCCTCCTCAAGGCGTTCAAACGTCTGGGGGATGCACCTGGAAGGCCCCTTCATCAACAAGAAATTGCACGGCGCCATGAAAGCGGAATACTTGTGGATGCCAAGCGTAGCGGGCTGGCAGAGACTGTATGATGCCGGCCGTGGATACATACGCTTGATGACGCTCGCACCGGAGCTGGAAGGAATGGGGGATGTGATGCGAGCAGCGGCCAAAGCGGGCGTTGTGTTGTCCATCGGCCATTCAGCCGCGGACTACGAGCAGGTTCTGGCCGCGATCGACAACGGGGCCGCGCATATTACGCATCTCTTCAACGCGATGACGCCTTTTCATCATCGCCAGCCGAGCGTTGTCGTGGCCGCTCTGCAGCATAATGAACTGAAAGTCGAGCTCATCGCCGACGGTTTCCATGTGCATCCGGCCGTCATGCAGCTCATTTACAGAGTAAAGGGGGAAGGGGGAATTATTCTGATCACGGACGCCATTCGAGCCTGCGGGATGCCGGACGGCGAATACACCTTCATGGATCAGAAGATCCACGTCAAAGAGAAGAGGGCCTACCTCGAGAACGGAACGCTGGCCGGCAGCACCTTGACAATGGAAAAGGCTGTGAAAAATATGGTCGATCTTGGCGGGGTGCCCCTCACGAACGCTGTTCGGATGGCTTCGTTGAACGGAGCGAAGGTGCTCGGGCTGGAGCATCAGAAGGGGATCCTGGCGGTAGGGAAGGATGCGGACCTTGTCGTTCTCGACAGGGATTTTGAAGTACAGCTGACCGTCTGCGAAGGAACGATCCGGCATCTCCGTGGAGAAAGCATGAGCCTCTAGCGGTCTCCTTTGCCAATTTCTAGCCGACCCCTCGTCGCTCCCGCGCGAGGGGTTTTTTGTTAAGAAGAATTTACTTGACAAAGGTCGCCGGGTACCTTATATTTGTTGGGCAAAGTGACCTTACACCTAAGTAAGTAAGGCAAATCAACAAGAATTCGAAACTATCTTAAGTCATGCCTTTAGAGTTAGACGATATCGATTTCAAGATCCTCGAGATCATTCAGAAGCAGGGCCGGACCAGGCGAAACGACCTTGCTGACCGCGTGGGGTTGTCACTTCCCGCCGCCAGCGAGCGACTCAGGAAACTTGAGGAAGCGGGCATCATCAAAGGCTATCATGCCAGGCTGGATCACGGAATGCTCGGCAAGGACATCACCGCCTTTATTGTCGTAACCGTAGATTCTTCAAAGCACTACACGACCTTCGTTGATCACGTCCAGTCCGCCGATGACGTTTTGGAGTGTCACGCTATCACCGGCGAGGGTACTCACCTTCTGAAAATACGGACGGAGAACACCTCGAGTCTGGAGAAACTCTTGGCGAAAATCCAATCTTGGACGGGCATCGTCAAGACAACCACGAGTCTGGTGCTCTCAACTCCAAAGGAGACAACAGTCATCAAAATTCACAATCACAAATAACCTTTCATTCAATCACAAAGGAGCGCTATGGCCACTAAGACAGCGTCAACCTCGGGTGTCGATAAGGTCTTAAAAATGATCAAAGACCACTCGGTCAGAGTCGTCGACCTCAAGTTCACCGACCTGATCGGTCAATGGCAGCACTTTTCGGTCACAACGACGGAGTTTTCGGACGAGATCTTCGAGGATGGGATCGGGTTCGATGGTTCGAGCATCCGAGGATTCCAGAAGATCCATGAAAGCGATATGCTGTTGTTTCCAGATCCTACGTCGGCATTTCTGGATCCCTTCACGGCGGTACCGACCCTGAGCCTCATCTGCGATATCGCCGATCCGATCACGCACGAGAGCTATTCGCGAGACCCGCGCCATGTGGCCAAGAAGGCCGAGTCCTATCTCAAGGCAACCGGCCTGGCGGATACGGCATTTTTCGGGCCCGAGCCGGAATTCTTCATCCTGGACAGCGTGCGCTTTGACCAATCGCATCAGTTCGGTTATTATTATCTCGACTCCGAGGAGGGGTGCTGGAACAGCGGCTCGAACGGCAAGCAGAACCTCGGCCATAAGCCCCGCTTCAAGGAAGGCTATTTTCCCGCTGCGCCGATCGACAGCCTGCAGGATATTCGATCGGACATGGTCTTGACGCTGGAGTCCGTCGGCATCCCCGTTGAAGTCCATCATCATGAGGTGGCCACAGCAGGGCAGACCGAGATCGATATGCGACGCGATATCCTGACGAAGATGGCTGACAACTACCTGGTATACAAATACGTCACGAAGAACGTCGCCAAGAAGCACGGCAAGACCGTCACATTCATGCCAAAGCCGATCTTTGGAGATAACGGCTCGGGGATGCATGTTCACCAGAGCCTTTGGAAGAGCGGAAAACCCCTGTTCGCGGGCACCGGGTACGCCGGCCTCAGCGAGATGGCCCTGTACTACATCGGCGGGCTGCTCAAGCACGCTCCGGCGCTGTGCGCCTTCACGAATCCGACCACGAACTCCTACAAACGGCTGGTTCCCGGCTTCGAGGCGCCGGTCAACCTCGCCTATTCTCAGCGCAATCGATCTGCCTCCGTTCGAATTCCCATGTACTCCTCGAGTCCGAAATCGAAGCGCATCGAGTTCCGCTGCCCCGACCCGACGTGCAATCCTTACCTCGGTTTTGCCGCGATGCTGATGGCTGGACTCGACGGGATCATTAACAAGATTGATCCGGGCAAGCCGCTCGATAAGGATATCTATGATATGACGCCCGAGCAGTTGCGAGGTGTCCCGTCGACACCCGCTTCTCTCGCGGATTCACTTGACGCGTTGGCAAAGGACCATGAGTTCCTGCTACGCGGGGATGTCTTCTCTGAAGACTTGATCGATACATGGGTCGAATACAAGACGGCAAAGGAAGTGCAGCCGCTCCAGTTGAGGCCTCACCCGTTTGAGTTCATGCTGTATTACGACGCGTGAGAGTCCTCCTGCTCCTCGATGTTGCCAGAGGGTCCCGGCCATTCGGTCGGGACCTTTTCATTGTCGCCCACATCTCCTTGCATTTCAGCCCGCTTCTTGCTACTTTTTGTCCGTGCCTTCTCGCCGCATGGATTTCACCCGCATCAAATATACCGTCGATCAGCGTATTTGCACGATCACCCTCAGCCGCCCCGAGAAACACAATGCGCTTGATGATCTGATGATTTCTGAACTTTCCGCCGCATTCGGCCAAGCCGGGCGGGAGGCTGACGTGAAGGTTATCCGCCTAATGGGTGATGGGGAATCTTTTTGCGCCGGAGCTGATCTCGGTTATATCCAGCGCATGTCAAAGTTTGACTTCAACCAGAACCTTGAAGATTCAAACAACCTGATGAAGTTGTTCCTCCAAATCTATGCTCACCGAAAGCCCGTGCTGGCTCTCGTGCGAGGGAATGCGCTCGCCGGTGGGTGCGGCCTCGCCACCGTCTGTGATCTCATCATTGCTTCCCGGGAGACGGCGCGCTTCGGTTACACCGAGGTGAGGATCGGTTTCATTCCGGCCATCGTTATGATTTTCCTCTTGAGGAGAGTGGGGGAGGGACGAGCACGGGAGCTCACGATGTCAGGAGAGATCATCTCTGCCGATGAAGCGTACCGGATCGGCCTTGTCAACTATGTCGTCCCCGAAATGGAGCTCGAACAGTTCGGCGCTGAGCTGGCCGCGCAATTGGCGAAGAACTGCAGCGCGTCGTCGCTCGGACTCATCAAGGAGCTCTTGTCCAGGATCCACGGAATGTCGACGAACGACGCGCTCAGCTACGCCGCGAACCTCAACGCCCTCACCCGCATGACGGACGACTGCAAAAAAGGTCTCGAAGCATTTCTAAAAAAAGAGCGGATCAAATGGTGACGGACTTCCGCGCTTGAGGATCCCCTCCACGAAAGGCTCGTATGCATAGGCTTGCCTCTTCGATCCGCAGCGTGCCGGATTTCCCCAAGAAGGGAATCGTCTTCCGCGACATCACCACGCTCCTGAAGGATCGCGTCGCTTTCCGGGAGGCGGTCGACGTCTTCTACGAGCGATACAGGAACGAACGCGTCGACAAGGTGGTCTGCGTGGAGTCACGGGGCTTCATTCTCGGCGCGGCCCTCGCGCTGAAGCTTGGAGCCGGTTTTGTGCCGATCAGGAAACGCGGCAAGCTCCCGGCGCAGATACTCCGGGAGGAATATTCGCTCGAGTACGGCACGGACATCATCGAAATTCACGCCGATGCCATTCAGGCAGGGGAGCGGATTCTCATCCACGACGATCTCCTTGCGACAGGGGGAACAATCTCCGCCGCGTGCAGACTCGTCGAGAAACTGGGCGGGAGGATCCTCAGCCTCTCGTTCCTCATCGAACTGAACTTCCTCAGAGGGCGCGAGCAGCTGAAGGGATATGACGTCTTCTCCATCATACGATATGAATCCGAATAGACGGTCGTCACCGTTCCTCCCCAACCCCTCGGGCAGCGGGGTTTTTTGTGTTGGAGAGTAAAGTGCTACGCATCGGCCAGCAAGCGCCCGACTTCGAGGTGGTTCTCCACACCGGTGAGACCTTCCGACTCAGCGAGGAACGCGGACGGCGTCAGCTCGTGCTCTATTTCTATCCCAAGGACTTCACGTTCGGCTGCACGAAGGAAGCCTGCGCGTTCACACGGCACTTCGATGACATCAAAAGGCTGAATGCCGTCGTCATCGGAATCAGCCCGGACAGCCTCGAGATACATAAGAAATTTGCAGCGCAGTATCAGCTCCCATTTTCTCTGGGATCTGATCCCCACCTCGAACTTGCCGGCACGTACGACGCGGTGCGGCTGAACGGGAAGGCGATGCGGCGCGTGACCTACGTGATCGACAAGGGCGGGGTGATTCGACTCGCCGCCCACCACGAGTTCTTCATCAACAACCACTCGCGGGAAACTATTACGATACTCGAATCCCTGAACGAAGCATCCCTATGAAAACTATCATCGAACCTTTCAAGATCAAGTCAGTGGAGCCGATCCGTTTTACCTCCCAGGCCGAGCGGGAGGACATTCTGCGAAGTGCCTTCTATAATCCCTTCTTGATGAACGCCGAGGACGTCCTCATCGATCTCCTCACCGACAGCGGCACCGCTGCCATGAGTGCAAAGCAGTGGGCAGGCATCATGGATGGGGACGAGGCATACGCCGGCTCACGAAGCTTCTTTCGGTTCGAGAAAACTGTCCGGAAACTGACCGGCTTCAAACACATCATCCCTACGCACCAGGGGCGCGCCGCCGAGAAGATCCTCTTTACGATCGCGGGGGGAAAAGGGAAGTTCATTCCCAACAACACTCATTTCGATACGACGAGGGCAAACGTCGAATTCTCCGGAGCCCAGGCAGTCGACCTGCCTACTGAGGAGGGAAAACAACCGGGCCTGATCGCTGATTTCAAGGGTAACATAGATCTGCAGGCATTGAAAACCTTCATCCAGAAAACCGGGGCTGAGAACATTCCTCTCTGCATGATCACCATAACGAACAATTCCGGAGGCGGCCAGCCGGTCTCGATGGCGAACATTCGGGAGGCGAAGAAGATTCTCCAATTACATAACATACCGCTCTTTCTGGATGCGTGCCGCTTTGCCGAGAATGCCTACTTCATCAAGAAGAGGGAACCGGGGTACGCGGACAAGTCTGCCCGAGAGATCGCCCTGGAAATGTTCTCCTATGCCGACGGGTGCACCATGAGCGCTAAGAAGGACGCCCTCGTCAATATGGGAGGGTTCCTCGCGATGAATGACGACGAGCTTGCCGCCAAAGCGCGGACGCTACTCATCGTCACGGAGGGATTCACGACCTACGGCGGGTTAGCCGGGCGCGACCTCGAAGCAATTGCACAGGGCCTCGACGAGATTCTGGATGAGAACTACCTCACCTACAGGCTGCGGTCCGTGGAGTATCTGGGGGAGAAACTGGTCGCCGGGGGAGTGCCGATTGTCCAGCCGCCGGGTGGGCACGCAATCTATCTCGATGCAAAACGGTTCGCATCTCATATTCCGCCGTCGCAGTACCCGGGTCAGGCCATTGTGAGCGCGCTGTACAGGATAGGGGGGATCCGGGCAGTCGAGATCGGGAGTGTGATGTTCGGGAAGTACGGTCCTGACGGCGGGTTGATCTCACCACCGATGGAGCTGGTCCGACTTGCCATTCCACGGCGCGTCTACACTCAGAGTCACATCGATTACGTCATCGAGGTCGTCCACGAGGTCTACGCAAAGCGAAAGGAGTTGCGAGGGTTTCGGATCGTCGAGGAAGCGCCGGTTCTCCGTCATTTCACGGCAAAGTTCGAAATGCTTGAGACGGCTTGAGGGTGTACCTCTCGCAAAGCGAGAAATTCTCATTGCATTCCAGGGGCATTCTTGCTAAATTTCGCGGAGCACATTTACCTATGGGTCGAAATGATCAAATGTCCGGTTTGCCTCGCAGAAAACAATGATTTTGCGACCGTCTGCGTCAAGTGCAAAGCGTTCCTTCAAGATCGAATACCCAACGTCAACCTTTTTGAAACCGCCTGGAAGGTTATCGAATCCCCCCGAGTAGCGTTCCGCCAGATCGTTCTCTCCGAGCACAAGAATTTCTCCTTGTTCCTTTTCTCGTTTTTCGGGATCAGTCTCTCCTTCACGGCGTTCTGGTATTTCAAGCTTGGTGCCAGGTTTTTTTCCTTCCTGGACGTCATTCAGTGGGCGCTCATTACCGGTGTCGCAGCCGGCTTGGCCTCGGCCATTTTCCTCACACTTGTCTATCACATCGCAGCCAGAGCGTTGGGAGGCAAGGCCAAGATTCGCGATTCGATGGGGTTGCTCGCATACTCACTCGTGCCGATCGTCATCTCACTCTTTCTCGTTCTCCCCATAGAGTTGCTCACGTTCGGAATGTATCTTTTTACCTCGAACCCGAGCCCGTACAGCCTCAAGCCGCTTTCGTTTATTCTGTTGGCCGGATTCGACGTGCTGGTGGGGCTGTGGACACTGATTCTGTCCGTTGTTGCCACCCGAGTCGGCCACCGCCTTGGGATCGGCAAATCGATCGCGGTGGTCGCGCTCAGTCTTGTCCTCTTTGCCGGCGCACTCTTTGTGGCAGCGCGGGAGCTGCACCTTTTCCCATCTGTCTAGGATGTCGATGACCCGAGGGATACCACGCGAACAGTTCGAGGAGATTGCGCAGCGCGCGTATGACAGCCTCCCCGCCTTCTTCAAGCATAGGATCGAGAACGTTCAGATCGTGGTGGAGGATTATCCTTCCGATGATGCGCTTTCCCGATCCAGGGCGTCGTGTGACAACCTGCTCGGCCTCTACCAGGGGGTGCCGCTGCCTCATCGCGGGACGTCGTACGGTATGTATGCCGTCGCGCCCGATAAGATTACACTCTACCAGAGGAATATTGAAAGGGTATGCCGAGACGAAGAGGAAATCGAGCGGCGAATCGTTGAGGTTCTCTTTCACGAGCTCGGGCATTATTTCGGGATGAACGAACAGGAGGTGCGCCGAGCGCTTAAGGATTTCGAGTAAGTCCACGGAATATACCAACAGGGAAGGGTCACTATGCCGAAGGTCATCCTGCAGATCTCTTACGATGTCGATCCGGACAAACGCGAAGAATACCTCGCTCTCGTCGCTGAAATGAAATCGCACTTTCGACTTGTGCGAAAAAAGGATTATGCGGTGTACGAGCAGAAAGGAAAACGGAACTCATTCGTCGAGCAGTTCACATGCAATTCGATGGAGGAATACGACGCGCTGGAAGACGATCTGGACGAGAAGAGCGAAGAACTCGTGAATCGACTGGAAAGCTTGCTGAAGGACGGAAAAGCAAGGTATACGACGCTGGCGGATGTTGAGTAGACCGAAAAGGCGGCAGCCTCGCGCTTGAGGGCCGAGGCTGCTGCCGACCGGCTATTCTCTAGTTTCTCTTCTCCAGCTTGACTCGGAAGGTTTTCGTTTCGCCCCCCCGCTTCACCACCACATCGACCTCATCTCCCGGTTTGCACTCAGCCAGAGCGTACGTGAAATCGTACAAGTTCTTCACCTCGACCCTCCCGAATTTCACGATGATGTCACCCGCCTGAAGTCCCGCCTTTGCAGCCGGGCCTCCCTCTCGAACGCCGGCAAGCTTCATCCCCTCAACCTGTTCCCCGAAATCAGGAATCGTCCCCATGTACACCCGAGTGCTGCGTCCAGCCTGCATCGGCCGCGGTGCTTCGACCGCGACGTACTGCGGCTGCTCCGGTGTCTCATCCAGATCAGACGCGATCGCTTCGACGAACTGAACAACCCTCTGCTCGCCGTCATAATTGATCTTGTCGTAGGTGTCGGACGGTCGGTGGTAGTCGGGGTGAATGTCTGTGAAGAAGAAGAGGACGGGAATCTTCTTGCCATAGAAGGAGGATTGATCGCTTGGGCCATAGCCGTCTTTGTTCAGCTTCAGCACAAAGCTTGAGTCAGCATCGTACTTCTTGACGAGCGCCTCGAACCCTGGCGACGTCCCGATCCCGTAGACGATCAGATCCTTGTTCCTGAGCCTGCCGATCATGTCCATATTGATCATACAGACCGTCCGTTCGAGCGGGAAGAGGGGGTTCTTGACGTAGTACGCGGATCCAAGCAGTCCCAGTTCTTCACCGGAGAACGAAATGAACAGCAAGCTCCGCTTCAATTCACTTCTGTTCGCCGCATATGCCTGAGCGAGCTCCAGCAGGCCTGCCACGCCGGACGCGTTATCGTCTGCTCCATGGTGAATCGCCACGGTGTCCGGCTTCAACGATCCCGACCCTTCGCCCCCGTACCCGAGATGATCGTAGTGCGCGCCGATTACGATGATCTGGTTCTTGAGCGTCGCATCGCGACCCTCGAGGAAGCCGACAACGTTCTTTGTGGATTTGCGGATCTCTGTGAGCTGAACGGTCGTGGCGATCGTTACGCCACGGACGGCGAAAGACTTCGGAGTTTTCGTGCGGTTCAAGGTCTCTTGCAGGTCTTTCACCGTTGCTTCCTCGCGACGGAGGATCTCATCAGCGAGCTTGCGCGTGATATTGACGATCACAATGCCGGCGTTGCCGGAGGAGGGATCGAAGCCATAGTTGAGCTTGAGCAGATCGTCGGTATCAGAATCCTCCGGCCCGGTAACGACGATCAGTGCTTCCGCCCCGAGCTCTTTTGCCTTGGACGCTTTGTAGCGCAGCGAAGCGAACTGGGCAAAGTCCTTCACCGAATCCGAGGGGGGAGAGTTTCGGAGTACCATCACGGCCTTGCCTTTGACATCCAGACTGGCGTAGTCGTCGTAGGTCTGGCCGGACGCGGAGATACCATAGCCAGCGAAGACGAGGCCGGCCTGAACGGTTCCACTCCCGGAAAACCCAAGAGGCTGGAAGTCCTTCCCTAATTCTCCGGATCGGAGGCCTGCAGCAGTCGAATATACAAAGGTGTTGACCGCCCCCGGCTTGACACCTGAAGCGAACTCAAAATTCTGGAAGTACGTCCCGTTGTCGCCAACCGGCGTCAACCCGTACGACTTGAATTCGTTCGCGATGTATTGCGCAGCAAGTTCCGCCCCCCTTGACCCCGCCCTCCGTCCCTCCAACTGGTCTGAAGCGAGGTACCGGACGTGTTTGAGAAGCTCACCGGCGGTGACCTGGGGGCTCGACTGTGCCTGGAGGGTACTCACCCCAAGGAACAACAGAATGCCGAAAGCGCTCATGAATCGAAGTAAAGGCTTCATATGGACTCCTTATGTTTTCCTTTCAAACTTTTGTGCTTCAAAGTATTGACCTGTGACTCCAATGCTCTCGTCGGCGGCGAGGTAGACGAAAACCTCGGTCACCTCCTCAGGTGATTTCAATCTTGAGCGATCCTCGTCCGGATATGCGGCGTGGCGCATCGCGGTGTCCATGGGCCCCGGATTGACGGAGTTAACCCGAATTCCAGTGCCCCTGACCTCGTCGGCAAGGGTTTGCGTGAACCCCTCCATCGCAAACTTCGAAACAGCATACGCTCCCCAGCGAGCCCTTCCTACCTTCCCGACGGAAGAGGTAACATTGATGACGGAGCCGGAGCGGCTCCGGACCATCGATGGAAGGAACGCCTTGGTGACGTTGAAGAGGCCGTTCAGGTTGACATCCATGACGCGATCCCACGTCGGCTTGCTATATTCGATCAGCTCGATGCGAGGGCCGAGGATCGAGGCGTTGTTGACGAGCGCGTCGACCGCCCCAAGATCTTCGAGAGCGCTTCTTGCGAATTGCGCCACCTGCTCCGGATCGGCGATGTCGCACGGGAGGGCGAGAACATGCGCTCCGCGCGAGCTCAACTCGATGCTCAGCCTGTTGAGTTCGTCGGCCGAGCGAGCACAAATCGTGACGCAGGCGCCCTCCGACGCGAAACGGAGAGCGAGCGCGCGCCCAAGTCCCTTCGAGCCCCCCGTAACGACAATCTTTTTGTCCTTCAGCCGCATGACTTGCATCGCGTTCAACGTCGTAACCTGCACTCCATGTTCCGCTCAATCAACCCAATCCGCGAGGAACACGTTGAACTCGTACGGAGTCCGGGCATTACGGTCGGAGACAAAGATGATCTTTTTTCCATCCCGAGTGAACATCGGGAATGAATTGAAGTACCCTCCAAAGGTCACCTCTTCGAGATCGGATCCATCATCATTCATCAGGTACAATTCGAAGTTCCTTCCTCTCGGGTCTTTCATATTTGATGAGAAAATGATTCTTCTGTCGTCGGGAAGAAAGAAGGGGGCGAAGTTCGCCGTACCGGTCCGCGTCAGCTGCTTTTTGCCGGATCCGTCGGCGTTGCAGATGAAGATCTCCATCTTGCCTGGCTTCACAAGCTGCTCGCTCAGGAGCTCCTTGTATTCTCTTACTTCGGCACTGTCCGTCGGGTGATAGGCACGGTAGATGATGCGCTTCCCATCCCAGGAATAGAACGCGCCGCCATCGTAGCCTACGTCGGTCGTTATTCGCCGAATGCCTGAGCCGTTCAGGTTCATGGTATAGAGGTCAAGATCACCGTCGCGAGACGACGTGAAGACGATCTTGTCTCCGGTCGGCGCGATGGTCGCCTCCGCGTCATAGCCCTTGCTTGCAGTGAGAACGCGGAGATGCGAGCCGTCTGCATCAGCGCTGTAAATGTCATATGCGTTGAACACCCCCCAGACGTAACCCTTTGACTTGTCCGGTGCCGGCGGACAGTCTTTGCCCCAGGCATGAGTTGAGGCATACAGAATCCGTCGATCGCCCGGGAAGAAATATGCACAGGTCGTGCGACCTGCCCCGGTACTGACCAGCCGCTCGCCTGAGCCGTCAAGGTTCATCGTGAAGATCTGGTCACAATGATAGGGGGGACGTGTCGATTGAAAGATGATCTTCTTGTCGTCGGACGAGAAGTACGCCTCGGCATTCGTCCCGCCGAACGTCAGCTGGCGAATGTTGCGGAGATGTTTCTCGCCCGCCTGTCGGAGAGAGTCAGGTTTCCCCGCAACCGCTGGAGAAATTGCGAGTCCGAAAATGAGGGCGAGCAGAAAGGTTCGACGCATGGTATGACCCGGAATTATGGTGATTTCGGAATTTCGGCGGAGAGTGAATCGGAATTGGCCTCGACGCCGCGTCTTGCAGCCCGCCGTCCGGCGGCTGCCAGGAAAATCGAGCAGTTCGATCGGGGTTTGGGCCGACTGACGTTGGCTCACTTCAGAGCAGCCAGGGCTTGTTTGAGCTCGTTGAACGATCCCATATCAGCGACGCTATACGCGGGATCGATGTAGGCGATCTTCCCACCTTTGTTGATCACATAGACCGTCCGCTTGTTGTAGTGGGATCGTTCATTGTAGCTGTCATATGCCTTCGCCACCTGGTGGGTGTGGTCGCTCAGGAGCTTGAACGAGAGGTTCTGATACTTCGCCCACTCGTGGTGAGACCATACATAGTCACCGCTGATTGCGAGCACCTGTGCCTTGAGACCCTCCAGGGCGGCAAAATTATCCCGGATCGTGCAGACCTCTTTCGTGCAGCCCGGGCTCCAATCCGCCGGATAGAACGCGAGGACGATGTTTGCCTTGCCAACCAGGTCCGAAAGGTGCAGAGGTGTCCTGGAAACCGAGTCCTTCGTGGCGTAGGGGAGGGAGAAGTCCGGAGCCGTTTGACCGACTGCCAAATCAGCGCCGGTCTGGGCGCCCGCCGTGCCCGTGGAAACAAGGAACGATATGGCCATGAAGATGGTTTTAATAAGCGCTCCGTTACGCTGTGGTGAAATTAGGTGAACTTTGCCTGAAATGCAATAATCGGACATTGTCTTGCGCTCAACCCGCGCCGTTCGTACCTTCAATAGCTAAATGAAGAAAACGCCGAGGCTCATCGCGTCGCTCGCTCTCATCGTTCTGCACCTTGCGGCAACTCTGTCCATTGAGGAGTCGCACCATCATTTTTTCATGGGTGTCGGGGCCTCACAGCAGCAAATCCAGCGACACGATAGCCGTGCCAACGAACACCAACAACCGCTACCGGCGAACCATGTGTGCCTCGCGTGCGTCCGCGCGTCTCAAGCTGCTGCCTACGTTTCAGCAACTCCGCGGTTTGATGCAATATCTCCTGCTTTCGCTGTCACTACCACTTTCTCTGTCGCGTGCCCTACGGGACATGATGCCACGTGCCCAAAGCGCGGTCCTCCTGCCACTCACTCCTGATCCGTACTCTCCATCGTCATTTCCTGAATAGCGGCAATGGCGTTTGTCGGGTGGAAACTACGCAGACGCCGGGAAGAAGGAAGACATCATCCTGAACAAGCTGAAATCAATCTTGGTTCTCTCCGCCTTGAAGCAGGTCATTTGGCCTCCAGATTGTCCGATCTCTCATCCGGACGCCTGCGGATTCCGACAGTCTGTTTCGGAATCCGCCAATGAGCGGAGTTGCGCCTCAAACGGGCTTTTCACTTCCTCAAATCATTGGAACAATTTTCCATCGAGTCGATCATTATGAATTTCCTCAGATATCTTACGCTTATCGCTTTCATCTTCTGTCTCGCGGCAGGCACCGCCTCAGCTCAAACAGATTCGAGCGCTGTGGCAGACTCGCTCCTCCTCCTTCAACTTCAGCAATCAATGAAACCGGCGGGTCCGCCAGCCCAACAGCAAGCAACACCTCGTTCCACACTCAGCACAAATCCGGATGTGAGCGCTATCGGAGATTTCAGGTCGTCGTACACGAGCCTCGGAGAGAGAAAGATCGATCTCTATTTAAACCAGCTCGAATTCCAGGTCTCCTCGGTCGTAGATCCATACGCAAGAGCAACGTTCATCTACTCCTTCGGCAAGGATCTGACCACCGGTGAAATAACCTCCGACCTTGAGATCGCAACACTGACCTCACTTACGCTCCCTTACCAGCTTCAGCTGACGTTGGGAAAATTCAAGCCGACGGTAGGGAAAGTGAATATTCTCCACCCCCACGTGTTCAGCTTCGTCGATTTTCCGAAGGTTATCTCGAACTACTTTGTCGACGAGGGGATGTACATGGAGGGGGCCTCGCTCAGCTGGCTCGTTCCGAATCCATTCAACTTCTATCAAGAGCTGACGCTCGAGCTCGGGCGAGTGGGAGCCGAGCCCAACGCTTCGTTCGTTCGGGGCGACAACAGTCAACTGACGTACGTGGGCCATCTTAAGAATTTCTTTGACTTGACCGACAATGCAACGCTGGAGTTCGGCCT
>CAYZRX010000020.1:47733-52316 GCA_964480945.1 uncultured Ignavibacteriaceae bacterium | reverse complement strand
ATCGAAGAAGTGAAATAGAATAATAGCAGTGACGGCGGGTGGGACAAGCCCGCATTGTTTCCCCGGGGGCGTGTACTCCCAGCTTCTTCTTCGCCTGTCTTGCTTGTCTGCAATCTTCGCTACCCCTCACTCCATCATCGCCTGCATCACCAGCAAGCCGATGCCGCCCGACCCTGCTTCCAGGTGAACATCGGTGAAGATCTCCCGTTTATCGGCGGAACGCCCAGACCAGATCGTCATTTCTGCCGCCATCAATGGAGTCAACAACTTGTTGACAACTTCAGTTTTTGATATTGACAGGTAGTTGTCAGCCTCGCATCTTGTAAAGAGCGCAGAGTATCGTTCCCCCAAAGATGATCTCGCTTCTGCCGAGTGGGATGACATCAAAAGTGGGATTGAGCGGAATAGGTTGATCTCCCTTCATGCAAAAGGCCGGCTCGCTTTGAGTCGGCCTTTTCGTGTGTACCAAGCAGGAAAACTCCCTCACGCCTGCTTCATCCATAGGATAGAGACTGGCAAGGCTAGAAGGTTCTTGCCGAATGGAATGACATCAGAACCTGTGTACAGCACAACCCCTCGATGGAAAGTCCCTCTGGCAATTTCCGACAGCAGTTTGAGATTCTTGAAGTCCGCTTCGATCACTGTGCCGCTCGCTTTGACTTCGATCCCCACGATCCTGCGCCTACGATCTTCCAACACGAGGTCGACTTCATTGCCCCGAAGGGAGCGAAAATGAAAAAGGTGTGGACGGGTCTTGCTCCATGAGATTTGCTTGGTAAGCTCCATTGCTACGAAGTTTTCGAAGAGAGGGCCAAATGAGACGGGCTGTTGCTCGAATTGTTGGACATTGGCGCCCAACAGATACGTGAGTAGTCCAGTGTCGCAAATAAGTATCTTTGGCGACTTGATCAAGCGTTTTCCGACATTGGTAGACCAAGCTGGAAGGAATTGCAGAATGTACGTGGTCTCCAGTAGCGTTAGATAACGTTTCAGTGTTGTCTGCGGTATGGTCAGACTGTTGGCGACATCGGTAACATTTAGCAGCTGTGAGACTCGGGTCGCAAGCAAGGAAAGCAACCTTGGCAACTGTGTCAGCCCTTCGATATGGGCTAGGTCACGCACATCACGTTGCAGAATTGTGGTGATATATGAGCCAAACCAACTGTTTCGACGTTCATCCGATTCACGAGCGAGAATCTCCGGATAACCTCCTCGCGTAATTCTCTGAATTAACTCGTGGCGGCTCACCCTCGACGGTTTTACATTTCGGAGTGTTTCGGCAAAAAGCAAATCGACGAGCAAATCTTCTGTCCCATCAATTTCTCCCTGGGAGAATGGCCACAGGGTAATAATTTCCACTCTTCCGGCCAGCGATTCGGCTAGCTTGGGAAGCAGCAGTACGTTTGCCGAGCCTGTCAGGATGTACTTGCCCGCCGTTCTCGAGCGATCGACTTCCGATTTGATGACAAGGAAGAGTTCCGGAACGCGCTGCACTTCGTCCAGTGCTATCGGTCCTTCTATCTTTTGCAAGAAAGTCTTTGGATCCGACTTTGCTGCAGAGAGCATCGCTACATCATCAAACGTGATATAGGTTGCGGGGTATCCGCTCTCGACAATTGCTTGAACGAGTGTACTCTTTCCAGACTGCCGTGCGCCATTTAAGAAAACGACTGGAGAGTCCTTCAGAGCGTCCCGGAAGGTCTGTTCTATGTTCCGCGTAATCATACAGCGCAAATCTAGTAAATGTTCTTGGTAAAATCAACCAGCGGAGGGTGGAATTTACACCATTAAAAGGTGGATTTTACGCCAGCCCGACAGCGTCTTCCCGATGTTCCGCCGCGGACAGTTGCCCCGAGCTTGCAGCGTTCCATTCGGTCGGATTGCACGTTCAACGATTTCGTGGAGGTCGGTTCTGAGCAGAGCGAAGTTCCTCATTTCTTCCTCCTCACACCTTCGGCTCCCATCCCTTCTCATATTCCCGTCTCCACATTTTCATTGCCTCCTCATCGCCGAGGATGTGAGCGCTCTTCCTGTCGAGCCGGAGCGTGCGGTTCACTTTCCACGCTATGTTGGAGAGGAGCAGCATCGTCACGCTGATGTTCCCTTGCTCGATGGGCGAATGCAGCTTCTCACCGAGCCGGATCCCGTTGATGAGGTTCCCGAAGTGTTTCGTCGTCATCTCGTCGATGCTCTGCAGGTCCTGCGTCGTGCTCCTTCTCTCCGTCTTGTATTCGTCGATCAGCTTGTCGTCCAGGGTGAACACCTGGTAGCCACCCCGATCGATCAGAACGGTGCCGTTCGTGCCGTGGATGGTCGATCCGCGCCCTCGCCCGTAATATTCCTTGCCCTGGCAGGACATGCCTTCCCAGGTGATCATCTTGTCGTCATACTCGAAGCTGGTGACGAGCGTATCGTAGAACTCCCAGTCATCCTTGAAATGGTATCGTCCCCCGGAGGCTGTCACGCGATTCGGATAGTCGACGCCGAGGGCCCAGCGGCAGATATCGACCTCGTGCGTGCCGTTGTTGAGCGTTTCTCCCGTGCCCCAGTCCCAAAACCAATGCCAGTTGTAAGGATGGATGTTATCCTTGTAGGCTCTTCTCGGAGCCGGACCCTGCCAGAGCTCCCAATCGAGATACGCCGGAACCGGCACGGCTTTCCCGATGCCGATGGAACCGCGCGTATTGCTGTACCAGCACTTTCCGAAATACGGCCGGCCGATGAGACCCTCTTTGATCTTCCGGATGATCCGGATGGTGTGCTCCGACGAACGCTGCTGGTCGCCCAGCTGGACAAGCTTGCCGTACTTCTTCTGGGCCTGCACGAGCAGCTCGCCTTCGTACGGATTGTGGCTGGACGGTTTTTCCACGTAGACATGCTTGCCCGCCTGCAGCCCCGCGATCGCCATCGGCGTATGCCAGTGCTCCGGCGTCGCGATGGTGATGACGTCCACGTCGCGAGACTCGAGGATCTTTCTGAAGTCCTTCTCCTTGACCGGCGTCTGGTTGAACTGTTTCGTCGTTGCGTCCGCGAACTTGTCCAGCTCGCGCCTGTCGACATCGCAGACGTGCGTGACCATCGTATTCTTGTTCCCGCGTATGCACTCCATGTGCGCGTACCCGCGTCCGTGCAGGCCGAT
Organism: uncultured Ignavibacteriaceae bacterium; assembly: GCA_964480945.1. Classification (GTDB taxonomy): domain Bacteria; phylum Bacteroidota; class Ignavibacteria; order UBA10030; family UBA10030; genus VGWB01. The sequence continues at coordinate 49,177 of CAYZRX010000020.1, read as the reverse complement.
GACGGCAAAATTCACTCGATCGTTGGCTCCCATGATGCGGGCGTAGCTCCGGGCATTCAGTCCGACGGCCAACCCAGCCGTGCCAAGGGCAACGTTTTTCAGGAATTCACGTCGTGACTTCATCGTTGTCTCCTTCCAATCTATTCGTTAGAGTGTCGCAAGAACGCCGCGCACATATCCAACCGATTCCGCCACACCGGGCAAGGGATCGTTCTGGTCCTTCTCATGTTCGAAGTGAAGTGTTCCGGAGTACTTCAACCTCACCAGCGTCCGGAGAAGCTTGGGAACGTCGATGACGCCTCTCCCGATCTCGACGGTCGATCCTTTGGCATCGGTGGAGCTCACGTCTTTCATATGGACGTCCAACAGCCTGTCGAAGAACCGCTCCACTTCGCCGGCGGGATCGAGACCCAACCGCTGCGTGTGGCCGACGTCGATGCAGAGGCCCATCCGTTGGTCCATGTTGGCGATGAGCTTGTAAGCGCTCTCCGGGCTCGGAAACCGTTGATCGGTGGGTCCGTGGTTATGGATCGCCAGGGAGATACCAGTTTCCTTGACCATCCGTTCTGCGAGGCCCAGCAACGGCTGGTCGGGGACGCCGACCATCATCCTGATGCCGGCTGTCCTCGCGTACGCAAAAGCATGGCGGACTTCCTCCTCCGACCTCATATAGACGACACCGCACGAGGAGAGCGTCAGGCCGGCGTTCTTGAGTTTCTCGAGCGCGACCTTGATCTCCTCCGCTGTGCTGTTCATCGGCAAGTGCATGTCCTTCAGCGTGATCCTCTTGAGGGCGAGCCGTTTGGTCATCTCGATCGCCTGGTCGAGCGTGAAGGCGCGAAACGTATAGGATGCCATCCCCAGTTCGAACGGGATGGAGGTTTTGCTCACCTTGACAGCCTTGTGCAGTGCAAGGGCGCTCGAAAAGGGGAGCCACCCGGCTGCCGCTGTCAAGCCGGCGAGCTTCAAGAAGTCGCGGCGAGAGTGGTCTTTCATAGAATACCTCCGTTCCAAAAGTACTAGGACTCATCTCAAAAATACTATCCTTGTCACAAATGTCATTCCCGCACGTTTTAAGCGGGAATCCAGACAGCGCTTTCTGGACCCCCGATAGAAACATTCGGGGGTGACAGGGGTTTTTGAGATAGCCTCTAGTCGAGCTAGTGCTATTGCCAACAATTAGTCTCGTGTCGTTCAGGTCTCAACCTCCGGGCCTGCGAGATCAGCGATGTGAAGTATCTTGGAAGATGTTTGTTCACGTTGTACCGAGTTCATCCAGCTTGAAGGATAATGCTTTCGGGAGACCTCACCCTGCCCTCTCCTGAGAGGAGAGGGGATTTTAGCCCAATCGCTTCACCATCACGCAAGTGGTTGATTTGCACGTGCTGCGAGCCCCCTCTATGATTCCGGTGCCACATTCCTTCCCCTCCAAGGGGAAGGCGAG
>CAYZRX010000020.1:42175-47633 GCA_964480945.1 uncultured Ignavibacteriaceae bacterium | reverse complement strand
GGATGGGGTCTGCTTTACGTTTCTGTTTTCAATCTAGAATGTTCGGATCTTGATGTTGCGGAAGAAGACCTGGTTGCCGTGATCCTGCAGGAGGATGTGGCCTTTCTTCGCCTCTCCGAATCCCGGACGGTCCTTGAACTTGCTCTCGGCCTTGTGGGCGAGGAATTCTTTCCCGCCGCGCTCGTAGTCGAGCACCTTGATGCCGTTCAGCCAATGCTCCACGTGCCTTCCCTTTACGAGGATGCGAGCGTGGTTCCATTCGCCTATGGGATTGGCCTTCTTGTTCGTTGCGGGCATCAGATCGTACAGCGATGCAAGGGTCCGGTTTCCGTTGATTCCCAGCTTCGCGTCGGGATGCCTCGCGTCATCCAGCAACTGGTACTCGAGGCCTATGGCTGAGCCGGGGGTCTTCGGTTGCTGTTCGGTCACAAAGTACTTGATCCCGCTGTTGGCGCCCTCCGTGAGCTTGAAATCCACCTTGAGCTCAAAATTGCCGTACTCGCGGATCGTGACGATGTCGCCCCCGAACGCTGCTTCGCCTCCGCCGGATTCTCGAACGATCAGCATGCCGTCCCGCACGCTCCAGCCTCTCTTTGGCAGGCCGGTCATATAGGCGCCGCGCCAGCCGTTCATCGTCTTGCCGTCGAACAGCAACTTCCAGCCTTCCTTCGCTTCTTTGGCAGTCAGTGTATTGGGTGGGGGGTTGGTGTCCCCGGCCTGCTGCGAAAGCGCGATTCCCGACAGCAGGAGCAAGGGGAGCAGTGACCTCCGAAGCAGACGGAGGACGCGATGGTAGGACGATTCCATGGTATCACCTCTCTGGATTCTGTTTGAGGGAGAGCTCGCAGAACGACGGCGCCAGCTCCGCGGGTTCAATGTGTGAAGATAGAATGAGAAAAGAAAATGAAAAGTTTGAACCGGGGCTTGAAAGGCACCAGCCATCGCGCTATCGTCCAGCTTCCGCAAGCCGAAATCTGACGGGGCATGCCTGACGGTCGGCGCCACCTCACCTCTTTTTTTCCACTTCCCACCCCTTCCGTCTCACTTTTCACGTCTTCCGTCTCACTTCTTCCTTCTTACATCCTACGTCTTGCTTCTTACTTCTCACTTCCTACTTTCTTTTCCCCCTTCATTTCCTTATCTTTTTCCCCGCACGACACTTGGCGGTTGAGTGTTCACGATTCACTTCTTTGGGTTCATCCATGAAAAAGGCTTTGGTTTGTGGCGCGGGTGGCTTCATCGGAGGCCATCTGGTAAAGAAGCTCAGGGGCGAAGGCTACTGGGTGCGCGGTGTGGACATCAAGCCGCACGAATGGTCGCCGAACGCGGCGGACGAGTTCATGCTGCTCGATCTTCGGGTCGAGGAAAACTGCCGACGGGCACTTACGGTCGACGATGGAGTGTTCGATGAAGTCTACCAGCTCGCGGCGGACATGGGCGGCATGGGCTTCATCCATTCGGCCGAGACGGAGATCATGCACAACAGTGCGTTGATCAACATTTACATGACGGATCTCGCGGCGAGGATGGGGGTGCCATGCTATTTCTTTTCCTCGTCGGTCTGCGTCTATCGGGATATGAAGCCCGGCGAGCCTGAAATGACGGAGGCTGAGGCGATCCCTGGTCACCCCGACAACGAATACGGCTGGGAGAAACTCTACTCGGAGCGCGTAGCGATGGCGTTCGAGCGCCGCTACGGCATGCAGGTTCGCATCGCGCGCTTTCAGAACTGCTACGGCCCGGAAGGCACCTGGACCGGCGGACGGGAAAAGGCGCCCGCCGCGATGTGCCGCAAGGTGGCGGAGGCCAAGGACGGCGGGACGATCGAAGTCTGGGGGGAGGGCACGGCGATCCGGTCGTACACGTACGTGAGCGACATGGTCGACGGCATCTACTTGCTCATGCACTCGAACCTGCACGGCGCGGCCAACATCGGCTGCCCGCAATACGTGAGCGTGGATGAGCTGGTTCACACGGTAGCCACGGTGGCAGGGAAGAAGATCAACATTAAGCACGTGCCGGGACCGGTCGGTGTGCAATCGCGCAATTTCTCGAACGATCGGATCTCTTCGCTCGGCTGGCAAGCGAAGGTGTATCTTGAGGAGGGGATCAAGCGGACCTATCCCTGGGTCGCGTCGCAGGTGAAGCTGGGGGCATCGAAGAAATCCTAGGCCGATTCGGTCCTTGTCGCGGAAGGCCGGCGCAGTTTGCGCTGGCCTTTTTTGTTAAGTCCCGGGTGGCAGGGACCCCCGCCAAAACATGCGGGGCGGGCTGGCGGGCATTCCCTGCTGCTCATAGGTTGTGAGGGAGCTGTGCTCCCGAACTCAAGAACGTCCGGGGCAGAGTCCTCGGGAGCAGAGCTCCCTCGGAACAGACGCAAACCCAGTCGTGAAGGAGCTCCGCTCCTGAACTGAGGGCTGCGCTGTCTCGAATGGAAATCCGCACCCTCCCCTTCATCCCCTCCCGTCGAGGGAGGGGAGGTTTGCCTGCCCCAGTCTTCGCAATCCGCGCCGGCGCGTCGGGGCCAGGACGCCGGCGAACGAGGAAACTCCAGTCCTGCCTCTCCGGTGCGCGACTGCCCGGCAGCCATCGTGTTCCCTCATTTTCCGCCGCACCTTCGACCTCCCACCTTTGGGACTCTCGGAGACCTTCTACTCTCGCCTTGCGTTTCTATTGAGACTTTCCTAGCTTGAAAGCCGACGACGGAGGAGAAGGTCGGAGAGGGACGGGAAACCCGCCGAGAAAACCGTACGTGCGCTGCCTGTGGACGGCCGCGATGAATACTCCAGAGGTTATCGACAGCGTTCAACGCGAACATGTTCAACCCGGTTCTTGCCAAGGGACACGCACGTTCATGTATCCGCACAGTCCCCCCTCACCGCTCGTGATGAAAAACGGGGGAGCTACGTTGGCATAACCGTAGGATCGCCATGGCAAAAATACCGATCGCTATCCTCGTCGTGGACGACGAGGAAACCCTTCTCGAGGTGCTGAAGAGAGTTCTGGAAGCCGAGAGCTATTATGTGCACACCGCCGCGGACGGGGCAGCGGCCATCAATATCTTGCAGACCCTTCCGTTTGATCTTGTGCTTCTCGACATCAAAATGCCCGAGGTCGACGGCGTCACGGTTCTGAGATTCATCAGGGGAAATCTCCTCGACACGCAGGTCATCATGCTGAGCGCCTCCAACGAAGTGAACACCGCAGTGGAGTGCATGAAGCTGGGGGCGTACGATTATCTCCAGAAGCCGCACAATACCACGGAGCTCCTCGCAGCGATCGATCGTGCTCTCGAACGGAAGCGGCTGCTGATCGAGAACAAGGCGCTCAGGATCGAGCTCGCGCGCCGCGGACTTTCACCCGACATCGTTACGCAGAACAAGACGATGCTCGAAGTGCTTGACCTCGCGACTCGTGCCGCACCGACGGATTCTCCCGTTCTCATCGTCGGAGAGAGCGGAACGGGAAAGGAGCTCGTCGCGGACTTTCTCCATCGGAGCAGTCAGAGGCGAGAGAAGCCGTTCCTGGCACTCGGCTGCGCGTCCATGTCCCAGACGCTCCTGGAGAGTGAGCTCTTCGGTCACGAGAAAGGGGCGTTTCCCGGCGCGTCTGCGACGAAGCAGGGCCTCCTGGAGATCGGGAACGGCGGCACGCTCCTCCTCGACGATATCGGTGCGCTCCCGCCGGCTGTGCAGCCCAAGTTGCTCAGATTTCTGCAAACAGGAGAGTTCCACAGGATCAGCGGCGAGAAGGTCCTGAAAAGCGATATGCGCGTCGTCTCGACAACGGAACGAGATCTGCGTGGCGCCGTCTCGCTCGGCACGTTTCGTGAGGATCTCCTCTATCGGCTCAATGTCATTACGCTGCAACTGCCGCCGCTGAGGGACCGGAGGGAGGATATCTCGCTTCTCGTCGATCACTTTTTGCAGAAGCGTGCGGGCAAGAGAGGGCAGAAGGGAATCGAGGAGAAGGCGCTGGACGTTCTTATGAAGTACGACTGGCCGGGGAATGTGCGTGAACTGGAAAACGTGATCGAGCGCGCCGCCGTGTTCTGTCAAGGAGGGAAGATCCGCACGGAGGACCTCGCGTTGCCTTTGAGGGGCGGTCCGAAAGGCGACGCACTCGCGCCTCCCCCGTCGCGAGGGATTCGGTCGGGGAGTGCTGTGCCGCTGAAGGACATGGAGAGAGCGCACATCGAAGGAGTGCTGAGGTCCGTCAACTGGGACAAAAAGACAGCCGCAAAGGTACTCGGGATCGGCGTGAAGACCCTGAGCGCAAAGATCAAGCAGCACAAGTTATCGAAGCCGAAGTAGCTCCCCCGGCAATTTCACATCCGGGAGTCCTCGCGTCGGGGCCCTTCCGGCCGTGTCTCGAAGCACTTCGTTCTCTGCACCCGGCTCGCTGCACAAGCCCGGGTTCCCATCGGCAGCCCCTGAATCGTGGGTTCCCCATTTTCTCGGTTCTTCATACGAAATCGTGCACTTTCCGTGCTTTCTCCCGGGGGGATAGACGCCCCGCCCGTTTTGTGACGCACCGCGTTGCTTCTTCCATCACATGTCTTTAAACTGGAACCCAAGAGGTTCAAATGGGCGACGGTGTCCGCTGATCGTTCCAAGGATGAGTGGTGCCGGCGGATGGTAACTCAATCGCAAGAACCACTCACGATCTCACTCACATTCCCAAACATAACGAGAGGTAGATATATGAAGATTCGAACGGTGTTCATCGTCGCTTGTATGTTCCTTTCCGGAATCACCGTGCGTGCCCAACAGTATGAGACACAGGGGTCCCAGAGCGGCTCGGGAGATCTGCAGGGTTCTCTTGAGAAACTTTCTTCAGACGCGGCGAAGAAGTACGTCGCGCCGGTCGTGACGGGCTTCGGCTCGGACCTTAACGCGGGATGGTTCCATCGAGCGCCGCGTGCCGTGGCGTTCGGATTCGATCTCGAATTCGGGGTCGTTGCCATGGGGACGCTCTTCTCCGACGCAGACAAAAACTTTTCCACAAGCGGCATCTTCCAGTTCGACTCCTCCCAGGCGACCTACTTCACTGAGAACATCAACGATCCGTCGTACAACAGCCTTCCTCCGGCTCAGAAGGAGCAAGCCCGACAGCAGATCATCAACCAGATCAGGGGGAAAGATTTCAATGTCGGGATCTCCGGCCCCACGATCATCGGGAGCAGCGAGGACAGCATGAAGGTCGAGTTCCAAGGCGGACAGTTTGTTTTCATGGACCCGTTGGGTGGGCAACACACCGTCACGGTTCCGTCGGACAATCTTGCCTTGCCGGTCACCGGGCTTCTCGGCGACAAGAAGATCCTGGGAAAGAACCTCGTCCCGCTGGCGGCGCCGCAGCTGACCATCGGAACGATCTTCGGAACTCAGTTCACGTTCCGGTACCTGCCGCAGGTTAAGATCAGCGATGAGATCGGGAAGACGAAGTACTTCGGCTGGGG
>CAYZRX010000020.1:9576-42075 GCA_964480945.1 uncultured Ignavibacteriaceae bacterium | reverse complement strand
CCGACCGGACAGATCCCGCAGAGGATCGTCTTCGACCTTGTAGGGGAGAACAAGAGTCGCCTCACGCTTGGTCTGAGCATCAAGCTCCTCATCGTTAACGTGAACGCAGACTACAACATCGGCCAGTTCAACTCCTACAGCGCAGGAGTGATGATCATCATCTAGTGTTGGTTAGCGGAAAGAGAGTTGCCCATGAGGCCGGCCCGATGTGGACCGGCCTTTTTTTTGGATTGCAGTTCACCCTGCGGGTGATTTATCCACTCCCCCCTTCATCCCCTCCGTCAGGAGAATCCCAGTCACCCCGAGCGCAGCTTGGGTGGTTAATCGGCGCGCGGAGTCCGGCGAAGTGACGAAGTCATCCCCTTGGGACCGTCCCTTTGGGAGAGGGGCGTACAGAGCTAGTTCAGGGCTCGCCGGCTCGTTTCTTCTGAAAGCGCCTGCGAAGGAAATCGAGGTTCCACTCCTTCCCGGCGGCAGATCTGAACATCGAGAGGGCGGTGGAGAGGATGGCCGCGAGAACCACCCACTTGAGGATGACCAGAGGAAGAGACGTGACAACGAACGCGGCGAGGAGGACGCCGGGGATTCCGCCGAGGGCGAGCGCAAGCGCCGCTTTTCGATCGTGAGCTCCTGCTTTGACAAACTTCACGCCTGCGGCCGGCATAAGGAACGCGCACGAGCCCATCATAACGGGAAATGCGACCAGCGGGCTCATACCCAACGAATAAACGAGCGCCATGCAAGGAGCGTAGAAACCGACTCCGATCGTCATGAGCGCGCCGAGGATGAACGAGACGACCACAGCCAGGAGAAGCTTCCATCCGGCCAGCCCGACGGCATCGCCGCCCGCAGGATAAAGCCCCAACAGACCCGCCAGGAGGGCCACGGCGACAGCCACGAGGGCGAGACCCATCCCAAGCTGGATTCTCCTTTCCGGGAGCCTCGAGACGATTCCCGCTCCCAGCACCGCGCCGGCGACCGACGCAACGAGCAAGCTCACGAGCGTGACAGGTTCGACCTCGATGACCGTGATGAAAATGATTGCCTGCATAACGACGGGCAGAGCGTGCCCCACGTTCAGAGTACCGGGAATGTATTTGTCGTCGACGAGACGGAGGAATTTGTAGAAAGCCGTGGTCGGAGCGAAGCTGCCGATGCCGAGCGTGTCGAAGAAGTTCGTCCCGAACCCGATACCCAGAAGAGTCGGCCAGCCTCCTCCGCGCGTGTGAGCCCGGTTCTTGATGAAATCCTTCACGAAGAAATAGAGGAAGACGGCTGAGAAGATCCCGAGAGCAACGAGGAGAGCGGCGATCATTGAACGTTCCTTGGGTTCGGAGAAATGCCGGCCGAAGGTCCCCGAGGTTCGGCCGAAACTGTCGGCACAAGACTCAAAAAGACTGGAATCTTAACCCCCGCGCCCGAGTCGTGCAAGAGCCCAGGTCGCGGCGCTCCGCAGGACATTTCTCGGAGAGTCCGTCGTCGCGGCCTTCTTCAGCAAGTTGACGACGGACGGATCCCCGCACTTTCCCATCGCTCGCAGCGAAGCCGCCTGAGCGACATAGCTGTCGTCTCGTTCAAATCGCTCCCTGAGGAATGCAACCTCCTCTTTCGTTCCCACATTCCCCAAACCGTACAGGGCCGCCGCTCTCACCTGGGAGTTCTTGTCGAGCGCCCGTTCTTTGAAGAACGCGATCATCTTCGGGTGATCAAGACCGGCAGGCAGTTGCACGCTGTCCAGCCGGCTCTGGGGAATGAGGCCCCGATCCATATCCATCTGGGTGATTCCTCGAAAACCCGCCAGGCGATAGAGGGCATCCCGGCGAACCGCCCAGAACGGGTCGTTCCGGGCAGCGTCCATCAGCGCGTCGATCACGCGCGCATCGTTCGTTCGGCCGATGAGCTCGGAGACGGCCCACATCTTTCCGATCACGTCGTCATGCTTGAGCTGATACAGCAGTTCGTCCGTCGATTTTTCGAACGTCAGTTCCTTGAGAAGATGGTTCCCCTCGTCGAATCGCACCATCAGGGGCTTCCGGTCGCATGCGAACTCAAATGTATCGACCGCTTTGGACAACCAGACCTTCCGCGAGATCGCATTGTCCGGCGTTTCGATTCTGATCACGACCGGCATCTTGAAGATCGGAACTCCCTGCGAGGTGTCTTGCGTCTGGGCGACGGTGAGCCGCACGTTCTTCTGCTGCTCGTCCCAGGTCCAGCGGACGTTGAATACGGGATGCCCGGGCTTGAAGAACCACTCGTCAAAGAACCAATCGAGGTTCTGGCCGGTCGCCTTCTTGACAGCCATCATGAAATCGTGCGTGTCGACAGGCTGGAATGCATGCTGGTGAAGAAAGAGTGACAGGAGATGATGGAACGGCTTCTCGCCGAGGAGCCAGCGCATCGTGTGCAGGAGCACGGCCCCCTTTTGGTACGTGTGCCGGTCGAAGTTGTCTCCGGGCTCATTCCACCTCGAAAAGACGATCGGCCGCACGTAGCGCGTATGAGCTTCCTGAAGATATTGGTTGATCTTGCCCAGGACGTTGACAGCGGCATCATCTTCGCCCCTATCGTAGAGCGCGTACATGATCTCGGAGTAGGTGCCGAAGCTTTCGTTCAGCCACGTGTGCGTCCAGTCCCGGCACGTGATGAGATCGCCCCACCATTGATGGGCGGCCTCGTGACAGATGAGCCAGCCATAGCTCGAGAAGTCCTGTTCAGCACGCTCGTTGTGCATCAAGCCCTGGCCGAGCTCTGATGCCGACGTGCATTCGGCTCCGCCGCCGATTCCCGCGATCGTCGCTTGATCGTATTTCGCCCACGGGTAGTCGTAGCCGTACTCCCTGCCGAGGAATTTGATGATTTCCGGGGAGCGCGGGAACGTGCTCGGCACATTCTTCACATCCTTTTTGTACACCCAGTAGTCGATCGGAAGGGAGCCGAGGGAGTCCTTGACCACTTCGTAGGGACCCGCCATGATGGTTGAGAGATACGTCGCGTGGGGAAGCTCCTGGGACCAATGAAACGTCTTCGTTCCGTGAAGCTTGTCCTCCGTGACCTCGACGAGCCTCCCGTTGGAGAGCAGATTGTAGTCGCTCCGAATGGTGCCGATGACCTCCTGGGTAGCCTTGTCGTTCGGCTGGTCATAACACGGGAACCAGTGCCGGGCACCTCGCGCAAACGATTGCGTGAAGATCTGCGCCGGGTGGGTTGGCGACCCTTCCATGAAATTGACGCCCGGTGAGCGGCCGGTTGAATCCAGGAGATGCTCGGCGTGATACGAGACGGTGAAGCGGACCGTGTCGCCATAGCCATAGGCGGTCGGGAAGGAGACGACGAGCTGATGCGGCGGCTGCTCGAACTTCAACGGCCGGGAATGTTCGTCGACAACGCTTGTGACGCTGAAGTTCTCGGCATCGAGGACGCATTTGCTGAAGCCGTCGTTGAATGGGGTCAAGGTGATCGTGTTTTCCGCCTGGAACGCATACTTCCGATCGTCCAGCGCGATCGTGATGCGATAGTGAATCGCATCGAACTCCCTGCTCGGTTCCGATTGAACCGGCCTGCTGTAGATATCGATCCTCTGGGCGAGGGTGACCGGCGCTGCGAAGAAGAGCAGCAGCGACAGGGACGGGGTGATGAGGGCTCGCAGTTTCATACTCTCACTCCCTTTCCGTCGGCGGTGCGGGGGGGAATGCCTGCAACATCCCGGGCTCCTGCATGATCTTTTCGATCGCATCGGGATCGGCGGGCACGAGGGCTGACAGGTTCTCGGCTCCGTCCTTCGTCACGACGATCACGTTCTCAATCCTCACCACGAGATTTTCCTCCGGCACGGTGATTGTCGGATCGAGAGAAAATACCTCTCCCGGTTCCAACGGCCGTGCCAGGTAGTTGCCGACATCGTGCACGGACATCCCGACCGGGTGGGAGAAGCCGCTCCTCCTGCGGACCATGGTTTCGGCAGCTTGCTTGTAGGCGCCCTCGAGCCATCGTGTCTTTTCGACCAGATCCTTCAATTCTCCTCCGGCCTCTTCCATGATCTGCGCGCCGGTTACGCCCGGCCGGATTCGCTTCAGGATTGTGTCGTGAAGCCTCACGATGAATGTGTAGAGCTGCCGCTGCTCGGGCGAATACTTTCCGTTGACAGGCCACATGCGGGTCACATCGCTCGTGTAGTAGCGATAATCGGGAGCGTAATCCATCAGAATGAGGTCCCCGCTCTTCAACGTGCTCTTGTTCAGAAAATAATGTCCCATCATCGTATTCTTCCCGCTGGCGACGATGGAATGATACGCATCCCCCTGGGCGCCGTTGATCATGAAAACATATTGCGCCACATCGCCCAGTTGGTACTCCGTCGCGCCGGGCTTCGTGCTGCGCATTGCGGCCATGAGCCCAAGGCACGCTAGGTGCGCCGCGCGACGGAGGAGTCTGATCTCCCGAGGACTCTTGATGTTTCGAAGCGTGTCGAGGATGGGCGAGAGGTTCCGGATCTCGAACTCGGGGAATTTCGTGTGAAGCAGCTGGATGAAATGACCTTCCCTCGACGGGCGACCATCCCAGGGATCGGCAACGACATCGGCCTTGTAGGCTTCCATCATGTCCCTCGTCATAGCTCCTCCCTCGGCGGGGCTGAAGGGTGTGTAGAGGGCGGGAGCCTGGGCTGTCCAGTACAGCGTCCACATCCAGTCCCTCGCCATGAGCTCGATCCCCGCGACCCTGTCGACGCCGGTCAATTTCCTGACGAGATCGGCGTCCTCGGCCGAAAGCATCTTCCCTTCACCCCGCTCCCGGGCCTCATCGCGGTGGGGAAGATACAACGTGACTTTCTTTGACCGGCCGTCGAGAACCAGGTAGGCGCGAGGGGTCTCCAGTCCGCACAGATAGTAGAACTGATTCGATTGACGGAACACTTCCGAGCGCTCACCCGCTTGGGCTCCCTGGACGATCGCAATCGCGTGAGGGCCAATTTTGTCGAAGAGTTTCTCCCACCGAGCTTTGAATTCCTCCGGCGGAAAATCCGACTGGTAGGGCGAGAGCTCCTGTGCCGCGCCGATGGCCGGAATCGCCCAGATGAGGGTGATGGCGAGCCAGCGGGCGACTCTCGTCACGAATTCAGTTTTCTTTGAGCACTGCATGGATGCCTCCATAGCGTCATTTCAATTGAGCGAATTGGTTTTGTTCCGCCGAACGCGGATCGATCGTGCGCAAGGCAGGGGTGGAGATGTATCGGGAAGCTGGCGAGCGATGGGCTTGCCGCACAGTGATTGACGCATAATATATCCGAAATGTCCGGAACTCGCAACCTCAAGAGGGGGGACTGGTTCCCCGGGGTGACAGGCGCCGCGATCCAGAGATCCGGCCGCGGGGGGATCATCTGAGATTCGGCATCATATGCTCGGTTAATTCAAGGCGAGGGCTCGAGTCGCAGGCCTGCTGAGGAGAACTTCGCGCTCGGTGTCTGGTCAGCCGAGGGGTGCTCTTGACAATGTCAGTTCAATTCACTATCCTCGTGGCGTCCATCCCGTGTGCAAGCACGGGGTGCCTTCTTCCCGTGAATTTGAATCCCTTGTTGTCCTGTACCGTTCAGAGGGACCGCGCGCACGAATCACCGACTCCGGAAAGTCTTTCGACATCATTCCGACTTTAATCCACGCTGTTCATTCATCCACCAATCAACAGGAGGATTCCATGAACAAGAAGGTGTGGTTAGGGTTTATTGCCGTGTTCATCACGTTCGAAATCCTTGGATACATCGTCTACTACCTCATCCTCGGGTCGGCGTTCAGCTCGCTCCCGGTGTGGCGTTCCGACATGAACTCATTGATGTGGGTCGTGCACGTCGTGGAGCTCATCGGCTCATTCTTCTTCGCGTTCATCTTCTCAAAGGGGTATGAGAACAAGGGGATCGCGGAGGGAGTGCGCTATGGACTCTACATCGGCATCTGGATGAGCGTGGGGATGGCGTACGGTACGTACTCGATGGTGGATATCCCGTATTCGCTCACCCTGGAGTGGTTCTTCTGCGGTGTGATCGAGTACATCATCGCCGGCATCGTCCTCGCCATGGTGTTCCGCCCGAAGGCGAAGGAGCCGGAGAAAGCATAAGTCCTCCAGTCATCGCCGGAGGCGACGGGAGCCCCGACCGTTCGGTTGGGGCTTTTTGTTATCGTGGCGGACGCTCGCAACCGTGTTCTCCATGCTGTCTATCCCGCACGTCTTCCGTCTCACATCTCACGACTCACTTTTTGCCGTACCCGCTCAACTATTGCCTTCACTTCCCACTTTCATTCGTCCAGTCATTTCCGTATCTTTTCCGGTCGATTGATAGAGGATCTCTGCAGTTCGGATTCCTCCTTTTTTCTTCTCCTACATTTCGAATAATAGGACATGGCACAAACAGCATTGATCACCGGCATTACCGGTCAGGATGGATCGTACCTGGCGGAGCTGCTTCTGAGCAAGGGGTACGAGGTCCACGGCATCATTCGACGGGCGAGCACATTCAATACGCATCGGATCGATCATATTTACGTCGATCCCCATCTGCCCGGAGCAAAGATCCGCCTTCACTACGGCGACCTCTCCGATCCCGGGATGCTGACGGAGATCATCTACAACATCAAACCTGATGAGGTGTACCACCTCGGCTCTCAGAGCCACGTGCGCGTTTCATTCGACATGCCGGAGTACACCGGCGACATCACAGGTCTGGGAACCACGAGGATTCTCGAAGCGATCCGGCGGAGCGGCGTGAAGGCGAAATTCTACCAAGCCTCCTCGTCGGAGATGTTTGGCGGAGCGCCCCCACCTCAGAGTGAGGGGACACCGTTCCGACCGCGAAGCCCGTACGCTATCGCGAAGGTCTATTCCTACTGGATGGCGGTCAACTATCGCGAAGGCTACGGGATTTTCGCGACCAACGGGATCCTTTTCAACCACGAGAGTCCGAGAAGGGGCGAGGTGTTCGTGACGAGGAAGATCACCAGAGCGCTGGCCAACATCCTTGCCGGCAAGCAGGCGAAGCTCTATCTCGGCAACCTCGATGCTCAGCGCGACTGGGGATTCGCGCCGGAGTATGTCGAAGCCATGTGGAGAATCCTCCAGCAGGAGACGGCGGATGATTTCGTCATCGGAACGGGCACGTCGCATTCCGTCCGGCAATTCCTGGAGCTGGCCGCACGATACGGAGGGATGGAGATCGAGTGGCGTGGGAAGGGGACCGAAGAAAAAGGATTTCTCAAGAAAGGCAGCGTTCTCGTCGAGATCGACCCCCGCTACTTCCGGCCGACGGAAGTCGAGCACCTCCAGGCTGACATACGGAAGGCACGAACGGCACTTCAGTGGGAGCCGAAAGTCTCGTTTGAGGACCTCGTGAAGTTGATGATGGATCATGACATGCTTGCCGCGGGTTTGACTCCGCCGGGCGAGGGCATCAAGTCGATCCAATCGAAAGGCTTTGACTGGACGAAGCATCAGATCTCCCTGCACCAAGAGATCAGAGAGTGAGCTTGGATCCTCTCGAACCGGACGTGGAGAAGAACGCGAAGATTTCGCCCGCCTGCCAGTCGAAGTTCCCGTTGGAAGAGGGGATCAATCGTGCGTATCAGTGGTACCGCGAGCATTGAGGCTTTCCGCCCCCCTACTTCGTCCACCGAAATCCTTGCTGCCTACCTCCGTCCTGCTTCCTTCATTCACCATGTACTCTCACCTAGGTTTCGCGCGCAGATACTGGATAGGCCAGGACATATCGACCGAGAGCGCATGCGCGGCGTGCAGAGCCCAATAGGGATCACGGAGCATCGCTCTTGCCAGCACAATAACGTCGGCATCGCCGCGCCCGAGAATTTCCTCTGCCTGCTGTGGCTCCGTGATGAGCCCGACGGCTGCAGTCGGGATATCCGCCTCCCGGCGGATGGCAGCGGCGAACGGCACTTGATATCCGGGGCCGAGCGGAATCTTCGCGGCGGGAGAGTTGCCGCCGCTCGAACAGTCGATGAGGTCGACGCCGACCTCGCGCAGCAGGCGGGCAAGCGCGATTGATTGCGGCAAATCCCAGCCACCTTCTACCCAATCCGTTGACGAGATCCGTACGAAGAGCGGCAGGCTCGACGGCCACGCCTCACGGACGGCCCTGGCAACCTGGAGCGGAAACCGCGCACGCCCTTCGAGCGCCCCGCCAAACTCGTCCTGCCGGTGATTTGAGAGCGGCGAAAGGAACTCGTGCAGCAGGTACCCGTGTGCCATGTGGATCTCGATAACCTTGAAACCGGCCGCTGCTGCTCGCCTCGCCGCTTCTGCATATTTTGATGCGAGTTCGGTCATCTCGGCTTGAGAAAGCTCGTGAGGCGTCGGGTAACCGTCGGCGAACGGTATCGGGCTCGGTGCGACCGTCTGCCAATCTCCCTCGCCTGCCGGCAACGGCTTCCCGCCTAGCCATTGGAGCGTCGTCGAGGCCTTGCGCCCGGCGTGAGCGATCTGGATGCCGGGAACCGCCCCTTGCGCACTGAGGAAGGAGGTGATGCGCTGAAAAGCTTTCACCTGCTCTTCGTTCCAGATACCGAGGTCGCCCGGCGAGATTCTTCCTTCAGGCGTTACGGCTGTAGCTTCAGCGATCACCAATCCGGCTCCCCCGACCGCTCTGCTTCCGAGGTGCACGAAGTGCCAGTCGTTCGGGACGCCATCGACGGCGGAATATTGGCACATGGGTGATACAAAAATCCGGTTCCGAAATTCGACGCTCCGGAGGGTGAGAGGTGAGAACAATTTTGTTGTCATGTTTTCAATTCCCTTGTTGCCTCAGCCTGATCTGAAAGCTTACGAGCTTGGTTGTGAGACTCTCACAGAGACACTACCGCAAACATTCAGCATGCGGACTCTGGTTCCTCACAATCCCGGCACGTGCCGTGGAATGTCCAGTCGCTCAAGTGATCAGGGGTGGGTCGGCAAGCGCCGCACGCTCTCAACCGCAGTCGGACCTTCTCTCGCAGAGCTTACGTTGAACTCCGTGAATGCGTCAGCAGTCCCCGAGCCTGCAGCTCAGCAATCGTCAGCTGGGTGACAAAGGATACGAGGGGGCAGCATACTTCCTCGTGGACTTCAAGAAGTCCCTCTCGAATGGTCTCTTTCGTGCTGAAGTCGACGCCGGTAAGTTGTCGGCACTCGACGGCGTGAAGCCTCCCCTGGAACTCGTCAAATATCTTGCCGACAATCTCATACACGAGCTCCTTGGAGCTCTGGTCGGAACCCTCCACGCGACCGACGGCCAAACCGACCGCCATTGCAGCCCCGGTCAAGCATCCGCAGACGTAGCCCTGGCGGGCGATCCCCGCTCCGAACGCAGTGGCAAATCGTTGTGATCGAATGCCGTCCAGTTGCAGCGATTCCTCGACCGCCATCAGAACCGATTCAGCACAATTGAAGCCTTGGTTGAAGTGCGAGAGCGCGCGCTCGGCCGGTCTCTGATCAGCCATGGATCTCATTAAGCGTGGGAATTACTTTCACTGTCTCCTCATTTTGTATATACAGGATAGCACCACTGCCGGTATTTCTGGACGCGTCCCCGCACGACGTCGAAGTACAGGTCCCTGACCTTCTGCGTGACGGCCCCCATTTTCCCCGACCCGATGGGGCGGTGGTCGATCCGAGCCATCGCAACAATCTGAGCTCCTGTGGCGACCATGAAGGCTTCATCGGCCAGAAAGAGCTCGGTCCTGTCGATCGAACGCTCCACCACTTCCATACCCAGTTCGTCCTGCAGCAGTGTGATGATCGATCTGCGGGTGATCCCTTCGAGGATATTGTCCGTCACCGGCGGCGTGCAGATCTTTCCTTTCCGGAGGACGAAGATGTTCTCGGCAGAGCCCTCGGAGATATGGCCGTCTTGATTGAGCAGGATCGCCTCGTCAAATCCCGATCGCTGCGCGTCCGTTTTCGCAAACGCGGAGTTCACATATCCTCCGGCAATCTTTCCCCGCGCGGGAATGACGTTATCGTCGATCCGCCTCCACGACGAGATGGTCACGTGCGCCCCTTCCTCCTTTTCAACATACCGTCCGAACGGAACCGTTACGATCGATACGATCGGCGTAAGGTTATGGAGCCGCACGCCGATGACTTCGTCACCGTAGAATGCCAGCGGGCGTACGTAGACGTCGCCTTTCAGTTGCTCCGCGTGCAGCAGATCGACCAGGGCCTTCACAAGATCTTCTTTCGTGTAGGGGAGGTCCATGCAGAGGAGCCTCGTTGATTCAAGAAACCGCTGGAAGTGGTCGAACGGCCGGAAGATGAAGAGCTGCTGCTCGTCCTCATTCCAGTATCCACGGACACCGCCGAACACGGCTGTTCCGTAGTTCAGCGCGTGCGTCAGAACGCCGACCTTTGCCTCCGAATAAGGGACGATCCGATCCTTGAAGAAGGCATGCTTAGGTGTTGGCATAGTTGTTTCTCCACTTCAACTTTTGTTGTTCAACAAGTCGTGTGATGTGAAACAGAGTGGATAGGAGTACCTCCTGCACGCATAAACTAGGCCAATTCTGGTTTATTCACAAGAACCAATATTAGCAAACGCCCGACCAACCAATCCGCGCCCCGGACGCGGCATATGCTTGCCTCGAATCGCCCGCGCCGATCCATAAGTCTGGAGCTGAGCCAGGCTCGGCGGGCTGTGAAAAAATCCCAACAGCCGGTGGGTCAGACATTAATGTCTGACCTGCCAGTGCAGGTTGGAAAAACAGGAATGACTATCTTTCCGCGCGGACGTCCTCTCAGGACTTCCGTGAAACAAAAGCTCAAGCATTGGAGGAATGAGTTGTCGCACGATGCGCTTGTTTCGAGTCGCTTGCTCATCCACTCCGACGGTGCTCGGAATGCCGATCGCGCTCTCAATTATCAGAAACGACACTAATGTTCTGCAAGAAGGCCGAGATGTGTCACAGGAGCGCAAAACCGCCCGCGGAATTGGATGGTTCATTTCTGGCCCATTTTGGCCGTTGACGGCCGACCGCTCGACGAGTATAATTGTGATGAAAAAAAAATCAGCGGAGGTGGTACGATGGCTCCAGAAATGATTCTTGTGAAGCTCGATCGTAGAAGCCCAGAGCCGGTCTATGCGCAGATCGTTCAGGGGATCAGACGGATGGTCGAGTCCGACCTGCTGGCCGTCGGGACAAAGCTTCCCGCCACGCGCGAGATGGCTGCGCACCTCGGTGTGAACCGATCGACGGTCTTTCGTGCTTATCAGGAGCTTTTTGCGCTCGGCTACCTGGAGAGCCGGCCCGGCTCCTACACGACCGTGCGGGACAAACCGAAGACGACAGTCTGCGAACCGACGCGCGAGCGGGGCCTCCTGAGTTGGGAACAACTTTCGAACCCTCAGAGCCGGACGGTGATCGACATCTTTCGCAGGCACTTGCCCGAGCTCGACACGGAAAAACACCCCGACGTCCTCAACCTCTCGCCTCTCGAGGTGGATCCCCGCCTGTTTCCCGTCGAAGAGGTGCGCAGATGCATGAACCGGGTATTGGTGGATGAGGGCTCGAAGGCGCTCGAATACGGCGAGCACGCCGGGCACAGGCCCCTCCGGGAATATCTGGCCCACCGAATGCAGATCCACGGTATCTCGGTTTCGGCAGACGAGGTCTTGATCACCAACGGCTCGCATCAGGGTCTCGACCTGATCCTGAGGCTCCTGACGCGCCCCGGATCGAAAGTCGTGGTCGAATCGCCGACGTATGGCAACTTCCTTCCTCTCCTGAAGTACTTTCAAGTGGAGATCGTGGAGATCCCGCTCCGTGACGGCGGGATGGACCTGAAGCAGCTCGGGAAGGTTCTCCAGAAGGAGAAGCCCGCCTTGGTCTACACGATCCCGAACTTCCAGAATCCCACCGGCCTCACATCACCGCAAGCTCACCGTGAGATGTTGCTGAGACTCTGTGAGACGCATCGGGTTCCCCTCGTCGAGGACGGATTTGAGGAGGAGATGAAGTATTGCGGTAACGTGGCGCTGCCGATCAAATCGATGGACAAACACAACGTCGTCATCTACATCGGCACGTTCTCGAAGGTGCTGTTCCCCGGAATGCGTATCGGGTGGATCGCCGCACAGAGGGAGTGCATCGAGCGGCTGACCGCGCTCAAGCGGTTTTCGGACCTGTCGAGCAGCGTTCTGACGCAGGCGGTCGCGAACACGTTTTGCCGGGATGGGCACTACGATCGGCATCTTCGGAGGATGCACCGTCTCTACCGAAAGCGGATGCGCGTCGCCCTCAGCGCCATGAAACAGCACATGCCGGCCAGCATCGCCTGGACCAAGCCGGAGGGAGGGTACACCATCTGGGGGAGTCTGGAGAAGTCGTACATCAATGAAAGGGAGTTCAAGGGGACGCTTCTCAAGCATCGCGTGATGGTCGCACCCGGCCACTATTTCTTCAGCCAGACACACCCGCGAAGGCATTTCCGCCTCTCGATCGCAACGCTCAACGAAGAAGAGATCCGGGAAGGGATCAAACGGCTCGGCAAGGCGCTTCGGGAGCTGGAGCGAACGGGGGAGGGGTCGGCATGACTCTTCCGCTAAAACGGGGGATCACGTACGGACCGGTCCAGTCGCGGAGGCTCGGACGGTCGCTCGGTGTCAGCATCCTGCCGAAGGGGAGGAAGATCTGCACCTTCGACTGCGTCTACTGCCAGTACGGCTGGAATCCCTACACAAGCCTTGAGCAGATGAGCGATGCGGTATGGCCTTCGCCGGAGCTGGTGTTCGGGGAGGTCAGGCGCACGCTCACCGAGTTGCATCCGCCTCCGGCCTACATCACCTTCTCCGGAAACGGCGAGCCCACGATGCACCCCCGGTTCGGCGAGATCGTGGAGGGCGTCATTGACCTCCGGAACAGGCTCTCCCCCGGGTCGAAGACCGCGATCCTGTCGAATTCGACTCTCTTGTCGAATGAGAAGATCCGTCGGGCGATCGAGAAGCTCGACGTGAGGATCCTCAAGCTGGACGCGGGAATCGCCGAGGTCTACCAGGTCTACAACCGTCCGCTTTGCGCTACGACCGTGGACGAGCTTGTTGCCGCGCTGAAGTCCATGAAGGGTCCGACGATCCAGGCGCTCTTCACGACGGGTATCTCCGGGAACTCTGAACCCCGCCACGTGGACGCTTGGGTGCGGAGGATTGTTGAGATTTCACCGCTCTGTGTTCAACTCTACACGCTCGATCGTCCCTATCCTTCGAAGAATATCGCACCTGCCAGCCGGGTCGTGCTTGAAGGGACCAGAGCAAGGCTGGAAAAGCATCGTGTCCACTCAGAAGTGTTCTAGAAGCTGAGCAAGCATTGGTGCGCGCGCCGAAGAGGCCATTCCTCAGCTCTTCAACCGATCGACCATCGCTACCGTAGCGTCCTCCCCCCTGCTTGCAATCTCTGCAAAGAGTTTGCACCTTCCTCTGTCGGAACTTCGAGCGGGCGTCCCCGCTGGATTCGCAACTACTCCTGATGGAGAGAGCCCATGCATGAGCTTGCGCCCGTGATCATTTTTGTCGGCGTTCTCGTGTTCGCCGCGCATTTCTTTGTCTTCGCCTTCGAGCGGACGCGGGTTCCCGACATCTTGTTTCTGATCGCCATTGGCATTGTCGTCGGGCCGGTCCTGAATATCGTTCAGACGCAGGACTTTGGGAAGCTGGGAGGGGTTTTCACGACGATCGCCCTCGTAGTCATTCTCTTCGAGGGCGGCCTGGAGATCGGGGTCGACAGCCTGAAGAGCTCCTGGCGCGGCACCATTCTCATCACCGTGGTGAGCTTCGTCATCGCTCTCGTCCTTCTCTTCGCTGTCTTGCTGCTCTTGGGCCAGCTTTCGCTCGGCATGGCGTTGTTCGTGGCGGCGGTTCTTGCGGGACCTGCCCCCTCCGTCGTCATTCCCCTCGTGCGCCAGCTGAGGGTGAGCGAGTCGCTGAAGACGATCATGATGCTGGAATCGCCTCTGGGCGAAGCCATCAGCATCGTGGCCGCGTTGGCGATCCTCCAGACCCTCACGATGACGGAAGTGGAACCGGGTCGACTGATCGGATCGCTTTTCTCTTCGTTCATTCTCGCGTTTGTCATCGGCGCGGTGGGCGGTTACTTCTGGTCGACCCTGCTGCACCAGATGCGGCAGCTCCGGAACGCAATTTTCACGACCCCCTCGTTTGTCTTCATTGTGTACGGCGTCTCGGAGTTCTTCGGGTTCAGCGGTCCGGTTGCCTCTTTGACGTTCGGGATCATTCTGGGGAACGTCGAAGCGATCAAGGTGCCGTGGTTAGTCAAGAAGCTCAAACTCACCCCGTTGGTTCATAATGAGGTCGAACGGCAGTTCTTCGGGGAGATCGTCTTCCTCTTGAAAGCGTTCTTCTTTGTGTACCTGGGGCTCACGATTCGTTTTTCAAGCCCCTGGATCCTTGGTCTCTCGCTGGTGCTCGTCCTCGCGCTTCTTCTCTCCCGGTTCCTTTCCGTCCGGCTCACCTTGAGCCATTTCGGGAACGTTGAAGATGCGATGGCCGCCTCCGTGCTCGTTCCTCGTGGAATCGCTGCGGCGGTACTTGCGTTCCTTCCACTGCAAATGGGAATCGAAGGGGGAGAGGTCATTCGTGATCTGATCAACAGTGCGGTGATCGTCAGTATTCTGGCGACCGGATTCATGACGTTCGGCATCGAGCGGACCTCTCTGGCCACGGCGCTGCGGAGATTCTTCCCACGCAGGGAGGAGGACCGGCGGTCGGTCGGTGAGTAGCTAAGGGAAGTTTTGGCTGGCATGTGTCTCACGAACTTTGCATTTTTCATGAAGTTCACCGACCCGCAACACGGACCTGGGACCGTGGAGCGTTCGCAGAGGTTTTCGAAGACAATGAGCTAAGACGAACGAGTGCTGTTTGATGTCCGCTACCTACTAAGGAGGTACCAACCATGGAATTTCTTAACGGTGTGTGGGAGTCGCTCCGCCTGTTGTGGGCTCAAATCACCGCATTCTCTCCGAGGCTCTTTGCAGGCCTGCTGCTTCTTCTTGCGGGATGGCTCATTGCGAAGATTGCCCGCAGGGGCGCGATCAGGTTTCTGAAGTTCGTACGGCTTGATGTCGTTGCCGAGAAGTCCGGAATTGAAGGCTTCCTGATTCAGGGAGGGGTCCGTTTTACCACCGTCACAATCGTCGCCAATCTGCTCTACTGGTTCATTCTTCTGACGGCCTCGCTGGCGGCGCTCAATAGCTTCGGACTTCAGAATGTCGACCAGCTGTTCAACAAGGTCATTCTGTACATACCGCAAGTGGTTGTGGCGATGCTCGTCCTTATCTTCGGGAGCCTGTTTGCGAACCTCACCAAAACCGTCTTGTTTGCTTACCTGAATAACGTCGGCATTTCCGGTGCGTCCGTGATCAGCAAGATCGCCCAATATGCGATCCTGTTTTTCGTCGTGTCGGTTGCGCTGGAGCAGCTCTCCATCGGCGGAGCGATCCTGGTGTCGGCATTCCAAATCGCCTTTGGTTCCCTTTGCCTGGCACTCGCCCTGGCGTTCGGCCTTGGCGGCAAGGAGTGGGCGGCAAAAGTCCTCGACCAAGCCTGGAAGAAATCATCATAGAACCGGAGCCCGAAAGAACCATGATCATCGACTGTCATACGCATATCAACAACTACCACGACGAGGGGGTCGCTTCGCTGGAAGCGTGCCTCGAGCAGCTCCGGGTCTCGATGCAGAAGAATAGGATCGACACGGCCCTGGTGCTGACATCCTACAAGGTGACGCCGGGTCGACCTTCGACCCGTGATTCGGTCAAAGCGACGCGGGACTTGAAGAATATTTTCATTGTGGCCGGCGTCAGCTATCTCCACTACAAGAAGGAGGACCTCGACGAGATCCGTGAATATCTTCAAGACGGATCGGTTCGGGGTCTCAAGATCTATCCGGGCTATGAACCTTTCTACCCGAACGACCCTCACATGGCTCCCGCCTACGACCTGGCGGAAGAATTCGATGTGCCGTTGATGATTCACTCGGGCGACACCTACTCTCCGAAAGGCAGAATCAAGTATTCTCATCCGATCCACGTCGACGACCTGGCCGTGGAGCGGCCCGGCCTGAAGATCATCATCTGTCACATCGGGAATCCTTGGATACGCGACTGCATGGAAGTTGTCTACAAGAACCAAAATGTCTACACGGATATCTCCGGCCTGACCCTCGGCGATTTCGACGATCGGTTCGAACAATTCATGCAGCGGCAGCTGCAGGAGATGCTGTCCTACGGCGTCGAGCCGGACAGCGTCCTCTTCGGAACCGACTGGCCGATCGCCTCGATGGAATCCTACATTGAGTTTATCGAAGAGTTGAAAATGCCGGAGAAGGAGAGACACAAGGTCATGTACGAAAACGCGGCCCAGCTTTTCAAACTCTCCCCGGCGAATTCGCCGTATCAGTCGGACTCTCTGTTCGGATGGCTGAAGAAGTAGCAGCGTGGTCCTTCCCGTGCTGAGCCGATGAGGAAGTCAGGATGCATCCCGGGCGGCTGTTGGATGGCACGCTTGCATCTTTCTCGTGCAATGCGTATAGTATCATAGCGGTTGATACGAAATGCTAAAGAAGATCCAACATATCGTTCTTGTCGCACTGCTCGCCAGCTATCTGCTTGTAGGCGTTCTCGCGCATCTTGAAGCCCTCAGCCTATTTCTGGGTTTCGGCACGCATCCGCTGCAGGTCACTCAGAGCAAACCCGCGAGGCCGATCGCGGCGAAGGTCTATTGGACGCAGTACAAGCACATTCCGTCGGTCACAAAAATTTCAGCTCCTTCCCCTGCACTCCTCTCTGCGCCCGAGCTGCCCCATCCGCAGCGGTACGGCGTGCTGCCGGCGGTCTCTGGCGTAGCGATCCATCCCGCCCCGGCTCTCTCATCCTACTACTCCCGTGCTCCTCCGATCGCCTGATGAACCCCTGAATTTCAGCGGCGACTCCCAGCGGGGCCTTGCCTCGTGGTTCCGAAGGCGCCAAGTTCCCGGGATTCCCGGCGCCGTCCTGCGATCCGGGCTCCTCTTCGCCCGGGTTGGTGGCTCGATAAGGCCCGCCAGGGGCCCTGAACCCGAGTGATCAAGAGGAGAAATCTCAATCGGGCGAGCAATTAGCCGGAGAGATTCATGCACTTACAAATGTTTGGAGAGATGCTCGACTCGACGCAGGAGTCTGAAGAAGGCTTCTCGCGCATGAGAGGCGTCTCACCGAGGGAGATGAGAGAATGTCGTTCAAGAAAATCCTTCTTCATTACGCGATAAAGTTCGTACCGTGCTTCATCGCCGGCGTCCTGCTGACGTTTGCTTACAGTCTGAAATATCACGAGAATCCGGGCGTGGATTGGCTCCTAGCCTTCGGCATGGCCATCGTCATGGATTTGGCCATTACGTGGTTGAATATTCGTCAGGAGAGGCGCCAACAGAAGGCCTCCGGGCAGGCCTGACGCGTTGCAGCATCACGGGTGTGGATCTGCACGCTGTTCTGGATTCCCGCGTTCGCCAGAGAGCATGGGGCACAGGCCGCGGAAATGATGTCTAAACACCATGTCACCCCTGCGAAAGCAGGGGCCCAGGCCTGAGCTTTGTTCTCGATTTCCACTTTTCTGCCGAACGGCGCGCCGGACGCAACGTAGGAATGACATTTGTACCTCTTGCCATGCCTCCGAAAGCCCGCCCGAACCGCCTCGGCGGGCAGGCATCCAGATCCGAGCTCATTTCTGGATTCCCGCTTATCACGAAGTGATGCCTTCGGCACGAGGGAATGACATTTGATTCGTTACTACTTCAGATGAGTCGTGTTTTGATCAGGGAACAGGAGTGGTTCTGAAACCAAAGGTCCAAGGAGTACGGCGTGCTGTCCGAACGGTTGCCCGGCCGATTCAGGAGTTCCTGAGGCTTGAATCCTCCTCGGGGATTCTTCTCTTCGGCTTCACCGTCCTGGCGCTCGTGTGGGCGAATTCTCCCTGGGCGCGGAGTTACGACGACCTCTGGCACACGGAGATCTCGATCGGGATCGGATCCTACGCCGTCTCGAGATCTCTGCTTCACTGGATCAACGATGGTCTGATGGCCCTCTTCTTCTTCGTCGTCGGGCTGGAGATCAAGCGCGAGATGCTCATCGGGGAGCTGGCTTCCCTGAGGAAGGCATTGCTGCCCGTCGTTGCGGCGCTCGGCGGCATGATTGTGCCGGCGCTTATTTACGTGGCTCTGAACCGGGGATCCGAAACGCTCGCCGGGTGGGGCGTACCGATGGCGACGGATATTGCCTTCTCTCTCGGTGCGCTCGCGCTGCTTGGCAAACGCATCCCCATCCAGCTCAAAGTGTTTCTGACGGCTTTTGCGATCGTGGACGACATCGGGGCGGTGATTGTCATTGCCTTGTTCTATGCGTCGGGCATTGTCTGGAGTCATCTCCTGATCGGTGCAATTCTCCTCCTCCTGTTGATTGCCGCGAACTGGATGGGGGTCCGCCATCCGCTGATCTACGCAGTCCTGGGTTTTCTCCTTTGGATCGCCTTTCTCGATTCGGGCATTCACCCGACGGTCGCAGGCGTGCTGATAGCGATGACGATCCCCGCGCGATCCGCGCTCGACCGGCGGGCGTTTCTTGAGCGAGCGTACGACATCCTCAGGCAGCCGGAGCGCGGGGACAAGAGGGCGGATCTGGCGACAACGGAGCAGAGTCCTCAAGCATCGGTTCGTGCTCTCGCCGAAATAGCCGAGGAGGTTGAAGCTCCCACGCAGCGTTTTGAGCACGCTCTTCACCCATGGGTGACATTCTTCATCATGCCGCTGTTTGCTTTTTCGAACGCGGGGGTAACCTTTGAGCAGGGCGTCGGCGCTCTTGTGACGAGCCCGGCTGGGCTCGGCGTCTTCCTGGGCCTCGTTCTCGGAAAACAACTTGGAATAACTCTTTTCTCCTGGACCGCGGTGAAAGCCAGGATTGCAACTCTTCCCGCTGCACTAACGTGGAGGCACATCTACGGGGTCGGGTGGCTTGGGGGTATCGGCTTCACGATGTCGCTCTTTATCGCGTCTCTTGCATTCGGACCCGGCAATCCGCTCGACGCCTCGAAGCTTGGGATCTATGCTGCCTCCATCGTATCGGGGATCGGAGGATTGTGGATCCTGAGGCGCGCGGCTGGCATCCGGAACGAGGGTCAGAGTGATTCTTGAACGGTTCGAAGCCGTTCGCCGCTTGACAACCACCCAGAGGGGGAGAAGCAGGAGTTGCTTCTCCCTTTTCTTTTCTCCAAATTCTGCCCATCCAACTGATCCACAGTACTGCGGAGCCCTTTACCTCGTTCGGTCGTACAATGAGCCGGAGGGGGCTTCGCCGCGATCATCCTGAGGTTTCACAGCAACCATCGAGAAAGCGAGTCACCCCATGGCACTAGCGATCAAGCCAGCCTCTGAAGCGGAATTTGACCTTTTGGCACTGGGCGAATGCATGATTCGGCTAAGCCCGCCGGGACACCAGCGCATCGAGCTGACGCCCGTATTCGAAGCGTACGCCGGCGGGGGAGAGTACAATGTCGCGTATGCGCTCTCCCGCTACGAGCTGAGGACTGGATGGGTGTCGAGGCTTGTCGACAATCCGCTGGGCGCGTTTATCAAGAACCACGCGCGGACCAGCGGCATGGACATCAGCGAGGTGATCTGGGTGCCGTACGACGGCTCGGGCCGGGCTGACCGCATCGGATTGAACTTCACGGAAGTGGGGATGGGCGTACGGGCGAGCGTGACGCTCTACGACCGCGGCCATACGGCCGTCTCTCATATGAAAGCAGGCGACGTCGATTGGAAGCGGATCTTCACCAAAAGGAAGGTCCGATGGTTCCACACGGGAGGTATTTTCACCGCCCTCAGCGACTCATGTGCGGAGGTCGCGCTGGAATCGATGAAGGCGGCTCACGAAAACGGGACGGTTGTGAGTTACGATCTCAACTTCCGCAGCAAGCTCTGGTCATCGAAGAAAGCAATCGAGGTGACAAAGAAACTCGTACCGCATATCGATGTCTTGATCGGGAACGAAGAGGATTTCCAGAAGGTGTTGGGGTTCGAGGTGGAGGGGACCGATGAGAGCCTGAAGGCTCTGCCACTCGAGGGCTACAAGAAGATGGTGGAGAAAGTTGTCAGGACGTATCCTCACATTCAGGCCGTAGGAACGACGCTGAGGGAAGTGGTGAGCGGATCCGTGAACAACTGGTCGGCGATCATGTTCTACGACGGCGTGTTCTATCAATCGAAGAAGTACGAGAATCTCGAGATCGAGGATCGCGTCGGCGGAGGTGATGGATTCTGCAGCGGCTTCGTCTACGGTCTGCTGCACGGGACGGCCCCGCAGGAGTGTGTAGAGATGGGAGCTGCGCATGGGGCACTGCTCCAGACCACCCGCGGCGACACCAGCATGGTTACCTTGGAGGAGATCAGGCACGTGATGAGGGGTGGATCGGCACGCATCAAGCGATGAGCTGCCGAAGGTGAAAATGAAGAAGGATGGAAGCTTCGACTCCCTGGCACTCTTCTTTTTTTGTAGCAACTACGTAGGAAGCATGTCATATCGATCAGAAAGGGCATCGCATGCGACGACGTCATTTGATTCCTTGCATACTGCTGCTTTTCGCGACCCTTCTCGGCACGCTGCGAGCGCAGGATGCCGGCTCGTGGACGTTCAATGCCGCGAACGACTACCGTGTTGTTCCAAACGTCACGTACTCGACGGCCAATAACTTCGCCTGCAAGCTCGATGTCTATGCGCGTCGTAACGCAACTGGACCGACGCCGACCGTCCTTTATATTCACGGCGGGGGATGGGTTGCCGGATCGAAGGAGGGAGCAGTTTTGGCTTTTCTTCCTTATCTCGAGATGGGTCTGTCGGTGGTAAATGTGGAATACAGACTTGCCAGCGTCTCCCTGGCTCCGGCGGCGGTTGAAGATTGCCGGCTCGCGCTGCGCTGGGTCTTCAAGAACGCGAAAGAATACGGATTCGACACGACGAAGATCATCGTGACAGGAGGATCCGCCGGCGGGCATCTCGCCTTGATGACAGGAATGCTCGACGCTTCCGACGGGTTCGACATGCCGACGGATTGGGACTATGCCGGTGTTCAGCCGAAGGTCGCGGCAATCGTCAACTGGTTTGGGATCACGGATGTGAACGACTTGCTCTCAGGACCCGACAAGCAGAACTACGCGGTGTACTGGGTTGGAGACCAAAGCGACAAAGAGACTCTCGCGCGGCGCGTTTCCCCTGTCACCTACATAAGGAAGGGCCTTCCGCCCATTTTCAGCGTTCACGGCGAGAAGGACCAGCTGGTGCCGTACGCACAAGCCGAGAAACTCCATGAGGGTCTGACAAAGGCGGGCGTGGCGAATCAGCTGCTCACGATTCTCGGCGGTCGGCACGGCGGGTTCACGCGGGAGGAAATGCTGACGGCTTTCGGCGCGATCAAAGCGTTCCTCAAAGTGCAACACCTCATCGATTGAGGAGAATCCAGTCGCGGGGGGATCTACGCCTCACGGCTCAGTCTTCTGAACCTCTTCTCCCTATCGTACGGTATGATATCGATGATCTCCCCCCTGTCGACCCTCAGTTTCACGCTCTGCCAGAACTCTGTTCCGAAGAGGTCCTTATGCACGGAATAGAAAATCCCTCGTAGCGGGTCGGGGATGCCGAGGTAGGTGTCGATCTCATCCATAAAGAAATCGTTCGGGACCGCACTGATCCAATCCTCTTCGAGCCCAAGCTCTTCGTATTCGTTCCTCGGCTCGGGCTTCGTCCTGAAGTTGGCGTCCTCCAGCGGAATGATGTCGTCGTAATCGTACAGCACGACCCTGTTACCCTCCGTTACGCCGTAATTCCACGTGTTGAACAGGTCGGCCGGGAAGAGGCCGGTTGCGGCGAGATCCTTGATGAAATATCCGAAGTCGATGACGGCCTGGCGAATCAGGTGAGGGTCTTCCTCCCGCAAGAGGTACATCGGCAGAGGGGTGACCCGTCGCTGCAGGTAGAGGTGATCGATGACGACATACCCGTCCTTGAGCGTGACGGTCCCCTTCGCAGCCGTCTCAAATTCGCTGAGAAGGTTCTCCGAATACCGTTTGACCTTGAATTTGACGTTCTCAAATTCCTGCGTGTCGACGAGCCGCCCGACCCGATCGCGATTGCAGACGAACTTGTATCGCGCTTTCACCTGCGACCGGTCGATCGTCTTGTCCGTCGTATTGCCGGATCGGACGAAGCACGGCCTGTCCTTGATGACCTTGAAGACGTAGTGATAGTGGGGGAGGGTGAAGACGATCATCACCGCGCCCTCTTCGCCTGGTGCGACGACGAACTGCTCCCTCGAGATGTGGATAAATCTGTGGAGATCCCTGTAGAACTCCGTCTTGCCGTGCTTGTAGAAGCCGATCGCGTTGTAGAGGTCGGGCAGCGGCTTGTGCGGAAGGAGAGAGCTCAGGAAGACCACGAGCTCGTGCGGGACTTCGACGTCGACCTGAAAATAGGAATAGGCGAAGCCGAAGATGTTGTTCGCGTCGGCCTCGTGCAGCAGGACCGAGTCGACATAGATTCCGGCCTCGTCGTGATAGAGCGGGAGGATGATCGGCAGGATTCGAGATTCGATGACGATTCTTCCGACGATGTAGGCTACTTTGTTCCTGAAGAAGCATGGCTTCAAAACCTCAACAACGTAGCTTTTATCGTTTCTGATGATGGGCCACAAAAACAAATTCAGTTCATTCGCGATCAGCTCAAGATCGCGCTCGATGTTTTCATAGCCTTTGCTGAACTTGTGGTCAGCGAGAATCTTTCTCAGGAGATTCTTGGTGTCTTTCTCTTGATCGTACCTCGTGAAGATCGTGGGAGCCTGTTCGCTCGGGCGAGGCTTGGGGTGCAGGTAGAAGAATTCGACTTCTCTATCGATGCCGACCGTCTGCAGTAATTTCCTGGTGATGGAGTTGAAGAACGTCTCGACAATATCTTCGTTGCATCGCCCCGCAATGAGCTTGGTGTAGATCCGCTTCAAGTCGATCCAGGTTGACCGGCGGTACACGGGCGGACCGAGTAGTCCCTCGACTTGCGTCGCTATTTGAGACAAGGACTTCTCATACAAGCTCAGTCGTTCGAGGGCGTCCCTTTTTCCTCCTTTCCAATCCTTCTGCTCAAATCTCTCTTTCGCTCGTCTTGTGAGAACCAGAAACTCCGAAAGGTAGGAGTCGAACACCTTGAGGATCAGGCTCGCTACTTTTTCTTTCGTATCGCTCTCGTTTGACAAGATGACCGCCGGTGTTGTGGGAAGGGCCCAGGGCTCAAGGGCCATACCGAAACATATCAATTTTAGAGATCATTGCCAAGCGCCTGCGAGGCCCAACGCACCTCTGAGGTGCACTGGATCTCAATATTGCGTCTTAGTGCAATCACTCCTACATTCGTCTAGGTCCCACGCACCTTGAAGGTGTGTGGGACTTCACGAAGCGATAGATAAAGAGCCGTGAACGCGAGCCGAAATACCATTCGTTTAGCGTTTCTTGGAACTGGTTACATCAGCGGGGTTCATGCGCGGTGCGCCTCGGCAGTCGAAGGCGTTCGGCTCGATGTGGTGTGGAGCCGAAGTCAGGAGTCCGGAAGACGTTTCGCCGAGAAGCACGGCGTTCCCCGTGTCTACACGGACTGCCGACACCTTCTGAAGGACTCGGAGGTAGACGCCGTCATCATCGGGTTGCCGACTCCAATGCATCACGCAGCCGCGCTCTAGGCCGCGAAAGCGAGGAAGCACATCCTGTGTGAAAAACCGATCGCGAGGACGGTGGGCGAGGGCGAGGAAATGATCCAATCGGCAGCGGGCCTCGTATTGATGATCGCCCACGTGCTTCGCTTCTGGCCGGAATATGTCGCCGCCAAACAGTTGAGCGAGGGCAGCTCGCTCGGCAGAATTGTCTCCCTTCTGCCCACCGGCTCAGCAGTGTGCCCCGCTGGTCCTCGAGCGACTGGCTGCTCGACGCGCGGCAGAGCGGCGGTGTCCCCGTCGATCTCCATATACACGATATCGACTTCATCCGTTGGCTTCTGGGCGAGCCTCACGACACAGCGGCTATGGGGACCAGAGACCCCAACGGCCTGGTCAATGATGTCGTATCCCTCTTTCAGTTCAAGGATACCCTTGCACACGCTCACGCATCGTACGCGCTTCCTGAGGGGGAGAAGTTCAGGGCCGGATACAGGCTCATCGGTGAACGAGGGATCCTCGAGTAAGACAACCTCTTGCAGCCAACACTGAGGTTGTCTCAGAACGGCGAAGCTCAGCCGGTACCCGCTTTGCCTTCCCCAGATCCTTACACCGCGCAGCTTGAGTATTTCGCTGAGTGCGTGCGGACGAGTGCAAAGCCGCTGCGATGCCCCCCTGACGAATCCCTCGGGTCGCTCGCGCTCAGTCTGAGGTCAAGAGCTTGGCTGAACATGCCATGCACTCGTAAGATGGGTAGGTGCCACGCACTTCCAAGGTGCGTGGGATTTGCCTCTGCTTGACTTTTCACTTGCACCTCTCTATACTGTGCGTGTTGCGAGTGGGGATGGCTCAACCACATTCCTTGGAGGCTTCCACCATGAGACGCCGCGCCTTCCGCTTTTCGCTTCTCGGTATTTTCCTTCTTCTTGTCAACCTCGGAATATCATCCGCTCAATCGGACTCGACAGGGACCATGGTCGAGGGGAGGGCGGTATGGGCGCATCCGTCGTCGGTCGCGTTCAACGACTCGTCAACGATCGCGTTCGTCGAGCATTGCAAGAAAGCCAACATCAATCTCATTGTCCTGCTGGTCGAATTCAGCGACAAGCAGGTCTACTATCACAGCAAGAAATTTCCCGAGACGCTCGTCCCTGCCTTCAAGAACTTCGATCCGCTTGCAGTCGTCATCCGCGAGGCGCACAAGAGGGGGATTCGCGTCCACGCGTGGCTCTGCGACTTCACGCAGAGCACGGACGGACCGGTGATGAAAAAGCATCCCGAATGGGCGATGAGAAACCCGGAGGGGAAGATCCCGTCGCAGGCCGAGCTCCTCGGGGGCGGCGTTCCGTACTACATCAACTGGATGTGTCCGGCGCGGCGGCCGGGATACACGGATCAGTGGCTCCTGCCGATGATCGAGGAGATCGTGAGGGACTACGATGTGGACGGCATCCACCACGACTATGTCCGGTATCCGGGCGACGTGGCTCCGGATAGCTACTGTTTCTGCGACTACTGCCTCGATGAAATGCTGAAGTACGCACATCTATACTATGAGACCTTTCCTGATTCCGCCTTTCCCGTGACGCCGGCCCTTCCGAACGCCGAAGCGAACTGGTGGTCCGATCCGACGGTGAAACCGAAGGGCTGGGATCAATGGGACCGGAAGAAGAAGGCGGAGTTTTTCTTGAAGGGGAGTTTCATGAAGGGCGGCCCGAGCGATATGGATTATTTCTTCTACGCCTATCGGCAGGATGCGATCGACCGCTTCGCCCGGGAAGCGTGGGAGCGGGCTTCGGCCATCAAGCCGAACATCGAGTTTTCCGCCGCTGTGTTCAAGAACCCGATGGCGAGCGGACGGTTCATCGGACAGCGGTGGACCGATTTCTCCCCTTGGGTCGACGTGATGATGCCGATGGTGTACCGCAGCCACTTTCCACCCGTCAGCTTCGATACGTTCCTGAAGATGCTCGAGGAGTACACCCGCTATGAAGAGCGGTGGGCGAAAGACCGAACACACCTTTCCGTCGGGCTCGATGTGCATTACATCTACAATGAGGAACGCTTCTTCCTTTCCGACGCCCTCCACATGGCGGATTCGCTGAAGATCCTTCCAAGGGCACGTCGACTCGCCTACGTGCAAAGGCTCCGGTCCCGTTATTCTTTGGTGAAAGACCACCTTGGACGGATTGCCCCGGACCTCGAGACTAAGCTCACCTCTGGTTTCTCGGCACTCCCAAACCTTCCGGGCGAGCGGCTTACCGAGCTTCAAAGTCTCATGACATCGATTAATGCGAATCCCCCTGACGACTACTACCCGAAAGAGAAACTCCGTCGGGCAATCCAAGCCGTTCGAAAGGGAGGAGGCAAGGGCGTCGTCATTTTCGACGCCGGAGGCCTGACGTCGAGAAAGCTGTGGCCCGTCCTTGAGGATCTCTTCAAGGAGCCAAGCATCGAGCCGTACCGGGCGGCTCCCGCAGCTCAGATGAGCATCGTGCGGGTCAAGATGGTACGCCAGAGACTTGAGGCTGCGCAGCGCGGGCTCTGGATCCTCGGCGGCGTGACGGTCCTTCTCCTTGCTACGCTCGCGCTCATCGCGTGGAAGAGTCGTTCGACCGCCTGACAAGTAACGCCCTATGACCTGGACTGACTGGGCCGTCGTCGGCCTCTACGTTCTGGGCTCGCTGGCGATCGGCCTCTACTTCAGGCGTCATGCGGGCAAGAATATTGAGGAATACTTCATCAAAGGCCGAAACCTCTCGTGGTGGCTCGTGGGGGTTTCGGCGGTCGCCATCCCGAGCAGCGGATGACGTTGGAAGAGGCCCTGCGCGGCTACATCGTCGAAGCAGCCTACGCGGAGTTTCAAGAGCAGGTGAAGGGCGTGATCGAGGAGGGGAGACTCGCAGATTTCACCGTCATTTCCAAAGACATCACGAATATCCCCCCGGCGGAGATGCTTTCCATCCGTGCCCTGAAGACGATCGTCGGTGGGAAGGTCGTGTGTGAGGCAGGAAGGACCGACTAAAAGTCCACATCGGGTCTGCTGCCCGTCTGTTTGTTGCCTTTTATGGTGAACTGTCGTAGCTTTGCAGCGTCGGAGTAATCGAGAAGTCCCGCCGAAGCACCGCAAATCGCCTCCACGCTTGCCCAAACCGGGAAGTCGTGGCGGGTGCTGTGGTCATAACTCAAGAAATCGTTGGAAAGCTAGGTCCCTGAACCGTACGGGGTGATGTTCCTCCCTGTGCTGTTTGAGCGGGACGAAACCTAGCTGTAGCGTGCAGCGTTGAGAAACTTTCAAAACGTTGACGTGCTCTTGAAGAAGCATATCTCATGCGGTTGACCTCCGCCCATCGAACAGCCCTCCGAGCAGTACTGGATGGCACGTACACACCGCTGGACGTCAGGGAGTTCGTCCAGCTCTGCTACGTGCTTGCCCTGCCGCTGATCCGATCGAAGATTCTTCGTGGCAAGTTGAACCTTGAGCTCTTGGGTCTCAAGGAAGTCGACCTCGTGTACGACTGCCTCGCAGACCTCTTCCGGCGTGACAGCGAAGGTACTTTCGTGCAGGTCAATACGTTCTTCTTCAATCAGAAAATCGATGTCGCCACCTGTCATGAGGATGAGGTCTTCCTTGCCTTGCGACGCCTCGTTTTCAGGAAGGTCCACCATTCGATCATCCGTCTCTACAGTGACGCGGACCCCGCCCTTGGGAAAATCCTTCGCAACGTGCAGCTCGAGCTGGAGAGAAACGACCTCTTCCAGCTCCAGGTGCGGTTCGGTGAGACCTGCCTTGTTGCGACCGGGACGGATCCCTGCTATCACCTCCCCCCGATGAGGAGCGAGTTCTTGCGGCAGCGTTTTTCACGGGTGGTTTCCCTCCACGATTCGATCCCCGAAATGGTTGAGAAGCTCCGCGCCGTTCTGGTCAGGCAGGAGGAATACCAACGGGCCGTACCGCTCATTACGGCAGGGCTGCTTTTCAAAGAGGTCTATGCGCTCGGCTGGGAGGTTCAAGAAGCAGAGGCAAGCACCGTCGATCGCCAGGCTGAACAGGCGGATGTCCGGCAGATTGCGGAAGCAGTGTGTCGGCAGTTGGCCGCCGGCGCCAGGGAGACGTACGTGGGAAAAGGGAAGCGGAGCGAGGCGACGTTCAACAGCTATATTGCTGCCGTCCACGGGATCCTCCTGGGAGAATTCGGCGCCTTTGGGGCAGACGGCGCCTCCTACTATGAGCACCTGAGGGCCGTGATGCCGGGGCTCACAAAAGCGGCATACGCGAACAGGCATCGGGCGGTGCTTGAATACCTGGCGAAACGTGCAAAGAATCATATGAGACACGAATTGAAAAGGGCGGAATCTGTGGGAGGGTAGGACTGCAAGTATATACTGTTGATGAATCTTGGATCGAATCAGAGGATGAAAAAAGAGAGCGGAGATACGGCCCATCTGGATGAGCGGACGATTGAACTGTTTGTGATTGGGTCGGAGCTGCTGAAGGACGGCCGCGCAGCAGCCGGCGAGCACCTCAGCCGATGTGCCGGATGCGCTGCGCTGCATAGGGAGATCTCCGACTACTACGCCGAGGTCGCGGGACTCGCGGAAGAGCAGGCAAAAAAAACCACGCTAGCGCTGTATGCACCCGACCGGGGGATCCGGCCGTGGGCGCAGGGCGACCATCGTCTCGCGGTTTCTGAAAAGTCGCGGCTGCCGTCGAGGTTTGTGCAATCCGTTCGCAGATATCCGATTCGCTGGGCCTCAGCGTTCGTCGCAGTCGCCGCGGCGCTCGTGTTTCTCCTCCCTCAGTTCTTCCCTCACGACCGCAATCCTTCCTACGCGCGCGCGAAGGACGAGTACTTGCTCGTCTATAACGAGCAAGGCGAGGAGCTCTGGCGCAAGCATATCGGGAAAGGATATGACCAGGGAGCGTTGCCTGCGTGGATCTCGGCGCATCCCGAGGAGGCGTTGACAGCCTTCGATGTCGACGGCGACGGTAAGAACGAGGTGCTCGCGGTTTTCGGCTGGACGTCTCTCCGGATGGTAAACCCGCCGTTGGATAACAGGATCCTGTGCTTCAACGCCGATGGCACGGAGCGTTGGAGATACGAGGTTCACCGGAATATCTCCATCGGCGGCGTTCGGTATGCTGATGACTATAGGATCCAACTGATGTTGCTCGGTGACTACAATCGTGATGGGAATCCGGAAGTAGTCCTCGGTGTCACCCAGAATCCCTGGTTTCCCTCTGCCATGATCCGCCTGAATGCAATCGACGGATCATTCGTGAGCGAATACTGGCACCCCGGTTCTATTCCGTACTTCGTTCACAAGGATATCAATGGAGACGGGGTGGAGGAGCTCTTCTTCGCCGGACAGAATAATCGGCTCGGGCGGGCTTGCCTTGTTGTTCTGGATCCGCGAAAAATCGAGGGCTATGCCCCTGCTCCGAAAAAGTACATCCCGCAGGGAGTTCCCGAGGGGAAGGAAGAGTACTATCTGATTTTCCCCCCGACGGACCTTGAACGGGAATGGGTGGATATCACAAACCAAGTGATGCGCCTGACGATCAAAGCGGACGGGCTGCTCGAGGTCGTTGTGATGGAACCGCTCGATAGGTTCAGAGCCGAAATATACTACTACTTTGATTCCTCGATGAAGTGCGTCAGCGTCCGGGGATCGGATCACTTCACGGCGGCGCATCGGCAGCTCGAGAAGGAGGGTAAATTGAAAGGGAGGCTGAACGACGCATTCTATGATAGGCTCCGGCGAGGGGTTTCGTACTGGGACGGAAACCGGTTTGTGAACCAGCCGACGATGACGAATTGGTATAGAGAGGTCACGAGAAAGTAGTGAACTGACAGCGTAATGGAATCGTAAGGATGCTCTATGATGAAGCTGTAGCGAAATTGAGAATGGGCTCAGGAAGGCCGGACTACCCGACGACGTCGCCGGGCAGTCCGGCTTTCTTTTTTCCTTGGAATCTTTTCGGCAAACGGCGTGAGATGTCGGTATCCTCATTTAGGCGACTCAGGGAGCGCATCTCGAAATCTCTATTTCACCGTCACCCGTATCCATCGTTCAGAGTCCCTCACCCGAAGGACATTCGACATGGGAATTCTCTCGAAACTCCTGCGGAAAGAGGAGCAGGCGGGCCAGGAACAGCGACACGGGAGGGCAAAGCGGCAGGGACCTTTGGTGCACGTTTTTGTCTTTGATTCGGGTCCCGTGCGCCAGGAGGAGCCAAAGTACGTCACCAATATCGTCCGATCGCTCCTGCCGGAGGCGATGGCGTATGCGGATGTTCCAATCACGTTCTTCTGTGATGAGAGAATGCCGAAGTCGATCGGGCGAGGCAAGCCCCCCGACCTGGATCGCGCAATGGGATACACAGCAGCCTGGATGAAAATGAGCCTGGAGAATTCTGAGCTTGTCAAGGGCCTCAAGGCGGGAACAGAGGAGTTTTCGTTCACGTGGGAAGAATACAGCAGCGATCGGGGAAATCGGGGGATACTGTACGGCTTCTACAGACTTATCGAGTAGAAGAGATCGCCGCCCGGCGCACAACCTGCCATGAACAAACCTGCCAAAATGGGAGATGACCATGCCAGTCTGCGACGTCTGTAATTCTGAACTGAAAGAAAAGGAAGGCTACCTGCTGACGACCACGCAGGTGGTGAGAACACCCGGCTACTGGCGTAAGGCGCTCTCCGATATGGGCGCCCTGGGAACTGCGTTCGGTGTGGGTCAGGATGCGTTCAAGATCCAGTTCGCCCAACAAATGGCCTCGCAAACAAACCCGTGGATGGTCTGCGGTCAGTGCATCGGGATATTCTCGGTCGACCGGAACCTTGCACGGCAGCACGCCCTCCAATGGTACCAAACGGGCGGGACGTTCGCGCCGCCGGGGTGCGGGCCGGCATCGCTCTCCGACGTGAACATGGGTGACGGGAAGCGACTCGTTCAGGGAGGGTCCGCCGAGGCGATCGCTCTGGCGCGTCAACTCAAGGCGATGCAGCAACAGAAGGAGGCACGCGTCGGAGGTTTGGGAGTGTATTTCCTTCTTCTCTTTGGCGGCTTGGGGCTCGGCGTCCTTGGAGCGGCCTTACAGGCAGATCGTTCAGATCTCGGGGGGATATTTCTCGCTCTCGGTGTGATCGCGGTGTGTGCTGCTCAAATCCTCTTCATTGTCAGATTCTATCAGGCCTGGCGGCATGCGATTGCCCAATCGAACATCCATGGGTTGACTCCTTCCATCCAGACCCCTGGAAAAGCGATCGGGTACTGCTTTATTCCCTTCTTCAACCTGTACTGGATGTTCAAGGCGTTCGGCACACTGCCAAAGGACTTGAACGCCATTGCCGCTGCGGAAGGCAGCCGAACGAGGATGTCCGTCACGCTGGGATTTGTGCTTCCCGCGCTCGCCCTCATCAATTTTCTTATCACTGGGTTAGTTACCATCGGCTATGTCAGCTGGCTGGTGACCATCTTCATGGTCTATCCGATATACATCTCACACGCGGCACGGATGTGCAAACCTGGAGAGGCGGCGCTCGAGGAACTTGAATCGACTCACGATTTTCTCGCGCTCTTTGGTAAAGATCCCCTTGGAGTGGGTCTCTACGTGGGTCTCGGCATGGTCGTCTCGGGTCTCATCTCATCGTACCTGTTGGAGATTATCAATTCTCTCATCAACGAGTCGCGTTTCTTTTTCGTGGCCTATCAGTACTCTGTCGTTTGGATCACGGCTGACATCGTGCGAGCCGGGCTGTTTGTCATCCTGTGCTCCGTCATGCGGAAAAAGTGGATCCTGGTTCTCTTGTTCGCCGCCGGCAATCTCCTTCTCGGCATCGGTATCAGGGCGATGCTGAACGCGATGCAGTCGGAGGGCGTGTCCGTGCAACAGCTCTTTCTTGTCAGGGGGCTTATCTTTGGATTCTCGTGGGGTCTTTTGTTTGCAACCGGACTGTTCCTCTCCGTGCATTATTGGGGTCCAAGGATCTGGAGCTTGATCCTTGCCACGTCTGGCGTGACAATCCTGCAGAATGTCGCTATTCAACTTTACCTCGTTGCAGAGAATCCTGATGCTCATTTCGCTCTAGCTGGCGTCGTGGCAGCAGCGGTCGATGGGGCTGTTCTTGGCGCACTGATCTATGTCGGGTTCGCATGGCACGCGAAGCGTCGAGGATCATCGACGGCGCATCCAGAACCGGCCCACGGTTGAGGAACGTCCGTGGCAATATCGGCATCATGCTTCATTCATACTCACAAATCCTCTGAGGAGGTGTACCCATGAGGACTGTTCCCATCGTCATTTCGTTTCTCATCATCGCCTGCCAGCAGAAGGCTGCCCAGCCAGCGGACAAAATGGAATTGATGAAGGCGTATGAGGCCAACAAAGTGGTTCTGGTCTTCACGGGGAAGGATAACGGCGGCAGCATCGATCTGACCATCAAGAACAACTCGAAGCAGCCGCTCACCATCGTAGTTCCGAAGGATACGATGAGATTTGACCTCACTGCCATCGTGATATCGATCGTGAGCTCTGAGAAAACGGAGTTCACGCTCTCAAACGATGGGGAGCGGACGCTCACGTTCCCTCAGAGCGGAGAAACACGATTCAGGTCGGGGTCTATCACGACGATGTAGGATAGGCCGATGAGCGGTCCTCGTTCCCTTCTCATTCACCAAGACCAGAGGAGACTTCACGTGAAATCGCCGTCCGTCAAGAGAATTCCGATCATTCTCATCGT
>CAYZRX010000020.1:0-9476 GCA_964480945.1 uncultured Ignavibacteriaceae bacterium | reverse complement strand
GAGGGCGCGTTCGACGTTGACAAGGGCGTGTGGACCTGGTTCAATGTTGAGCCGACGTTCGTGTCCGACACGAAGGTGACTATCGATGGGGGCCAGGTGGCCGTCATCGAGCTTTTATACAGCAACCCGCGCCTGCACGAGGGAACACGGCAGTCCGACGAGAGGGTGTCGATCTACACGTGGGAGAACTTCACGCTTCGCACGCGTAATGGATCCTCGCAGGAGGTCCCGAAAGGCCCCCCGGAACTGTATCCACCGATGAAGTACGCGTCGTTCAGCGATATCGGCGAATCCCACCTCCTGGCGGCGATCAACGATGATCCTTATACGGCGATGGCCGGCGCGCTGCTCAGGCTGAAGAACATCAACATAGGCTCTTTGCTTGTCGCACTCGATAATGGATCTGTCAAGCTTACTGGTTCGGTCGCAAGAGTGTTGGCGCACGCGAGGGATCCGAGGGCAGTTCGTCCACTCTCCAGGATTCTTCAGAGCAGCTCTGAGGAAGGGCGGTACCTCGCGGCCTGGTCGCTCGGCGAGATCAAGGATACAAGTGCGACGAAGGTCTTGATCAAAGCGATAGGGGACGGGTCCGTGCTCGTGAAATGCTACGCGATAAACGCCCTGGCAAAGATCAAGGACAAAAGGGCGTTGGAGGCTCTGGTGTCGGTCAGCAGCGTCAGTACTCGCGTGAAGGGCCACATCTTCGGTCTCGCGGATACCGAGCTGCCGACGAAGGTCATCCTCGATGAAAAATTCGAGTATGTCGGCCAGATTCTACCGATCCCGTACTATTCCGTGCGTCAGAATGCCATCTACGCTCTCGGCCAGTTGGGCGACCCCGGGGCGATTGAACCTTTGGTTAAGTTGTTGAAGAACAAGGATGCCAGGCTGCTCGCCGTTGAGGCGTTGGGGAATTACAGGGATCAGCGGGCGGTCGACGCACTCATAAGCGCTCTGGATGATGACCAAACGATCCGATGGATGGCAGTGCATATGCTTGGGAGGGTCGGGGATGCCAGGGTGCTCGAGCGATTGACCGGCCTGTCGCGAAGTGATCCGGACTCGATGGTCCGCGCGGCGGCGAAGATGGTGATAGAGAAGATGAAGAAGCCAAAGAAGAAATGAGACCCCAACCCCATCGGGCATGATGCCTCGCTGATCATGAACTCATTCACGGGCACTTTCCTCTGAACTGAAAGGAGCATGTGATGATTCCCGCGTTCCCAGCTCTCGGGATTCGCTTTGACATCGGGAAGATCGAGTCTGCCAACTACGGATTCGAGTGCTGGAAGGTTCTCTGGAAGGCCGTCGATCTCCAGAGCGTTCGAGGGGTCATGTTCTCCGAGGGTGATACCATGGCCACTCTGGACGGCAACGAGAATGTGTTCTGCATCGCTGCGCAGGTTCTGGACTCTGCAACGCTCCCGGCGATCAGGGCTGCGCTCGAATCGAGCATCGAATTCCGAAACGTGTCTGCATCCCCGGCGTTCGTCGAAGGCCCCAGCGTGCTTCGCGAGCCCTTGGTCGACACGGGTCGGGTGGATCTTCTCGGTGAGTTTATCGGGAGCGGCGGGGCGAGAGCAGCGCTGGCGGCGATCGGGGGGAATGAAAAGAAGGTTTGATGTCGCAACGGTAAGGAAATTCCAATCCGACCGAATCCACAATGAGATCAGGTGCATCAATGGCGCATCCCGCAGATCATCCGTCGAACGCAGCATCGGCTGCAATCCTTCGTCTTTCCGATCCTGCTCATTCCGCGCGCAAGCAGATCCGTCAGGTGGTTGACATCCTGGACTCCTGTATTGAGGTCGTCGTCCAGGAAGACCGCACCGCCACGAGAGCAACGCTGTCTCATTCCGAATTGGAAAAGGCGCTTTCCGCCCTGGGCGATGCAATCACTTGTTGTCCGAACGACTTCGACTTGCTTGTTGCGAAGGCGTTCGTCCTGGAGGCCGGAGCGCAGTTCAAGTCTGCTGAGGAAGTCCTCGACCTGGTCCTGAGCAAGGATCCCTCTCATTTCGAGGCGAGGATGTGGAAGAGTCATTGGAATGAGTGGACCAGTCCGATTCGATTTCCGGCCTGGGACGAGCGGCAGACATTTCTCCACCCGGTGATGAAAGCGCATCTGATGCTGCGGCATCAGGTGCAGATCGTTCGCGATGGACTGCAGAAGGCCGTGGCGATCGTCGCTGCCGTCCAAGGGCCGCCGTTCGACAGCCGGACGCAGGTTGAAACGCAGTGGATTCTCTCGGAGACGCCCTTCGGTCCGCTGGTAGCCTACTATATGAGGATCGCCGAGCCGTCGGGGGAGCCGAGCACGATGGAGGCGTTTCTTCCGATGTTCAAGCCTTCTCTCTTCTCACCCCAGGAAGGATGGTTCCTCGTCCAGCAGCTCGCCTGGACGCCGTACTGTTTTGCCGTCCTTGCGGACGAAGACGCGATCGCGCTGAACCGGAGGCTCACGTTCAGGGAGAAAGCCGTGCATACCATTCGTGAGATGGCTCAGAAACTCGCACGGGCCGAATCATTCCTTCCGCAGGAGAAGTTTCAGGTAGCAATGCAGTGGCATATGGCCAATTTCGACATGAATCGACTACGGTTCGATTGAACTGAAGGATCGAGCCGCGTTGAGCTTTCACGCACAACACTTTCAAACGGAGGCACGTCATGGCAGGATTCCTGTCAAGCCTTCTGGGCTCCAAAACTGCGGAGCCGTCACCGAAGCCAAAAGCGAAGAAGGTCGAACCTGTAGCAGAGTATGATCTCGGAGGGTATGCAGGGGGAGTCGCGGCGCTTGCCGCTTCAGGTCACCGTATCGCTTCAGCTGCAAAGGATGAGTGCCGTATTCGACTCTGGGATGCAGTCGAGGCTGGCAGCACGGGTGTTCTTGAGGGGCACACGAAAACTATCAAGGCCTTGGCCTTGAGTCACAACGAGGGGCTGATCGCATCCGCGTCGGACGACGGCACATTGCGCGTGTGGGATGTCAACGAGATGAAGTGCATCATGACAACAGATCGGGGGGAAGCTGCACAGTCTTTGGACTTCTATCCGGATGGTAAGAACCTCGCGGTCGGCGGAAGCGATGGGAAAATTGTGATTGTGGAAGTCCCCTCCGGTCTCCAAGCCAGGGAGCTCAAGTTTGCGCCGGGGCTTGCAGAGAAGCTCTTCAAAGAGCCACCGACGAAAGTCTCACGAGTGAGGATTTCTCATGATGGAGCCAGAGTTGTGAGCCTGATGGATGGGTTGATCGTCATTTGGACCCCGCACGCTGACGAGACGGTTGGGGTGACGATCCGTCCTGCCGGGGACCACATCGTCTTTGACGTCAATCCCTCTCCGGACGGCGCCTATCTCATCGGGGCCGGGGGCAAGATGCATATCTCCATCTCTG
Organism: uncultured Ignavibacteriaceae bacterium; assembly: GCA_964480945.1. Taxonomy (GTDB): domain Bacteria; phylum Bacteroidota; class Ignavibacteria; order UBA10030; family UBA10030; genus VGWB01. The sequence goes on along the minus strand of CAYZRX010000020.1, from coordinate 6,082 downwards.
CTACTGCCCACGAAGATGCGTCCTTCCAATTCACGGATGTTGGTGGCATGCTGCTGTTCGGCGGTCTGGGAGACGAGGACGTGAAGCGGTATGCGACGGCAGACATAATGTTCGAACGCGCCGCGTTCTCTCCGAGCGCAAACAGTCTCGTGGCGCTTGCAGCCGTTCCTCCCGCCAACCGCGGCTTGCCAAAGGTTCTCTACACCTTCTCACTCGACCAACTGCGTGCCGGACGACCCGATTTCTTCACCAAAGCGCTCGGGAAGGTGAATCTCTGTCGGGCCAGTTTGTTTGCCACCGCGGCCTTCAATCCTTGTGCCACATTGCTCGCCGTGGAGGTGGACGGTCACCTTCGCGCTTGGAAACTCGAGTAACACGAACACCGCCAGAGGGGCCAATTCACGCGACCGTTGAGGGGGCCTTCAGCCAAACCAGGGTGTGTTTCACACAGTAATGATCGTGGTCTTGAACGTTTCCCATACAATGAAAGGAACACCAACCATGCGAACTCTTCTCATCGCGCTGTGCGCTCTCACCTGCCTGTCGCTCCTCTCCCTGAGCTGCAAGAAAGAAAGCTCCACGGGGCCGGCTCCCAGCCTCGAGAATTGCGGTGGCGGGCAGGGCTACAAGGTTTCGTTCACGAGACAGGTCGACCACTATGAGGCCGGGTACGGCGTGGCGGGGAGCGACGTCATCACAGTGACCTGCATCGTCGGTCCGAGCGGCGCAACGGTCTCGAACGCGACGAATGGGACATACTATTGCTCAGGGACTTATAAGCTCACGACATTTCAGACGGCGACCATCGAGCTGAACTGGGGAGGCTCGACCTCGTACACCCTGAGGGAGTCCCACAACATCACGTCTCCCGGTGAGGGGACGTTCGTCGTGAAGTGCACGAAATCCTCCGGGGGCTCGGGAAACCTGTACCTGACCATGAACAGCGGTTCCTCGTGGATGTTCAATACCGTTTTGGTCGACACGCCGTAAGCGAGACCTTATTCACGTGAGGTCCGTTGGCCGGACCATCACACTGTAGGTTTCCATTTGAGTTGGCCGGATACGCTGCTCAGAGCTCGGCGACTTCTCAGCGGGCCTTCTCTGCAAGCTGCACGTGGCTCCAGAAGCTGAAATTGGAGATCGCGCCGCCCGGTCGCTGGCCCCCGCCTCCGCCTCTCATCCCACCGCCACGCATTCCTCCCCGTCCTCCACCGCGACCGAACCCTCCCCTGCCGGCTCCTTCAACCTGCTGGGCGAACTCGCCCCGCTGCGGCGTGTTCGACTCCACGCCGATCCCGATCGCTGCTCCGGCGTGACTCTCGAGAGCATAAGGATGCTGTGAAGAGTACACAAGCGGTATCTTCAGCTCGTAGACAAACCTATCCTGCGTCGACTTCAGCTCGAGTTCGACCCCCTGTGCCTCCAACTTTGACACTCTCTGGCGATCGTTTTCATTCGGGCCGAGGAATTCAAACTCGCTCAGTGCCACGCTCATCTCCGGGTTGAAGCGCTCGCGGCTCCGACCGTATTCTCCCCCCTCTGCACCTTGCTCATCCCCCTCTCCCTGAGGTCTGGCAGCCATTCCCATGCCAGCCATACCGATGGGGTAGCGAATACCGATCGTCTTCTTCTCGCCGCCGCTCGGGTCAAACCAGATAGTCATCCCTCTGAACATGACCTGACGCCCGAGGTTCGGAAGGTTCGACATCAGACAGACATAGAGGTACTGATCGTCGTTCATAATGCCAATCCGGAAATCATCCTTCTGGACGAACACGGTCGAGTCGGTCCAATCGCTTGAGTTCCCGTCGACCAGGATCGGACGCTCATCCCAACGACTGGCCACCTGTACCGCTCCCGCGCACCCATCCAGCAAGGCTGCAAACATGATGGTCACGACGCACGCGAGGAGCCCATGCCAGGCCAAACGCAACCCGGAGTGTTGCCCCATCGTATCCTCCTTGGTGAAGTTCATTGATATCGTCCAAAAACGCAGTTGTTCAAATTAGATGCAAAACAGAGCAAATGGTTGAATGCGCTGAAGGGCAGACGCTTCAGAGCGCGACGTGCGGGGTATTATCAGCATTGCAGCAGGGCTTACGGAGAGGAACCCTCGGGTCTGTACGCGTGTTGAGTGAACGTACCACGTAAGCGATGATGGTTTTCAACCCTGCGGGCCAGGTCATTTCACGCCCTGTGGCGGCTTGATGTTGATCTCAGATGTTCTTACTTTTTAGGAAATTCAGATTCAACACGACCTCTCCACGCTACCTGCTGGTGTATTCTCAAGCTCCAAACACAAAGCTGTAATTGATTCCGCTTCCAGTCCATCGAACCCCACGGCCCGATTTGTCGCAGCCTTCAGCGGCAATCGGTCGAATCATCGAATACGACAAGTCTCGGACGAACAACCGTCTCGATGCGGTCGGCGACCACACATCGCACTCTGTGGTCGGAGTGAGGAATCCGGTAGTGAGGGTCGACTCGCATCGGCGGAACACTTTCATTCACCATTTCTTCAAAGGGCAAAACATATGATGGATCACCATCGTTCCATTCGCTGGCTCTTGATGCTCCTGTTCGTTCCCGCCCTGCTTCTGTCTCAAAAAGCGAAGATGAGCGCGGCGGACGTGGTCGATATTCCGTACAAGATGTTCAAGCTCGACAACGGTCTGACGGTCATCATCCATGAGGACCACAAGGCGCCGATTGTCGCCGTCAACATTTGGTACCATGTCGGCTCGAAGAACGAGAAGCCCGGCAAGAGCGGATTCGCGCACCTGTTCGAGCATCTTATGTTCAACGGGAGCGAAGACTACAACGACGACTACTTTCAGGCGCTCGAGCGCGTGGGTGCCACAGACATGAACGGCACGACCAACGAAGATCGTACCAACTACTTCCAGAACGTGCCGACCTCAGCGTTCGACCTCGCCCTCTGGATGGAATCGGACCGGATGGGACACCTTCTCGGTGCGATCGATCAGGGGAAGCTCGACGAGCAACGCGGCGTGGTCCAGAACGAGAAACGGCAGGGGGAGAATCAGCCGTACGCCGTTTCCGAGGAGCTGATCACGAAGGCCACGTGGCCGGCCGGACACCCATATGATCATACCGTTATCGGGTCGATGGATGACCTGAATGCGGCTTCACTCTCCGATGTGAAGGATTGGTTCCGGGCGTCCTACGGCCCGTCGAATGCCGTGCTGTCGGTTGCCGGTGACATCAAGACGGACGATGCCCTCGCGCGGGTGAAAAAGTATTTCGGCGACATTCCCCCGGGTCCACCCGTTGCACGGTTCTCGTCGTGGGTTGCGAAGCGAACCGGAGTCCAGCGGGAGATCGCGCAGGATCGCGTGCCGCAGGCGCGCGTGTACGAAGTGTGGAACATCCCGGGATGGGGAACGGCCGATCTGGACTATCTCAACCTTGCTTCCGACATTCTCTCCAGCGGAAAATCCTCCCGGCTGTACTATCGCCTCGTCTACAAAGACCAGATAGCGACGAACGTCAACGCGTACATCGACCGCCGGGAAATCGCCAGCCAGTTCGTCATCACGGCGACCGCCAAACCCGGCGAGGACCTCGTTGCAGTGGAGAAAGCGATCGATGAGGAGATGGCGAAGTTCCTCAAATCCGGACCGACCGAGGTGGAGTTGAGCAGGGCGAAGGCATTGCACGAAGCGAGATTCCTCCGCGGAATCGAGCGCATCGGCGGCTTCGGTGGTACATCGGACATCCTCGCTCAGAATGAAGTGTATGGCGGCAGCCCGGACTATTACAAAACCACGCTGCGACGGACAAAGAGCGCCACTGTCAAGGATATTCGGAAGGCGGCTGCGGAATGGCTTTCTGACGGCGTCTATTTGCTTGACATTGTGCCCTACCCGAACCTCTCGGCTGCTCCTGCCGATACAATGATCCGGAAATCGCTGCCCGCGGTCGGCCCGCCGCCGGTCGCCAAGTTCCCGGCGTTCGAGCGGAAGACGCTCGCAAACGGGATGAAGCTGATCTTCGTCCACCGGCCGACAGTACCGATCGTGCAGTTTACGATGCTCTTCGATGCAGGATACGCCGCCGACGTCCTCTCCGCTCCCGGGACGGCAAACCTCGCCATGAACATGCTGGACGAAGGGACGAAGACCCGCACGGCCCTCCAGATCAGTGACGAGCTCCAGTTGCTCGGGGCGACCCTGAACACGGGTTCCAATCTCGACGTCTCCACGGTCTCGATGAACGCGCTGAAGACCAACCTGGACAAATCTCTCGACCTGTATGCCGACGTGATCCTGAATCCCTCCTTCCCGAAGGAAGATTTTGAACGCCTGCAGAAGCAAACCATCGCCGGGATCAAGAGGGAGAAGGCTCAGCCCATCCAGATGGGCGTGAGGGTGCTGGCCCCCTTGCTGTATGGCTCGGGGCATCCGTACGGCATCCCGCTCACGGGAACGGGGACCGAGGAGTCGGTAGCGAAGCTGACACGCACTGAGATGGTCAAGTTTCATCAGACGTGGATTCGCCCGAACAATGCGACGCTCATCGTCATTGGCGACGCGACAATGGACGCGATCGTACCCCGGCTCGAGCGGGCGTTCAAGAACTGGAAGCCCGGCGAGGTGCCGAAGAAGAGTATTACCGACGTGCCTGCACCAAAGCAGCCGATCGTCTACTTGATGGACAAGCCTGGAGCGCTGCAATCGGTGATCTTCGCCGCTGAACTGACGGTGCCGCAAAACAATCCTGACGAGATTGCCGTCCAGGCGATGAACACGGTCCTGGGCGGGGCGTTCACCTCGCGCATCAACATGAACCTTCGGGAGGCCAAGCACTGGTCCTACGGTGCAGGGAGTTTCATCTATTCGACCGCCGCGCAGCGGCCGTTCATCGCCTACGGCCCTGTCCAAACGGACAAGACAAAGGAATCCATGGTCGAGCTGCAGAAGGAGCTCAGCGGGATCGTCGGCGACCATCCCGTGACGGATGAGGAGATGAAGAAGGTCAAGAGCAACCTGACCCTCGAGCTTCCCGGCGTCTGGGAAACGAACGCGAGCGTGGCCGGATACCTTTCGAACCTCGTTCGCTATCATCTTCCGGATGATTACTATCAGACGTACCCCCAGAAGGTCATGGCACTGAGCCTCGATCAACTGAACCACGCGGCGAAAGAGGTCGTGAAGCCGAACCAGCTCATCTGGGTGGTCGTCGGTGACCGGCAGAAGATCGAAGAAGGTATCCGGGATCTCCATTTCGGCGAGCTCAGGTTTCTCGATAGCGACGGGAAGGTGATGAAGTAGAAGAGATTTGGGCTTGAAGGAGAGGTGGGAAGCAGGATGTTCTCAGGGAATATCACCGGGGGGATGAAAGGAGGCATCTGATGAGATACCGGTCAAGTGCGATCGCGTTGGTACTACTGGCATGCTGTTTCCAAGCTGGAACGGCGCAAATGAAGCGCGCAGGAGCGCAGCCCGTTGCGATCACGAAGGCGATCTGCATTCTCCATCCGACCAAGGGAAATGCCGTCATGGGAAGGGTCACGTTTGAGGTTGTGAAAGGCGGAATTCGTGTCAGCGGACACCTTTCAGGGTTGACGCCTGGCAAGCATGGATTCCACGTCCACGAGTACGGCGACTGCAGTGCGGATGACGGAACTTCGACGGGAGGGCATTTCAATCCCACCGCGATGCCCCACGGCGGTCGCTTGAGCGCCAAACGACACGTTGGAGATCTGGGCAACATCGACGCCGATCAAAACGGGGTGGCGGATTTCAGCTTCGTCGACAGCATCATCTCCCTGAGCGGAAGGAACTCCATCATCGGTCGGGGGATCATTGTGCATGAGAAGGAAGACGATCTGATGTCCCAGCCCACGGGAGCAGCCGGTGCACGTGTGGCGTGCGGCGTGATCGGGATCGCGAAATAGCTAGTGCCACTTCTAGAAAGGAATCCGGTATCTCTTGATCCAGCCCTTTCCAAAAAGGCAGTAGTGCTCGTTTCCATTTGTTGTTGCGCTGTCGATAAACACAAGATCACTTTATGGAAACGGCACTGGCTTGTCACGCTCTGCTGAATTGCATGATGAAAA
>CAYZRX010000019.1:15368-52682 GCA_964480945.1 uncultured Ignavibacteriaceae bacterium | reverse complement strand
TTCCTCGTCATCCGTCAAAGCAAGCGGACGCAGGAGCTTTTGGTGAACCTGGTGACGTACGATGATCGGCCCGACGTGATGAAGGAGTTTGCGACGGAGCTCCTGGAGGCTATCCCGGAGATTACAACCGTCGTCAACATGATTAACTCAAGAAAGGCTCAGGTCGCCTTCGGCGATCGGGAGACCGTCTACATGGGGGAGGGAGTAATCCACGAGCGGTTGGGAAACCACCTCTTCACCATCTCCGCCAGCTCCTTCTTCCAAACCAATACGGCCCAAGCAGAGAAGCTGTATGAAGTCGCGAGGTCGTTCGCGGAGCTGAAGGGAGGGGAGGTAGTGTGGGATCTCTATTCCGGGACCGGTTCGATTGCGCTGTTCGTCTCGGACGCGGCTCGAGAGGTTGTGGGGATCGAGTCCGTCGCGAGTTCCGTGAAGGATGCGCAACGCAACGCGGAGGAGAACGGCGTCCGCAACTGCACCTTCATCCTCGGCGATTTGAAGGACCGGCTGACGACGGAGACGGATTGGATGGCTCGACATGAAAAGCCCGATGTCATGATCGTTGACCCTCCGCGCAGCGGGATGCATCCGAAGGTGGTCGAGGAGATCCTAGCGCTTGCGCCGCCGCGCATCGTCTATGTAAGCTGCAATCCCGCGACCCAGGCAAGGGATGTAAAGGCGCTGTGTGCTGAGAAGTACGTGCTCGTCCAGCTCCAGCCGGTCGATCTCTTTCCTCACACCTACCACGTCGAAAACGTCGCACAGCTCAATCTGCGTTGAGCAAGCCTCCGTAGGCGGAAAACGAAAAATCCCTGAGTCTCCTCAGGGATTCTTCCGGGTAGCCCCGGACTCTCGGACTGGCGCGATAACTTCTATCGACCGGGATGCAGGGAGCTACCTCCTTCGGCCGCAAAGTTTGAACAAAATGACCTCAAAGTCAAGTTCGACGTCCTCCGAACAATCGATTCGGAAGCATCTCGGACTTGTTCGTGCTTGACCACCAATCACTCATTCCTCTGTCCAGCCAAAGGACTATCGGCCTGCTGAAACAACCGTGCGCTTGCTCCAGATCGTTCGGTTGATGATACTGGGCTTGTATCCGTTCGTTACCTGCATCGGCTCTGTCTCTTGAACGAACGTGGCCTCCACCCGCTCCGTCAGGCTGTCCGCGCCGAGTAGAGTGAAATGCAGGGGCGCCAGGGTGAGGGAATCAGGAAACGAGTACCATTGAACGGAGACGGAGTGGTCGTCGCTTGTCGATGCGAGCGGCGTCGAAACGTCTTTCAAAGTGTTCCGGCCAGCCGAGTACGTGACGCGGAGTGTATACGGACGATACCGGCAGCGGAGCTTGAGAAGGAGATCGAACGTCGTCCCGGAACCCGCCCGGCTCGTTGTGACCTCGCGCCCGATGAGGAGCCAGGGATCCTTCGGCGCCGGTATGTCTTTGAACAGTACCAATGTCTCCCTGCCTCGCACCGTCGTGTCCGTTGCGCCGAATCGTATCCGGGTGCCGGCAAGATACTCAGGCGACTCGACGGTGATCATCCCGCTGGTCGAGTCGGCGTCGAACAGCTGCTGGATCCAAACGTCAGGCTTCCAGTATTGCGAATAGGATGGTCGAGTCGTGAGAACGGCCGCGACGACTGCAAACGCCAATCCGGCCGCAATGATTGCTTCGCGCCGTCTCAGCCGCTTCAGCCAGAGAAGATCCCTCTGAGAATCGAAGTAGATTGCCGCGAATCCAAGGAGAAAGGGGAACGACCAGAGCGAGAAGAAGAGGATGTAGACAAGGTGGAGGATGAAACTCCCAAAGGCGCCCAGGGTGGGAGTGGAGTAGGCGAAGCGGGCGAGCAACTCGAAGTTCTCCGAGAAGAAGAAGCAATACATGAAGTACGATGACAGAAGCCAGAGTGAGACCCGCAGAACCGGCTGCCGGATCAAGACCGCTATCGCAAGAAAGAAAAACGCTGTCGCGGGATACAGAGCCACCTTGTAGGAGCTGAACGATGCAGCTATGAAGATGACGAGGAGGAAAATGACCGCGCGGAGATAGTACGAGTACCCGTCGCGCCGCAGGTTGAGCTTTGGGGCCAGCTGGAGGCACAGCCAAATGCCGATACAGCCTCCGAGAAACCCCAGAACAAAATAGCCAGTGATGTCTACCATCCAGGGATGCCGCACCCCCTTGATGATCGAGACCACATTCTCCGACAGCCACACGCAGCACTGAATGATCAGCATCAAAAGGAAGAGCTTCAGCCCGGGGATCTTGGGCCGGGCCGTTCGGTCGACGGACGGTCGGCGACGCTGGAGAACGACCAGGGCAAGGCCCGACAAGGCGAGCGAGACGAAAATAAAAGCGAGGAGTGACCATCGTGGGAAAAAGAGGGGGGTTCCTCCGATCTGGTACAGGTAGTACTGATCGGTTTTCTTTTGCGGCACGCCTCCGTCGAACCGTTCCACGAGACGGTACACCAAATCTCCGGAGCGCTTCAAGCCGCTCAGTTTGAAATTGTCGTAGTTGTCTTGAGGAGTATGGATCGGATCCCGCGGATCGGAGGTGAAATCGATCGCGGGGATATTCTTTTCGAGGAACGGCTCATGATCGGATCCGACGCCGCCTCCCGGCAAGGCGCTCATGAACGCGAAGAAGTGCGCCGGAAAATAGAGCCCCGGGTAGCCGAGCTTGTCAAGCTCCTCGTAGGAGGCCTTCACCAACCACTCCGGTGAGCTTCGATCTTTACTGTCCAAGAACGGCAGGAGCAGGTCTGACCCGTTCGCCATGTCGATCTGGAGCATCAGGACGACATTCTGCATCTCGGGGAAATGGTCGACGAAGTACCGGGAACCTTGCAGCCCCTGCTCCTCACCTGCAAAGAGAGCGAACACGAGGGTGGACTCGGTGGTCCGTTGCGAGAGAACGCGAGCCAACTCCAGCACGACCGCGGAGCCGGAGCCGTCATCGTTCGCGCCCGGGATATCGGGGCCGGCTGAGTCGATGTGCCCGCCGATGAGAATGATCCGCTGCGAGGATCCCCTGTGGATGCCGATGGCGACACCGCTGCGCGTATTCTTGGGGGCTCCGCCAAGCGTTCCGCCGAACTCGCTGATCGGCATGATGGAAACCTCCTCGAGCCCGAACTCGCGCAACTTGTCCGCCGCATAGGCCAGCGCGCGCCGCTCGTTCGGCGAGCCCATCGGCCGCGGCCCAATATCGACCGCGATGGTCCTGAGATATGCAGACGCGCTGTCAAGTGAGAAAGGCGTTTGCGCGTGCGCCGCGCAGAGTGCGACGAGGGTGGCTAGCATCGCACGAGATAGTGCTCTTCGGAGGTGTGGACGGGCGCTCATCATTGGATCTTCCGAGAGATGTGGTAGTGTACTCTGGGATGGTGGAGTGCGAGAAATCGACAGACGGTATTACGGCAACTATCAGCAGAGGTTGCGCTCGAAGAACGAAGTGATCCTCTGCACGTACTCGCCTCCGCCCACGTTCAGGAGATCGGTGTGGTCGCCCTTTGGAACGAGGAGCAGCTCTTTCGGCTCGTTCGCGTTTTGGAAGAGGGCTTTCGAGTACGCCGATCTGATGTGCGAATCATCGGTTCCGTGGATGAAGAGGATCGGCTTTTGAACGCTCTTCACCGCTTGCAGAGGCGAGACCTCTCGCGCCTTGAACTTTGCGATCTTCTGGGACCGGCTCATCGCAGCGTTCCGGAGAAAATGCCACGGCAGCTTGATAAGGCGCTTCTGGTAATCGACCATGATTGTTCGCAAGTCCGTGAAGCTTGCTTCAGCCACAATGGCGGCGATCCTTTCGTCAAGTGCGGCGGCTTGCAGCGCCACTGCTGCTCCCATAGAAGTGCCGAAGACCCCGAACGCCCCCGTCCGCAGATCCGCGCGTGACTGAAGGTAGTCGATGACAGTCGAGAGGTCGTGCCGTTCGTAGAAACCGTAGGTACAGTATTTTCCCTCGCTGTTTCCGTGACGGCGAGAATCGTAGAGAAAAGTGTTGAATCCTCTCTGGGAAAAGAACCTCGCGTACGGGATCCCGCTGATTTTGCAGTCTCCGACACCGTGGAGATAGATGATCGTCCCGCGTGACGCCCGCGCCTGTTTGACAAGCCAGCAGCTGAGTCTCAATCCGTCACGGGTTGTGACCCAGAGGTCTTCCTGCGGCAGCCCGGCATCTGAAGGCTCCAGAAGCGAGGTGAAGGTGCTATACCATTCTCTGGTGCGGAGGCTCGGCTGTAGGATGATCAAAGGCCCAACAACCAGCATGATGGCGCCGGCAGTCACGAGAAACATCAACATCAACAGCAGGAGGGCAAGCACGATGGACATGAGAAGGGTCTTTTCCCCTGGTAAAGTGGCCGATGAGGACCTGCGACTCAATATAAAGAGGCCGGCTCTGTGATGCAAGCAGCGCACGATTCGTTACCTCACCGCCACCACGTCGGCCGATTTTGATGTGGTCAGATTTCATCGTACTTTGTCGACCGCTGTTGCTCCTGTCTTGTCTCGGAACGACATGGAATCGCCACGGAGAATTGCTCTCGTACATGATTGGCTGACAGGAATGAGGGGAGGCGAGAAGGTCCTCGAGGTGCTCTGCGAGCTCTATCCTGACGCCGTCCTCTTCACCCTTTTGCACAACAAGGGCGCAATGTCACGCACCATCGAGAAGATGGAGATCCGCACCTCCTTCATCGATCGGTTGCCCCTCAAGGCCGAGAGGTACCGGAACTACCTTCCGCTCTTTCCGCGAGCCATCGAATCCTTCGATTTCACTCCCTATGATTTGATCCTCTCTTCGAGCCACTGCGTCGCAAAGGGGGCCGTGCCGAGCCAGGGAGCGCTGCACATCTGCTATTGCCACACGCCGATGAGATATGTTTGGGAGATGTATGACGAGTATTTCGGGAAGGGGCGCGCCGGCCTGGCAACGCGCGCCGCGATGTCGGTCTTCGCTCCACGGCTGCGTGCGTGGGATATCCGCACGAGCAGCCGCGTCCACCACTTCGTCGCCAATTCTCGCAACGTCGCGAGGAGAATCCATCGTCACTATGACCGGTCGGCAGATGTGCTGCACGCTCCGGTCGACACCTCGCTCTTCCAGCTGTCGGATCAGGATGACGGGTATTACCTCATTGTCAGCGCGCTCGTCCCGTACAAACGGGTCGACCTGGCGATCGAGGTATTCAACCGGATCGGAGAGCGCTTGGTCATTGTGGGCAAGGGACCGGATCTCGACAGGCTTTCTGCACATGCATCCCGGAACATCGAATTTCTTGGATGGCAAGCCGATGAGGAACTCGCCAAGCTCTACGCCCGCTGTCGAGCACTGATATTCCCCGGCGTTGAGGACTTCGGCATTGTACCGCTCGAAGCGATGGCCAGCGGGAAGCCCGTCGTCGCGTACGGTGCAGGTGGGGCACTGGAATCGGTTGTTGAGTCTTCGGAACATCCCACCGGCGTGTTCTTCGACGAACAGACCCCGGAGTCTCTGGCGGAAGCTCTGCAGAAGCTACGTCGTCTTCCGTTCGATCCCAAGTCGATCCGAGCGCATGCAGAACAATTTGACCGATCTGTGTTCAAACGAAAGCTTGCTCGATACGTTGATGAGAAACTCCTTCTCCACCAAACGCGATGAGTGACGGTCCCGCGCCCCCCTCAGCCGCGTCGTTTTGGCTTGAAAACGGAAAAATCTTTGACTTTTGGGGACGTTTTCAGTATCTTTTGTGTCCAATTTATCGTTTTGCGCTGCTCTGTCCCGCTGAGAGCCTCCTCGCACGGGACGGGGTTTCCCCGCGTACGAAGAGTTTCGAAGGGTCAGACGGTCCGCAAGGACTTAACTGACCTGCTGAGGACATAATACTGTCATGCCGCCGGATCAGCATCATAAGTCGAAGAAGGTACGCTACGACCTGCTGCTCGTCCCGAGGGACGATGCTGGGCAGTCGCGGTCGATTCGTTTCGCCCCGTGGCAGTTCTATTCGCTGATCGGCGGTTCAGTTGTCGTTATGGTCGCAATCGTCCTGCTGATCTTGATCTTCACACCCATCGGCGGCTTCGTTCCGATCGAGAATCCGGGACTGGTCAATCGGTACGGCAAAGAGCTTATCTCTTTGAACCAGCGGATGACCTCGTTGATGGAAGAGTTGGTGGAGCTTCGAGAATACAATGTCACGCTCAGAAGAGCGCTGGGGGAAAAGGTAACGGTCGCGGATTCGAATTTCGTCTTACGAGGTGCGCCGCTCACGTCGAGAGTCGATACGCGTGCACAGGATGAGAGTTTGCTGAAAGGGGAAGGTGAAACGGCGGCGCGGCCCGCAAGGCAGTTGTTTCATTCGGTCTCGATGCAGCCGGCAGAACTCGAAACGAATCAGATTGTTTTTCCCGTCGTGATGCCGACGACGGGCTATGTCACCCGGGGTTACGATCCGGACCAACGACACTACGGGCTTGATATCGCTGGCAAGATCGGCACTCCGGTCTGCGCGGCCACCGATGGGCATGTTGTCTTTGCGGGATGGACGATTGACGGCGGCTATAAGATCATCATGTCGCACGTGGGTGGTTTTCTAACGTTCTACGAGCACAATCAGGCATTGCTCACGGCTGTCGGTGCGTTCGTCAAGCGGGGCGAGCCGATTGCGCTCTTGGGCAATACGGGTGAGACAAGCTTGGGTCCGCACGTCCATTTTGAAATTTGGAAGGACGGTGTGCCTGTGGACCCGGCCAATTACATCTTGAACCTCAACCTCTAAAAACCGGTGGCTCTCAAATCTGATCAAATAAAGGAACTCAATCTCATCGGTCCCGGGACGATGATCGAAGGGAAGATCCGCAGCCAGGGGAGCATCCGCATCGATGGAAAGGTCACGGGAGAGATTACGACGAGCGAAAGTCTCGCCGTCGGGTTGTCCGGCGAGATCGACGGAAACGTCACTGCCAAGAACGTCACGATCGGCGGGAAAGTACGGGGCTCGATCAGCGCGACGGAGAAAATCGTTTTTGAAGGGAAGGCCGTCGTGAAGGGAGACGTTCGCGCTGCCAAGCTGGTCATCGATGAAGGGTGTCTGTTCGACGGCAAGGTGGTTATGACGGAAAAGTCACAGCTGTACGAAACAAGACACTGACGATTCCGCGCGGGTGTACTTGGGAGGCTGGCACGATGTCCTCTTCTTCACGACAGGACGAGCCCGGCAAGCGCAGAGAGCTGTTTCCGGGACTCGGCCAGGTCTATCGAGATGTGGCGCCGTATCTCACCCTCGGGTTTCAACTCGCTGCAGCGGTTATCGTCTTTTTCCTCGCCGGTTGGTGGCTTGACGGCCGGTACGGAACGTCACCGACCTTTCAGCTCGTGGGGGTGGCGGTGGGCGCGGTGGGGGGTATGATCAAGTTTTTCAGGACAGTCTCCACGTTGGGCAAACAGGATAAAACGTCACATCGATAGGGAAGGGCCGTGAAAATCGACTGGGCGTTTTTGAGGCTTGTACTGTACTATGCAATCGGGGTCGCGGTCGTCATCGTTTTCCCGTTGTCCACCTTTGCCAGTCAAGAAGTTCTGGAGAGCGTCATCGCTAGCGGAGTTGTGAGCCTGGTGCATCTCCTTCTGGGGTACGCGGCGATCGTGTTGGGATTTGACAAGTCGAACACGGTGTTCCTGAAGATCGTGCTCGGCGGGACCGTGATCCGCATCTTCTTGCTCGTGGGGATCGTGGTCGTGCTTGTTCGAGTGTACCATTTTCAGACGTTATCCCTTATGCTCTCGATGTTGGTGTTCTACGTACTGAATCTCGTGTTGGAGATCTCTTTCCTTCAAAAAAAGGTCGCCTTGAAGAGCTGAATGTGATTGAGTCTTGAGACCCGATACCCCTCTCCTTGCTGATACTCTCAAGCGCGCCGCGGGAGCGGTGAGCGATACCGTCCATGCGGCCGCTTCGCAGGGTGCTCCTGCGCATGCCGAGAAATTTGAATTCTCGCATCTGCTCGGGCACATGAGGAATTCCTCGGAGATCGATTTCCCGGGCGGCCATCTGGAGCTGCCGCACCTCCCTCCTCTCCACCTCGGAGGCCTCACGATCGATCTCTCCATCACGAAGCACGTCTTCTTCATGCTCTTGTCTGCGCTGATCCTTGTTATCGTGGCGGTCTACGCTGCGCGCAAAAACAGGAGAAGCTCCGTGCCGACGGGCTTCGGCAATCTTGTCGAAATCTTCGTCGTTTTCATGAGGGACGAGATAGCGCTCCCGACCATGGGGAAAGCCGGCCTCCGGTATCTGCCGTACCTGCTGACGACGTTCTTTTTCATATTGATCATGAACCTCTTCGGCCTGGTCCCGTACGGAGCCACGGCGACGTCGAACGTCTCCGTCACGGCAGCGCTGGCGTTCATCGCTTTCGTGATGATTCAGGTTACGGCGATTCGCGCCCAGGGGCTCAAACGCTATTTCGCCCATCTCACGGGCGGCTTGCACTGGATGTTCTGGCCGATCATGATACCCGTTGAAGTCCTCGGTCTCTTCACGAAACCGTTCGCCCTCTGTATGCGTCTCTTCGCAAACATGAACGGTGGGCATATCGTGCTCCTCGCGCTCATCGGCCTGATTTTTCTCTTTCGATCGTTGATCATGGCTCCGGTGTCCGTTCTGTTCAGTGTCGGCATCAGCGCGCTGGAGATCTTTGTCGCGGTTCTTCAGGCGTACATCTTCACCATCCTGACGGCCCTTTTCATGGGATTCGGCCTACAACCAGAGGGTCACGAAGGAGAGATCGATCAAGCACATTGACAATCGACAACTCTCAGATCACTACAGTTCACAACGCTTTGCTCAATCAGGAGGAATGATCTATGGAAGCTAACGCAATGGCATACCTGGCGGCCGGAATCGGCTCGGGGCTTGTGATCATCGGCGCAGGACTTGGCATCGGGAAACTTGCAGCAGCCACAATGGATGCAACGGGACGTCAGCCGGAGGCAGCCGGCCAGGCGCGCACTTCGATGATCATCTCGGCAGCACTCATTGAGGGCGTGACGTTCTTCGCTCTTGCTATCTGCATCATCCTTGCCACAAAGGGATAAGAGCCGAGGTCATCGCCTATGTTTGATATCAATCCCGGTTTGATGGTTTGGACGGTCATCACCTTCATCGTCCTGGTGCTGGTGCTGAACAGATATGCGTGGAAACCGCTTTTGAAGGTCCTCCATGACAGAGAGTCGGAGATCCGGCGTGCGCTGGAGGAGGCGGAACGGGCTCGTGTGGAGTCGGCCGAGCTTCTGAAACGCAATGAGCAGAACCTCGCAAAGGCGGAGGAGGAATATCGGAAGATTGTTCACGAGGGAAAAGCCTTTGCTGACAAGGTGAGGGAGGAGGTCGTCGCCAAGGCGCGTCAACAAGCCCAGCGCGAGCTCGAGCACGCAAAGGAAGAAATCCAGCGCGACGTCGACGCCGCGAAGCAGCAGCTTCGGGGAGAGGTCGCAGATCTGGCAATTCAGGCGGCAGGGAGGATTCTCGAAGAGTCGCTTGACGCCCGGAAGCAAAAGAAGATTGTTGATGATTTTCTGAACCGGCTGCCGAAGAACTAGTACAGAACTCGATCGTCAAGCGGTGAATCTGTCGACAGGCCGACCGGCGGTTGCTGTCGGCCTTCCAATCGGCGACCCACCAATTCACGAATCACGAACCTATGGCCAACATTCGTGTTGCACAGCGTTACGCCGAAGCAATGCTGGAATTAGCGGAAGAACGGAAGCAGGTTGATCGTGTCGCCGAAGACTTCAGCCTCCTCCGGCAGATCATCGCGGAATCACGCGAATTCGGGTCGTTTCTCAGAAGCCCGGTCATCTCAAAGGAGAGGAAGAGGTCCGTTCTCGATACGCTCTTTTCCTCACGACTCGGTGCCCTCACCATGGATTTTCTGAGACTGCTGACCGACAAGAATCGGGAAGGTGCGCTGAAGGAAATCAGCGTGGAGTTCATGCGGCTGCTCGATGAACGGTTGGGCATCGTCAATGTGGAGGTGCGCGCCCCGCTTGAGCTGGCGAAGGGGCAGCGAGAGGCTCTCCAGCGGCAGTTCGAGGAAATGACGCGAAAGAAGGTTCGCCTGAGCGTGAGTCTGGATCGGCCGCTCTTGGGCGGACTCGTTGCGAAGGTCGGCGATACGGTCTTCGACGGCAGTGTGCGCCGCCAGCTGGAACTGCTGCGGGAGCGATTCGCCGGGAACAGTGACGACTAGTTCATCAACCCAATCCAATCGGATTCTAGAAAAGGATATCGTATGCCAGAAGTAAGACCCGATGAGGTGTCCGCAATCCTGCGGAGGCAACTCTCCGGATTCGAAAAAGAAGTCGACGTGTACGATGTGGGGACCGTGTTGCAGGTGGGGGACGGTATTGCACGGGTCTATGGACTCTCAAAAGTGATGGCGAGCGAGCTGGTGGAATTTCCGCACGGCGTCTTCGGGATGGCACTCAATATCGAAGAGGACAATGTCGGATGCGTGCTCTTCGGTGAGAGCTCGTTCATCAAAGAGGGGGATACCGTCAAGCGGACGAAGCGCCTGGCGTCGATGCCGGCGGGAGAGACGATGCTGGGAAGGGTCATCACGCCTCTCGGTGAGCCGCTCGATGGGAGAGGCCCGATCAGCGTCGAGAAATACCTGCCGCTGGAACGAAAGGCCTTGGGGGTCATTCAGCGCCAGCCGGTGAAAAAACCACTCCAAACGGGCATCAAGGCGGTCGACGCCATGATCCCGATCGGCCGGGGGCAACGGGAGCTGATCATCGGGGATCGTCAGACCGGGAAGACGGCGGTCGCGCTCGACACGATCATCAATCAACGCTATACCCATACGGAGAAAGCCAAGAACGAGGAGATCGAGCCGGTTTACTGCATCTATGTCGCGGTCGGACAAAAGGGTTCGACGATGGCGCAGGTGGTGAGCAAACTGGAGGAGTACGGAGCGCTGGAGTACACGACGGTGATCCAGGCGACGGCGAGCGATCCGGCTCCGCTGCAGTTCATCGCTCCGTACGCCGGTGCGACGCTCGGAGAGTATTTCAGAGACAGTGGCCGCCACGCGCTCGTCATCTACGACGACCTTTCCAAACACGCTCAGGCGTACAGGCAGATGTCGCTGCTGTTGCGTCGGCCGCCGGGCCGCGAGGCGTACCCGGGCGACGTGTTCTATCTCCATTCGCGCCTCCTGGAGCGGGCGTCGAAGCTGAACGACGAGCTCGGTGGAGGAAGCCTCACAGCTCTGCCGATCATCGAGACGCAGGCGGGCGACGTATCCGCGTACATCCCGACGAACGTGATCTCCATTACGGACGGCCAGATCTACCTCGAGTCGAGCCTGTTCAACGCCGGTGTGCGGCCGGCGATCAACGTCGGCATCTCGGTCTCCCGCGTGGGGGGCAACGCGCAGATCAAGGCTATGAAGCAGGTCGCGGGCCGGCTGCGTCTGGACCTGGCCCAGTACCGCGACCTCGAGGCGTTTGCCAAGTTCGGGTCGGATCTCGACAAAGCGACGCAGCAGCAGCTGCGGCGTGGGTCCCGGCTTGTCGAGCTGCTTAAGCAAGGCCAGTACGTTCCGATGCCGGTCGAGGAGCAGGTTGTCGGCATCTTTGCCGGCACCAACGGGTATCTCGACGTCATCCCGCTGGAGGATGCCCAGCGCTTTGAGCGAGAGCTGCTTGAGTATGTCAGCCAGAAGCATCCGGATGTGCTCGCAACGATCGCCGGGCAGAAGACGCTCTCGGACGAAATGACCGGGAAGCTTCACGCGATCCTGAAAGAGTTCAGCAGCAAGTTCAAGACGTCGATGAAGGCGAGCTGAGATGGTGGGATCCTTTCACAAGCACGCGGGCAGCTCCTGACGCATGGCAACCCTCCGGGAAATACGCCGCCGGATCTCCGGCATCAAGAGCACGCAGAAGATCACCAAAGCGATGAAGATGGTGGCGGCGGCGCGGCTTCGACGGGCACAGGAGGCGATCGTCTCCACTCGTCCGTACGCGCGGAGGATGGGCGAGTTGCTGCGACATCTCGCGGCGCACGTGGATCCCGGCCTCAACCCTCTCCTCGCCGGCCGCGAGGTCAAGAACGCCCTGTTCATCATTGTCACGGCCGACCGCGGCCTGTGCGGCGCGTTCAACGGCAACATCATCAAAGCAGCTGTGCAGCACCTCCGGGAGAACTACCAGGATCGTGATGAGCGTGCGAGAAGAGTCAAAGTGCTGACGGTGGGGAAAAAGGGGTACGACTATTTCAGCAAGCGCGGCTATGAGCTGTATGCGAAGCATGTCGGGATCTTCCAGGCGATCGACTTCAGCGTGGCCCGCGCGGTCATCAGCGAAGCAACCGAAGGATACCTGAAGGGTGAGTTCGACAGGGTCGAGGTGATGTACAACGACTTCAAGTCCGTCCTCCATCAGCGGATTGTCTTCGAGCAGCTCCTCCCGATCCCTGCCGAGGAGGTGCAGCCTTCGCAGGGTCTCCGAGGGTTGGCTCGGGTGGACTACATCTACGAGCCATCGAGCGCCGAGATCATCAATGCCCTTCTTCCCCGCCATCTCAACTTCCAAATGTGGCGTATCCTGCTCGAGTCCAATGCGGCTGAACAGGGCGCCCGGATGACCGCGATGGACAATGCCACGGAGAATGCCAGGGAGCTGATCCGGGACCTCACGCTCGAGTACAACAACGCCCGTCAAGCAGCCATTACGAAAGAGCTTCTCGAGATCGTCAGCGGCGCGGAGGCGCTGAGACAGGCCAGCTGAGTCCTGGACATCGAGAGAGTTGTGTGTCGGAAGCAATTTCGCGCACCATACAAAGCCGTCGCTCCAAGCATCGGGCGCCGGTTTTTTTGTCCCCTTTCTGGCAACGGAGCAAGCCCGAGCCTCGCCGATCAGCCGAAAATGCGCTTGATTGGGGCCTGTTTTTTCGGTACCTTATTAGCCCGAAATTTTGAGATGCACGGCTTCCGAAATCTCAATCGGCGGAGAGATTTCGGAAGTTTTTGTTAGTACGAACGGACTTCGATGTTTGAGACATTAAGCCAGAAGCTCGAGACGGTTTTCAAGAAACTGCGGGGTCAGGGCAAGATCTCGGAGGCAAACGTTGCCGAGACGCTCCGGGAGATTCGCCGTGTCCTCCTGGATGCCGACGTCAACTATAAGGTTGCCAAGCAGTTCATCGAGGATGTACAGAAGCGGGCCCTCGGCCAGGATGTCCTGAACAGCATCACGCCCGGCCAGCTCGTCATCAAGGTCATTTTCGATGAGATGGTGGAGCTGCTCGGGGCGTCGAAGGCTGAGATCAGGACCGCGCAGACACCGCCGACCGTCATCCTTGTGGCCGGCCTTCAGGGATCCGGCAAAACGACGTTTGCCGCGAAGCTGGCGAACCTCCTGAAACGGAAGGGGAACAACCCCCTGCTTGTGGCGGCCGATATTCATCGACCCGCCGCGATCGACCAGCTGGAGATGCTGGGCAAACAGTTGGAGATTCCGGTCTTTGCCGATCGATCGAAGGATGCCGTTGCCATCGCCTCTGCCGGCATTGACTTCGCTCGGAAGAACATCCGCGATACTGTCATCATCGATACGGCGGGTCGCTTACACGTCGATGAAGAGATGATGCAGGAGGTGGCGTCGATCAAGGAGAAGACGGAGCCGCACGAGATTCTCTTCGTGGTCGATGCGATGACCGGCCAGGACGCTGTGAACACGGCCAAGGCGTTCCACGAGCGGCTGGATTTCGACGGGATCGTGCTCACCAAGCTTGACGGGGACAGCCGCGGCGGCGCGGCCCTCTCCATCCGGGCGGTGGTGCGGAAGCCGATCAAGTTCATCGGCGTGGGCGAGAAGCTGGATGCCCTTGAGCCGTTTCATCCGGATCGCATTGCCTCGCGCATCCTCGGAATGGGCGATGTCGTCACGCTCGTCGAGAAGGTGCAGGAACAGTTCGACCAGAAGAAAGCGGTCAAGCTGGAAGAGAAGCTCCGCAAGGCCCAGCTTACGCTGAACGACTTCCTCGACCAGCTGCGGGAGGTCAAGAAAATGGGGCCGCTCAGTCAGGTGATTGGCATGCTTCCCGGTGCGAACCGGATCCCGGACAATGCCCAGATCGACGACGGCGCGCTCACCCGGATCGAGGCGATGATACAGTCGATGACGGAGGAGGAGCGGATGAGGCCCTCGATCATCAACGGCAGCAGGCGGCGGAGGATCGCCATCGGGAGCGGCACGACGGTTCAGGAGGTCAATCGGCTTCTCAAGCAATTCGAAGAAATGCAGAAGATGATGAAGCGTCTCAGCAAAGGGAACATGATGCGCGCCCTGCATGGGATGCGGTTGCCGGCACGCAACTGAAAACTCAGAACTCTCAAACCTCAATTCATTACCAACAGGAGTCAAACAGTGGTAAAGCTACGGTTACGAAGAATGGGCAAGAAGAAGCAGCCGATCTACAGGATCGTGGCGGCGGACATTCGTTCGCCCCGCAACGGTCGCTATCTCGAGGAGGTTGGCCAGTACAACCCGAACGTCAATCCGATCGCTTTGAGCATCAAGGATGAGAGGGTGTTCCACTGGCTTCGGAGAGGCGCGCAACCGACCGATACCGTCCGATCATTGTTTCGGCGGCAGGGGCTCTGGCTGCGGTGGACGCTGATGCGGCAGGGTGCAGATGAGGCCAAGCTTCAGGGCATCCTTGAGCGCTGGCAGATGCAACAGGCTGAACGGACCCCACGAGAGGCGGATCGGAGGGCGCGCCGGGCCGAGAGAAAGAAGAAGCAAGAAGTCAAACCTGCAGAGGCTGCGCCCGCGGCGCAGACTCCTGCGGAACCGGCGTCCTAGCTCCCGGCGTTAGTATAGTCTAGATGGGCTTCAGATTTGTGGAGGGAGGTAAGCTCCTCTCACCGAGCGATACAGTGGAGGCTCTGGCGGTGCAGTGAGTGATGATTGGGTCCTCGGACAGGAGGTGGAACCATGCGGGAATTTGTAGAGTACGTTGCGAAGCATCTCGTGGACAACCCTGAAGCTATGACGGTCGAGGTGGAGGAGATGGAAGACAAGACCATCTTCAAGCTGAAGGTTGAGCAAGGCGACGTTGGGAAACTGATTGGAAAGAAGGGGAGGACCGCTTCGGCGTTCCGAGTCCTCCTGAGGGCGGTAGCGGCGAAGGAAGGCAAGAAAGCAGTGCTGGATATCATCGGCTAATGGGTCGAGTGACCCTGTCGATGCACCGCACAACCCGGAATGATTGCTGTCGGAAGAGTTTCCAAGAGCGTTGGCATCAAGGGAGAGCTCAAGGTCGTACCGCTCACCGACGACCCCCACCGTTTCTCCAGATTAACCACTGTTTGGATCGGACGGGATGAGGCGAGTTCAGAGCGGTGCACGATCAGCTCCGTCCGCATTACGGGCGGCAAGATCTTCCTGAAGCTGAAAGAGGTCGGCTCGCGAACCGACGCTGAGAGTAAGCAGAACACCTTCGTCTTCATCCCGGAAAAGGACGCACCCGGTCCCCCCAACGGTTCCTACTACATCCACGACATTGTCGGGATGGAGGTCTCGACAGACCAAGGAGAGACTCTCGGGAGAGTGCGGGACGTCCTACAGCTGCCCGCAAACGACGTCTGGGTAGTTCTGTGCGGGAAGAAGGAGATCTTGATACCCGCGACCAAAGAGATTATTGCTTCGGTAGACGCGAAGAAGCGAGCGATTGTGATTCATCCGATCGAAGGGCTGTTAGACTGATGCGGATCGACATTATCACGGGCCTGCCCAAGCTCCTCGAAAGCCCTCTGCAGGAGAGCATCCTCCGGCGGGCGCAGGAGAAGGGGAAGGCAGAGATCGTCGTGCACGACCTTCGCCAGTTTGCCCACGACAAACACAAGACGATCGATGACACGCCGTACGGCGGCGGCGCCGGGATGGTCCTTAAGCCCGAGCCGATCTTTGAGTGTGTGGAAGGCCTGACCGCGCAACGCGCGTATGACGAGGTCATCCTGCTCTCCCCCGCGGGCGAGCGGTTCACACAGAGGCTCTCCAACGAGCTTTCGCTGAAAGAAAACCTGATGCTGATCTGCGGTCATTATAAGGGTGTGGATGAGCGAGTGCGGAAGGCTCTTATCACGAGGGAGATCTCGATCGGTGATTACGTCTTGACGGGCGGCGAGCTCGCTGCGGCGGTCGTTGTCGATGCGGTCGTGCGGTTGGTCCCCGGTGTGTTGAACGACAGCGAATCGGCGCTGAGCGATTCTTTTCAGGATGGGCTCCTCGGTTCACCGGAATACACCCGGCCGGCGGAGTACCGTGGGATGAAGGTGCCGGACGTGCTCCTCTCCGGGGACCATGCCGAGATCGATGAATGGCGCGAGCGGCAGCGGCTCACCCGGACGCAGGAGAGGCGGGAAGATTTGATGAACAAGGAACAGTGAGTGTCGAACAGAGACTAAAACGGAGAAAATGTCATGGATAAGCTGAAACTCATCGAGGCCACGCAGCTCAAATCGGATCGGCCCGAGTTCAATCCCGGCGACACGATCAACGTGCACGTGCGTGTGGTCGAGGGAGACAAGGAACGCATCCAGCAGTTCCAGGGCGTCGTCATCGGCAAGCGCGGCTCGGGTTCGAACAGCACCTTCACCGTCCGGAAGATGTCGGACGGTGTCGGCGTCGAAAGGATCTTTCCTCTGCACTCCCCGAGGATCGCGAAGATTGAAAAGGTCAAGGGAGGAAAGGTTCGCCGGGCGAAGCTGTACTATCTGCGAAAGCTTGCGTCAAAGCAAGTGACCCAGAAAACAAGTGCCTAGAAGCCATTTCAAAAACGCCTGTCACCCCCGTCCCGAAGGGATCCCTTCGGGAAACGTTTCTATCGGCGGTCCAGAATGCGCTGTCTGGATTCCCCGCTTGCCTCAACAGTCCTCTGATGGCGGGCAGGCCGCCTAAGACGTGCGGGAACGACACTTGTGATAAGAATGTGTTCTTGAGATGAGTTCTAGTCGGATGAAGCATCTCCTCGGCGTTTCCGAAGCTTCGTATCTCCGTCCGTTGCTCTTCGGCCTTGAGGCGCCGGATTCTCCTTTCGAGCTGCTCGTTGACATTCCCGCTGAGATCTCGATAAAATTTCGAGAGCGCACCCGGAATCTTCGGTGCGCTTTTCTTTCTCCGATCGATTACGCACGCCACGGTGCGGACTATCGCATCGTTCCCGATGTCGGCGTTTCCTCGTTCTCCGGCACCGAAACGATCCTGCTGTATGTCAAGCAGGGAGTTCGCAACATCCGCTCGCTCTCGGTCGACATCCGCGCGACCTCCGAGATCATCCTCGCCAAGATTATTCTCCTCGAGAAATTCCCCAGCCTCACGTCGTCGGATGCAGGGATCCAGTTCATCCCGATGCTCCCGAAGCTCGACGATATGCTGGCGAAGGCCGATGCCGCGCTCGTGGTCAATTTCCATCCTCATGAGAATTCGCCGGAGGGGTTGTTCGCACTCGACCTCGTCGAGGAATGGAACGATCTTACGGGACTTCCCTACGTCCACGGATTCTGGGTGGGCCGCGAAAACCCCGAAACGGAGGAGCTTGTCCCGCACCTCGTGCGAGCGAAGCAGGACGGCCTGAGGAGCATTGAGGAGCTCGCGAGACAGCTGGCCCGACGGCTGAACCTGCCGATCGACGAAGCCGTTGGGTATTTTTCATCATTCTCCTTCAAACTCGGCGATGAGGAGCAACATGGGCTCTCGGAGCTCATCCGCTACGCGTTCTACCACGGCGTCCTGCCGGACGTCCCCGAGATCAGTTTCTTCGAGCTCGACTCCTCCGAGACTGCTTCCGTGAACTAGAAGGATGCTACAAAGTTCTGAACTGTGTCACACCCGCGGAAGCGGGTGTCCAGAACTAAGCTTTCTTCTGGATTCCGGCTCTTCGCTTCGCTCGGCCGCTCGCCCCCTCGGGGGAATGACATTCAGCTCCTCAATCCCTTCATTGAATTTCCCCTTTTTTTCGGTACATTTGTCGTGACCCCTAACTGGCGAGATGCTCAAATCCCTCCTCATAAAGAATTACGCCGTCATTGAACAAATCGAGGCCGATTTTGAGAGCGGCCTGAACATCATCACGGGGGAGACCGGCGCCGGCAAGTCCATCCTGATCGATGCGTTGAGCCTCGTTCTCGGCGAGCGGGCGAGTTCGGATGTCGTCCGAAAAGGCTCGGACAAAGCAGTGGTGGAAGCAATCTTCAGCGTCTCCGGGAACAAGCGACTGAAGGCGGTGGTTGAGGCGCACGAGTTCGATAATCAGGACGAGCTGATCCTGCGGAGGGAGATTTCGGCGAAGGCGCAGAGCCGATGCTTCATCAACGATACGCCAGGCACTCTGGCGGTCATGCAGGAGATCGGCGATCTTTTGGTTGATCTGCACGGCCAGCACGATCATCAGTCCCTGCTCCGCACGGAGACACACATCGATCTGCTCGACGACTTCGGCGGCCTGGCGGGGCTGCGGGAGGAATTCCGTGCCGGCTATGATGCGCTCACGCGGTTGTTTGCGGAGCTTGAAGAGCTCCAGGCAAAGGAGCGACAGCTGAGGGAGCGGCGTGATCTCTACGAGTTCCAGATCCAGGAGATCGACGCCTTGTCTCCCCAGCGCGGGGAGGAAGAAACGCTCGAAACGGAGCTGAGGATTCTGGAAAACTCCGAGAAGCTGTTTGAAGCTACCTCCCAGCTTCACCAGATGTTGTACGAGAGCGAGCAGGCGGTCTACGATCAACTGGTTGTCGCTCGCAACCAGCTCGAGGACCTTTCCCTCATCGACAAGTCCTTCGAAGACGCGAAGAAGGAATGCGCGTCGGCCGTTGCCATTATCGGGGAGGCTGCAAAGTTCATCCAGACGTACAATTCGAAGATCGAGTTCAATCCGGAGCGGCTCGAACAGATTCGAGAGCGGCTCGGCAGACTCGCGCTCCTGAAAAAGAAATATGGCGGATCGATCAACGCCGTTCTCGATCACCGGGAGAAGGTCGGGAAAGAATTCGCCTTAGCCGAGAACTTTGAAGGTGAAATTCGTAAGATAAAGGAGAGGATCGAGAAGGAACGGGCAAGCTGCTCCGCCGCGGCCCAACGGCTCTCGACAAAGCGGCGTGAACACGTCTCGAGAATCAATGGCTCTGTGGCTGCTGAACTGGCGAAGCTGGGGATCCCCAACGCCCGCTTCGATGTGAGGATCGAAAACAGGGCTCTCGGCAAGACGAACGGCCTGGACCATGCATCAAAAGCCTACGTCAAGCTCGGCCGGGAGTTCTTCGATGCGACGCCGAAGGGGATCGATCTCGTCGAGTTTCACATCTCGACGAACCTCGGGGAGGACGTGAAGCCGCTCGTCAAGGTTGCCTCGGGTGGAGAAATCTCACGCATCATGCTGGCGCTCAAGAGCATCCTTGCCAAGTCGGAGCGCCTCCCGCTGCTGATCTTCGATGAGATTGACGTCGGCGTGAGCGGCCGGATCGCCGTGGCCGTGGGTAAGAGCCTGAAGAGCCTTTCGCAGTTCCACCAGGTCATCGCGATCACGCACCTGCCGCAGATCGCCGGACTGGCCGACACGCATTTTGTCGTTGAGAAGTTGGAGCGCGACAAGCGGGCGAAGACCCGCATGCGGAAGCTCGATCTCGAGGAGCGGGTTGAGGAGGTCGCGAAGCTCATGAGCGGTGTGGAGGTGACGCAAGCCGGCCTGAAGGGAGCGAGAGAGCTGATGGGGCTAAAGTGAGCACGCTGGCAGTGGATTCCAGACATGTACTTCTTCTACATTGATGAATCGGGCCAACGCAATCCGTTGTGCGATGTTCAAGATCCTCTAGTCGTGCTGTCACTATGCATACACGAATTTCAGTGGCGTCGATTGGAAAGGAACATCAATGCTCGAAAACTAAGGCTCATCGGCGAGGTTCATGATAGGACAGGTCTAGAGCTTGAGCTCTCAGATGTGGAGGTAAAAGCGAATACGCTCAGGATGCCTGGAGAGCGTGCAGCACACCGGTTTTTCGCACACCTGTCCAAAGATGAACTCAGCTCTTTGACTGACTTAATGTACGCTCAATTTGAAGCATGTCACATTCAGATTCATGCGGTTGTGGTCGATAAGAATCGCCTGCGTGAATACCTAGATACGGAGAAGCTCAGCAGGAAGACATACGAACTTCTCCTGGAGAGAGCAGAGAGGTTTATTGTAGAAGAGCATCCGAAGCAGAATTGCATCATGGTGTTGGACAACACCAGTCAGCAGCTTGACCGCTCGATGGCGCTCAAACACTCTTTCTTCCAAAGAGAAGGAACGACATCCGGGCTTCGCCTGAGGCACATTGTCGAGTTGCCGATGTTCGTAGACAGCCGGCTTTCTAACGGCGTTCAACTTGCGGATTTGTGCGCGTACAACATTTTTCGGGCTTTCCGCGAGAGGGACGTCAAGTATCCATATTTTCAAAAAACCCTGCCGTTTGTCTACAAGAATCAAAGAACGGGACTGTCGCGGCTGGAAGGGCTGAAGGTCTTTCCCGACGACCACCGGTGGGAAGAATTCCTAGAGGATGTTAAGAATGAAAGAGCCCATCTGCTTTCGCAGACAGGCTCTTCGTGATGATGTCCAGCGTCCCTCGAAAGGGACTATCGAGCCTCAATGAGGCACTGGACAAATCCGTTCACATAGTTGTAAATCTTTCCGTCAATGTCAAGAATGAAGTCTGGGGGAGATCAACGTTCTCACGGATTTGCACAATCAGTTCTACCTTATGAAACGACTGAATCTCGGCAAAGGTTTCATACCACAGGCTTACTGCAATGTCAGTTGTCTTCTTTGAAAAAACTACAAAGCTGAAGAAAATGAGAAGATAGGACATTCCGAAGAATGCATCTTCAAATCTACAATACGCTGGCTCGTCAGAAGGAAGAATTCAAACCGCTCGAGGAGGGACACGTCGGCATCTATGTCTGCGGTCCGACGGTGTACAGCCACTCCCACATCGGGCATGGGAAGAGCTACGTCTCCTTCGACGTCATTATTCGGTATCTCCGCCACCTCGGCTACAAGGTCCTGTACGTCCAGAATATCACCGATGTCGGTCACCTGACGGACGACGCGGATGAGGGGGAGGACAAGATCGAGAAGCGATCGAAGGCCGATCGCGTGCATCCGATGCAGATCGCGGAGATGTACACGAGGAGTTACTTCGAGGATATGGACGCGCTGGGGATCCTGCGGCCCGACATCTCGCCGCGGGCCACCGGCCACATCATCGAGCAGATCGAGATCGTCAAAAAGCTCATCGCGGGAGGCTTTGCCTATGAGGTCAACGGATCGGTCTACTTCGATGTGAGGAAGTTCTCCGGCTACGGAAAGCTCTCTGGACGCACGGTGGACGAGCTGGAAGCGGGCGCCCGGGTCGAGGTGAACCCGGAGAAGCGCCATCCTGCAGACTTCGCCCTGTGGAAGAAGGCGGAGCCGGGACATATCATGCGCTGGCCGAGTCCGTGGGGGGAGGGTTTCCCCGGATGGCACGTCGAATGCTCGGCGATGTCGATGAAGTACCTGGGTGAGAGCTTCGACATCCACGGCGGGGGCCTCGACAACCAGTTCCCGCATCACGAGTGCGAGATCGCACAGAGTGAGAGCGCGACGCGGAAGCCGTTCGTCCGCTACTGGATGCACAACAACATGGTGACGGTGAACGGCCAGAAAATGAGCAAGTCGCTCGGCAATTTCGTCACGCTCAAGGACGCCTTCACGAAGTACGATCCGATCGTCGTGCGGTTCTTCATCCTTCAAAGTCACTACCGCAGCACGCTCGATTTCAGCGACGAAGCCGTGCAGGGGGCCAAAGCCGGCCAGGAGAAACTGCTGAACACGCTCCGCAACCTGAGGGTGGAGATCGCGAAGGCCGCATCCGAATCGCGCACGGCACCGGCAGTGATCGATCTCGACTCGTACCGCTCGCGTTTCCTCGCGGCGATGGACGATGACTTCAATTCTCCGCAAGCGATCGCCGTTTTGTTCGATCTCTCGAGGGAAGTGAATGCTCTGCTCAGTCTCGAAACGAAATTCACCTGCTCGTCTCTTCAGAAAATCGAGGAGCTGTTCAGAGAGTTTGGAGGGTCGATCCTGGGCATTATTCCCGAGGCGTCCGGTCCGGCTCTCTCGACCGACGTGAAGCTCGAATCGGATCTCGTTCAACTCCTCGTGGACTTGCGCTCGGAGGTCCGGACCCAGAAGCTCTGGGGATTGTCCGACAAGATCCGCGACGGGCTCAAGAAGATCGGGATCGTCCTTGAAGACAAGAAAGATGGAACGGTGTGGCGTAAAGGTTAGAACTTATCTCGAGAATCTTCTAGAAAAGAGACATTTTTCGCTCAGAGCAGGCTTCGACTTCGCTCAGCCTGACTATTGTTCGATTCCGGAAGGAGATACCAGTGAAACAAGCACGAATCATGACCCTCGCCCTTTTGTTCGCGATGAGCTCCGCCGCGTTCGGCCAAAGCAACGCCGGTGAAGGTGCGACCATCGAGCCGACGATGTTGATCGACAAGCCGACGGCCGGCATGCTCCACCGCGGGAATTACTGCATCAGCGCAAACTTCTACCAGCAAGGCGGGGTGCTCTTCGGCGTCGCAGTCGGTCTGCTGGATCAATTCAGCTTCGGAATCTCGTACGGCGGCACGGATGTCCTCGGTTCTCGCAAGCCGCAGATGAACCCGGCCCCCGGCGTCAACGTCAAGCTGCGTATCCTCGACGAGACTTCGTATTCGCCGGCCATCGCGCTTGGATTCGACTCCCAGGGGAAAGAACCGTATCTCGAGAATCTCAAACGCTACACGATCAAATCCCCCGGCTTCTTTGCCGTCGCGAGCCAGAACTATGCCTTTGCGGGCAACCTCAGTCTCCACGCTGGGGTCAACCTCTCGACGGAGCGGGACGATGGGGACAAGGACTTGAACGCGTTCGTCGGAGCGGAGAAATCACTGGGGAAGGACATCTCGCTCCTCGCCGAATACGACTTTGCCATCAATGACAACAGTGCGAGCGCGACCGGGCGAGGAAAAGGCTACCTGAACGCCGGCGTGCGGTGGTCCTGGGGAAAAGGCTTGGTGGTCGGGGTCAATGTCAAGGACATCTTCAAGAATCAGCCGAACATCAACGCCCCCAATCGAACTATTCAGATCGAATATGTGGGATCTTTTTGATGTGCTCTCCTGTGTACACCAGGAGTTCTTGATTGTCGACAAAAAAGGATAGGGGGTTGGTGCATTGACGAGAGAAGCCCCGATTATGGCGTCTAATCGGGGCTTTTTTCTGAACCGCGGTGGCACTAGAATTGTTCTAGATTGTGTGGAATGTCCATAAGGAAGGGTGACATCATGAAATCTCCAATAAAGCTTTTGAGCCTCATGATCTCCGCTTTTGCCCTCACTCTCTTCGTCTCCGGCTGCTACACGGAGCTTGTCACGCGGGAAGGTGACGAAGGATCCACGAGCGCAGCGTATGAACCACCCCGCACATATGACGAGGGTGATACACTTGCGCAGGCGGAGCAGGACTACAGCGACTATGTCTACAACGACGACTACGCCTGGCAGCCGCACTATGGGATAGGGTTTGACTTTTACTACCCCTCGTACTATTGGTGGAATCCGTATTATGCAG
This sequence comes from uncultured Ignavibacteriaceae bacterium, assembly GCA_964480945.1. Classification (GTDB taxonomy): domain Bacteria; phylum Bacteroidota; class Ignavibacteria; order UBA10030; family UBA10030; genus VGWB01. The sequence goes on along the minus strand of CAYZRX010000019.1, from coordinate 28,983 downwards.
GACTGATGTGGGGATCGCCATTCGGGTATTCTTACTACGGCGGGTACTATAGTAATCCCTATTACGGCTATTATGGTTATCCATACAACGGCTACCCGTACTCTTATTACAACGGCTATCCCTTCGTGGTGTACGCTGGAAACACTCGCAACAACCAGACTCGGGAGTCTGGGTATCGCCGGTCCGGTATGAACAGGGTGGGTGGATACTACGGAACCAGTGGTACTCCCAGTGGATCGATCAACGCTCCGCCGGCAAGTCGACGGCCGGGCAGCAGTTCCGTGGCTCCTTCAAGGAAGACGGAGTCAGCGCCAGGCAGGGCGCCAGCGAGGGGGTACGTTCCGCGATCGAGTAGAAGGTCAACACAAGCCGCTCCACAGGGTCGATCAAGCGCTCCCAGCGTTCGTTCCGCTCCATCACGCGGTTCCAGCCGCGGTGGCGCTACTGGCGGTAGTCGCCGGAGTGGCGGGCGCAGCCGGTCGTACTATGAAGCGCCGTCTGCCGGCTCGTATCGCAGCAGTGCACCTGCCTATCGCGGGTACACGCCGCCGGCCCGAGGCTACACCCCCTCCTACAGCCCCTCTCCTGCACGCTCGTCTGCGCCTTCATCGGCTCCGAGCTCGGGAGGAAGTTCAGGCGGCTCAAGGAGCAGCGGTGGTTCGCGGAGCGGTCATCGCTAATCGGCCCAAGACCTAGAGGAAAGAATCAGCCATGGTGACGCACAGCAGGAACTTCTTCGTCCGAGTCGCAGCTCTCAGTGCTGTTGCTTTTCTTGCAGCCTCCAGCGCACGAGCGCAGTATGCGGAAGATGCGCTAAGGTTTTCGACGTTCAATCTTCCTGTCGGCGCGCGCGCTGCCGGCATGGGAAACACTTCGGTGGGGCTCGCCGACGACTTTTCGGCGCTCTTTACGAATCCGGCCGGTCTTGCTTCCCTCCGGAACTTCGAGTTCTCCGTGGGTCTGTCGAACTCTTCCTTTAACAACAATGTGGCCTTCTTCGGCCAGAGCACGAACTCGAACAGCAGCGTCACGAACCTGAACAACCTCGGACTTATCTACCCCGTTCCGACGTCCCGCGGCAGCTTGAGCTTCGCATTCGGCTTTGCCCGGATCGCCAACTACACGACCTCTGCTGTCTTCAGCGGCTTCAATCCCTACAGCTCGCTCGTCGAGTCGCTCACGCCGAACGTCAACCTGAACGGCATGTCGAGCAGCGATGTGACGAATCTTCTCGACTATAATATTCCCTACCAGATCTTTCTTGCGGACACGATCAACGGGAGGCTTTATCCGAACGTCACGGACAGTGTGGGACAGGCTGGTGATATTCGCGAGGGAGGAGGACTGAACAGCTGGTCGCTCGGCGGAGCCGTCGACATTGCGAAGGACCTCTCGCTTGGAGTCACCTTCAGCCTGGTCTCAGGTTCCTATTCGTACGACAGGCTTTTTACCGAGAGCGACGCGAGAAATGTCTACCACTATGGTCCACCGTTCGACTTCGATCATTTTATCTACGAAAGCACGATCAGCAGCGATATCACCGGCTACAATCTCCTCTTCGGGTTGATGTACAGGAAGCAGGGTCGCTACAAGGTCGGCTTCACGGTCAAGACGCCGACGTACTATGAGATCTCGGAGAACTTTTCCGATGTCGGCACGAGCTATTTCGACAATGGGGATAACTACACCATCAGTAATCCCGGCACGACCAAGTACAACGTCCGGACGCCGATCGTGCTCAGTGGCGGCGGATCCTTCCAAGTGACAGATTGGCTGCTGCTCGCAGGAGATGCGGAGTACACGGACTGGACCCAGATGGAATTCACAAATAACAACCCCGATCTGCAGAGCGAGAATCGTGTCATTCGCGACATTCTCCAGGCCACAACCAATCTTCGCGGCGGAGCAGAGGTCACCCTGTGGAACTACGGTGTCCAGCTGAGGGGCGGGGTCACTTACAGCCCCTCCCCGTACAAAGGCGATCCGAAGGACTACGATCAGGTGCATTACACTGCCGGCGTGGGTGTCGCGCTGGATCAAAACGTCATCCTGAACGCCTCGTATGCCTACGGTACGTGGAAGACATTCCGCGACAACTACTACCTGGGTTTCTCCATACCGCAGCTTCCGGCGCCTTCGAGAACGAGCGAGTCCGTCAAACTGAATACACTGAACGTGACACTCTCATATCGATTTTGACCCCTCGCTGAGGGCATTCCACAGAAAAGCGGCCTCTGCGTTATTTCAGCGCGGGGGCTGCTCTGTTTTTGGAAAGGACGGTGCATTATGAACAAGTCTATTCGAAACTCTCTCACTCTGGCTCTCGTGTCGATCCTCGCTCTCTTCTCGTTCGTTGCAGCTTCGGGACAGGTGCGCAGTGCCGGGGCCGACGCAACGCTTGGCCCCAACACCGGGAAGCTGGCGGCCGTCCGGAACGACGGTCTGGCACCGAAGAAGAAGACGCCGGAGCGTTTTGCCGACTATGCGATCAAAGCGGCTGACATTCAGAAGGTGCCGGATCCCCAGCTCTGGCGGGTCTTGAACTACCTCCTCCCGGAGGTTTTCCCCAGGGCAGAAGGCGCCTGGCACACTCGCTTACAGCGGTACGTTTTCTACGTGGACAGCACGCAGTGGGAGCCGGAGCAGGTGGAGAATCTGAGGCCTCAGGATGTACAAGAGGTGCAGGTGTGGGATAAACGGATAGGCCCTACGCCGATGGCGCTTCCCGGGCTCGCTCGCACACGCTTCATCGTGAGCATCGTGACGAAGGAGAAGTGAGTGATCCTCATTTCTCCCTGCACTTCGTCTGCGGCGTGAATGATCGCACACGGAAAGCTATGAAACGCCGAATCACGATTCTGTCCCTTGCGATCCTCTTCTCGGCTCTCGCTTCCACCGCCCAGGAACGGGCGATCCTTAAAGGTGTTGTCATTGACAGCGAAACGGACCGGCCGATTCCGCACGTCAACGTGATCGTTCGCGGTGAGAAGATCGGAACGTCGACGGACAGCACCGGATCGTTTCGATTGGAGCTGCCGACGGGCGTACGCTACGTTCTGGTGTTTAGTCATGTTGCCTACCGCAAGGAGGCGCGTCCGCTCTATCTCGAAGACTCGGGGGAACTGAGAGTTCGGATATTTCTCGTCCCGGAACCCATCCAGCTTCAAGAATTTGTGGTGATTGGCCGCCAACGAGTCGTGATCAGCAAGATGGAGATCGAACACGCTTTGTTTCAGCTCAGCGGGGACGAATTCGAACGCTTAGGCGAGGAGGATATGGAGAAGGCAATGCAGTATTTGCTGCCTGCTCAGGTCAAGCCCCTGCCCAGTCGAATGAAGTCCAACGGCGACGATTTCACGCTGTACGTGAATGGAGAGTGGAAGGAGTCGATCTTTCTGGAGGAGATTGACCCATTCTCTGTTCGGCGAGTACTGGTCTGGGAAGCCCTTGGAACCGAACGGAACATCGACCCTCGCGGAATCGACGTTGGGTATGGAAGGGATATCGACGCGTTCCCGATGGGCCTGCCCCTTCGAAGGGGAAAGTATGTGATTCTGATCGAAACGAAACAAGAATAGGGTCAAGTGACTTCCAACGGGTTGGAGATCATGCAATTGGGAGCACGTCGCGGAGGTTTACGTCCTCGATGGCTCAATGAGAATGTCGGGGCACGATTTCGCCTGCTCCTGGCGTTGACGGTTTGCGCATTGGCAGCCGGCGCTTCGGGGTTCGCACAGGAGAAATCGAAAGCGAGGGTGTACGGACGAGTCATTGATGATTCGACCAGCGCGCCCATCGTCAATGCCAACGTGTTCATCGCGGGTTCGATGATGGGTACGTCATCCGATACGAACGGACGGTTCGAGATAAGAGAGGTCCCCCGGGGATCGTATGAGCTGACTGCCTCCTGCATCGGTTATTCGATGTCAACGGCCTCGGTTCAGCTGCTCGCCGGCTCCGACTGTGAAATGGAGTTGCGCCTCAAACCGAGGAATCTCGACCTTGGGATTGTCGAAGTAACTGCGCCAAGATCCCCGGCCTGGAACAAGAGCCTGGAGGCATTCACCAAGCTCCTCCTGGGTTCAACGCCCGAGGCCTCAGAGTGCCGGATCCTGAATCCTGAAGTTCTGCATTTCTACGGCGATGCATCCACTCAATTGCAGGCGGAGGCGGAGCAGGAGCTGACCATCGACAACCTGGCCCTCGGGTATCGCATGCACCTTAGCCTTGGATCGTTCAGATTTGACGGGCATTGGGTCTCGACGGTCTGGAAAGTCAGATATGAAGAACTACGTGCTTCGAACGAAGCCCAGCGGACCGGCTGGGAAAAGGGACGGGAGCGTGCGTATGCCGGCTCGCTCCGTCATTTCCTCGTCGCGCTCACGAACGGGGAGTTGGAGGAAAACGGATTTGAGATGATGAACGGTGCAACACCGAGACAGATGCTGAGAAATACGTGGCTCTATAAGGCAAGGGGGAAAGACATAGCAGAGGGGCCGACGGCGGGTCGATGGCTGATCCGGTTCAAGGGTCCCCTTGTTGTTATGAACGACCAAACGCGGGTCGAGGTAGGATTTGTGCCGGGCCACGCTGCTGGAATGGGCGGATGGCGACCTGAGGTTTCTACGCTTGAATTGCCGAAGGGCTCGGTTCTGGTTGATTCTCGAGGTCAGGTTCTTGATCAGCTCGCCGTGAAGGTTACGGGTGATTGGGCGAAGGACGGACTGGCGAAGTATTTGCCGTTGGAGTTTCAGCCTCGTTCGGAACGATGAATCAATGAGCATATATCTGCACGCAGTACCTCATTTCAAGCGTCTGGTGCTTGTGAACCTTCTCCTGGTTGCCAGTTTGTTTGGCCAGGAGCGGTTCATCCTGAAAGGAGAAGTGACTGACAGTGAGACGCAGAAGCCTGTCCCGCACGTCGACGTCCTCGTCCGTGGTGAGAAGATCGGCGCCTCGACGGACTCGACGGGCTCCTTCCGGCTGGCTCTGACGACCGATGTCCACTACGTGGTGGTGTTCAGTCACATCGCCTATCGCAAGGTGACACGAGACGTGTTTTCTGAACAGGCAAAGGACATAGAGCTTCGCATCTCGCTGCAGCCGGAGCCGATCCAGCTTCAGGAGGTGACGGTCTTCGGAAGAAAGCCGGTCACGCTGAGCACAGACGGCCAGCCGTTTCGTTAGTTATTGCAAGACCCCCCAACTTTCTTTACATTGGTGTCTACTGAGTGATTACCTGGACGTGATTCTTTCTTGCCCACCTAATCAGACCGCAACCTCATGTCGCTTCGTCTCAAGATCATTGTCGGAAGCCTGGCGACCCTCGCGTTCCTTGCCCTGGCGCTCCTTGTCTTCTTCTACTATCTCATCACCAAATCGTTCCCGACGACATCCGGTACCGCCGATGTTCCCGGGCTACAAGCGGATGTGCAGGTCTACCGCGATGAGTACGGCGTTCCTCACATCTACGCCGAGTCGGATTACGATGCCTATTTTGCAGTCGGATACGTGCAAGCGCAGGACCGCCTCTGGCAGATGGAGCTCTTCCGCCGGGCAGGGCAAGGCCGGCTCGCTGAAGTGCTGGGTGAGCCCGCCCTGAAGGTCGATAGGATGTTCCGGACGCTCGGCATCTGGAAACAGGCGCAGAAGATGTCGCAGGCGACTGATGCGAAAACGCGGGAGGCACTGCATGCGTACGCGGATGGGGTCTCTGCCTTCATCCAAACGCACAAAGGGCAGTATCCCGTCGAATTCGATCTGTTGAACATCGAGCCGGAGCCCTGGACGGTCAGCGAGTCTGTGATGATCAGCCGGCTGATGGCCTGGGAGCTCAACTACTCCCGGTGGGTCGATCTGACGCTCGGCGAGCTTGTTGAGCGATTCGGGCAGGCGAAGGCGAGCGAGATCTTTCCGACCTGGCCCGAGGGAGCTCCCCTCATCGTTCCGGAGGAGCTTCGCGGCAGGAAAGTCGCCGATCTGGGCAAGGAGCTTCTGGAAGCCGACCAGGCCTTCCGAAGACTGATCGGCAGCAGCGGAGTTGAGTCGGGCAGCAACGCGTGGGTCGTCGCGGGCTCGCGGTCTGTGACGGGCAAGCCCATCCTGGCAAATGATCCTCACTTGATGTTCAGCGCGCCGGGCAGGTGGTACGAGCTGCACGTTTCCACGCCCGACCTCGATGTCGAAGGCGCCTCCATCGCGGGAGTTCCCTTCGTCGTCATCGGCCGGAACCGGAACATCGCGTGGGGCATCACCAGCGCTATGATCGACGACGAGGACTTCTACGTTGAGCAGGTGGACTCACTTGAACATCCCACTCGCTACCGGTTCAACAACGGCTGGCGACCGATCGAGCAGGAGGTCGACACCATTCTCGTCAAGGACGCTCCACCGGTTCTCCTGACGGTCTACCGGACGCACCGGGGTCCGATCGTGAATCGCATGGAGTCGGCGGCCCAGTTTTCCAGGAACCTGCTGTCGATGAGCTGGGTGGGGTACGAGATGTCAGACGAAGCGCGGGCGCTCTACCTGATCAACCGTGCAGGCAACTGGAAGGAATTCCTCGACGGCCTGCGCACCTTTGCCGTCCCGGCGCAGAACTTTGTCTATGCCGATGTCCACGGCAACATCGGATACTGCACCGGCGGAAAGATCCCTCTCCGCAGGACCAAATCGCCGACGCTTCCGTTCCCGGGGTGGACCGATGCGTACGACTGGAAAGGGTTCGTCCCCTTCGATGAGAACCCGCATCTCCTGAATCCTCCCCAGGGGTTCATCGCCACGGCGAACAACAAGATCGTTTCGGATTCTTATCCCTATTACCTCTCCAACCTCTGGGAGCCCGAGTGGCGGATCGACCGGATCACCGAGCTCCTGCAGGCTCAGCCGAAATGCTCGGTGGAGGATTTCCAACGATTTCAGCTCGATCTCCTCTCGCCGCAAGCGCGCGAGATCGTGCCGATCATCCTCAAGGCGTACGAAGGACAGAACATCGACAATCCCGACATCCAGACCGCGCTGAAGTACTTCGGCAATTGGAATGACGAGATGGGCGCGGACGACGTGCCGACGTCGCTGTTCCAGGCGTTTTTCGTCCGGATGATCCAGAATACCTTCGAGGACGAAATGGGGCCCGACCTCCTCGCAATGTACGATACGCTGGCAGCTATCCCGATGTCCGTGACGACAAAGTTGATAAAGAAAGGCTCGTCGGTCTGGTTTGACGACGTGAGGACGCCGCAAGTCGAGTCGATGAATGACATCATTCGCCGGAGCCTCGGAGACGCGATCGGCGACCTGAGGACTTCGTACGGCGGGGAATTGAAGGAGTGGCAGTGGGGGAGCATCCATCAGGTGGAATTTCCGCATGTCTTCGGCGGAAACAATCTCCTCCGGCGCGTCTTCAACATCGGACCGTTTCCCGTCGGTGGATCGCACTCGACGATCTGGAAGGGCGATTATCGACTCAAGGCTCCGTTTCTGGACTATCTCGGCCCGTCCACTCGGCAGATCTACGATCTTGCCGACGTCAACAACGGTCGCGCTGTCACTCCCCCCGGCCAGTCGGGCCAGGTGTATCAGCGCCACTACGCCGACCAGGTTCAGCTCTGGTTGATGGGCGGCTATCGTCGGTTGACGATGGATCGGGAAGCGGTTGAGCAGTCCAAACATGATCTCTTGCTCCTCAGGCCGGCGAAGTGAATATCTCAGAGTCACTTGTCGCGAGACTGAGTCAGGCCCGCTCGGTCTGCGTTCTCACGGGTGCTGGAATTTCGGCCGAGAGCGGCGTGCCGACCTTCCGCGGCGAGGATGGGCTGTGGAAGAAATTCAGGCCGGAGGAGCTTGCCAGCTTCGACGCGTTCATCCGCAATCCCGATCTGGTGTGGGAATGGTACGCGTACCGTCGGAAGCTGATCCATGACGTGAAGCCGAACCCGGGGCACTACGCCCTGGCTGAGCTGGAGCAGAGAGTCCAGGATTTCACGCTCGTTACCCAGAATGTCGATAACCTTCACAGACGGGCGGGGAGCAAGAGGGTGTTCGAGCTGCACGGCAACATCGAGCGCAGCTATTGTATCGAGTGCGGTACGTTCGTGCCGGAGCTTAGGCTCGATGAGCTGAAGGCCGCGCCGCGGTGCGAGAAGTGCGGTGGCCTCATCCGCCCGGATGTCGTCTGGTTCGGGGAGCTTTTGCCTGCAGAGGCGTTCGCCGAAGCCGAATCGGCTGCAAGTCGCTGCGATGTGTTTCTCTCGGTCGGGACTTCGGCAGTGGTGTATCCCGCGGCATCCATTCCCTATCTGGCGCTCGAACACGGCGCCTACGTCGTTGTAGTCAATCCCGAACGCACAGACCTCTCCTTCCACGCGCAGGAGACGATTCTCGGAAAGGCAGGCGAAATCCTGCCGATGTTGGTACAAGCTCTCCCTAGAAAACCTGAAGGTGGATCATGAATCGGCTTACAAGTTTTGGAAATACGAAGATCATTTGCACGATCGGCCCCGCCTCGCAAAGTGTTGATGTTCTCGTCCAGCTCATCGAGGCGGGCATGGATGTCGTTCGGCTCAATTTCTCGCACGGTACGCACGAGGACCATCTGAAGGCCATTCAAAACGTCAAGGAGGCGAGCCGCAAAACAGGCGAGCACATTACGGTGCTTCAGGATCTCTCGGGACCGAAGATCCGGACCGGCCTCCTCGCGGACAAAAGCGTCGAGCTGAAAGCAGAGGCAACATTCACCTTCACGATCGATGAGGTCGCGGGGAACATCCAGCGAGTCTCCACGACGTATCACATGCTGCCGAGGGATGTGGAGATTGGCGACACCATCCTGGTGGACGACGGGAAGATGAAGTTTACTGTCCTTTCCAAAACCGAGCGCGACGTCGTCTGCAAGGTTGTGAACGGTGGAATCCTCCTGGAGAAAAAGGGGATGAACCTCCCCGGCGTGAAGGTGAGCGTCCCCTCCTTCACCGAGAAGGACGTCGACGATCTGAAGTTCGGGCTGGCGAATGATGTCGATTACGTCGCGCTTTCGTTCGTCCGGACGGCCGATGACGTGAGGCAGCTTCGGGAGATCCTGATCAAAGAGGCGCCGAAGGGAAGGCGCGTGCCGATCGTAGCGAAGGTCGAAAAAGGAGAGGCGGTGGAAGCGATCGATTCCATCATCAAGGAGGCGGATGTCATTATGGTCGCCCGTGGGGATTTGGGAGTCGAACTGCCGCCCGAGGATGTTCCGGTGATTCAGAAGATGATCGTGCGGAAATGCAACGAAGTGGGGGTGCCGGTCATCATCGCAACGCAGATGCTGGAATCGATGATCGAGAACCCCCGGCCGACGCGCGCTGAAGCCAACGATGTGGCGAACGCGGTCCTCGACGGGGCTGATGCGGTGATGCTCAGCGCGGAAACGTCGATCGGCCGGTACCCCATCGAGGCCGTCCAGACGATGGATCGGATCATCAGGAAAGCCGAGGAACAGCTGGAGGATCATCTCGCCGTTGCGAAGAAACCGGAGTCGGCCGACCTGCAGACGTTCGACGCGATCAGCCGGGCGGCATGCGTCATCGCCAAAGAGATCGAGGCCAAGGCGATCATCGTCATCACGCACTCAGGATCCACTGCGATCAACACGGCGAAATACCGGCCGAAGTCTCGCATCCTTGCCGTCACCGGGCGGGATAAGATTCTGCGTCGCCTCAATCTCATTTGGGGGGTCCGCGGGATCATCATGCCTGATTACGTCGTCGACACCGACACGGCATTTCAGCGCATCAATGAGGAGCTCCAGCGCCGGGGATACCTTGAAAAGGGGGACCTTGTGGTCTACACCGCGGGCATACCGCTTCTCTCGAGAGGGAGCACGAATTCGATCAAGGTGGAGAAGGTGCAGTAGGAGAGAGTTAAAAATCAAAAAGGTAGAAAGGAAAAAGGAAAAGGGGGAAGAGGAATACAGAATTCAGAAGGAGGAAGCAAGAATCACAACGGAAGGAGCTGTAGACATCTCACATTTCCCGTCTCCCGTTTCACGTCTCCCGTCTCCCGTCTCACTTCTCACATCACACATCCCACATCTCAGATCCCAAATCGCCGATTTAACATCCGGCATCCTCCCGCTCTTCTCAGCCCTCACGGATTCCGCTACAGATAGAGGTGGAACATGGCTTGGAGGTCGGTGATGTCCCGGTTGGGAAACGTCGTGTCTTTCGTAAATCGAACCAGAGGGCGAACTTCGACGCCGGCGAAGGGCATGAACTCGAAGCCGAAGGAGTAGCGGGTCGCTGTGCCCGCCTTGACGTCCGTATTCGGGTCGAAGAAGTCGTAGATGAATTTCAAATCGAATCCCTGCACCAACGGGTAATCCGCCTCCACCATCAGCGCGAATTGCTTCAGGTCGATACCGGCAGTGTTTCGATCAAACATATCGGCGTCGATGCTCATCGACGACGAGTTGCCTTTGATCCATTCGGCGTCTCCCGTTACCGTCAGCCGTTGAAAAAGGGAGAGTGTTCCGAATCCACCGAACATATTGAGCTTTCCGGTGACCGAAACATCGTTATAGGAGGTCACTCCGACCATCATATGGACAGGGTCGAGTTTGAAGCGCGCTTCCGCCGTTCCGAAGACCGCTTTGGCGAGCTTTGAATCGAGATCCCCGGCGATCCCATTTGTGACCGCACCCGAAAGAGTGAGCGGTCCAGGGTTGACCCCTAGCTCGATTCCTGTCTGCTGTCCGGAATTGTACCGGAAGGGAGTCGCTTGCCGGACGAAGGACGTGTGGTCGTCAAAGCGAAGGCCGTACGGCGGCGTGAAACGCCCAAGTTTGACATAGCCATTCCAGGGGAGCACTTTGGCGATTCCGAACACTTCGTAGCGGTTGTACGGACCGAACGCCGGGTTCACGAACAAATTGATTCTCTTCGCGATAGCCAGGTTGAAATAGACATCTGCCTGCATCGGAAAGAACGAACTCTGGGAGACGTCCGGTGCATTCTGCTTCTTATACTTCTGGTAGAAGGCCAGGAATCGAAAATCGACGCCGTACGAGAGAAAATCGGTAATTTGCGTCGAGAAATCGCTGAGCCGATACTGGTCCTGCAAAGTCTTATCGGTTATGTCATCCCGGCCGTAGCTCAGTCCGAACGCGGTTCGCATCCCTCCTCCATCCGGATTCACGTGACAGCTCGAGCAGGCAAGGCCTGTGCGGCTGGCGAACCTTGGAAGCGCTGAGGCGGAGACGCATGCGATGATGGAAATGAGGGCGACAAGGACCAGGCGATTGATCATACTCTCCTCGAATCAGAACGTAAATGGGGGTCCATCTCTAATGTCATGGTGTGCCAAATTAGAGAAAAAGCCGACGAAGATCAACTCTGACGACATTTGATGCCATCGCGTGAGCGCGTGCTTTTGGCCTTGATTCTCCCACTTTCACACTCTACCTTTTGAAGGTTTCGTTCATCTACACCGTGAAGGTTTCCTTCTTCAGGGTAATCACAATGGCGAAAACCTTCGCCCAGACTGGAGACCCTTATGCCTCTGACATTTCTCACTCATCTCGAATGCAGCGTGTGCGGCGACCGCCATTCTCCGCACGAGCTTCAAACCGTCTGCCGGTCGTGTGGCAAATCTCTTCTGGCGCGGTACGATCTTCAAGCAGCGAAGAAAGCGTTGGCGAGGGATTCCCTGAAAGATGCGCTGCCCTCGCTCTGGAAGTATTCCGCTCTGTTGCCTATCGAGCGGAGAGAGAACGTTGTGTCGCTCGGCGAACGCATGACACCCCTCACGCCGCTGCCGGAGTTCGGGAACGATCTCGGTCTTAAGAACCTTTGGATGAAAGATGAGGGACAGCTTCCCACGGGGTCCTTCAAGGCGCGCGGCCTGGACATGGCGATCTCCAAAGCCAAAGAGTTGGGGGTGAAGGCGCTTTGCATCCCGTCCGCCGGAAATGCCGCGGGCGCTTTGGCGGCGTACGCAGCGCGGGCTGGGATGGAGTCGTACATCTATCTTCCGGAGGATACGCCTGAGATCAACATCAAGGAGTGCGTTGTGTGCGGCGCGCACGTTGAGCTCGTCAAAGGGAACATCAGCGACGCGGCGAAGGCGATGAGCGAACGCCGGAAGTCCAACCCCGGCTGGTTCGACGTCTCGACGCTCAAAGAGCCTTACCGGCTCGAGGGAAAAAAGACGATGGGATACGAACTCGCGGAGCAGCTCGATTGGCAGCTTCCGGATGTCATCGTCTATCCTACGGGTGGGGGAACAGGTCTGATCGGCATGTGGAAGGCGTTTGACGAGATGGAGCAGCTCGGCTGGATCGGCAGCAAACGGCCGAAGATGGTCTCGGCACAGTCCAGCGGCTGCGCGCCGATTGTCAAGGCATATCAGGAGCAGAAGGGCGTTTCTCAGTTCTGGGAAAACGCCGCTACACTTGCATCAGGACTGCGCGTTCCAAAGGCGTTTGCCGATCATTTGATTCTTGATGCCATCTACAAGAGCGGTGGGGCTGCCGTTGCGGTGAGCGATGAGGAGATCGTTACCACTGTGCATGACATTGCGCGCAGGGAGGGACTTTTCATCTGTCCGGAAGGCGCCGCGGCGTTTGCAGCTTTGCGATATCTCCTGAAGGACCGGAAGATCTCTGCCGCTGATTCTATCCTTGTCTTCAATACGGCGGCCGGAATCAAGTACCCCGAGGTCGTAAGAAACTAGGATCGATCCATTAAGGACGAGTTTCTCTTCGGCCTTCAGGCGGTCGACAAGGAGGGGAATGCGAGCCTCGTCGTGCTGCCGATGCCGAGCAGTCGGTAGCGAGCGTTAGATGTAGATTCATCACACCGTAGAATCAAGAACGCGCAAAAAGGGGAGGATGACAATGAAACTTCGATTTCTCGCGCTGCCGTTTCTCGTCTGTTTCGCATCAGGCGTCGTGCTGGCGCAGTCGAAAGATGCGATGAAGGCAGAATCCTCGAAAAAGGAGAAATTTGATCCGAAGAGAGACGCGGCGAAGGATATTCAGAATGCCGTTGCTTTAGCCGAAAAAACCGGCAAGCGCATCCTCCTTGATGTCGGCGGGGAATGGTGCAGCTGGTGCCACAAGCTCGACAAATTCTTCGAGGACAACAAAGACGTTGCCGACTTTCTCCACAAGAAGTACATTGTCGTCAAAGTCAATTTCAGTCCGGAAAACAAGAACGAGAAGGTCCTCTCCAAATACCCCCAAATCAGCGGCTACCCGCACCTCTTCGTTCTGGAAAAGAACGGAAAGCTTCTCCACTCGCAGGACACTGGCCTGCTCGAATCCGGCGATCACCACGACAGGGACAAGGTCTTCGCGTTTTTGAAGAAGTGGGCTCGCTAAACGAGAGGTCCGACTTCTTAGATGAAGGTCCTTCTTCTGTGCTCAAACCGACCGCTGCAGGACGCCGGCCTTCTTCCCTCTATACTGAAAGTCCAGCACCTCGTTCACGGTTCTCAACCCCTCCCGCTTTTTCAGGTAGGAGAGGAATTTGACCAGGATGAGGGCTGTCGCGTAGGCATCGCCGGATGCACGATGGCGGTCGGGGATCTTTACATCGAGGAATTCCGCGACGGGTCCCAACGATTTGCTCGGGAGCTG
>CAYZRX010000019.1:0-15268 GCA_964480945.1 uncultured Ignavibacteriaceae bacterium | reverse complement strand
GAAAACTCCTTGGTGAGCGTGCCGTCCTCCACTCTCATCATCGCAACCTCGGTGATCCGATCGTCGACGGGGCTCATCCCTGTGGTCTCGACGTCGACCACGACGAACGCCGCTTTATGGATGAGCTGATCGGTTTTCATGGTGGGACGACCCTAGTGATCTCGTCTTCCTTCAATGAACTCCAGGGCGATGCCGACATCTTCCTCACTGCCGAGGAAGAGAGGGGTGCGCTCGTGAAGCTTTTCGGGGTGGACATCGAGGATGCGTCGGGAACCGTTGCTCGCGCGCCCGCCTGCCTGCTCCATGAGAAAGGCCATAGGATTCCCCTCGTACATCAAACGCAGCTTTCCGCGCGGATTCTTTGAGTCGGCGGGATACATGAAGATGCCGCCGTAGAGAAGCGTACGGTGGACGTCGCCGACAAGGGAGCCGATATATCGACTTGAGTACGGACGGCCGGTGGATTTGTCCTCGTCCTGAAGATACTTGACGTAGTTCTTCATCCCGTCCGACCACCGGTGGGAATTTCCCTCGTTGACGCTGTAGATCGTTCCTCGTCTCGGAATCCGTATGTTCTCGTGCGAGAGCAAGAACTCACCGATGCTCGGGTCGAGCGTAAAACCGTGGACGCCGTCACCCGTTGTGTACACCAGCATCGTCGACGAACCGTAGATGACGTACCCCGCCGCGATCTGCTTATAGCCCGGCTGGAGACAGTCCTCCATAGAGCCGTTCCCGGAGGGAGTAACCCTGCGGTAGATGGAGAAGATCGTCCCGATGGTGACGTTGGCATCGATGTTGGACGAGCCGTCGAGGGGATCATAGATCATCACGTATTTCCCCGTGGGATAGTGCTCCGGGATGAGCAGGACATCCTCATTTTCCTCGGATGCCATGACGCACAGATGCCCTCCGTGGTCCATGGCCCTGTAAATGGTTTCGTCCGAGAAGACGTCGAGCTTCTTCACCTGCTCGCCGTGAATGTTCTCACGGCCGATTGTCCCCAGGATGTTGACGAGTCCCGCTTTGCTGACCTCGCGCCAGATGACCTTGAACGCCAGCGTCAGGTCGCGGAGGAGGCTGGAGAAGTCGCCGGTCGCGCCGGGGTGTGCCCGCTCACCCTCGATGATGTGCCGCTCAATGGTGATGACTTTGGGTTGTGACATTGATCGTTGAATGATATTCCTGAAATCTCAAGGAGTTGGGGGTACCGCTCTGCTTATTTCTTGGTCCTTGTACTGCAGCCGATAGAGCTTTCGGTAGATGCCGTCGTGGCTGAGAAGTTCCTGGTGCGACCCCATCTCACGGATCTCCCCCTTATGCAGAACGATGATCTTGTCGGCACTTTGAATTGTCGACAGGCGATGTGCGATAACGATCGACGTCCGGCCTTTCAGCAGTTTCTTGATAGCGGCCTGGATGAGCAGCTCGGTCTCCGTATCGACGCTTGAGGTTGCTTCGTCCAGAATGAGAATCCGGGGATTGAACGCCAGCGCGCGCGCGAACGAGAGAAGCTGTTTCTGGCCCACGGAGAGGGTCGCGCCGCGCTCTTTCACTTCGGCGTCATACTGTGCGGGGAGCTGCTCGATAAAACGGTGGGCGCCGACGACGCGAGCTGCCGCCTTCACGCGGTCGAGCGTGATCGCATCGTTGCCGAGGTTGATGTTCCCTTTGATGTCGCCGGAAAACAGGAAGACGTCCTGCAGAACCACCGCGATATGCTTCCGCACGTCCTCCGGTGGGATGGTCTCGATGTTCACGCCGTCGATCAGGATCTCTCCCTTCTGGATCTCATAGAATCGGCTCAGCAAGCTGATGATGGAGGTCTTCCCGGCACCTGTGTGACCGACGAGGGCCACGGTCTCCCCCTCGTTGACGTGGAAGGAAATGTTCTTCAGCACCCACTCCGGCGAGTGCGCGCCGTCCGACGGCGTGTTGTAGGCGAACCACACGCTGCGGAACTCGATCTCTCCTCTGAAGTGCTCCAACGGTTGTGCCGACGGAGGAACCGCAGGGAGGGTGTTGTCGTCCAGCAGCTGGAAGATTCGCTCGGAGGAGGCCATCGCGGTCTGAAGGATGTTGTACTTGTCCGAGAGATCGCGAATAGGGCGCCAGAACATCTCGTTGAATTGAATGAACGCCATCACCGTCCCCAGCGTGACGACCCCGTTCAGGATGTTGCCGCCGGCGAACCATATGATCAGACCCACGGAGAGCGCGCCGATCAGGTCGACGCCGGGGTAGAACACCGCGTAGTAGAAGATGGATTTGATGTTTGCGTCGCGGTGCGCGGCATTGATGTGCGAGAACCTGTCGAACGATTTCTTCTCTCGGTTGAAGATCTGGTCGACCATCATGCCGGTGATATGCTCCTGCATGAAGGCATTGATGCGGGCGATCTGGAGCCGGACTTCCCGGTAAGCCTCGCGAGCCTTCTTCCGGAACAGGAACGTGCCGTAGAAGAGCAGCGGCAAGACGCTGAGCGAGACCAGCGCCAGCTCCCAGCTCATCGTGAACATGAAGTAGAAGATGCCGATGATCGTGAAGACGTCGCTGAACACCATCACGATGCCGGAGGAGAACATCTCGTTCAGGACTTCAACGTCGTTCGTCACGCGCGTGATGAGCCGGCCGATCGGGTTCTTGTCGTAGAACTGCAGCGAGAGGTGCTGCAGGTGTTGGAAGATCTGCATCCGAAGATCGTAGATCGTCCGCTGGCCGATCCACTGCGTCAGGTAGGCACTGGCATACTGGATGAATCCGCGGGCCACGAGCACCGCCAGGAAGATCAGCACCGTCGAGAGCAGTCCCATCTTGTCTTTGTGGGCGATGTCGACGTCGACCGCGATCTTCGTGAAGTACGGGCGCACCGCCTCCATGGCGCTGATGACGATGCTCATGAAGATCCCCAGCGCGACGTACCAGCGGTACGGGCGCAGGTACTTCAGCAGCCGCCGCATCAGGCGGGCATCATAAGCTTTGCCGAGTACTTCTTCTTCGTGCATGAATCAATGAAAAGTTAAGAACTTTGACCGTACGGTGCGTCGCCCTTCAGGGCGACGATCTAGAACCGTTCGAACCGAATTGAGCATTCCCATCAGCGCGAAATCATCAAAGCCCTGAGTGACCAGGGACGGACTCCCGAAGTGCTTCAGATAGAATTGTGAACTTGAGTACGGGTACTCTTCAGGCTTTTGAACAAGCTTCCAGGCAACGGGATTGTTGTGGACGTAATTGACTTTGACAGCGAACTCCTGAGCCGTTCGAATGACAACGTCGTGAAAGCCGCCTTGCCAGACATGCGAGTATTTCTTCTTGACGACATCGTTCACTGCGCGCGAACTAGCACCATTGATGTAGTTCATCAACTTCCAGATGGTAACTTCCTCAGGCAGCTGCAGAATCATATGGTAGTGGTTGGGCATAAGGACGTATGCGTAGAGTCCGAAGCCAAGCACTGTTTGCTTCTGTCCGAGGACTGTAATGAAAGCGTCGCAAGCGGCTCCACCTCTAAACGGTTTGACACCTTCTGCGCAATGTGTCGTGATAAAGTATAATGCATTCTCAATGTTGTGGTGTTTTGGTCGCACGAAATCTCTTCGATGAAACACCTTCTCGCGGAGTCGGCGTGAACGCCGACCCGCCGGACGAGGGTAGACCGGTACGTCGCCCTTCAGGGCCACTTCCTACAGCTCTTCCAGCTCCCGCTCCAACAACTGCTTTTCGTTCAGGTCGGCGTAGATGCCGCCTGCCGCCACCAGTTCTTCGTGAGTCCCCCGCTCGACAATCCGGCCCTTGTCGATGACGACAATGAGATCGGCGTCCTTGACGGTGGAAATTCTGTGACTGATGATGATGCTCGTTCGCCCTTTCATGTACGTCCGCAGACGCCTGAGGATCTCCTCCTCCGTATACGTGTCGACAGCGGAGAGGCAGTCGTCGAGGATGAGGATGCTCGGCTGCCGGATGAGGGCGCGAGCGATGCTGGTTCGCTGCTTCTGACCCCCCGAAAGCGTGATGCCGCGCTCTCCGATCATGGTTTCATACTGTTTCGGAAACTCGAGCACATCCTGAGCGATTTGTGAGATTTCCGCCGCGTCCCGCACGTGCTCGAGCGTCCCGTCATCCGTACCGTAACGGATGTTCTCCGTCAGCGTGTCGGAGAACAGGAAGGTCTCCTGCGGGACGTACCCGATGTGAGATCGCAGGACCTCCAGCGGTATGGTCCTGATGTCGTGCCCGTCGATCAAAACCTCTCCGCTCGTTACATCATAGAGGCGGAGGATCTGGTTGACGAGCGTCGTTTTGCCTGAGCCTGTGTAGCCGACAACGGCGACCGTCATCCCCTGCTCAATCGTAAGATTGATGTTGCTGAGCGTCGGCTGGGACGCACTCTTGTGGGTGAAGTTCACCTCGCGGAACTCGACGGTTCCCTTGATGTCGCGAATGGTTCTATCCGTCGCTTCCGTGTCTTTGATTTCCGGCTCGGTGTCGAAGATCTTGCACAGACGCGCCATCGATGCCGCACCTTGCTGAAGCAGATTGATCACCCAGCCGAACGCGATGACGGGCCAGATCAGCATCACCAGGTAGGCCAGGAACGCGGAGAGCGACCCGATCGAGAGCTGGCCGTTCATCACCTGCGTTCCACCGATGTAGAGCGTCACGACGATCGAGAGGCCGATGAGCGTGAACATCAGCGGCCAGAGGATCGATTGGAGGCGGGCTAGCACAAGGTTCTTCTTCAGGTAGTCCCAGCTGAGTTTGCCGAACTCCTTGATCTCGTACGGCTCGCGTACATACGACTTGATCACCCGGATGCCGGAGAGATTCTCCTGAGCTTTCGTCGTGAGTCCGGAGAACTGTGCCTGGCGCTCCATCGATCGAAGATGGATGCTCTTGCCAAGACGGTACACGATCAACGAAACGAGCGGCAGCGGGATAAGGGCGAGCAAGGTCAGCTGCCAATCCTTCACGAGCATCAGCGCGAGGACCATGGTGAAGGTCATCAGCGTATCGGTGGGATACATGATGCCCGGGCCGAGCACGTTCCGGACCGCGCCGATGTCGTTCGTGGCATGCGCCATCAGATCGCCGGTCGGGGTGTTCTGAAAGTACGAGTACGAGAGCTTCTGGAGATGGGCGAGCAGATCGTTGCGAAGGTCAAACTCGATGTGCCGCGACACGACGATGATGGTCTGCCGCGTCAGAAACGTAAAGAATCCTGCAATTAACGAGAAGCCCACAATCAGGAGGGCCCAACGGAGGATGTCGCCGGCAGCCAGGGTGTGTGCGTCCATGGTCGCCTTCAGGTCGTCGATCGCCCGCCCCAGAAACAAAGGCTGCACGACGGTAAAGAGATTGCTCCCGACGACGGTCAGGATTCCGAAGAAGAGCGTCTTCTTGTAACGAATTAAATACGGTCGAAGGCGGAGAAGGGACTTCATGTGCCAGATCAAGAATCAAAATGAAAAATGGCCGGATATCCGTCAGCCGATCAATTCAAACTTGGTGTAGGCGTGCAGAACCTTGGGGATGACAACCTTCCCTTCGGGCGTCTGGTAGTGTTCGATCAATGCCGCCACAACTCTCGGTAGCGCCAGCCCGGACCCGTTCAGAGTATGAACAAATTCCGGCTTCGATCCGTTCGCAGGCCGAAAGCGAAGGTTCATCCGCCTGGCCTGAAATGCCTCAAAATTGCTGCATGACGAAACCTCAAGCCACTTTTCCTGCCCCGGCGCCCAAACTTCCAGGTCGTACTTCTTTGTCTGGGTGAACCCCATATCGCCGGTGCACATCAGGAGCGTCCGATAAGGAAGTCCGAGAAGCTGCAGGAGATGTTCCGCATCCTGCCGGAGCGATTCCAGCTCGTCATACGAAGCGGAGGGATGGACGAACTTCACAAGCTCCACCTTGTCGAACTGGTGGATCCGGTTCAGGCCGCGGACGTCTTTTCCGTACGAACCCGCCTCCCGGCGAAAGCATGGCGTGTACGCTGCGTAGCGGATCGGCAGGTCCTTCTCGGCCAGCAGCTCGTCCCGGTGAAAGTTCGTGACGGGCACCTCTGCGGTAGGGATCATGTAGAGCTGATCTCGCTCGACGATGTACATGAGATCTTCCTTGTCCGGGATCTGGCCGGTACCCCGGGCGCTCTCTTCGTTGACGACGATGGGAGGGGAGATCTCTCTGTATCCCCTCTGCCCCGCCTGTTCCAGAAAGAAATTGATGAGCGCCCGCTCGAGCGTCGCGCCTTTCCCTACATAGAACGGGAAGCCGCCGCCCGTGACCTTCGCCCCTCGCGCGAAATCAATGATGGAGAGTTTCTCCGCGAGCTCCCAATGGGGCTTCAGCTGGAAATCGACCTTCGGGAGTTCGCCCCAGCGGAAAATCTCTTTGTTGTCCGCAGGAGTACGCCCGTAGGGGACGGAAGGATGAGGGACGTTGGGCACGGTGAGCAGCAGCTCGTCGAGTTTCCCTCCGATTTCCCGCAGCTCCCGGTCGATTGCCTGGATGCGGTCCTTCACAGACTCCATCTCGGCGATCGCGGGCGTGCTGTCTTCCCCCGCCTTTTTGAGTTTTCCGATCTGGGCCGAGACCTCGTTCCGCTTTGCCTTGAGCGCGTCCCCCTCTTGAATCAACTTACGGCGTTTCTCATCGAGGGAGAGGAGCTCACCGAGGTTGACCGTGAGCCCTTTCGCCTCGGCTCCTTTTCGAACGAGTTCGAAGTTTTCGCGTATGAATCTAAGTTCCAGCATAAAGCCCTGTTTCGTCCTTTCTACTTCTCAGTGCTGAACTCAAACTCCGTGAGAAGTGGTAGATGATCGGATGCGCGCGAGGGGAGAACCCGCGCCGAGATCGGCATCAGTGCCCTCCGATATGTCGTATCGCTCTTCCCGTAGGGTTTCGAAACGAACACATAGTCGATGCGCGTTGCAGGAGAATCGGCCGGAAAGGTCGCGCCCGCGGTGCTCCCAGCGACCTCCCAGACATCACTGAAGCTCTCCTTCAGCATCATGATGTCTCTGCCTTCGGGCGCTTCGTTGAAATCCCCGCACACGATGATAGGTCGGGGTGCGTACCGCTGCGCAGCTGCTCTCAACTCTCGAATGCAGGAGGCCCGCCCGGAATCATCACTCCGGTTATCGAGCTGTGTGTTCATTACGACAAACTCTTCACCCCTCGTACCGAGGACGAGCTGGAGCAACCCCCGTCGTTCCTCCAAGCTGTCGGCGGCATAGAGAAGGTTGCGTTCCTCAAAGATGGGGAAGCGCGTCAGGAAGCCGTTGCCGTACCGCCCGCCTTGGAAGTCCGCGGTCCGGCCGAAGGCATACGTCATCCCCGTTCGATCGGACAACTCCGTCATGATGTCGATCTTCCTCGTTCGCTCGACTCCTCGGTCCACTTCTTGAAGGGCAGCGATATCGGCCTTGGAATCCAGGATCAGCTTCGCGATCCGTTCGATATCGACCTTTCCATCCAGTCCCTCGCCGTGATGGATATTGTACGTCATCACCCGGATCGTCCTGGCACCGGCTGCTGGCCTGCTGGATGAACACCCGGACGCTCCGAAGAGCAGGCAAAGAAGAGCGACCAGACAGAAGGGAAAAAGGAAGCGGGCCCTGATCGGCCTTCTTTGGAGTCCGCTAACCCCCCGCGAATCCACTTTAGTTCCTTTCGGGTGACTGGAGCTCGCGCTTCAACAGCGTGAGGCCCTGGCTGGTGTCCATCGATTTCAAGCCGAGCTCCGTTTCCGCTTTCAGCGTGATGAAGCCGGTCGCGAGAGGGCGCTGGGCAACCTGGTGAAGGTCGGAAGACCGTACCTTCTGAATCAAGGTCGGGTCGAGCCCGAAGACCTCGGCGGTCCTGACGGCGAAATCGTACCGGCTGATGCGCTCGCTGCCGCACACGTGGTACACGCCGTTCCGGTTCAGTTCATAGGCCTTGATGACGGCATAGGCGAGATCGTTCGTGTGCGTCGGATTGCTGATCTGGTCTTCGGCGCAGCTGATCGTCGCTTGTCCTCGCAGGCTCTTGATCACCCAGAGCGGGAAATTGTCCTTAACGCCGATGCCGTTCCCGTAGAGAACGATTGTGCGGAAGATCGTATACGGGATGTTTGCGATCCGGAGGGAGTTCTCGCTGGCGAGTTTCGACTTGCCGTAATAGCTCAGCGGGTTCGGAGTGTCTTCCTCGCTGTACGGTCCGTGCTTGCCGTCGAAAACATAGTCCGTTGAGATATGGATGAGGCGCGCGCCGACCCGCCGCGCGGCCTCGATAAGGTTCTCGACTCCCACGACATTGACCTTCCACGCCTCTTCGCGATGCAGCTCGCACCAATCGACGTTCGTCGCTCCCGCGGCGTTGATGATCACCGTAGGATGGAAGCTTGAGAGCAGGCTCTTGACGTCGCTCTTCTTCGTGATGTCAAGCTGCGTATAGTCAAAGAGCTGATGGTCGAAGACAAATGTACGGTGATGTGATGTGCTCAGCACCTCGTATTCCGTTTGTGAGCCGAGGAGCAGCGTGAGCCGCTGCCCCAGAAGGCCGTTCGCTCCGCAGATCAAGATGCGCTTCATCGCAGACTTTCTTCGAGTGCCGTGCCGGCATCCGTCTTCTCGTCTCGATACTTGACGATGACGGGGGTGTACAGGGCAATATGGTGCTGCTGCGCGAACGTACCGTCGATGTGGCGGCTTCCCTGCACAACGACTGCTCCCTCAGGGATGACGAGCGGATGGCCGGCCGAGCGTCGATAGATCTCCGATCTCACAAGGTCGTAGACGGGCGTCGAGCCGGTGAGAACGACGCCGGCGCCGATGACGGCGCGGCGCTTCACGATCGCTCCTTCGTAGATGCCGCAGTTTCCGCCGATCATCACATCGTCTTCGATGATCACGGGCAAGGCACCGATCGGCTCCAGCACACCGCCGATCTGCGTCCCCGCGCTGAGGTGAACGCGTTTCCCCACCTGGGCGCACGAGCCCACCAGGGCGTGTGAATCGACCATCGTCCCCTCGTCGACGTAGGCGCCGACGTTGATGTAGGCCGGAGGCATGACAACAACGTTCTGCCCGACGTAGGCTCCGTCGCGGATGGACGAGCCTCCAGGGACAACCCGGACGAGGTGGTCCAGCGAGAGCCGCTTCAGAGGAAATGTCTTCTTGTCGAAGAACCGGAACTGATCGTTGATGGAAACGTCAGCGATCTCTCCGAGCCGAAATCCCAGCAGGATGCCTTTCTTCACCCAGTCGTTCACGATCCAACCTGCGGCATTCCCGCTTGCCCCGGAGGGCTGGGCTGCCCGGATCTCACCGCTGTTCAGAAAGAACTTCAGCTCGCTGAATGCCCGCAGGGCTGCGCTTCGATCCAGCGTCCCCGCGTCCTGCTCGAAGAATTGATCGATTTGTTCTCTGAGTGTTTTCACGTCGTCGGATGCAATTGACTTTCTGATGCCTCGAACAGCGCTCTATGACTTGATCAGCTTCAAATCCCGAAGGATCTTTTTCAGATTGTCCCGGTTCTTTTCACTCAGCGGGACGAGAGGAAGGCGGTAGATCTCTTCGATCATACCCATCATCGCCAATGCTGCCTTCACCGGGATGGGATTTGACTCGACGAAGTTGGCATTCATCAATGGGAGGAGTCTGTCGTGAAGATCGAGCGCTTTCTCCCATTTCCCTTTCAGACAGAATCGGACCATCGTGGAGAACTCTTTCGGCACCTCGTTCGCCACGACGGAGATGCAGCCGTCGCCGCCCAGAGACATCATCGGCAGCGTGAGCGCGTCGTCGCCGGAGAGGAGCGAAAAGCCCTTCGGCTTGTTCCGCGCAACTTCCATGATCTGCGCGATGTTGCCGGAGGCCTCTTTCACTGCCATCACGTTTGGAATTTCCTCCGCCATCCGCAGCGTCGTCGCAGCCTCGATGTTTCCGCCTGTCCGGCCCGGGACGTTGTAGACAATCAGGGGGATATCGACGGCCTCTGCGACCGCACGGTAGTGTTGAAAATACCCCTCCTGGGTCGGCTTGTTGTAGTAGGGCGCGACCACGAGCGCCGCGTCGGCGCCTGCCTTCTCGGCGTGCTTCGTTTTTTCGATCGCGTCGGCCGTATTGTTGCTCCCGGTTCCCGCGAAGACCTTGGCGCGCCCGTTCACCTGCTCGAGGACGATGTCGATAACTCGATATTGTTCGTCGCGGCTCAGCGTTGGACTTTCGCCCGTCGTGCCGACGGGGATCAGCGCCTCAACGCCTCCCTTCAACTCGAAGTCGACGAGTCGACGCAGCGCTTTCTCATCCAGCGACCCCTCCTTCGTGAACGGTGTGACAAGTGCGGTCCCGGTCCCCTGGAACTGTCGATGCTTTGCCATCTGTCTGACCCTAACCCTGTTGTTTGATGATATCTTCAAGAACGTCGTCCATCGTGAAGAATCCCTTTTTTCCCCTGATCCATTCCGCGGCGAGAAGCGCGCCGAGCGCGAACCCCGTCCGATTCTTCGCCGTGTGCACGACCTCAATATTGTCCGCAGGCGAGTCGAACATCACCCGGTGGATCCCCACGACGGCGCCGGTGCGTGTGGACGTCACCTGGAGCTGTTCGGGCCGGATCTTCCCCTCCGAAGAGCCTGCAAGGATTTCCTTTTTCCGTCCGATGCCACTCAGGAGTATGTTGGCGATGGTCAGCGCCGTGCCGCTCGGGCTGTCGAGCTTCTCCTTGTGGTGGACTTCGTGAACCGACACGTCATACTCCTCGAAGCGGTCGAAGAGCAGGCCGGCCTCTCTGAAGAGATGGTAGACGATGTTCATCCCGAGCGAGAAGTTGGAGGCATGGACCAGTCCGATTCCTTTGCGCTCGACGTGCGCTTGGATCTTTGCCCTGTCGTTCTGCCAGCCGGTGGTTCCGAGGACTACGTCTTTTCCGAGATCGACGAGTTGCTCAACCTGGCTCAGGACGGTAGCGGGGATCGCGAAGTGAATTGCCACGTCGGCGCTCTTTACCCCGTCGATGAGGAGGGAAGGGGACTCGATGTCGACCCGCGCCGTGATCTGCATCCCGCGTTCAAGTGCCAGGCGCTCAATTTCCTTCCCCATCTTGCCGTAACCGATCAATGCAAGCTTGACGGGATGGTCTTGTGTGCTCATTCGATCCTCTCCCTCCGGTCCTTCCGAAGTAAGTATCAGTGGTTCACCGGCCCATCACTCCTCGATGGCCTCGAAGATCTCGAGTTCGGGAACGGGCTCAAAGAATTCCCGATGCAGGCGCCGCACTGATTCAGTGACGTCCGCTTCGTCGATGACGAGGCTCATGTTGATTTCTGAAGCTCCCTGAGAGATCATCGTCACGTTGATGTCGTTCAGCGCCCGGAACACGCGATCCGCGACGCCGGAGGTCGATCGCATCTGCTCGCCGACGACGCAGACGATCGCTTTCTTGTCCAGCGCAGTGACCTCGGCGACCTCCTTCAGATCTGCAACGATCTGCTCGAGCCGAGAGGGATTGTCGATCGTCAGGGAAACGGCAACCTCCGACGTGCTGACCAGGTCGACGGCCGTCTGATGCTTCTGGAAGATAGAGAAGATCGACGAGAGGAAACCATACGCCATCAGCATCCTGGAGGACTGAATGTTGATGACGGTGATTCCTCCCTTGGAGGCGATCGATTTCACTGCTGCGTTCGATTTGGGCGGATCAGCAACGATCCGGGTCCCCGTTGCATGTGGGCGCCGGGAGTTCAGCACGATGACCGGGATGTTCTTCTCAACGGCCGGCAGGATCGTGCTCGGATGGAGGACCTTCGCTCCGAAGTACGCAAGCTCGGAGGCTTCGCGGAATGAGATGACCTTCAGCTTCTTGGCGGCTGGGGCGATCCGCGGGTCCGCCGTCATCACACCGTCGACGTCCGTCCAAATCTGTATTTCCTCGGCTGCCAGCGCCGCGCCGATGATGGATGCAGAGAAGTCAGATCCGCCTCGACCGAGCGTCGTCGTGACGCCGGCCGCCGTCGCCCCGATATACCCCTGCGTCACGATGATCTTCCCTGTATTGACATGAGGAAGCAGGAGAGTGCGAGCTTTCTCCCCAGTAGGACGCACCAAGGGCGCCGCGCGGGTGAAGTGGTCATCCGTGACCATGAAGCTGCGAGCGTCCACCAGCTCGGCGGGCAGTTTCCGTTCAGCCATCGCGCGGGCGATGATGAGCGATGAGAGTCGCTCGCCGACGGAGGCTATGGCATCGAGGGAGCGGGGAGTGAGCTCGCCGAGGACCGCAATGGCCTGGCAAAGGTTCTTGATCTCGTCGAATCTGCGGCGGAATTCAAGGATCAGCTGCTGGACCGTCGGGCGGTCATCGACGACGTTCTCCAGGATCAGAACATGCCGCTCGAGAAGGGCATTCAGCTCCGCGGTGGCTTTCCCGAGGTCCCCCTCCAGAGCAAGCCGCGCAGCGCTCACCAGCGTGTTCGTCGCCCCTGCGATGGCGGAGACTACAACGACCGGTTGACGGCTTCTCTGCCGTGAAATGATCTCAACGGCGTTCGAGATGGCCTTGGCATCTTCAACCGACGTGCCGCCAAACTTGATAATGATCATACAGAACTCCCGGGATCAATCGGCCGGCTTACGAAGATGCAGGAAGCGGTTGAGTGGCGATCCGTGCCCTCAAGGTGTCGAGCTCGTCTGCGCCAAGAAATGTGGATTTGATTGTGGCGGCCCGGACAGCGGAACCCGCGCTCTTCAGAAAATCGTGATTCATCAAGTACTCAGAAAGGAACGCAGCTCCGAAGACATCGCCGCATCCCGTCGTGTCGACCGGCGTCAGCGTTGCCGGAGCCGGGATCTCGTGGCGAAAGAGCTTCTTGTGTTCCTGGCGGATGAGGGTCGCTCCACGCTCTCCCCTGGTGATCACCAAAGCGTTGACCATCAGCGGCATCAGCTGGTTGATGAGGGTCGGCTCATCATAGCGCTCGGCGCTCAGCCCGGCGGCCTCCTCCTCGCTCATCTGCACGGAGCTGATCATGAAGCACCAGCGTCGCCAGTCCGTCAGAGGCCGGGGGAATCGATTATGATTTTGGTCGACACCGCGCGTGAGCATGTGAAAATCAAAATGAATCGGGATCTTTTCCTCGCGGATCTGCATCCGGATCTCATCAAGCGTTTCCAAAGTGATGTCAAAACCGGAGGCCATGTTGATCAGCACGCCGTCGACGTCCAGGAACGGCTTGATTCGTGAAAAGGGAATGGCGGGGGCAATATCCTTCGAGCATTCGTTTCGGGTGCCGGAAGGACCCTTGAAATAGTGAACCTGGTTCGTCTGCCCTCTGAGCTTGAAGATCCCTTTCGTCTCGACGTTCTCGTAACGCTGCAGGCGCTCCAGGCAGGAATCATACTCTTTTTCGGCAACGCCGAAAACAGGGTGGATCTTGTCACCGGGAGACAGCAAGTTTGCCAGCGTCGCGACGGAATTGAAGATGCCGCCGTAACTTTCGACGGTTCTCTCCGATTCCCCGCCGTCGCTCCCGCCAAGGTGGAAGATATCACGCGCCAGATGTCCGATGACTACCAGCTTCACGCTTGTGAATCCGTTAATTGGTTAATGGTCAATTGGTTAATTGGTGAATTCGTTGATAGCGTCAGCGTGCTTCTTGTTGGCCATCCTCTTCCTTGCGCTTGCGCAAGTAGGCTATGTAGCCATTGATCCGATGGAGCAAATCAGATCCCTCGTCCTTGAGCAACTTGAGCTCTTCTTCCGGAAAGTATTGCTCGTCAAAGCAAATGTTGAGATCATCCAGCAATTCCTCGAGCGAACCTCTGGCCTGTCGGAGAAACTGAATGTTTTCTTGGTAATGAAATCGTCCGTGTCCTTCAGCAATATTGTTCGTGAGTGAAGTTGCCGCACGTCTCATCTGACCAGCAAGATTGTGCTTTTCGTCGGCAGGAAGCTTTTTGACGAGACCATAGATCTTCTTTCTGAATTCCCTTGCCGCTTTGTAGACCTCCAGATCTTCGAAACTGTAGCTACTCATTACTCTTTGCCAATTGGCCACTCACCAATTGACCGCTCACCAATTAACCACTCCCTATCCTCTTCTCGTCGGTCCCAGGTCGGTCAGTTCCTTTTCATTCAATCTCCAAAGCCCCTGGCAGGGGAACCTGTTCTCATACAGTGCCTTGCCCATGATGACCGAGTCCACACCGTACTTCTCCAGCTCCTGGAGCCGGATCAGGTCCTGGTACCCCGTGATTCCGCCCTGGGCGGTGATGCGGATCCCGGTGCGGATCGCCAGTTCTTTCAAAGCCTCGAAATTCAAGACCTTTGTCACGCCATCCTTTCCGATTTCGGAGTAGACGAAGCGGGAGACGCCGAGCTGCCTCATCTGCAACGCGAATGTGAGAGGGGCTACATCATGCTGGCGGGCACCTCCCTCGGTACAGATCTTTCCGTCCTTGGCGAAGATTGCGATAGCGATCTTCCGAGCCCCGAACTCCCTGATCAGCCGTTCGATGAGATCCCTATTGTGAAATGCCGCTGTTCCAAGCACCACCCGATAGACGCCGGCTTCAAAGAGCGACTGGATGCTCTCGAAGTCACGAATCCCTCCGCCGACTTGGACCGGGATTTCGACCGCCTGGACAATCTTCTGAATGATATCGCGGTTCACGACGGTTCCGCTCTCTACACCGTCGACGTCTACGATGTGGAGCGTTTTGGCGTTTTCACCGCGCCAGATGACTGCCATCTGAACGGGGTCAATGGAATAGATGTGCTCGGAGCCCGGTTCACCTTGGACCAGTTGGACGCATTCGCCACGTCTGATTTCTATGGAAGGGAAGATAAGCAGCATGTACCCTCGGACTCCGGATGATCAGCAATCAGAAAGCTCAGCCTCGCAATCACCGCCCGTCGTGTGGCGGTTCGTTAGCCGGCTGAGCCAAAGATGAGAAGTTGCACTTCCAGTCCGAAAATGCGGAAAATTCCGCTGAGATTCAAGGTAAGAGGGCTGGTCAGGAGGTCGAAGCGAGAGAGGCGGTGTGGACATGCGCCGGAAACATGGCGTGGGGACGCCAGGCAGGCAAGTCGGTTCGTTCTAAGCAGTGGCGAGATGCGTGTCGACCGCACCCGGATCGGTGCCGACACCGACGGGATGTGAATCAGGAAGGTGCTCGAATGAAAGGCGTCGAGATCAACGGCAGCTCCACCAGCCGACTAGAAACCATCTCAAAAATGCTCACGCAAAGACGCTAAGCCACAAAGGGCATAAACAATTACATATTTT
>CAYZRX010000018.1:0-54660 GCA_964480945.1 uncultured Ignavibacteriaceae bacterium | reverse complement strand
GTGCGGCCGACGTTTCTCCTGTCGGTTCCGGCACTCGCCAAGAATTTCCGGAAGAACATCGAGAAGGGGGTGCGGGAAAAAGGGAAGCTGATCTGGGGGCTCTTCAAGCGAGGTCTCGAGATCGCGTACGCGCATTACGGCGACGGCTGGAATGGCGGCAAGGCCCTCGGCAAGCCGACCCATCCTCTCTATCTCCTTTGTGATCTCCTGATCTTTCGGAAAGTTCGTGCAAGCTTCGGCGGCCGGCTCGACTACTTCATCGGCGGTGCGGCCTACCTCGACATCGAGCTGCAGCAGTTCTTTAACGCCATCGGCGCCCCGATGTACCAGGGGTACGGTCTCACCGAAGCGGCGCCGGTGATCTCTGCCAATACGCCCGCGAAACACAAGTTTGGATCCTCCGGACCGGTCCTCCCGGATCTCCAGGTCAAGATCTGCGACGAGCATGGGAACGCGCTCGCGACAGGCCAGAAGGGTGAGATCGTTGTGAAGGGGGAGAACGTGATGGCAGGATACTGGAAGAACGATCGCGCGACCAAGGAGACGCTGCGCGATGGATGGCTGCATACCGGCGATCTTGGCTATCTCGACGAGGACGGATTTCTCTTTGTTCTGGGGCGCGAGAAGAGTTTGCTGATCAGCTCCGACGGTGAAAAATACAGTCCGGAGGGCATCGAGGAGACGATCGTGGCTCATTCTCCGTTCATCGAGCAGGTGATGCTTTACAATGATCACTCGCCGTACACCGTGGCGCTCATCGTGCCGAACAAGGAGGCAGTGCTCGCATGGCTCAAGGCAAAGAAGCTCACCTGCCGCACAGACGATGGGCAGGACGCCGCACTTCGGCTGCTGCAATCGGAGATCGACCGCTATCGAGCGGGCAACAGGGACGCCGGGATCTTTCCGGATCGGTGGCTGCCTTCGGCGGTCGCAGTCTTGGGGGAAGGCTTCACAGAACAAAACCGGATGCTCAACAGCACGTTGAAAATGGTTCGGACCCGTATTGCAGAATTCTACAAGAACCGCATCGACTTTGCCTTCACGCCGGAAGGAAAGAACATCTGCAACCATCAGAATGAGACGATCATCAAACGACTCGAAGAGGCGACATAGGACTCGGTAGAGCAGAAGTCGCGGGACGATAGCAGCAAATGATTCATTCAATTCGACATTTTGGGAGATAAGGTTCGTCCCCCTTCCGATTCCGATAATTGGCAACCCACAGTCGGATCGGACTTCGGATTTGAATATAAATCGTTACCGGATTCTCTCCGGCTCGTGGTATAGATTTTGACACCGAGAGTTCAGGGACTCAACCCTGGGGCTGTGCAAGCTAATCCTTCGCAATCTGTCCGGCCTTTCTTCGACCGCGACCCCAGAGCAATCCCCCTTTACCCGGCATCGTGGTGACAGAGAAGAGGAGCGTGCCATGACCCACCTCAAACCTGAAGAATGCATCGCCTTCGTCTCCGAGGTTCTCAGCGTCCTCAAGTCGACGAACCAATACGAGAAGGTCCTCTACCTGATTGTTGATCGCATCGTCCGCATCTACAAGTGCCAGACGTGCGCGGTGGTGGTTGTCGATCCGAAAACCGAGTATCTCAACATTGCGCTCAGCCATGGACTCTCGCACACGTTTTCCAAGGAGTTCCGCCGCAAGGTGGCGACGGGCGCAATCGGAAAGCTCCTTTGGACGGGGAAGCCGATTCTCATTGAAGAGAGCACGATCGATCCTCATCTGGCCGAGGATGTGAAGCTGGAGAATCCGTTCGGCTCGGCCGTTTGCGTCCAGATCTCCGCGGACCATCACACGCTGGGATATCTCCACGTGGACAGCGTTGAGAAGCACTCCTTCGCGGCAGACGACCTCCACCTGCTCCAGGCTTTTGCCGATTTCGCCGGGCTGGCGCTGTATAAAGCGCAGCTCTTCGAGGAAAACCTCCGTCTCGACCGCGTCGATCACGAAACCGAGCTTGAGAAATATGCGCCGTTCCTCGACCGAATCCATTCGAGCATCGAGCGGGCGCGGACGTTGAACGAGAACTTCGCGTTGCTGATGCTCGATGTAGACAACTTCAAGCACATCGCGCTCACGTACGGCTACGATTCATCGAGACGCATGCTGAAGGAGCTGGCCGGTTCGGTCAAGTCCCGGCTCCGGGCGATCGACTCCGTGGGGAGGCACGGGATCGACGAGTTCATCGTGCTTCGCTCGAACACCACGCTCGAGGAAGGGAATGCTTTCGCGGAGGAGCTCAGGCGATCGGTCGCTGACTCGCTCTTCACCGATCGGGAAATCAAGACGACGGTGAGCATCGGTGTGGCTGCGTTCCCGCAGGGTGGGGATTCGATCGAGGTGCTGCTGAAAAAGGTGAAGGAGGCTCTCTACGAGGCGCAGCGGGCAGGCCGGAACAGGGTATTCTCCGTCATTGGGGGGGAACCGCTGGATGCCCGGCAGATGCGCCCCGACTGAAGCTGCAGTCGGGTGTCGCTGGCGGACGTATGAGTCGAGTCACTTGCGACTTCCCGTGAGCCTGGAATCCCGCAGGAGCCGGCTGACCGTCACAAACGTGAAGCCGCGTTGGCGCAACTTCTCGATGATCTCCGGAAGTGCCTCTGCCGTGTGCCAACCCCGCGCGTTGATGTGCATAACGATGATCGATCCGGGCCGCGCCTTCCACGTCACATAGTCGATGAGCTTCTGCTTCGTCGCGTGAATATCCGGATCCCCTGACGGCAAGTCGTACTCCACTGTCGTCAAGCCCACCTCCGCTGCAAGGCGAACCACACGCTCGTTATACTCTCCATAGGGGGGACGAAAAAGCGTCGGCTGCCTGCCCGTTAGATTATACATCGCGTCCTGTGTCCGTCGAAGCTCTTCCCTGATGCGCTCGTCCGACACTTCCGTCAGATGCGGGTGGAGGAAAGTGTGATTGCCAAGCTCGAACTGGGGTGAGGAGGCGAGCAGCTTCGTGTGGTCCGGCTCATCCAACATCCATTTGCCACCGAGGAAGATCGTGGCTGGCGTTCCTGTCTCGAGGAGAACTTTCGTGACGCTTTCATCATAATGGCTCGGCACGCGGGTAGAGCAGGCGTCGAACGTCAGGGCTATCTCTTTTCTGCTTCGATCCCCGTGGGAGAAGACAACCGGTTGGACCGGTTTGAGCGGGGGGGCCGACCGGAGTTTCTGGTGTGCCGGCTGTTCCACCGTTGCTTGGGGGAAGCCAGGGGAACCGAAGATGCCCAGAATGATGAATGTTGCTGCCGCGACCCTCGAGGGCAGGTGATGGATTCCAGAGGGCGGCTTCCCCCTTGGCGAAGTGCGAAGGTTAACTCGTTGAGACATCAGATTACTCACGTTTGGAGCCGGGCTCAGACGGCGGGTTGCCGAACGGGAAAATGCGAAACGAAGGTGCAGCATAGCCCTTCGGGAGATAATCATCCGGAATCGCCGCCTTGTTCCCGTCACGCATCGCCGAGTAGCGAGGGGACAGGATCTCCACACAAGCTTCGTTGAACTTGTCCTGGATGTTTTGATGCAGCTGAGAGTAAATGCTCGCCATAAGGTTCGGCTTGTCCGTGTAGGCGTTCAATTCGTAGCTTACGAAGGAGTCGTCCAGGCTCGTTTGCAGAACGAAGGGAGCTGGATCCTTCAGGATGTTTTCGGTTGCGTTGGCGGCAGCGATGAGCAGTTCATGGACTTTTCGCCAGGGTACATCATAGCCGATTGTGACTGAGGAGTGGAGAATGAGTCCCCGAGCCTGTGCCGCCGAGCTGAAGTTGATGATGTGACTTCCGAGCACCATAGCGTTTGGGATTGTTATGTCGACATTCTTGATGGTACGAACGCGGGTGACGAGAAGTGTCTTCTCAATCACGTCTCCGAGAGTGTCGGCAATCTTCACGCGATCCCCGATCTTGAACGGACGCATATACGTGAGGACAACCCCCGCCACGACATTCGCTATTGCCGAGGTCGAACCGAGTGAGAACAAAACCCCGAGGAAGACCGAGATCCCCTGGAATGCCGGCGAGCTCGAACCCGGCAGATAAGGAAAGATGACGACCGCGGCAAACGCGATGACGAGGAACCTGACGATCTTGTACGTCGGCTCGGACCATTCCCGATAGAACCCGGGAAGGCCTATCGTTCCCTTGCCTATTTCGACGAAGATGAGATGAATCACCTTCAGAACGTAGCGTGTGACGAACGCGATCACGACAATGAAGAAGACATTGGGAAGATAGCTCACGAGCGCAACGACGACGTCCCGGAGCGGACTCACGACGTACCCGACGAGGGTCTTTGCCCATGTCTGGCTGAACTCGAAGAAACTGAAGATGATGGTGACGTAGAGGTAAATCACCATCACTGCAGCGGCGAGCTGGAGAATTTGTGCACCCCACTTGAGGGACTCTGCGATTCTCTCCTCGGACAATATTTCGACGGTCTTCAGCCGCACCGGTTTGATAAGGGTTCCCCTCCAGGCGTCGACCTTGGTACCGAGTGATTGAAAGAACGCACGTCCGCCTCGCAGAAGAGCTCCCGTCACGACTGTGAGGAGAGTGGAATACAGAAGGCCTCGCAGCAGCGGCCCTGGATCCCAGGAGCGCGTCCAGGGGATCACGGAAAGCAGATGAAGGACGAAATAATAGAGAAGGGCCAGCGTGATTGTGAGGCGGAGACCTTTGAGAACGACGATGTGGAACGAAGCAATGGTCGAGGCACGTAGGATGACCCGGGAGCGAAAACTGATGGAGGGGAAGTACCTCCCCTCCCATCCTTCGAGTTTCGTGTACAGATATGGAAAGATGCGCCTCATCCCCCAGAAGGCTGCAAGCATCGCTGCCAGGAAGAGAAGTACAATGCCGCCCTGCCGGAGGAGATCCTTCAGCGAGAGCTCGGCTCGTCTCGAGCGAACCACCTTCTGCGCGATGCTCTTATACTCCCCTGCGACTTGGCTTCTGAGCTGATGAAGGGCGGCAGCGTCGTCGGATGTTACGGAGAACACGCGAAGAGTATCGAGGAGCGCGTCCGTGACACCGTTGTTCTCGACAAGCCGGAACGAGTCGAGTGGCCAATCGTTGCGCGCTAGGAATCGCAGCTGTCCAGCGACATGCTCGGCTCGTTCATCAGCCTTGAACTCGCCGAGCGGCGAGTACACGTAAAAGACCGTGTCGCCCGCAAACACGACTGGAATTCCCCGCGGCTGAAGACGGGCAGTCGTGTCTGCCGCTGTGCTGGTTCCAACCGAATCCGACTGCGACCACGCCGTCAAGAATGTGACAACGAGCGAGATGATGAGGACCAGCACGCGGTGAACAAAGGACATGGGCTTCATCTTAATCTTCCTTCCATTCCGGAAACTGATCTCTGTCGACAAATTGAACGGGCCAATGTGTCCGCGACCGTCGTCTCCGATGTCGCTGAGTTGTCAGGCAAATAGGTTTATGAAGCCTGTAATGATGAGCGCGTTCGTGAAGTCGATGAAAAAGGCCCCTACCATCGGGAGCACGAGGAACGCGCGCGGCGCCGGACCAAAGCGCTCCGTGATGGCCTCCATGTTTGCGACGGCGTTCGGCGTCGCCCCGAGTCCGAACCCGCAATGACCTCCCGCCAGCACCGCCGCGTCATAATCGCGCCCCATCGCTCGGAACACCACGAAGTATGCAAATGCTGCCATCATAGCAACTTGGAAGAAGAGGATAACCAGCAGCGGAATTGCTAGATCGAGCAATTCCCAGAGCTTGAGGGACATGAGTGCCATGGAGAGAAAGAGCGAGAGGGACACCGTGCCGAGGTCGTCGACGACCCGCTGCTCGATCTTGAATTTCGCGAGTTCTGCGCCGTTGCAGATGACCGCCGCGACGATCATTGCGCCGATGTAAGCGGGCAGCGTGAAATAGCTTCCCATCCAGCCGCTCAGCAGGGAACCGATCCACATCGCCACGAGGATGATCGTAATGACCTTGAGCAGGCGGAAGGCCGTCGGCGCTGCGCCGGCCGGTTCCTTGTCGATCTCCCGGTCGAGCGACTCGTACTCTTTGACAGCGGCGGACCCACGTGCGGGGAAGCTCTCCGTCTGATGTTTGGGATTCCAGCGTTTGATCAGTGCCGTCGACACCGGCCCGCCGATGAGACCGCCGCTCACGAGCCCGAACGTAGCGGCCGCCATTGCGAGCGTCAGTCCTCCCGCGAACGCGTACTGATCTTCCAGCAGTTTGCCGAACGCCGCGCCGGTTCCGTGGCCGCCGGTCATCGTTATCGATCCGGCGATCAATCCGAGGAACGGGTGGACGCCCAGTGCTTTTGTGAGAAGGACTCCTACTCCATTCTGAAGAACCACTATCGCCGTCGCGAGGCCCCAGAAGAGGAGCACCTGCGGGCCGCCGACCTTCAACAGTTTCAGGTTGGCGCCCAATCCGATGGTTGTGAAAAAGGCGATCATGAGCGGCGGCTGCAGGACGGTGTCAAACTCGAAGACGACCCAGCCCGCGAGCCGCAGACCAAGGGCGGCTCCGGCGAAGAGAAATCCACCGACGACCGGGGCAGGGATATTGTACCGGTCGAGAACCGCGACGCGGCGGCGGATCGCGTAACCTGCAAACAGCACCACCGCGGCGAGCGCGAGGGTCTGTATCATGTCCAGCTTGAGAACGATCGGGGCCATGATCCTAAGATCCTGAGTGAGAAAATCTCTGGTGACAGGACAGGCGATTATAGCAAATATTCCGCTGAAATCGTAGACATTTCGTCACGATCGATGTGCGGAGATACAGAAGATCTGATCGTTGGTTACTCTCAGGGGGTGGGGGGATAGAAGATTGGACCGGGCTCGTCGCAGGCCGGGGGAGGTCTAAGGTAGATGTCCGACTTCTAACGCCGTGTGGAGCAGATAGAAGTCGGACATCTCTCTCGTGTTACCCCATTCTTTCCTTCAACCGTGCCGCGAACCGCCGGCTCATGACGAGGGGCATCTCGAGACCTTTGAGGTAAACGTGGTACGCGCTGTTGAACCACTCCTCGATTCGAATGACGTGCTCGAGGTTGATGATGGTGGACCGATGGATGCGACAGAAATGGTTCTCGGGGAGCCGCTCCTCCCATTCGGCCATCGATTTCTGGACGATCCCCTTCTTCCCCTCGCAGGTGATCATTTGAGAGTAGTCGCCCGCAGCTTCGACGCAAAGGATCGAGCTCACCTTGATGAACTTGAGACTGGTGTTGATGGTGAGGAACATCGTATCGTCAAAGGTGAGCGGTCGCTTCAAGCCGACACGCTGGACGTCCTCCTTTTCCACTTTTTCGATCGCCTTCCGGAGCCTCTCCGGGCTCACGGGCTTCATGAGGTAGTCGACGGCGTCGACCTCGAATGCCCGGATGGCGTGCTCGTCGAAGGCCGTCACGAAGATGACCTTCGCCCGTACGTCGGTCTTCTCGAGGAGATCGAATCCCGACTCGCCCGGCATCTGGATGTCCAGGAATACAATGTCGGGCTCCTTCTCCTTGATCAGC
The DNA here is from genome assembly GCA_964480945.1 of uncultured Ignavibacteriaceae bacterium. GTDB lineage: Bacteria > Bacteroidota > Ignavibacteria > UBA10030 > UBA10030 > VGWB01. The sequence continues at coordinate 47,144 of CAYZRX010000018.1, read as the reverse complement.
TTGGCTGCGGCAGGTACGCTGTCCGCTTCGCCCACGACCTCGATGTTCTTGAACTCCGCGAGGAGCGAGTTCATGTCTTTGCGGGCAAGTCGCTCGTCGTCAACGATAATCGCTCGTGACTTTTTCTTCATAGACCAACTCGTGATCGTAGTGAATGTCAAGAACCACGTTGACGCGCCCGTCGCGTTCAAAGGTCTCCAGCGCGTACTGCTGTGGGAACGCGTGGTCCAGCCGCGCCCGGACGTTCTCCAGGCCGGACTCCGTGCGTCCAGGCGCCGCATGGTTGTTCGGGGGTCGTGGGAGCCATCGGCCGGTGTTCCTGACGGCAATCCGAAGCGATCCTTCGTGGAGGCGGGCCTCGATCCAGATTCGGAGCGGCATCGGACTTGTCTGCATCCCGTACTTGACGGCGTTCTCGACGAGCGGATGGATGAGAAAGCTCAGCATGGGATACTCCTCGGTTTCCGGCTGAACGTCGAACGCGACCTTGAGCTTTTCTTCGTACCGTTGCTTCTCGATCGAAAGATAGTGGCGGACAGCCTGGACCTCATCCCGAAGGAGCACATCGGGGCGACTTCTGCTCACGAGCGAGTAACGGAGAAACTCGGACAGCTCCGTGATCATCTTCCGCGCTTGCTGGGAGTCCTCGTCGATTAACGCGCGCAGAGAATTGAGCGCATTGAAAAGAAAGTGCGGATTGAGCTGGTATCGCAGCGTTTGCAGCTGCGTTTGCTGGACCTCCTCTTCTGCCTTCTCTGCGCGCTCCCGTTCGTTGGCCCAATCCCGCCAGAATTTGATGCCGAAGTAGAGCGAGCCCCACACCAGCTTCTCGGGATAGATGAGCACGATCACCCGGAGCGCTCGTTCGATCTGGAAATAGGTAGCTGCAATCGCCGGGCCGAAGTACGCGATCTGTATGAGGATGAGTGCGCCATACCAGACTGTGGTCATCGCAAGGGCGCCCAGGATGATGCGCACGACGATGGAGGGGAGGGAGACCTGATGGTAGGGCACCCTTCGAAAATATTCCCGCAGGACAAGCGACAGAAGGAATCCGGCAAAGACCTGAAGCAAGAGGTTGGTGACGGCCGTCCAGCTGAAACCATACGCGGCGGTGTTCACTGCGATGTGCGCGAGGGCAAAGATCGGCCATCCCACGGCCTGATAGTGCCAGAAGGTCCAATCTCTCAGACGGCGCACGTGAATTCTCATGGATTTATGCCCCCGGTTCCTTATAGATCTCGATCCTTACGCCGACGCGACCGTCGTTCTGTTCCACGGCGAAACGATGCCGGCCCGGGTACGCATTCTCCAATCGAGACCGGACATTCGTCAGCCCGGTGCCTGTTCCCTCAGGATTTTCTTTGCTGCCCTCGGGAGGGGGAAGCCAGGAGCCGGAGTTGGTCACGACGACCCGGAGGTCCCCACTCTGGAGCGCCGCTTCGATGTGGAGCCTCAGCGGCATCGTGCTCGTCTTCATACCGTACTTGACGGCGTTCTCCACGAGCGGGTGAATCAGAAAGCTCAAGATCGGATATTCCTCTGCTTCAGGATCGATCGTGAACGTCACTTGCAGCTTGTCTTCGAAGCGTTTCTTCTCGATGGAGAGATAATGGCGAATGGCGTCCAGTTCTTCCCGCAGCGGCACCTCGGTGTGGTCCCGGTGGATGAGCGAATACCGGAGGAACTCGGAAAGCTCCGTGATCATCTCTTTCGCGTGTTTCTTGTCCTCCTGGATCAGCGCGCGCACCGAATTCAGAGCGTTGAAGAGGAAGTGCGGGTTCAACTGATAGCGCAGCATTTGCAGTCGGGCGCGTTGAACGAGCGCCACCGCTTTCCGTGCCCGGTCCTTTTCATCCGCCCAATCCCTCCAGTACTTGATCCCAAAATACAGCGAGCTCCACCCTAACCAGATCGGCACCAGGTAGTTGATCCACTGGATCGCAGCGCGATAGTTCAGCATGGGAAGGGAATACGAGGGGCCGAGCGTCAAATACCATATCGCCGCAATCCCCGCATACCAGATGACCGTGAACACCAACGACCAGAGCCCAATGTAGCCGATCATTGCCAGGATGGGAAAATTTCTGTAGCTGGCCCGCTTGTAGATCTGTCGCAGGAGCAGCGAGAGCGCGAAGGCAAGCGGTGCTTCGAGCCCCTCAACCGCGAACTCTCGACTCGGCAGCGATCGGAGAACCATCAGTATGAGATCGGCTACCCAGAGGATAAGCCAGCCCGCGATCTGGTAGTGCCAGAAGGAGAGAGAGCGGAGCCGAGGAACAGTAAGGTTCATATGCAGATGGATTTCGCCGAGTGACTTTCGGCCGGCAACATCCGGCCGCTATCTTCCATTTCGTCTGCAATATGCGGGATTTTGGACAAAGAGTGAAGAGTGGTTATGCAGGCGGCATCAGGCCTCGACGAGCGGATGTTTGCACGGTTGAGCGGCACCCGCTGTATTTCAGATCATTCTAGCGGAAATGACGAGGATCGGCAGGACATGCTTTTCAGCGGTGGCTGCGTTGCGGCGCAGACGCGAGGGCCTGGTGCGCCTCCGAGGTTCCCCGGGGGGGGGTGGACGTAAAAAAACAGCGGGTGAGGTCTTTGGACTTCACCCGCTCTCTTCAAGAATGATCGCTTTCGCCCAAGAGATCGCGAAGCTTACTTTGACGAAAGCTCCTCCATGGGGGAGACAGATGGAACGAATGTGAACGTGTTTGCATCGACATACACGTTGTAGTACCAGGCACAGAGCCGTTGTACCTTCTTGCTCTCGTCGAATCGGACCGCCTGCTTGACGGCGAAGACGCCTCGGGCATCACCGATCTTGCAGAGAGCCCAGGCAGCCGCGATGCGGTTGCACTCTTCCTTCCCATCGTGCAGAGTCGCCATCAATGGGATCACAGCCTCCTTGGCCTGGAATTCGCCCAGCAAATACGCTGCGCTGGTGCGGAGTCCGCAGTTGTCGGACTTGATCGCCACCAAGAGGTTGGCCACTGCCTTCTGATAGCGAGCTTCGCCGATTTGCTGCTTGATATCTGAGCCCTTGGCCGGCCACGCCAGGACGACTGCCATCGCAATCACGCCGAGAATCTTGGTTCCGGTTTTCATCACGCCCTCCGAATAAGTTGTTCACTCCTGGTGGCTCAGGCGTCTGGATGTCAGACGCCCTTCACCTATCTCTACGTGGCGAAATCGCCCGTGTTGCTGAGATTTCGACGAGCGGTAGGAAAAGAGGGATGAAAGGTCGAAAAATCGTGACGAGTGGTTCTCTTGTCCTGAAACTCGCTGCGCGGCATGCGAAAGGACCTGAGCTGCCTCGCACCATTCCTGTCTGCGTCCTGAGCCTCTCACCGATCGTCGTCGCCACTCGTCGATTCCGGGTGTCCTTTCATTCCACAATTCGTCAAACTTAGGGGAGAATGGCGTCGGTGATTCGCTGGTCCCGGGCCGGACCCATACGAACAAGCCTCTGAGGATAGTAAGGTCCATCATGGTTTCTTTCGTGGGGAAAGCTAAAACAAAGGTCGTGTGCGCTCAATGCTCGAAGCACATCAAGTGGGCGTGGGTTGTCGAGTACCGGTCGTTCCATTTTGTTCAATTCATCTACTTGTGTAGCGAGTGCGAGAGCGTTATCAAGGTCACGAAGGAGAAGACTCGCCTCTCCGCGTCGGCAGAGGACGAGCTTTCGACCTGCTTTCATACAACCTAGGGGGAAATCAATGCGCAGGATCGGACACGAAGGTAAGATGCAGGCAAGTGGGCTTCTCTTTCTTCTGGCACTTGCCTCAGCGGTCGTCTTTCTTATCCTCCGCTTGAGGGGTTGCACTCCGTCGGGATGGTAAGTGTATCGAATCCACCTCCCCCTCCCGCCCCACATCTCGAGAGAATCGAACGGAAATCGTAGCAACTTCAGATTCAAAAGTTCGTAAGCCACGGTAGCGATGGCTTGCGAGTCGTCGATTTCTCTTCTTACCGTTCGGCAGGTCACAACAAATATCCTGGAGTGGCTGCTATGAGATGGAATGGAACGGCCGCGTACATCACTCTGGCATGGCTGGTTTCCTCCTTCTGTACCGCCCAGACGCGGGAAGTTGTCACGCTGGGTGAAACGCCAAAGATCCTCGAGCCGGAAGTGAACTTTCTCTCCGAAACGCCGGTAATCGACGGAGTCCTGGACAGATGTTTGGAGTTCCTCCCCGCCCGGCACTTCACGAAAATCTACAAGCAGAAAGGAGACTCCGCGCCCTCTGTCAGCTACCGGCTGGCGTACGGCACGGGGTTCTTCTATCTCTACCTCGAAGCAGCGGCCGATCGACTTGTCTTCCGGGATCGCGCCTATCAGAACGGCGATGGCTTCGTGATGCTCCTCGCGAGGGCCCGACCGAACCATGAAGCGACAGATGAGTTCTACGAGCTGGCGTGTTCGGCCGTCAAGAGGCCGGAGCTTGAATGGACGCGACGCATCTTCTGGAACTACAATGTCGACAAGTTGTTCGTTCCAACGAGCGACGATGCGAAGATGGAGTTCCACGAAGGAGGCGGGAAGATAAGTTTCGAACTCCTCTTGCCGTGGGACGACGTTCGACCCTATCATCCCTGGCTCTCGGAGGGCATCGGATTCAATCTGACCTTCACCAAAGCTGTCGAACCGGAAGGGAAGATGCACTTCGGCGTCGTCAATGATGATGCGGTCGGCGGGGAGTTCAAAAGGCGACTCTCCGCGACCCTCAAGTTTCAGAAACCGACGGGTGTCGGGAAGCCGCAGACGTTCGTCAGTTTCCTGAACGGCCATCTGACGGAAGGAGATTCGCTCCGGGCCTATGCCGTAACCGTGTCCGACAAACCAGTCACCGAAAATCTGCTCGTCCGTATCCAGTCGGGGGAGGGGCGAACGATCGACTTCCGTCGTATAGACTATACCTGCACTGCCGGCGTAGGCAAGAAGGAATTCGCCGTTGGAACCGCACGGCTCGTGGAAGGGGGATACACCGTCAGGTGGAGTTCTCAAGATGGGGGATCGCGCGGTGCCTGCGGGCTAACGGTGTTGCCGGCGTTCAACCCAGCCGAGCTGAGTCGACGCCTGGAAAAAGTCCGGAACTCCCTTGCGGCCGAGACCACCAGCACGGTTCAGTTCCTCATTCAAGAGCTCGACGGAAAACTGAAGGCGTTGAGATCGTACGAGACCTGCGTCTCAGAACGGTCGAGGCTGGCCAGCCTGATGAGACTGCTGAACTCGGCTGAACGAGGGATCGACCCCTTTGCGGTCCAGACCGGCTTTGTTCGCAAGGCCTATCGGTCGAGGGTCGACAGTACTCTCCAGCCCTACGTGGTATTCGTGCCGGAGGGATTCAGCAGAACGAAGAGGTACCCTCTCTTCGTGTACCTTCACGGGAGCGCTTCGGACGAGACGAATATTCAGGGCGCACGGTCCCTCATACCGGATGGTTGCATCGCACTGGGTCCGTGCGGTCGAGGCCCCTCCAATGGATACAGCCGCGATCACGCACAGGATGACATCGCAGAGGCAATTGCAGCCGTGGAGCAAGCATATCCCATCGACACCTCACGCGTCGTTCTCTCCGGTTTCTCGATGGGGGGCTACGGCGTGTATCGGACGTTCTACGAGACTCCGTGGAAGTTCAGAGCGGCGGCTGTTTTCAGCGGTGCACCCAATCTCGGCGCGCGCTATGCCGGCAGCGCCAATCCGCCGGATTTCAGGGAGGAACGGAATCTCCAGCCGTTCCGCAACATCCCCATTTTTGTTTTTCACGGTGAGAGAGACATGAATGTCCCAATCGCAGCCACGCTCGACCTCGTGGCGAAGCTGCGGTCGGTTGGCGCACATGTCGAGTTGCGCGTCGAGCCGGACAAGGGGCATGAATCTCCGAGCAGGGAGGGAATTGAATCGTTCAAGACCTGGTTCAAGCAGGTCGTTGGTAGCAATCCAAGGTGAGGTAGCCCGGCGAAGCTCAGCATAGCCGCGTGCTCGTCTTAGCCTAGGACGGCAGAGTGATTGAATCATTGCCGCGCCCCTTGAATGCTGATCTCGCTGCGACTGAGTGGTTCTCGAATTCCGCACTGCATCTCCAAGAAGCCAAACCTCCCTCGCAAACTGGAACATCCAGCCACTCGACACGAACCGAAAGCCTTGAGCCAAGAGGGCCGTCCCTCTCCTCAGCGAGCGGTGCCACTGCGTTTTCGCTCCTCCCAGTTCACCATTTCCAAGAGCTCCCACCATTGAAAAAGTGTGAGTGCGACTTTGGTCGTTTGTAGAACTTGTAACGCTCGCAGTTGCACCACCGGACGTCGGAAATTTTGACCTTGACAGCACCGCAGGAAGCCAGTAGTGGCAACGAATTTCACCGGTAATTTTCACCTGTCGATGCCGCTCAACAGACCCTGGGCGGCACGCACTTTGAGTCTTTAGAGAAGTGGACGCTAATTCACAGGTGTAGAAACACCTACGTGGGGGATTTTGGAAATGACATTTCAACGTTTCACGGCGAAAACCCTGCAATCTTCTCAACGTCCTGGCGCCGGGAGCTATCGAACTGTGCAACCGTTCGTGCGCATCCTTCTGGTGGAAGACGACCTTCCTGTGCGAAATGCGATGCAGCACGTCCTGGCAAATGCACAGTACAGGGTCGTTTCGGCCCAGACGGGGGAAGAGGCTCTGAAGTTGATCCGGCAGGGATACTTTGATCTCGTCCTGACCGACGTGAGATTGCCGGGGATCGACGGGGTTGAAGTCACGCGACAGTCAAAACAGCACAATCCCAGGACGCCTGTCCTGGTCGTAAGTGGCGTACCCGATCCAGACCTGGAAACTCGCGCGCTCGGGGCGGGTGCCACGTTCTTTCTCCGAAAACCTCTCGGAGCTCAGGAGCTGCAGACGGTTGTGGCGGGGATCCTCGAGCGCAGGGGGCAAACTCCGTAGTTTCTCCACAAGCCGCTCGGAGTCGTACGGCGACGGGTTGTTAGACTCTGGCGGCAGTTTCAACGCCCCTCAGTGTTTTCCAACTGGTGCACCGTCGTCAGAAATGAGGAAGCGGCGGTGCACCGGTGTTTCATACCTAGGCAGCCGTAGGGAATGACCGGCCGGAGAGCCACCAGATCTGCCTGCAGGTCAACCGGCAATCTTCATCCTGCTATCCCTTCCTGAGATCATCTGTGCAGGGGATCTTCCTGAAACGGGGATCGTCTCGCTGGTTTTCCATTGCCTTCAGGGATCTCTCAGACTTTCATCCATCGGGAGTCCCGCGTTCGACCTCGAGGGTTCGGCAGGTGGCGTGGGCTTGACATTCACCAGTCTGTTGCTTAGGTTTATTATGAGCATATGCTCATAACTAACCCAGGACCAACATGCCGCGCCCAAAGCAGTTCCGTTTGCTCGAGTCGGCACCCGCTGTAACGCGGTTCGTCCCCGAACGCTCCGACGAGGAAGAAGTTCTCACAGTCACGCTCGGTCTTGATGAGTTCGAGGCGCTGCGGCTCGCGGACTTCGAGCGCCTCTCGCAGGAGGAAGCCGCCCGCCGGATGAAGATCTCGCGCGCGACCTTTGGAAGGATCATCGAATCAGCTCGGCATACGGTCGGCGAAGCGCTCACACAAGGGTACGAACTGGAGATCGCCGGTGGTGCATTCCGGTATGTCCGGAAGGGAAAGCTGTGGTGCCCGCGGTGTCGGCACAGCCAGCCTCTGCTCCCGAGGCTTCGCACCCGCGTTGTCTGCCGTCATTGCACCCATCCCTTGCAGGGCGTGGAGGCTCAGGCTCAACAGATCGAACATAAGGAGATCGATATGGACATTCGAAACGCAAAAGTCGCAATTGTCACCGACGAAGGTACGACCGTCTCCTCCCACTTTGGGAGGGCGCGATATTATGAAGTGTTGACATTCCAGAACGGGGAAGTCGTTCAGCGAGAGCGACGCGAGAAGTCCGCTCCACATGCGATGGTCGAGGAACATGGAGCGGCGCACGAACATCACGGCGGGAAGCACGAGATGATGCTGACGCCGATCCGTGATTGTCAGGTGGTTATCGCTCGAGGGATGGGCGATGGCGCATATGCCCATTTGACCTCAGACGGATTCACGACTTTCCTGACGGATCTCCACAGCATTGATGAAGTTGTGACCGCTGTCGCTTCCGGAAGCTTGCGTAATGATTCGAGACGTCTCCACCACAAAGAGCACGCTCATTCGTAGCGTGGGACTTGAAAGGATCAGATGACCCTCGTGTTCATCGACGTGTTTCGCGAGGCCATACAAGTCACGATCCTGGTATTCGTGATGATGGTCGTCGTTGATCTGATCAACGTATGGACGAGGGGGAGAATCAGCGCGGTGCTGCGCAAGGGTCATCGTCTGCGGCAGTATGTCGTTGCACCCTTGCTCGGCGTGGCGCCCGGATGCCTGGGAGCGTTTACCAACGTCTCGCTGTATATGCACGGAATGATTACGTTCGGCGCGCTGGCAGGCTCGATGGTGGCGGTCTCCGGGGATGAGGCGTTCGTGATGCTGGCGATGTTTCCCAAGTCCGCTCTTCTCCTCTTTGCGCTCCTGTTCGTGGCTGGCATCGGGGTGGGATTGCTCGTTGATTGGGTGGTGCGGAAATGGAAGATTCCGACCTGCCAGGATTGCGAAATCCCCCTCGTGCACCCGGGCGAAGCCGGGATTGCGCACTATATCAAAGAGCATGTGTGGCGGCATATCGTGCGCCGGCACTTGTGGCGCACGTTCCTGTGGACGCTCGGCACCCTGCTGCTCGTGAAACTCGGCTTGACCGAGTGGCCGCTGGAGAAACTGGCGAGCGAGTACACCCTGGCGCTTCTGTTCCTTGGGGCGCTGGTGGGACTGATTCCGGAGTCCGGTCCGCATCTCATCTTCGTGACGCTCTATGCGAGCAATCTGATACCCTTTTCGGTTCTGTTCGCGAGCTCCTTCGTACAGGACGGTCACGGTTTGCTCCCGATGCTCTCCTACTCTGTGAGGGACTCGATTCTCATCAAGGCCTTCAATCTTGTCCTGGGGTTGATCCTCGCGTTGGCACTTTATGCTTTCGGAGTTTGAGGACAAAGGTTGAGCTCGGACTATTCGGAGTGCATGGGCCAGGCTGAGAAAACGGCGGGCGGCCCGACTGACTGTTGCCTCAGTGAGGAATTCTTCACATCATACAGTGTTAGCACTCGACAGGACGACAATCAATTGGGAGGAAGGATATGGAAGAACCAATCAAGATCGGAATCATCATTTGCGATCGGTACCGCACTTGCGCGGGTGGGAAATGTTTCAGGGCACTACGGAATCGGGAAGGCGCGTTCAGCCGATACAAGGATCGGAAGGTGGAGCTTGTCGGCTACACGACCTGCGACGGATGTCCAGGAGGCAATGTAGAGCACGCTCCCGCAGAAATGAAGAAGAACGGAGCTGAGGTCGTGCATTTTGCCACCGGCCTCGTGGTCGGTTACCCACCCTGTCCGTATCTTTTTGAGTTTCGACAGTTTGTGAAGGAGAAGTTCGGACTCGAAGCGGTGATCGGGACGCATCCGATACCACAAAGCTACTATGAGACGCACACGAACCTGGGCACGTGGGAATCGGCAGAGTGGAAGGAGATTGTCGCTCCGACGCTGGCGGATGAGAAGACGCGCCTTGCCTATAGCTGAGCGTGGAGGAAGCCTGAGTGGGTGAAGGCGTGTGTTGGCACGTGTGCCAGCCACGACTTGCTAGGGAATGATCACCGTCCGTACGCCGCCGCTGTACCGTTCAAGCTCATCGAGCGCGTGGTTGATCGCGTCGGCGTCGAGCGGCACAGTATTCGTCACGATTCCTGCCAAATCCAGCTTTTCCTGTCGCACAAATTCGAGCAACGGCGGCAGCTCAGAGAACAGGTGATCGGATGAGCCGATGACCTCTGCTTCCTTGCCGAGGACCTCGGTGTAAGGATTGATCTCGAATGACTTGTCTGTGAGTCCGACCATGACCGCGCGGCCGAAGATCGCAAGTGATAGCAACGCCTCCCTTGCGGTCTGAGGCAGTCCCACCAACTCCAGCGCAACATCGACTCCCCGACCTTTCGTCAACCTTCTGATCTCCGCGATGGGATCCGAACTTGCAGCGTTGACCGGGATGGCGCCGTACTTCTCCGCCAGATCGAGCTTCCTGCCGTTTATGTCGACCGCGTAGATGGAAGGAGCCCCGAGCGCCCTGGCAAGCTGGATTGCCGACAGACCGACGCCGCCCGCCCCGAAGACTGCCACCGTCTCACCGGGCCTTAGCCGGGCTTTCCGAAGCGCATGAAAGCTCGTCGCGGTCGAGCACATCAAGACAGCGCCGTGCTCGAAAGGGACCTCTTCAGGCAGGGGCACGAGGGATCGCGCTGGCATCGCAAGATATTCGGCATAGCCACCGTCTCGATGTTTGCCGATCATCCGCCCGGCCGGGCAGAACTGCTCATTCCCTCCTCTGCAGTAAGAACAGGTGCCGCACGTCGCCAGATAGTGTACGCAGACTCTGTCTCCAACGCGGAAACTCCTGACCTGTGAGCCAATCTCTTCCACCACGCCGGCAACTTCGTGTCCCAATGTGATGGGGAGGGGGCCTGCCGGAGACACGCCGGAACGATAATGCAGGTCGGAGTGGCAGATGCCGGAGGCCTTGACCCGAAGGAGGACATCCACTTCACCGACAAGCGGAGGAGGTACCTCTTGCATCTCCAAGGGCTTTCCCACCGCAGCAAGACGGATCGCTTTCATAAAATCTCTCTTATACCTTCCTCTCTCCTTGTTCCAGCTCCGATCGTGTGCTAACCGCGAATCGCCCACCGGACGATATTTGCCAGCTTGGGTGGCGTCCCCTGCATCAGGATCGCCACGCGAAAGATCCGGCCCCCTGCCCAGACGAAGAAAAGCGTGCAGAGGAGGACGCCCACCAGCCCGACATACGGTTGCCACGTCGGGACGCTGCCCGGTGTGCAGAGCCGGAGCACCATAAGCAATGGGGTAAATGGGGGAATGAGAGACGTCCACGTAGCAAAACTGCTCAAAGGCTCCTTGACGACGGGGAAATAGATGAACATGGGAAAGATCGCCGGGAGTATCAAGGGAAAGCTCAGGGACTGTGCGTCTTTAGCTTCGCTGCATGTGGCTCCCAACGCTGCCGAGATCGCCCCGAACATGACAATGGCCAGGAGCATGTACACAACAAACCAGGGAAGCACGTCAAAAGGGACGTACTCTTCGTATCCCATGTACTTCACAGCGATTACTGCCCCGACGATATAAACCGCCGAGCTCGTCAGCGAAACGGCGATTCCGCTGAGCAGCTTGCCCGTCATGAACTCGAAGGGCTTGATGGAACCAAGCAACACTTCGGCAATGCGTTGGGTTTTTTCTTCCATGACCGATTGGAGCATTCCGGGGACGCTCATCATAATCATCAGGAGCATCAACATCATGATAACGATGGGAATTACGAGCGCCTCAATGGGGTTCGCTTTCCGAGCATCTTCAATATTCCCGGTCGACTCATCGACTGAGAGAAGGCCCATCCCGTCGACACTGATCCAGGAGAACAAATCTCTGACATCTGATTCCTTGATGCCCGCATCGGCGAGCCTTAATCTGCGCAGCTCATTGTTAACGGGCCAGGAAATCCAATTTCGCACATCGTCCATGGCGGCGTTTTTGGCATAGTAAGAGATGCGGAAGGCTTCTCTGTCCTCCTCAGGATGCACGACCCGCGGGCCGATGTCAAGAAACGCGTACAGTTCTCCTTTCCTGACGCGGTCCGAAAGCGCAAGATGCTGCGCTTTTGGATCATCCTTGTTCGGTTCCACTCGCTCAAAGAAGTAGGCGGGCCGGATCTTCTTTCCTGTTCCTTCTTCAAAGATCTCCTTTGCGTTGCGATGCTCTGCGGCCTCTATGAGAGCCGGCGCAATGACTCCTGAACGATCGATGACGGCAATATACTTGTCAGTGGTATCGACACGGTCTTTCAACAGCATGAACGCTATGAGACTTCCGCCCATCATCAAAGGTGCCAGCACAAGGCCAATGATGAAACCTTTGGTCTTGACGGCTGCTATGTATTCCCGTGCGGCAAACCGAAGCACCTTACGCATGCTCCACCTCCTTCGCCTCGGATCCGGCGATCCTGATGAAGATGTCGTGCAGCGATGGCTTCATTATCTCGAAGCTTTGAACCCGCGTTCGCTCGAGAATTGCCTGCAGGATCGCGTGCGGATCGCCGTCGGGCGCCAGGCGCAGCTCCTGCGCTTGTCCATAGTCGTTCATCCTCTCGACGCCTTGGAGATCGCGCAAGGCCGCAGCGCCGTCTCTCGTTCGAACACGAATGGTGTCGGCGGCATATTGATCTTGTATCGAAGCCAGTGTCCCGTCCAGAACTTTCCTTCCCTTGAAGATCATGAAAATGAAATCGCACATCCTCTCAGCCATGCTCATGTCGTGCGTGCTGAAGATGACGGTTGTTCCGCCCGCCTGCAGCTCGAGGATGGCATCCTTCATGGATTCGGTATTGACCGGATCTAGGCCGGTAAAAGGCTCATCCAGGATCACCAGTTCCGGTTGGGCGACTACGGCGACAATGAACTGGACCTTCTGGCTCATCCCTTTGCTGAGCGTCTCCACTTTCTTGTCCGCCCACTCGGCCAGCTGCAATCGCTCCAACCATCGGTCGACCTTCTCTCCGATGCCGTCCCCATTCTTGAGGCCGCCGAAGAATTCCAGCACTTCCCGCACTTTCATCCGCTTGTACAGGCCGCGCTCCTCGGGCATGTAGCCGATCCTGTCGCAGCTGGACGGTCGCAGCGGCTCACCGAAGACATGGATCTCGCCGCTGTCCGGATAGAGTATGTTCATGATCATCCGGAGCGTGGTGGTTTTTCCGGATCCATTGGGTCCGATGAAACCATAGACGCTCCCCTGGGGCACGGCGAGCGAAAGACTATCGACGGCAACATGGTTGCCGAAGGTCTTGGTGATTTTGTTGAGTTCAATCGTGGGCATGATACAGACCGTGTGTGACGGAGTTCAGATCAGAATTGTATTCGGGCGTTTTCTTGTCGTCGACGTATCTCGGTGTGCCAATCATCCACTTCGATGGCTAGCGGACAAATTCGCTGATTAGCCGGATCCCCCAGTACATGATCCACATGAGGGCAAAGCCGGCAGTGAAAATTCTTGCGCCTTGTGTGTTCGTCGTGAGCCGTATCCTTTTCCCCGTGGCCGCTTCTACAGACCACAGGAGAGATGCCATGAGCATTCCCGTGAACAGGAGGGGTCCCATCAGATGATAGTGAAGAGACACGAGCAACTCTCCGTGAGATACGGCGTGGAGGGAACGGGTCAATCCGCACGTCGGACAGCTATGGCCCGTGAGATCGCGAAACGCGCAGGACAAGAGCGGGATATTCTCCGGAGCCAACGAGAACAACGCCCACAATCCAAGGAGTAGTCCTACAGCCGTGAGAGCCTTGAAGGCACGGTCTCCGCGTGACAGCACGTTATCCCAGGTTACCTGCATTTCTGCCTCGGTGTCTTGGCATGCATTGTTCATGTCCCTGGTTGGACGGCCTCAGGCCGCGGGAAAATGTGATAATCAGGGCCGAACTGCTCAAGGAATTCGACGCTGAACGCCCGCAGGGTATAAGAAATAGGCAGGAGCAACACGGCGTTGACGTAGGGAATCATCAAGACAACGAAGCCGATGCAGCAAGTGAGAAAACCCCCGATGATGACTCCGATGACGATGAGTATGGTGAGAAGGAGGATCAAAAGTCCATATCCGAGAAAATGGAAGAAGTTAGACAGGAACAGGGGGAGAAACATCTGCAAGGCTTTCAGGGTCGTGATCCGGTACTTGTACATGATCGGGACGACGAAATCGTACAAAAGAAGCTCGATGAAGCCTGCCAGAATCATAATGGCAATGAGCCCAAGGACCATCAGGATGACGGGTGCGATGAGCACGGCTGTATCCATGCTGCTTTCGTACAGGCCGTAGAGTGTTGAGAAGCAAGCGATCGCGTAGACGATGACGATCGCAAAGACAAGGAGCCCAAAAGAAAAGCTCCAGACAAAGAGCGAATTGCCTTCGACTCTGTACTCGTGCCACGGTTTGACAACGATTGCCCGGTCGTGAAGGACGTTGTCCAGAAACATGAACTTGCCCCGGGAGCTCAGCCATGTGAAGAGAATTGCCAGGAGGAAGATCACGAAGGTTCCGAAGGCGATGAGGATGAACCAGACGGGGTTGTTGACGAGCCACTCCCAGGCTCTTTGGGGGAAATAAAAGATGTCTCCCCAGTCGAATCTCCCATGCCCCCTCCCCCCTGACCCGCCACCTCCGTGGAAATCGGTTAGTCCGGCCAGGAACGCCGTGAATCCCACGACAAACCACTTCTTCAGATCGAAGGGTTGAAAGAGGGCCTTCGTCATCCGCTTCCAACCGCGCGATAAGGGCTCAATGTATTGGATATTCATCTGTTACTCCGAGAGATCGTTGACTTGAATGTTGGAATGGTTGCGGTTGTTCGGTCGTTCCTTCGGCAAAGGTTTTGCAGCCAGTAGGTGGCACCGTCGGATCGATCCACAAGGTATTGTACCATTCTGTACATCTCTGTGCAAGCCCGGAAGGGTGGCGGCAATTGCAACCCACTGCGGTCGTCTGGACAGTGAGGAAGGTTTGCCCTAACTATTTCGCCTCGGATCCTGACCGTGCCTTCTCGATGACGTCTGCTCCGACCCAGTAAGCGTGAATCCCGGCTCCGCGTGCGCTCGTGAAGAACAGGTATTTGCCGTCGGCCGAGACGACCGGACAGAGCTCGAAACCGGGACTGTTCACTTCGGGGCCGAGCTTGATCGGTGCTGACCAGCTCCCATCCTTCTCCCGAAAGCTCACCCAAAGGTCGTAGGCGCGCGAGAACAACAGATAGCTTCCATCGGGAGCAATGAAGGGAGTCTCTTCATCTGCGGCAATGGAGCGGCGTCTGACCTTCCGCATCGCGTGAATCGAGTACCTGCGGGGACTTTTCAATGAGCGCCTTGACGGCCTGGATGTCACCCTTTCGGAACGCTTCGAAAACGTCCTGCGACCTGGCCGCTGAGAGAAGACCGACCACGATGAAGGTGGTGAGAAGAGATCTTTTCATGAGCACAACCTCCTGTTTTGAAATGCCCACTCAGAACCAGAGATGGAAAATTCCCTCTCAGAGATTGCCGGCTTTCTCCTTCCTTCTCCTACTTCTAATTCCTATCTGAGATTCCTCTTGATCTTTTCCAATGCACTTTTGTAGGCATCATGCTGGTTCTCTGGAGCGAGGCTCAAGGCCTTGGTTGAGGCTTCCACGGCTTTCTGTTCTTCTCCGTTTTCAAGATACAACCAGGCAAGCGTATCCCATATGTAGTAGGCATCGGGTTTCAAAACCAGAGCTTCTTCTACATATTTTATCGCCGTCTTGTATTCACTCGCTACTTTATTCTCGTACACCCACCATCCAAAGTGATTATAGAACTCTGCATCCTTCCCGACCGTCTGTAGACGCTCCCTGTAAACCTGCACTGCCTTATCCATTTCATTTCGTCGCTGGTAGGTTTTTGCCAGCCATCTGTAGGCGTCATTGATATCTTTGTAGTCCTTATGTTCGGCAATGAAGGCGATGAGGTTCTCCGGTTTCTTCGAGATGACACCATCGTAGCTGGCTTTCCAGAAGAGAGCTTCAGTTTTGTAACCATAACTATCTTCTGGATCCTGTTTCAGGATCTTCTCATATATCAAAGAAGCTTCATAATCTTCTTTGTCCGCCTGATACTGCTTCGCAATCTTGTACATAAGGTGAACATCGTTGGGCGACTTCTCCAGCTCTCTCACCATGTCGGCAACAGAATTCTCCTCCTTTGATCCTTTTACCCCCAGGTGCTCAAAGAGCGCGTCAAAGAATGCCCCGGAAACGATACCTACTGCTTTGTTCGTACCTGCGTCGCAGCCTCTGTTGAACATGATTGACACGGAGATTCCCAGCTCGGGAAAATATGTGGCAAATGTGGTGTACCCAAAATTGGAGCCCAAATGGCCATAGGTCCGTACATCTTTCCATTTCGGAAGTATTGCCCCGAGGTTGAGATCCACAACGCCCAGGCCGTAGCCTTTCATCATGGGTTCATTCTGAACGGGGCCGACGAAGGTCAGCATTTCTTTCAACGTCTCTTCTTTCAATACCGTCTTCTTATGGTAGAGTGCGTCAATCCATTGGACCATATCAGTGGGAGTAGAATAGACGCACATCGAAGAAAGTGACGTAATCCAATTGATGGAATAGCCTGAGATATCATCAGGTGTTCCATCATCGTTTGTGTCGAACCATCCGTGGGCGATGGGCATCGTGTCTGGTACGGGCTTCGAAAAATCTGTGAGCGTGTGAGTCAAGTGAAGTGGCTTGACCAACAACTCCTCAAATACGGCTGTTTGTTTTTTCCTTGTGGCTTTCTCGACGACTTGCTTGAGCACGATGTAATTAGTTGATGAGTAGGCACAGCGGGTCCCGGGCTCGAAATTGAGCTCACCGACGTAGGTCTTATAGATTTCCTCCCAGGTCCACATTTTCTTATGATCGATATTGACATACCCAACCCTGAATGGAGAATTGGCGTCCTCAACGATGTTGTCAATACCGCTGGTAAGGTTCAGGACTTGGCGAATGGTGATCTTGCCGCTGATATTCGGATAAGGCGGGAACCACTTGTCCAGCGGATCCTCCAGCGAGATCAGGCCCTCTTCTACCAACTTCAGGGCTAGTGCCGCTTGAAAATTCTTTTCTATGCTCGCGATGTCAAAGAGCATATCTGTCGTCAATGGAACACCTTCATGGGATATTCCACTGGCGCTTCTCCACATGTGCCCATCAGGGAATATCACGGCGGCGGAGACACCTACTGCTCCGCTGTTTTTGATGGATTCATCCATGGCCGCCTGCAGCGCTTCGTCAACAGGCTTGTCCGTTACAGAGTTTTGTCGACAGCCGCCGACCAGGCCAGCCAAAATGATGGCTGTGACCACACGATGCCGTTTCATGACAATACCCTCCATTCGACTCACTGACGGTTCACTTTTGCTTCAGTTTCTTGATGGCTTCTTGCCCAGACACATTGTCCGGATTCAGTTTCACAGACTTCTCATAATTCTCCAATGCGAGTTCCTTGTTACCGACGGCCAGATATGCCTCACCGAGACTGTCGTAGACGTTCCAGGCATTCGGGAACATCTCCACATTCAGCTTGAAGATCTCGACCGCGTCCTTCGGTCGATTGAGGCCTAGCAATCCGTAGCCCAACGAATTCAGTTGTCTCTCGCTGAAATCGTACTTTTGAGGTTGAGTCCGCTTCAGCTCCCGGTAATACTCAATCGCTTTCTCTACATCCTTTTCGGCGATCATTTGTCCAAGAGGGATACCAATAGGGGTAGCGGGCCGCTGCGGTTCAAATCCCAGCATGATATCCAGCACACCCAGCGCCAGTTCGGGTATCGGCGTTCGATCATAGTTGCTGGCGGCAATGACGGCCAGGGATTTTTCCTGAATCATGACAAGATAGCTGCTAAACCCCAAATCCCCCCCGCTGTGAGAAATCGTCTTGAGGTCATGACGCCGCTGGAGGGACCAGCTGAGCCCGGTGGATCGGTTTTCATCAATCTTCGCCTGAGGTTCGAAAAGGAGTTTGTAGCTGGATTCAGCCAATATTCTCTTCCCCTTGTAGACGCCCTTGTTCATGTTGGCTATGGCCCAGTGCGACATTTCGACGACATTCGCATTCAGGCAAGAGCTGGGAGCATGTCGCCTGTTGTAAGGATAGACGGCGCTGACTTGAGGCCGAAGCTGCCAGGTATGGCCACTCGTGTAAAGCCTGGGTTTGATTCTTCTTCTTAGAAAGTCACTTTCCTTCATGTCGAGGGGGGTAAGGATGTTCTCCTTGATATAGTCCTCGAATGTCATCCCTGAGACTTTGGCTATGACATCGGCGAGAATGTCAAACGCCATGTTGCTGTACCTCCACCGCTCTCCCGGTCCGGCAATCATCTTCTCCTTCGACAGACTTCGCACATATCGCTCTGCCGCACCATCGTCGAATTGTGGCTTATCCCATTCGTAATCACGTACATCGGGAATGCCGGACGTATGAGTCAGCATCTGTTTGATGGTGATGTCTTTGTAACGCGGATCATCAAGCTTGAAATACGGAAGGTAGTGAACAAGCGGATCATCAAGCTTCATTTTCCCCTTTTCCACGAGTTGCATAATCGCCGTTGCCGAAAATGGTTTTGACACTGACGCCATGTGGAATATTGATTCGACAGTCATCGGTTCTTTCGTATCAAGGTTCTTGACTCCGAAAGCTTTGGCCAGATCGATTTGATCATCTTTCACGATTGCCAGGGCGAGGCCGGGGATTTGATAGGCATCCATGTAGGCTGAAACGAACTCGACGACGCGTTTTTCTCTTGCTGTGTTATCCTGCTTCGCTGTATCCAGGATCTCCTGCGAATGAGGCGGTGAAGTGAACGCAAGAAGCAGAATAGCCGTAACGAAGGTCGCAGGGAGTGTCTTCATGTCGTCTCCTCTTAAACGTGATGTTCTCGGATGAGAGATTCTCTTTCTTTGTCTGCAGTATGGACGATGCTCCAACATCTTCTATCTGCTTTTTTCGTCTTACCTCTCACGTCTTTCTTCTTCCGTCTTTCGTCTAACGTTTCTCATCTATTATTCCTTCGGCTTCAGGTCTTCCAGTATTGCTGCCGAGACCCAATAGACATCAGAACTTCCATACTGAGGTTTCAGACTGTTGTTCAACAAACCGGAATACGTGATCTTGTCTTTATAAAATCCATGACTGACGAGGCAGCCGCTGAAGAAGACATACTTCCCATCAGGAGAGATGACTGCCGATCCTTCGTTGAGCGGCGAGTTGACCGCAGGACCGAGGTTCTTTAGAGGAGTCCAATGGCCGTCGTCGGCCCTGAACGACACGTAGAGATCGGTCCCTCCGAATGAATCACCCTTGTTGTAGATGCAAACGACATAGTAACTACCGTCGGGAGAAATGGCGCCGTCGAATGGACCCTCTTTCGTATTAATGCTTTCCGGGAGTTTCCGCGGCTCGGAGAAATGGCCATCGCGGTAGGTTGATTCATATATGGCGGAACCAGAATCGGATGCACATGTAAAATAGAAACGGCCATCAAGCGACAGCGAAGGGCCGGATACATCCCCGCGTCCGTTGATCGGAGCGGGAAGTACTTCGGGATCGCTCCACTCATTGTTCACTCTTCTGCTTCGCCAGAGGTTTATTGTATTCTTTAGCTCGGCCCTTCCGGTGGGACGGGAAGATGCGAAGAACAACTCCTTGCCGTCATAACTGATGAACGGATAGATGTCTATGAAGCCCATGCCAGAGAATGGAAGAAACTCAGGCGCCGACCACTGTCCATGTACCACCCTGCTCCTTACGAGGGATGCGAAGGCGTTATGGGAATGCGGCTTTCGAAAAGAAACCATAAAGACGCATTCATCGGCGGAGGGCATGAACGTGCACGGACCTTCCTGCAGGCCCGTGGAAATGAATCCAGGTGCAAACAACTCCGGCGTCATGCCTGGCGGTTTCTGGCCAAGGTACGGCCCTGCCAGCCGGGGGGAGTTGTCCTGCAGGGTATACGCGGCCGTTGCTGTAAGAAGCATCAAGAAGCAAAGAAGCAGTCTCTTCATTTCAATCTACCTCCATCGAGTGTCAGTTTTGTCCCGGCTTGTATCTCGACATAATCTTCTCGAAAAACACTTTTGATTATCCTCTGAGTTCTCTCTCCGGTGCAATGACAGGGACCAACGTATTTCGTCAATTTCCGAAGTCTCCGTGCTATGGTGGTTATCTGCCCGGAATCAGTCGAAATGAGATGGAATCCGCCCAGAACAAAAAGGACGTCCTGCTTCATCAACTCTTTTGCCCGCGTGACAATCTCCAGAATCCCCGGGTGGGCACACCCTGTAACAACGATCAGTCCTCTTGAGGTAGGAACGACGAGTGCATGTTCATACGTTTGATCTTCAATCGTCCCTGTCGTATAGAAACCGTGACGCATTTCTACCGGTCCCTTTTCCCGAATGATCTCTGAGACCAACGGTTTCAGACGCTCCAGGAATGCGTTGAAATCGTTGTCCGCCCGGTCGCCAAGCGGTTCGTTACGCATATGTGGATACGTGAACGGCAGGTAGAGTGTCGGTTTGCTGCAACGGTCCAGCAGATCGAACAATCCCCCTGTGTGGTCACCATGGATGTGTGAGACAAACACCTGATCAATGCTGGAGAAATTCACATCCATCGTCAGTGCATTGGCCATGAACTTCTCTGAAATCCGTCCAGCGTCAAACAAGCAGGAACGATCTCCCGATTCAATCAAACAGGCGAATCCATGATCCGCAATGATTGAATCAGCCACTGACGTATTGTCGTACAGGATTGTGAAAACAATATGATCAGCGCCTTCATGCTTTTCCTGCCCCATAACAGCGCTTTGGCTGTTCAAGAGGATGAAGAGCAGGATGGGCAATATGATCTTCATTCATGCCTCCACGATTACACGTTTTCTCCGATTCCTCAGGCGTCAATGCATTGATGATCCCCGGGGAGATCTAAGAGATATCGCTCGTCCCTTACTGAGCATTTCGTTTTCTCAGTTTCTCGATGACATCGGCGCGCACCCAATAGGGGTGGCTCTCACCAGCAAAGGCATCTCGAGGTATAAAAAACGTTGCTGAGCCAGACATCCCCGACCCTATTGATCTTGGATCCTTTCAAGGTGAACAGGACTTCCTGCTGGAAAGAGAACGTAGTGTTAAACTCATAGGTAGCGAAACCTCCCAACGTCAGACCAGATTGGGAATTGACACCTTTCCCCGGAATATCGGCTGCGACAAATTGTGATGAACTGTAACCCAACTTCGCTCCAAGCCTGGAGAGCCCCTGGGCAGTTGCGCCTACTGTGGAAACGATTAGCACCAGGCTGCAGATGATCGCCTTCCTTCCGTCTTTGCCCTTCATCACTTCGATTCCTTTGGTTTCAAAACGGGGATGATCTTCTTGTTATTCGGTACAGCTGATTCTGAACCGAATAGCACAGCCGCTGATTCCATGATGATATCAACTCAATAAGCAAGTCGGGCGCAATCCTCCGAACACGGATCTCGGTATTCACTTTTCTCCCCGCAATTTCTTCAGGTTCGCCACCCCGCCGGGGTTGTTGGGATCCAGCTTCAAAGATTTTTGATAATTCTCGATCGCACGTTCTTTGTCACCGGCATTCATGTACGCTTCGCCGAGGCTGTCGTAGGCGTTGGATGATTGTGGAAACTGTTTCACGTTCAGTTTGAAGATTTCGATGGCCAGCTCGGTCAGTTTGAATCTCAGGAGTGAGTACCCAAGCATGTTCAGCAACCTCTCGGTGACCAGCATTGGGTACTTCGTCTTCAGAGCCATGTATTGGCGATCGAGCGCGCCGATGCCGCCGGAGAGGTATTCTTTGATCAAGGCATCGGCCAGGTACTCACTGAATTGACGCGATTGGGGCGAATACTTTTTTTCCTGCAACGTGATTGCTTTTTCCAGAGCCCGGAGCGTTTCGGTTTTGTTCTTCTGTTGCATGCAGGCCATGCCCAGCAGACTATAGGTGGAAGTCATTTCCGGGAAGATCCGGGTTGACAGGGCGAGTACCGCTTTCCCCTGTTCGAATTTCCCAGCCGTAAACCATTTTCGCGCAAGCGTCGACATTTCGTAATAATCCAAATAGTAAATCCCTTCCGGGTCATTTACGTTCCGATCATTGAACCTCGCCGTAGCTTTTTCGATCCCGTCGCTTGCGATTTCCTTCTCAAGGAGGAAAGCCAGTGACTCTGTCGGACGGATGTTTTCGCTTTCGTCCTGCGCGCTCAGCTTGCCCGATCTGATTAAAGAAATCGCCGTCTCCAGAACAGGATCTTTTTCGGGGACAGCTTCATCGTAGTCGCAACTGACTTTGAGATCCGGCGGCACACCGATGCCTTCCCAGCACATACCATTTTGATCAAGGAACAGGTTCATCGAGTACGATGCATACCAGCCGTTAGGCAGCCTGAACGTGTACTTGTCCGCAAAACAGCCTGATGTGAAATCGCCAATCACGGTGACGTGAGGCAGGATTCTCATGGCCAATGTGAAATTCTCCGCGGCACTGACGGAGAGTCGGTTCGTCAACAGGATCACCGTCTTGGTGAATTGCATCGGACCCTTTGGCTCCACGAAGAAATGTTTCTTGGGATCGAAATTGTCATGTTTCGGTCCGCTTCGTTCCTGGGTAGTCATGTAGAGTCTTTTTTTGTCCGCAAACCGGCTTGCGATCAGTTTTCCGACCTGATCATCGCCGCCGCCGTTTCGTCGCACATCGACAACTAATGCAGTCGCATTTTTGAATTCCGCCATGATTTCATCGATGGCCTGAGCGCTGATTTCGGGATACCCGAATCCTCTGAAATGAAAATATCCGATCTGGTCATCAAGCCACCCATACGCGAAAAGGTTGTTCCCTGTTTCTTTCAACGGCTTTTTGAAATACTTCTCCGGCACGGGCCGGCGGCTCATTAAGAGAAGTGAATTTCGCCATCCCCGCCTTTCCGAAGAAATCCCACAAATATCCCGCACTGAAAGTCCATTGCGGAGTAGCTGAGCGGAGCTGGACATGGTTGTCATTCAGATGACTCAACATTCTTGACATGATCGCAAACAGGGCACTGTCCGTCGTTTTCGGTGTGACCTGTGGACGGTAGATGTTGTAGAGCGCCTGCCAGTCGACATGCTTGGCGTTGAACAAGGCATAGTTGACGTCAAATGTCTTCCATAGGACTTCAAAATTGTGCTCCGGGTCGGTGGGCGCCTGGGCATAGGCAATGCCGCGTTGAGCTGCCAGTAGTCCCACAACCAGCAGAACGACCACAGGAATTCGAAGGGAAACACTTTCGACTTTCATCGTCTTTTCTCCCTTTCAACTTGACCGTAGGATTTCGCTCATCTCATTTTGAATCCTTCGGCCTGAGCTTCTCGATGACCTCGGCTCGCACCCAATACGGGTGACTCTCGCCGCCGCGCTGACTCACAAAGAAAAGGTACTTTCCGTCGGCCGTGACGATCGGGCAGAGTTCGATGGATGGACTGTTGACTTCAGGGCCGAGCTTGACCGGCTCATCCCACGCTCCGCCCTCGCCCCGGAAGCTCACCCAAAGATCGTACTGACGCGAAAACAGGAGGTAGCTCCCGTCCGGTGCGATGAAGGGGGTGGTCTCAGGGCCATCCGAGTTGATTAGCTCGCCTGCGTTGACAGGCTTCTCGTACTTACCGTCGATTTTCCGGGACACGTAGATGTCGCCCAGGCCGCGGGAGTCGGCACCCTGACCGGCGAAGTACACGTTCCCTTTCCTGTCGAGGGAGAATTCCCAATGCTTGTCAACAGCATTCACGTTGGGATCCAGCGGATGCGGCTCGGACCAGCCGTCAGCGGTTCGGTCCACGTACCAGATTTTCTCCGACCCGTTTTGTGACTCACCGGGGAGCGGACGGCGAGAAAGAAAATACATCCGTTGTCCGTCTTCCGAAAAGAACGGGACGTCGTCCTGGCCGTACGGACCGGAAAATGATGTCCAGGTTGGCGCTGTCCAGCGTCCATTCACGCGTTTCATCATGAGTAGTCCACCGCGGGAATATACCTCGCCCGGAAACTCCATCATCGGAGCCCAGTACACTTCGTTGCCGTCGGGTGAAAAGACAGCCGTGCTGTGCAGTCCCCAGACGGACGCGATAATACCCAGCGCGAAAATCTCCGATCTGTCAGTCGGGGGCTTTTGACCAAGGTAATCTCCCTCAAGAAGCGGGAATCGGGCAGCCGCCGTGTCTGCACCCTTCGCAGACAGCAGGGCAGCGACACCCTCCAATCCGCGTTCCTTCGCGACATTCCATGCAGACTGACCGGCGATTGTCCGGGAATCGATGGGCGCGCCCTTCTCAATCAGCTTTTGCGCTGCGTCCAATCTGCCGTCCAATGCGGCGTAGTGAAGAGGCGTCCAGCCGTAGGAATCTGGAGCGGAATGGTTGAATCCCATCGTAAGGAGGGCGTCAACAATCTCAGCTGCGCCGCCACGAGCGGCTTCATGCAAAAGCGAATTCTTGAAGGCGTCGATGCCCGCCAAGTTCGGGCCATCCTTGGTCAGTCGAACGAAGAGATTCGGCAGGCCCTTCGAAGCGGAGATCGAAACCAGCTGCCCCCATTGCTCGCCGGGCGCGGGGAGCACCGAGCCTTTCTCGAGGAGCAGGTCGACAAACTCGCCTTTTCCCCGCCAGGCGGCGAGATTGAGGGCCGTGTCGTCGAACTTGTCCCGTGCATTGACATCTGCTCCCGCATCCAGGAGAACCTTCGCGGTTGCGGCTCCCCCACGCTCACGGGCACAAAGAACAAGTGCCGTGCGTTTATAAGCATCGCGCGTCTCCAACTCTGCTCCATGGTTCACGAGAGCTTCAACGGCGTCCTTCCGATCATACGTTGCCGCAAGATGGAGGGGTGTCTTCCCGTAGTTGTCCTGGGATTCTTTGTTTGCGCCGTTCTCGATAAGGTAATTCACGAGGGCGGCATTGCCGCCCCTTGCTGCGTGATGGAGCGGTGTCATGCCGTCACTGTCGCGGGAATCGACAATTTGAGGAGATTTCTCGACAAGCACTTTGACGGCCTCAGCGTCACCCTTATGGATTGCATCGAAAATGCTTTGCGCGTGAACAATTGAGAATGCCCCAAGGAAGATGAAGAGGGAAGGGAGAAGTCTTTTCATTGCCGGAATCTCCTCGTTTGTTGGTCGAATGTTCCTACATTCCTGCCGAGGGAAGAATGTAGCGCTGCATGATCTCATCACAGGGCACGTCGCTGACGTAGTTCGCCCCTGTGAACACCACCACCATGTCGAGATCTCTGAGGACGAATATCTCCTGACCTCCCCATCCAATTGCTTTATACGAGCTAACCGTGTTATTGTTCACCCGGAGATTTCGTAACCACCACAGATATCCGTAGCCGTCCGCCCAGGAGACCGTCGGGTTGATACGATATTGCGTCGATTGTTCCACCCACTCGTTTGAAATCACCCGGGTTTCATTCCACATTCCGTCATTCAGGAACAGCTGTCCGAACTTCGCCATATCGCGCGGAGTGATATAGATGTCGCCAGAACAAAAGGTGATACCGGACGGCTGAAGAACCTGCCAATAGTAGTTCGAAATTCCCAAGGGACCGAAGAGATATCGCGATGAGAAGGATTGCACGCTTTGATCGGATGCGTACGCAATCATCACACCGAGAAGGTTTACTGTACCACCATTGTAATAGAAGCGCGTTCCCGGTTCCGTCGTCACCGGCTTCGAGAAAAGATATCCAATCGGATCGTATGATCGGATAAACACCATAAGATCGTTTTCACTCGCGGTCACCGGAGCCTCCCACTCGTTCCATTGCAGTCCGCTCGCCATCATCAGGCAGTGTCCGACTGTGATCTTTTCTCTCCCCTCGTTTCTTCGCGATTCATAACGGTCAGGGAGGTAATTGAAAACGACATCGTCCAGTGATTGTATATGTTTGTGGTCCATGGCAATGCCAACGAGAGCCGAGGTGATGCTCTTGGTGGCAGAATGGGTGTCGTGAGGGGTATCCCTGTCGAAGCGAGTGTACGCTCCAAGATAGTCCGTGGCGAAAGGCGCAAAATCGTGACCGGGCCAGTAATGCTCGAACACCAGCTTGTTGTCTTTCACAACGACCACTGAGTGAACCTCACCGTACACTCCTGATTCGATCCTCTGCACAAGGTCCACGAAGGGGCCTTGATCCATTCCGACGCTGCTGAGTGTTGCTGTTTCCCACCCGTCCCCTGTTTCCTCCGGTTGAGCAACTGAAGTCTCCGGCCCCGGAGGCGCATCTTTGCAGCGAGCCAAGAGCAGCAGGAAGAAAGCCAGCGAGAGCGGCACGAAGAACCATCGAGCTTCAGACATGAGTTGTTTCATCTCGTTGAACCTCTATCCGGTAGAGGATTCACTATTCTTTCCCGAGCTTCTTCAGTGTTTCCCTGGCGTTGTTGTTCCGGGGATTGAGTTCAAGCGATTTCCTATAGTTCTTCACAGCGCGTTCATTATCTCCTATCTTAAGATAGGCTTCGCCCAGACTGTCATAGGCGTTGGCCGAGTTGGGATAGAGCTGGACGTTGAGCTTGAAGATCTCCATCGCAGACTCGATCTGGTCGGTTTGCATCAACCGGTACCCCAGTGCATTCATCTCACTCTCATCAAAATAGAGCTCACTGTTGGGATCGGATCGTATCGCCTGATATTTCCGTAATCCGGCCTGGAGGCCCCCCTTTTTGATCTCCTGTTCGATTCGGTATGCCGCCGAGCTGTCGATCATTCTCTCAATCTCGTTCAGCCGCTGATAGATCATTGCAGCATCTGTCTCCCGAATCTCCAGGAACTGCCGGTAAAAATCCCTTGCCTTTTCGAATTCCCCCATCTCCCTGTAGGTTTCACCGAGCTGGAAGAGTGCATTCAGCGATTTCGGATACAGCCGATGCTGGTATTCGAAAAGCTCGATTGCTTCTTTTGTTTTTCCCCGCTGCCTCAACTTGGCCCCTTCGAATGTCAACATAAGATCAGGTGGCTCGACCTTCAATCCGTATTCCTCAGATCTTTCTTTGTAGTAATCGAGAATGTCCTGGAGACTGTTCGTCTGGAAATCCGGGCGAAGTTGATGACCGACAAACAACATCCTCAGTCCATCTCTGAAGGGAAGGGGAGTGATGAAGTAACCCGACGGTTCACTAAATTCCACCTTGAAGCGGAAGCCTTCCGGGCTTTCAGACTGTAAAAGCTTCGCGAATCTCTCTGCGTATTCCAGATCCTGCGGACGCTCATCCTTCTCACACTTTATATAGAGGAAATGCTTCAATGACTTTGTCTTCTTGAAGAACTGCTCCGCTCGGGGATAGAGAATTTCTGCAGTCTCAGAATTCATGAATGGATTCTCTGAGACGATTGCATTGAAGAGCTTCGGTTTGCTGATGAGGGCATAGAGACTGAAGACAGCCGCGGTCTGCGGACCGGCCAAGATTCGAAATGGTTTCGTCCGGTAAGTTCTGTCAATAGAAGGGATCAGTTCCTCCTCCAGGAACCTGAGGAAGTTGTCGGATCCTCCGCTTTCCGGCCGGGAAGTGGTCTTGAACGGGAGGAGGTCCCTGTATCTGTTGGTGTTGGCCACGCCGACTATGATCATCGGCGGCATCTCTCCGGTTCCTCCGAGCTTCTCCGTGGTGGTGACAGCTTCTGTGAAGTAGTCATACAGGTCGACGTACAGAATGTAGAGAACAGGGAACCTCAATTGTGTTTCTTCGTACTCCTTGGGAAGATGGATAAAGAGGAGCCTGCCTTCATTCAAAATATGAGAATGAAGAGTCTTGTATTTACCGATGACGATATCATCGCCATCCTGTTGTGCAAAACAAGACCGTTGATGGAAATGAAGCAGCGCGGCAAAAGTGAATACAACAAGGAAGGAAACTCTGAACCGTCTCATCTTCTCCTCCCTGATCTGTCTGAGCTCGTTCAGTCTACATCTTTCCACGATTCCGGTTTCCGGCCGACAAACAGCCCCATCATCGACCAGCGGTGCCGGAGTGCTTCATTCAGCTGATCTCAATCGTCATTCATACTTCAGACTCTCTGTGGGATTTGCCAAAGCCACCTTGAAGACCTGTGAACTGACAGTAGAGACCGCAATGGCCAGAGCGAGCAACCCGCTGACAAGGAATATCCAGATGGAGAGGGAGGTCCGGAAAGCAAAGCCCTGAAGCCAACGGCTCATGACCCAGTAGCCGACCGGCCAGGCGATCAGGTTTGCGACAATCACCCATTTGACAAACTGGCCCGTCAGATGCCACATGATGTTTGCCAGCGACGCGCCGAGAACCTTGCGTATGCCGATCTCCCTTGTCCTCTGTTCCGCGACAAAGGCGGCGAGGCCGAACAGGCCGAGACAGGATACAAAGATGGTCAGGAAGGAGAAGAGGGTGACGATCTTCCCTGCCCGTTCGTCGTTCTGATAAAGGCTGTTGACCTTCTCATCAAGAAATGTGAACTCGGTGGGTAGTCCATCCGATACGGTTTCCCAGGTCTTTCGAATATCGGCAAGGACGTCGGTGGTCATGGCGGCCCTGGTTTTCACCAGAAGATAGGGGCGCCGGGTGGAGTGGATAGCCTCCGGCAGCAAGTATCCCATGCTCCTAACGTTCTTGTGAAGGGATTCAAAGTGGAAATCGTCGATGATGCCGATGATGGTCAAATTCTTCTCCGTCCACCATATGCGGAGTTTCTTCCCAACAGGATGTTCGATCCCGAGGTATTCCGCCCCTTGCTTGTTGACGACCACGGCACTGCTATCGGATGGGAAATCTCTGGACATGAAGCGTCCCTCGACCATCTGTATGTTGAGGAGTCTCGCAAAATCCTGGTCGCAGGTCATGAAGTTCATGTTCAGTGGCCGGTTGGGGTCGCCTCCCTGAACACCGATCCCCCAGTTCGCGGTACCCTGGCCGGGAATCGTACTTGCAGCGCTGACACCAATAACGTATGCCTTCTGCTTCAATCTCTCCTCGAATGCACCCAGCCGATCCCCCAAGAGATCGGCATTGTGGATGACCAGAACATGCTCCTTGTCGAAACCCAGGTTCTGATTCCTGACGTAGTCCAGCTGGCGATAGATGACCAGAGATCCAATGATAAGAAGGACCGACATGGCGAACTGGAAAACGACAAGTCCGTTGCGGAGGGCAAGTGCTCCCCATCCCCGACCGACCATGGGAGAGCCCTTCAGCACATCCGTCAGCTTGAAGGAGGAGAGGAGGAAAGCGGGATACAAACCGGAAAGGAGGCCGACGATCAGGGCCAGACCCAGCAGTCCCGGCAATACGAACGGGTCGCTGAAGTATGAAATCCCCAGCGTTCTTCCGGTCAGATTTTGGCAGAGGGGCAATGCAGCCTGAATGAGGCCGACGGCAAGGACGAAGGCGATCAGACTCATCAAAGCGGATTCTCCCAGGAACTGCAGGATCAACTGACTCCGCAGAGAGCCGACGACCTTCCGGAGCCCGACCTCTCTGGCCCGCCGGGCTGATCGGGCCGTCGCCAGGTTGATGTAGTTTATGCCGGCGATCAGCAGGATGAGAAGAGCCACCGCGGTGAACAGTCTGACATAGGTGATACTTCCGTTGGGCTGGTTTCCGGTGACAAGATCCGAATGAAGGTGAATACGGGTGATCGGCTCGAGCGTCCAGATCCAGGGGATATGCTCCTCTCCTCCGTTGAAATAGAGCTTGTCTATTTCAACGAGCTTCTCCTCCATGGACCTTTGCGACACGCCTTTCTGAAGCGTAATGTAGGTGGCGTAGTTATTCGATGTCCAACCCGAGCTGGGTTTTGGGTATACGGTTATCATGGAAATCAACATATCGAACCGGAAGTGGGAGTTCTGAGGAACATCCCGAGCCACGCCAGTAACCTTGAAGGGCCTCCACTCATCCTGAGTCTTCACCTCGAGCATCTTGTCAAGGGGATCCTCCTGTCCGAAGAACGTTGCGGCAACGGTTTCGGAGAGAACGATGGTGTTGGGATCCTTGAGTGAACTTTCAGGATTACCCCTGATCAACGGAAAGGAGAACACGTCAAAGAAGGAGGGCTCGGCGCAGAACACATCAGATACTTTGATCGCCTTTTCACCATGTTTGATCACAATATTACCCCAAGGGCCGGAGATCTGGGTGATGAATTCGACCTGCGGGTACTTCTCGCGGATGGTCTGCGCCAGAACAAAGGGGGTCCCCAGTTGATGGATACGCGAATCTCCGCGGTTCGACCAATCGGCAACCAGCCGGTAGGTTCGGTCGGCATTCTTGTGAAACCGGTCGTAGCTCATCTCGTTCTGGACATAGAGGAAGATCAGGACGGTGGTGGCAATGCCAACAGCCAGGCCCAGAATGTTGATGAAGGCGTACCCCTTGTGCCTGAGCAGGTTCCGAACGGCGACTTTCAGGTAGTTCTTGATCATGGTTCCTCCGGATGTGGAAGATCCTGTCGGAGACAACGTGCCCCCATGATTATCAGACTTGAGAAACACCTCATGACGCTGGCTAGCCACTTGGACATAGGTGTTTTCCCGGCCGGCTGACTCCGACAGTCTTGAGTGAAGATCGGTGTGCGTTTGGTACACACTATACCATGAGTCAAGACTTCGGGATGGCGTGAAAGGTTGCGCTGGTATTGACACTGTCTGACTATGGTGCGTTTCGTCCTTGAGGCGGGTTCGCGCAGTACACAATCCTGAAACAGAGAACTGCTCTCACTTCCGCGTAATGCCGGCTTGGCTGGACCTGCGAGGCAAAGCTGCGTGCAAGTCGTTGTCAGGCGGTCGATCAAGTGGGAAAAGACGGCATCGCGGACTGCAGCTAAGCTGCGGAGTAGAATGCCTCGGATTTCGCCACCCGGAGCGTTGGCTATTACAAACCCATTTCTGTGCATTAGCACTAGTTTCCACCGACGGTCAATCCGTCAACTTGAGCCCCTGAATAGGCTGCTAGCATGGAGGTCGCCACTCTCTCACACCTCTCACCATGAGCCAGATCCCAGCGACGTAGCTCAGCAGCATACCAGCTGTTCCTACCAGCAATGCGCCTGTGATCGCTCCAAGGTGCCCGAGAACCACGGTCAGTAGTCCCAAGGCCAACTTGGCAGGTGGACCCGCCGGCTCGTGGAGCGCGATCCAGACCAGAACACTCCCTATTACGATTGCGGCAATGCCTGCTAGAATGCCGACATGTCCAAACACACCGTTTGGATCGGGCTCGTACAGCATGTATCCCGCTCGACCGCCGATCCAAATGCTCAGCAATCCGCTGGCGATGATCAGAATCCCGCCAGTGACTGCAAGCTTCTTGCGCGACAAAGACATTTTACCCTTCCTCAGCAGCCTGACCTACTGATAGACTGCAGGATGATCTTTCGGCAGTCTGCGCCACATGCGATTGGTAACTACGACAACCACGGTGACACCAACGAGCAGGATATTCCCTGCGGCCGTAATCGGAAAAATCCCCATCAACGGGTTCATGGAATTCATGGAGGCATGGAAAATCACCACAGCCAAGATACTTCCGTTGGTTCGGTTGTACATCCACGTAAACAGAATGGTGATGCATGCGTAGAGCACGATCCGTATCATCAAGTAGCCGCCCTGCTGATACTGCAGAAGGTCGTTCGGGATATGCCAGATCACCATACAGAACCACATGATGAACGCCGTAACGAGCGGGCTGAACTTCGCCTGAAGCCTTGTTTGAGCAAAGCCACGCCATCCTGACTCTTCATTGATGCCTCCCGCGAAGAAGACGACAAACAAGAACGTGATCAAGAGTGTGAAAGAAAGACCCGACACCTGACTCAACTGGGGTAGCCATGGATTCCCTTGAAGCACGTTCGTGATCCCCGTGCCGACAATATGGATGAAAGGAAATGTCAACAAGGCGACGAGGTAATAGACGATGCTCCCTTTCGGTCTGATGAGTGTCGCCAGCATACGTTTGACTCCATCACTGCCTGAAACTGCCGAGGAGATAACCCATGCCGGTAGAAGCGCAACCGGCAGAGAAAGTACAATAAGACCAGTCAATGGAACGGTGGGAGGGGCTGTGAGCTTCAAGCTTGCGATGTTAATGACTACTGCGATGAGCCATACGGGAAGTGAGAACCTCAAGCGGCGAATGAAGGAACTTTGACGGCGCCCGGGTTGAATCATCCATGTAACGAAAATACCCGCGAGAACAGGGCTGTAGACTCCGATTTTTCCCAGATAGAATCCCAGAATACCGAAGGCTCCGGCATCATGGGGGACAAGATAGATTGCGGGGAACAGCGTTCCGAAACAGAGTGTAATCGACAACAAGAAAAAGGATTCAATGGGATGGATTCTGACCCAACGTTGCAGATGTTGCTTCATGAATTCTCCTTCCGTTCGTGGAAGTTAGGACGCGATCGTCAGGTACTTCATTGTGGCGACACCTTATTTCTGATACTCTGCACTAAGGTGTCTTATCAAGATGACTCGTGATGGCGGTGAGCATGTTGGAAATACTCACCGCGACGGACTCACCCTCCTCAGTGTTATCCACCAATCCGATGCACACATCATAGTCGGGCAGGTATATACTTGCCGCTGCATATCCCGGTGCGTTGCCACTGTGTCCAATTGCAGAGAGCCCGTTGAACATTTGAGGATTGAACTTCACGACACCCAGGCCATACCCGGCAACAAGATATTCTTCGCCCGTGCAGGGAGAATGGAACGTGAGCATCTGGTCCAGAGATGCCTGACTAACCACGGTCTTGTCGTGAAACATCGCCCGAGCCCACTTTGCGAGGTCCTCCGCGTTGCTCCACACCTCGCCGCCGATCCCGCTCACGAACGCCGTTCTGGGCCACGTGGCAAAGTCATCGTACGTTCCGTCCCCGTCGAGATCATACCAGCTGTGTGCGATATTGGGTGGAAGAGCGCTCCCCATTGACGTGAAGGAATGGTCAAGTCCCAAAGGCGACCAGAAACGCTCCTGGTTGACCGCGGAGATTTCCTTTCCGGTTATTTCTTCTATGATCATTCGAAGGAGCGCGTAACCGGTTGTGGAATAGTTCCAACCCGTCCCCTTTGGGAAAAGCGGCTCACGGTTGAAGGTTCGTACCATTTCCTCCGGCGTCCAGACTCTTGATGGGTCAGCGAAGATGGCTTGCCACCAAGTCTCAGTATCTGCAATATCATCCAGACCGCTCGTATGACCGAGAAGTTGCCTGATGGTGATCGTGCTGTCGACATAGGGGAAAGGGGGTAGCCATTGATACAATGAGTCGTCCAAACCGATCCGTCCTTCTTGCACCAATTGGAGAATCGTCGCGGCGGTGAAGATCTTTCCGATACTTCCAGCCGCGAATTGCATCTCCGGTGTTATTGCCGTTGTTCCGCACGACACCCCGCTGACGCCAACCCATGTCGATCCGTCAGGCATGATCACCGCGGCTGATACGCCCTTTCCTTTGAAGGACTTGACTCCGGCATCCAAGGCCGCCTGCAGATCTTCAGCAAGCGTTGGTTCCTTCTGCGGCTCTGAAGGAGCTTCGGAACAGCCCGTGAACTTCAGTGCGACCAAGAACAACACGCCTATTGTTGTCAGCGTCCCTTTCATCGTCATGTTCCATTCAGACTGTGCGTTCGGTACAAGAAGCACTCTGTTTACTTATTGTATTCCAGATCGATCGCCGCAATAATTTCTATGGCAAGCACCTCACCTTTAGCGCCATCGGTCATCACCACAGCACCGGTGCCCCGCGCAGGCCAGCCAATCAGCCAGCAATTCAATCCTGGGAGATTGCTCCCCGGGTGTGTAAACACCAGGTCCTTGCCTTCCCCCATAACAAAGACTCCCAATCCTTCGGAAATGGGCAGACCGAACATCCTCGGATCCAGATCACATTCCCTGTGGAAAAGCTGCTTTGCCATGTCCTGCGAGAGTATCTTGTGTGATCTCCCCTGATACGAAAGCATGATTTCGCTTGCGAAGTGTGCCAGGTCGGTCGGCGTTGTGCTCAGTCCTGCGTGGGCGAGAGCGGTAAGGTGCATGAGCGGCTCGCGAAGAACTCCCTGATCGTCGTGAGGCATTGCCTCACGTTCTTTCCTTCCGGCATCGAGTGGATAGGCGAATGAGCTGTTCTTCATGCCGAGAGGATTGAAAATCACCTCCTCGGCGATCTGCTGAAAGGGCTTGCCCGACACATCTTCCAGGAGAAGCTGAATGACATCGTAGCCGATATTCGAGTATTGCCACTTTGTCCCCGGCACGATTCCGGGTACCGCAGGTTTGTTTAAAGCCGGCGGCTCGCCTTTGAGCACATCGATAAGAGTTGGATATGGCATGTTCTCCGCGTGGTCGAAATTGGTCGTTGGCAAGCCGGCCGTGTGCGACATCAGCCGGCGAAGCGTCACCTTCTCACTTACGGTGAATTCATTTTCCGGCACCTTCCAGGTTTTCAAATAGTCGTTCACATCCGCGTCCAAATCAATGAGCCCCCTCTCCACGAAACTGAGAGCGATGGCGGCTGTAACAAACTTGCTTGTCGATGCCGCTTCAAATATCGACTCGGTCGTTACTGGCGCAGCGGTCTTGACATTCATGGTACCGTAGGCCTTGGCCCATTCCAGTTTGTAGCCACTAACAACGGCGATGCTCACCCCTGGTACTGAATAGTATTCCATCCTTTCTCTGATGTTCCTTGGATTCGCAATCTGGGCGCTATCAGGATGAAACATGCCGGCGGGTGATTTGAATTCAATGAGTCCATTTTCCACCCGTTCAATTCTTTGGTGAAGTACTTGCTCCTGTTGTTGCCGCGAACAAGAGGCAGCAACTATGACGATCATTAAGATCGGGACTAGCTTACGCATCGTCTGTTTCCTTTCGTAGGTGACGGCTGCTGAGCCTGCTTGACTGACGTCCGCCTGCGGGCGCAGAACTTTCAATGGCGCTCACGGGGGTTTATTCATTCAATGTCTGGAGTTCCTTCCTCAGTTGCTCAACATCCAGATCCATGACCCATATATCAAAACTGCCGGATCGGGTGCTGGTAAATGCCAGCCGCTTCCCGTCGGGTGACCAGGCCGGACTTTCGTTATGACCCGGATGCGTGATCGCGAGTGGAAGAGATTTTCCTCCGTCCGCGGGCATGATCCAGAGGCTCAAGTCTCTTCCTTCCATAGCCGCATAGATCAGCAACGATCCATCGGGGGAGAGAGCGAGGTACCGGTAGAAGGCCTCATGATGTCCGGTGATTTGTTGTTTCTCTCTGCCGTCGGAAGAGATTCTCCACATGGTTGACTTTCGGGTCTGTCTGTCCATAAGCGCTATGAGGATACTTTTGCCATCCCGCGACCAGCAGCCCGGGAGCGCGACCATGCCCTCTTCATGGAAGATCCTTGTAACGCCCCCTGTCTTCATGTCGCACACACTGATGGCATATGTCGAAGCTTCCTTGAATGCTACTTGCGACCCGCCAGGTGACCAGCAGGGCAGACCGCCGTTGTGAATGCCTATTGAATCGGGAAGGAATCTCTTCGGGCTTCCTCCTTCCGCCGGGATTATTCGCATGCTGCTCCCCGTGTCTGCATCGAAGACGATGAGGCGACCATCAGGTGACAATGCAGGGTGTTCGGCTATGCCGGAAAAGATCTGTTTCAATTCTTTGTTGTCGGGAGAGATCTTCCATATTCCGTTCTTTCCGAGCGTATCGTCCCAGGAGAAGTGAGAGAACAGGATCGACCTCCCATCAGGTGACCATGTCGGGAAGCCCTCCTGTGCCGGGTCGGAGGTCAGCCTGGTGGCCTCGAACTTGTCCTGTCCCTGCAAACTCATTCCGGACAAGATCATTGCAGCAAGAAGTACGTTGATGTTGAGCGCCTTCATCGTTGTATCCTCCATTCCTGCACTTGTGGCGTGGGTGAGAGCTATGTGATTGAGGATCAGGCGCCCATGAGCGTCTAGCGCGATACCTCCGACCGTTTTTCGAGAGTCCAATCAACTTCATCGGAGCGCCATCGTTGA
Source organism: uncultured Ignavibacteriaceae bacterium (assembly GCA_964480945.1). Lineage (GTDB taxonomy): Bacteria > Bacteroidota > Ignavibacteria > UBA10030 > UBA10030 > VGWB01. Next base: position 11,344 of record CAYZRX010000018.1, on the reverse strand, counting down.
CGATCACCGCAATTCATACCTCTTTTGACGGGGCAATATCCTGTTGTTCAGCCGCGTGGAAGGTCGTAGTCATCGAATGAGGCAGGTGCTCCCTTTCTTGGAAACTACTGATCTCACCCACCCAAAGTTACGCGTTTTCGACAAATGGTCGTGAGGATGGGTTGAAAGGAAATCCTCCCGGAGCAACTGTCGTTCCGAATTGTCAAAGTTGGGAATGACCGCTCGCCGGCAAAATAAGCCTCTCAGCGGAAATCGATTCACTGCTCCAGGAAACCTTGATAGATTTGGCACGTAAGTTTGTTCGAGCGTAGAAACTGCCTGAGCGGGCAGACAGTCTGAGGCAGTGCTGTGATCTCTCTATCGCCTCGGCGCCAGCCGTGGCGATCGCGTGCGTGTTGGTTGAATGGAGGAAACAGTATGAAAACTCTCACCAGATGTGCAGGCTACATGCTCAGAAGGCTCAGCATCATTCTCGGCATCCAGTGCATGATCTTGACCGGTGCGCTTGCTCAAACCGACACCATCGCGTTTTCATCTGATTCATGGGACCTGACAAACGCTGAGGTTGTCGATCATCTTGGACGAACGTGCGTGATCGGCACTGCCTTTCTGAAGAATGTGGAATTCGAGAACGGCGTCATTGAAGTCGATATAGCCGTTGACGTCGCGGGTGGGCGACGCTCGTACCCCGGCATCCTTTTCCGGATACAGTCAGACGACGAGTACGAGCGCGTGTACCTTCGCCCTCATCGCGCCAGATTGTATCCCGACGCGATCCAGTACGTGCCTGCATTCAACGGTGTCGACAGCTGGCAGTTGTACAACGGCGACGGCGCCACTGCAGGGGCGGTCATCCCGAACAACCAGTGGATCCATTGGAGGATTGAAGTCATGGGGACGCAGGCACGCGTGTTCCTCGGCGACGCCTCGCAACCCTCGTTGTTCATCAAAGATCTGAAGCACGGGGTAAGCAAGGGCTCCGTGGCATTGTCCGGTCCGAGGGATCGAACTGCGTTCTTCTCGAACTTCCAATATAAGAAGAGCAACGCGCTTCAGTTTCCAGCGCCCATCGTTCCTGAGCCCGCGCCTGGGATCGTCACCGAGTGGTTGCTGTCGCAGCCGTACAAAGTGGCGCACGTAGACATCGAGAAGCATCCGCGGGAGCAGGGGCTGAACGATCTTCGGTGGCAGGCTGCCCGCAGCGATCCGTCGGGGCTTGTCGATATTGCGCGCTCTGTCAAGCCGTTCGCAGGGGAACCCTCCTGCGTCTTTGCCAAGACCACGATCCGGGCACCGAAAGACGAGGTGAAGCAATTCGCGTTGGGCTACAGCGACGTCGTAACGGTCTTCCTCAACGGGCAGGCGATCTTCAGCGGCAGCAGCGCTTATCGTCAGCGTGACCCTTCCTTCCTCGGCATCATCGGGTTGAACGACTACGTCTACCTCCCGCTCAAGAAAGGTGAGAACGAGCTGATGCTCGCCGTCGCGGAATCCTTCGGCGGCTGGGGATTCATGGTGCAAGATGCGAAAGCAATCTACCAGGACGAACGCCTCACCAAGGTGTGGGAGATACCATGGAAGTTGCGATTCCCGGAGTCCGTTCTGTATGATCGTCAACGGGATGTCCTTTACGTCTCGAATTTCGCGAATGGCGGCAAAGAATTTCTCTCCCGCGTGAAGCTTAACGGTGAAATCGAAACGCTGGAGTGGGTGCAGGGGCTTGTCCGGCCGACCGGAATGGCCCTCCAGGGAGACAGGCTCTTTGTTGTCGAACGCGCCAACCTCGTCGAGATCGACCTCATCTCCGGCAAGATCGCAAAGAAACACCCGATTCCCGGAGCAGGATTTCCCAATGACGTGGCCATTGATCCTGCGGGAAACATCTACATCTCAGATTCGCAGCGCAGTACCGTTCTTCGATTCAAGAACGGACAGTTTGAGACCTGGCTGCAGGGGGCTGAGGTGGGAAATGCAAATGGCCTCTTTGTCGACAAGAACCGGCTGCTGGTCGGAGTCACTCTTGACGGCAGCATCAAGGCGGTTGACCTGAGCGACAAGAAGATCACAACTCTGGTGACGCTGGGAAGCGGCGCGATCATGGACGGGATTCAGCCCGATGGGGCGGGGAACATCCTGATCTCCGATTATAATGGCAGAATCTATCTGGTCTCTGAGACCGGACAGAAGACGCTGCTCCTCAACACGACTGCGCCGAAATATTTCTGCGCAGATTTCGCATATATTCCGGAAAAGGGTTTGTTTATCGTTCCGACACTTGCGGACAATAGGCTCATGGCATTCAAATTCAAGATGCAGAAGTGAGCAAGGTCCGATGCCCCCTGTCGAAGCTGCTGTCGGCGTGACTTCTGGCTTTGCCGGAAGTGACAATCTGGTATGTCGAGGGATTTCCCTTGATTGTGGTTGTTTCTGCACATAAACTCATGCATCCTTGCACCACGTACACACGTAGAATTCCTGATGAAGCTGCTCAAACTCGTCCACTGGAGTGAAGAGGAAGCAAAGGGGAGAGCGAAGGTCCTGCGCGCACGTGGCTACCAAGCCGACTGCAGAAAGCCGAAGGGCCTGAGCTTCCTTCGTGATCTCCGGGAGCATCCTCCGACTGCCGTCGTGATCGATCTCTCCCGACTGCCGATGCAGGGGCGTGACATAGCACTCGCGGTGCGTCACCAGAAAGCAACGAGGAATATCCCCATCGTGTTTGTCGGAGGTTTGCCGGAGAAAGTCGATCGCGTGAAAAAGAGCTTGCCGGATGCCGTCTTCACGAGTTGGCAGAAGATTGGAACTGCGCTCAAGCGGGCGGTTGCCAATCCTCCCTCGAATCCGGTGGTCCCGTCTTCGCCCCTTGCTGGCTATTCTGGGACCCCGCTTCCAAAGAAACTCGGCATCAAGCCGAACTCCGTCGTAGGGCTGGTGAACGCCCCGAAGGGCTTCGAGCGTGCACTTGTTCCGATGGTCAAAGGCGCAAGGGCAAAACGATCATCGCGCGCCGCGGGTGACGTCGCACTCTGGTTCGTTCGATCGAAAGTGGAGCTGGCCGGAGCGATCGGCCGTCACGCCACAACCATCGGCGCGGGAAAGCTGTGGATCGTGTGGCCGAAAAGGTCGTCGCACCTGGCGATCGATTTTGGTCAGCAGGAGGTGCGGGCGGCGGGACTCGGGGCGGGGCTGGTCGACTTCAAGATTTGTTCGATTGACGAGACTTGGTCTGGATTGCTCTTCACGCGCCGCAAGCTGAAATGACCTTGGTGCCATCTGTGCCGCCAGGCCTTTCGCGTGATAGGGTCTGAGCGCCCGTCACGGTGGGCCTCGCGGCGAACGTCTCACTCCACCATCGGGTCAGAAAGGAGCGACGGATATGCATCTCTCTCGAATAAGGTTGCTCTCGGTCGCGCTCGTTCTTTTTTCCCTCTTCTCCTCGAAGTTGCTGGCTCAATCGGAGAGGGCTTGGGAGACCGCTGAGGGATTGGTGAGTGACATCTACAAATCCATCTCGTTCGATTCCACCGGCCCAAAGCCGGACTGGGAAAGAGTACGCTCGATGTTTATCGACAACGCCGTGATCGTTCTTCGCGTGACTCGTGACAGCACCGCCGTTTTCTCCGTGCAGGGCTTCATCGACGACTTCGTCAATTTCATTGAGCGGTCTCCGGCCAAACAGAAGGGGTTCACGGAACGGACCGTCCGGTTGAAGTCGATGGTCTTCGGCAATATCGCCCACGTTCTGGTGTTGTATGAGGCGCACCTACCCGGCATCGGAAGACCGCCGCAGCAAGGCGTCGACAGCTGGGAGCTGCTCAAGAGGGATGGTCGTTGGTGGTTCGTTGCGGTGACCAACGAGATTCCAACCAAGGATCGTCCTGTTCCGAAGGAACTTCGAGAGTAACGCGCCAACCATCCTGACTCACGGTCGCACGGGGCGGCCGCTGAGAGCAGCATTCTTTTCACACATCAAGATGCATGGCAGTTCTGTTTGCTGTACATTACACTTTGTTCTCCGTCGCTAAGAACCCAGGGAGGGTATGTGGAACGCGCTTGCAGAATACTTGTCGGCCTTGCTATCTTCTTCACTCTCTCTCCGCGCGTAGTCCCAGCCGGCGAATTGCTGAAGCCCGTTCGCACAGACAAAGCCCCCGTCATCGACGGCAAGCTCGACGACCCGCTCTGGCGAATGGTGACACCGGTCGGAGGCTTCAAGACGTACTCGCCGGACTACGGCAAAGACATGTCGGAACAGACCGAGGCGTATGTCGCGTATGACAGCGAAAACCTGTACTTCGCCTTCCGCTGCTACGACCGCGAACCGGACAAGATCAAGGCCGCCATCACAAGCAGGGACAACAACAGGTCTGACGATTGGGTGTGCGTGAACCTCGACAGCTTCAATGACCAGCAAGCCCTCTATTGTTTCTACGTCAATCCATTCGGTATTCAGAGCGACAGCCGGTTCGTCCACGGGAACGAAGACCTCGCCGCCGATATGGTGTGGTACAGTGCCGGACAGATTGATGAGAATGGCTACACGATTGAGATGCAGATCCCGTTGAAGAGCATCCGATATTCCGATCGGGAGCCTGTGGAGATGTCGGTGGTCCTTGAGCGGAGGATCAGTCGGCGATCGGAGCAGGGAACCTATCCGCCCCTCAAGCCCGAGCGCGGCATGGCGTTCTTGACGCAAGGGATGGGGATGGAGTTCCGTGGATTGAAGCACTACACGCTCCTGGAGATATTACCGGCGGTCACCTATAGTCAGAAGTACAAGTCCGACCAGGGGGATCTCGTGATTGACGAACGCAAGGGTGACGGAAGCCTGACGGCAAAGTACGGCATCACCTCGGACCTCATCCTCGATGGGACGTACAATCCCGATTTCAGTCAGGTGGAGGCGGACGCGGGCCAGGTCGATGTCAATCTGCGTTACGATCTTTTCTTTCCGGAGAAGAGGCCGTTCTTTCTGGAAGGGAGGGAGAACTTCACCATCGCGGCGACGGGGGCTTCCGAGCTCGATCCCATTCTGTCGATCGTCCATACCCGGACAATCGTGAATCCTCTCACAGGTGTAAGACTCACAGGCCAGGTCGGCAAGGGACACAGGGTCGCGTCCATTTACGCGATGGATGAGCTCCCGCCCGATGAATCGGCTTTGTTCGGATCGTACGCACATTTCCTCATCGTTCGCTACAGGCGCGCGCTCCAGGAGGACAGTTACATCGGCGCCATTTACACGGATAGGGAGATGAGGGGTCATTTCAACCGGGTTGGTGGAGTGGACGGGCTGAGCCGCCTCACCGAGTCGAGCACGCTCGAATATGATGGCTTGCTTTCGCTTACGAAGGGGGACGCGAAAAGCTCTCAGGTCGGCGGGCATACACTCGGCCTGCGGTACTTCTACAATACACGAGACGTTGACTACGACCTCTCCTTCAAGAGCGTCTCGGAGAATTTCGCTGCTGAGGCCGGCTACATCACACGAACCGGCATCCTCGGCTTCTCCGCGCTCGCCCGGCCAAAGTTCTACCCGCCCTCGGAATTTCTCCGAAGGATTCAACTGGAATTGTTCTCCGGCCAGACGCAGGATCGATTCAGCAGGCTCTGGGAGACATTGAACTACGTTAGCCTCTCAAACCTCTTTCCGGGAAGTCTGAGCCTGAGGGTGAAGTATTCATATTCCACGGAGATCTTCCTTGGGAATCGTTTCAAGACGGGTGGATTTCAGATCTCCGGAGGTGGAATCTTCTCCAGCCAGTTCTATATGAACCTCTCATACTGGAAAGGGAAAGCGATCTACTATTCCGCTGTTCCGTACCAGGGTAGGTCTGATCGTGCGACGGCGAGCCTCATCTACCAGCCGTCCGATCAGCTGGCGTCCGAGCTCAGCTTCGTCTACTCCGATTTCTTTCGCGATGCCGACGGCCAAAAGATCTACGACTACCCAATCGGTCGTGTTAAGCTGACCTACCAGCTCAACAAGTACCTCTTCTTCCGGGGAATCACGGAGTATAACAAGTTCAAGCGGCAGCTCCTGACCGATTTCCTCGCCTCGTTCACATACATTCCCGGCACGGTGGTTCATCTCGGATACGGCTCGTTGTACCTGAGAACCAAGTGGGAAAACGGCAGCTACGTCGACAACGATCGGTTCCTGGAGACGCAACGGGGTTTTTTCTTCAAGATGTCCTACCTCTGGCGAATGTGAGGGAATAGGTAGGAAGTATGCAAGTAACAAGTAGATGAGTAAGAGGTAAATCACGTATCAAGGTGGTAAGAACAGGACAATCGGACGGAGTTGAGCATGAAAACAATAGGATTGGTTGGAGGAACAGGCTGGATCTCGACTGCCGAATACTATCGAATCATCAACGAGGAGGTCAACAGGCGGCTGGGCGGAATGAAGTTCGCGCGGTGTATTCTGTACTCTCTCGACTACGGCGAGATTGACGAGCTGCACAAACGGAAGAACACAGATGGTGTGCGCTCCCTGCTCCTCGATGCTTCGAAGAAGCTTGTGAGTGTCGGTGCCGATTGCGTTCTCCTCTGTGCCAACACGATGCACATGCACGCGGAGAAGGTGCAAGAAGCAATCCCGGTTCCTCTGATTCATATTGCAGCGGCAACAGCCAGGCAGATCAAGACAAGAAACTTGAAAACGGTCGGATTGCTGGGAACGAAGATGACGATGGAGCAGGACTTCTACAAGAAACGGCTGAACCAGGAGGGGATCGCGGTGCTGGTCCCGGAGCAAGAGGAAAGAAATTTCATCCACCAGACGATCGACAGCGAATTACTCAAGGGGGTTTTTCTTCGGGAGAGCAAGGAGCGTTTCCTGGAGATCATCCGGAGGCTCCAATCTCAGGGGGCAGAGGGAATTGTGCTCGGCTGCACCGAGATCCCCCTCCTCGTCAAACAAGAGGACCTGGATTTTCCTCTCTTTAACACCACCATCATTCATTCTCTGGCAGCAGTCGACTTTGCGTTGGGCGAGAGTTGACATTCTTCATGCCAGTTGCTCATCTTTCGCCGCGGTGTCCTCTGGCTCTGCGCGACGGAGTCAAGAAAAAAAGAGTTGAATCCCGGCAAAACTCTTGCTTAGATTGAAGATGACTTCGATGACCCTGGAGATTTGACCGGATTTATTTTAGGTTCGAATGATACGCCCGTTACTCAGCCAGAACTGGAAACGCATCAGGCGATCGCCCGACCTGCAGCGCAACATCGGCTCCAACGCGATTCTTGGTCTGATGCTCCTCGTCTTCTTCCTCAATATCCTGACGGTCGGGCTGATGCTGGACCGGATCTTGAAATCTGCCGTTCCGGACCGGGATCCCCTGACCGTTCTGAACGGGCTGTTGCTCTACTATTTTCTCACCGATCTTCTGATGAGGTTTTTCTTTCAGAAGGTCCATACCCTCTCAGCGAAACCGTATCTCATCCTGCCGGTGAAGCGGGCTGCGCTGGTCCATACCTTGCTGGTGAAGTCGATCCTCAGCTGGTTCAACTTTGCACCCTTCCTCCTGATCGTGCCGGCAGTGTTTTCTGTCGTGAGCAGGGAGGCATCAGGAGTGGCGACTGCTTCGTGGTTTCTCTCTTTGGTCGCTCTGACGTTGACCAACAGCTACATCAACAATTACCTTCGCCACCGTTTGACGACGAATCCGATCGTGCCCGGTGTGATCATCGTGATGCTCGCGGGTCTCCTCGGCTTGGAGAAATACGACGTTATCTCTCTTGCATCGGCTTCATCGGCATTGTTCCAGCTCGTGATGGAGGTGCCCGTGCTCGTTCTGGTCCCGATCCTGTTGCTGGCATCGGCGTACGAAGTGAACTTTGCCTTCCTCTCTCAGCATCTTTATCTCGATGAGGTGGCGAAGCTCAGGAGAAGCCGATCCGCGCGGGACGCCTTTGCCTTTGCGCAAAGGTTCGGCGTGGTCGGTCGCCTGGTCGGTCTGGAGGCCAAGCTGCTGGTACGCAACAAACGGCCGAGGACGATTCTCTTCTTCACGGTTGCGATGTTGTTCTACGGGTTCTTCGTGTACCCGACGACTGTTTTTGCGGCCATGGATTTCATGCTCATTTTGGTAGGGATGATCGTTCTGGGGATGTTCGTCTATTCGTACGCGGTGTTCGCCTTTAGCTGGGAGTCGAGCTACTTCGATGCGATCATGACGAGGAACATCGACATACGAACCTATCTGCGCGCCAAATATCTCCTGATGGGCGTCGTGACAACCGCGGCGTACCTCCTTTCGCTCTGCTACGGCGTGTATGGCGTGCGGATCGTGCTGGTCAACACGACGCTCTTTCTCTTCACGATGGGCGTCGGTGCGTTCGTCATGCTCTACCTCGCAACGTTCAACAGAACGAAACTCGACCTCGGCACGACCATCTTCAGCCAGCAAGGCAGAACGGGCTTCCACTACGCGGCGTTCTTCATCGCCATCGGCGTGCATTTGGCGGTCTTCGTGCCGGTGAGATTGGCATTCTCCAGCGATGCGGCGTTTGTAGCGCTGGGAGCAGTCGGACTCACGGGTCTCCTTCTGCACCGCCGGTTGATCGACCTGCTCGGGCACCAGTTCGAGAAGAGGAAGCACGTGATGGTCGCAGGTTTTCGATCGACGTAGCGCTGTGCAGCGATGAACATGGCGAGAGAGAAACAGACGATGATCCAGGCAAAGAATCTCACAAAGGTCTATGGCGGCGTGACCGTTCTTAACGTCCCCGAGCTGAGGATCGACCGCGGAGAGCGCTTCGGGTTAGTCGGCAACAATGGTGCAGGAAAGACGACTTTCTTTAGCCTGGTCCTCGACCTGATCCGGCCAGACAGCGGCGGAGTGATCTCGGGTGGCCGATCGGTCTTTCAAAGCGACCATTGGAAGCAATACACCGGCTCATACCTCGATGAATCCTTTCTGATCGAGTTCCTGACGCCGGAGGAGTACTTTGACTTCGTCGTCGGCCTTGACGGCAGACAGGAGGGGGGTGTGCGAAAGGCCGTGGAGCAGTATGAGGATTTTTTCAATGGGGAGGTGCTCGGAAAGAAGAAACTCATCCGGGAGCTTTCGAGGGGGAACCAGAAAAAGGTCGGGCTCGTCGCCGCTCTCATGACGAATCCGGACGTGATCGTGCTCGACGAGCCGTTCCCTCATCTCGACCCGACGAGCGTCATCCGGTTGAAGAAAATGCTGAAGGATCTCGCGGCACGCAAGGAAGTGACGATGCTTATTTCCAGCCACGATTTGAATCATGTCACGGAGGTCTGCGACCGCATTGCTCTGCTTGAAAAGGGAGTCATCCTCAGGGACATCCAAACGACTTCGGACACCGTGAGAGAGCTGGAATCCTACTTTGCGGCTCAACTGGAGCAATGAGGCGCATTCAACCCCGGCGGGCGTTCGGCTGACCGGCACGCGCCGTCATATCAGCATAGGGAGAGAGATATGAAAAAATCAAAGCCAACCAAACGGATTACCGGACTGCGCCCGCTGAAAAAGGTCCCCCTCAGAGCGCAGACGGGCGAAAACATCGTCGAATTCAACAGCTACATGATCACCTACAGCAACAACATGCCGGGCAATCTGATGTCCACGTGGCGGGCCGGGATGACCCTTATCAGCTGTTATAAGGATACGCAGTTCGTCGGTTCGATCGGTTTCTATCCGGATCCTGCCACCGCGCCCCCAAGCTATATGGATCCGAACGGCGTCATCGTTCTGAGCTATCCCTTGAGCAGTTTTAACGGGATCCTCGCACTGCTGCTCCATGAGAAACCGTTGTATCTTCTCTTGGTAGAGAAGGACCAGCAGAACAATCCGCTCAATCCGCCGGTCGGAGCCGTAGCCACCGCCACGGAGCTGGTCGGCAAGCACGACGTCTGATGGCAGAACGACGACGGTCACGGAGCAAACCATGACAAACCGCCCCCGTGGTCCGTCACAGCATAGCGGGTCCGCGGTTCCTCAGGGGGACTGGTCACTTGTCAATCGGCCTTGCTCAACCATGCGCTCGGGCGGAGGTCGTTCCGCGCATGGAAATCCGCGGCGATTGCAGAGAAAGACATCGTCGCGGGCTCTGAGATTGGAGTGGCAAATGATTCCATACAAAGTGGATTTTGGTCAAGTCCCGTGGGAATCGCCGGTGAGAGGCCTTCGCTTCAAAGCAGTGCGGCAGGCAGGTCGGCAATTGCGTATGGTAGAGTACACAAAAGAAATGGAGCCCCACTGGTGCGAGAAGGGGCATATTGGGTACGTCCTTGATGGAACGCTCGAGATTCGATTCCCCGCGAAGGTTTGCACCTACGCTGCAGGCGATGGCGTCTTCATTCCAGCCGGCGCTGAGCACAAGCATATGGGAAAAGCGCTCACGGATGTCGTACGAGTCGTTTTCGTAGAAGAGGCTTAGCCGGCGCAAGTTCGGAATGCATCTTTGCGGTTGTTGAGGGTTTTCTTCCTGCACGGCGAGTCTATGATGAAGGAAACCTTCAGCCATTTTCCCCGTTTGTATCGCCCTCCCTCGTTTGCAGATTTGACAATGGCGTCCGCTGCCGGGCGCGCAAAGCGAAATCGAACCGAAGACTTTTTCCCCAAAAGAACTTACATTCTCCTCATCAGAAAAGAATTCAGCTCTTGTTTGATATCCCCAGGAGGCCCTCATGGCAAACGTTATGACCGACACGCACGAAATCATCACGAAGCCCAAAGAAATCGTCTTTCAACGGAAAGCTGAACACGTCATCGAGAATCTGAAGAAGCGAAATATCTCCGCGATCTACTGCCGCACCTGCAAAGAGGCGGTGAGCGAGATCCGCAAGCTGATCCCGGACGGCTCCACGGTTGCTCTCGGCGGTTCCGTCTCCGTTATCCAGTCAGGCATGCTTGACGTGCTGAGAGGCATGAACATCAACTTGCTCGATCGGTACCGCTTGGGGATTACGAGCGAGGAGGTCGAAGAAATCCTCCGACAAGGCATCGGGGCGGATGTGTTTTTAATGAGCAGCAACGCCGTCACCGCGGACGGCAAACTCGTGAACGAGGACGGGCGGGGGAATCGCGTCGCAGGGCTCATCTTCGGTCCGAAAAAGGTGATCCTGATGGTCGGGGTCAACAAGATCGTGCCGACGGTGGAGGACGGGGTCGCTCGCATCAAGAACATCGCGGCCCCCTTGAACTGCATCCGCCTGGGTGCCGACACGCCCTGTGCGCACACGGGCTTCTGCGATGACGCCAATTGCCATGCGCCCGCCAGGGTCTGCAGCCAGATCGTCATCACCGAATCGAGCCGCGCCAAAGACAGAATCACCGTTGTCCTCGTTGGTGAGGAGCTGGGATACTAG
>CAYZRX010000017.1:6175-56246 GCA_964480945.1 uncultured Ignavibacteriaceae bacterium | reverse complement strand
TCGAGAGAGTCACCCATTCGATCTGCACCCTCGAGTTCGCCGATCATCGGCCGCTGTACGATTGGTTCCTCGATGAGCTTGGTGTCTACCATTCGCAGCAGATCGAGTTCGCGCGTCTGAATCTGACGTACACGGTGATGAGCAAGCGGAAGCTTCTGCAGCTCGTCGAGGAGGGCCACGTCAAGGGCTGGGATGATCCTCGCATGCCGACAATTTCGGGTCTGCGCCGCCGCGGGTACACTCCGGAGTCGATCCGCGCGTTTGCGGACCGAATAGGGGTAGCGAAGAGCGAAAGCACTGTGGAGGTGGCATCGTTGGAGGACTGCCTGCGAGATGATCTGAACAAACGCGCACCCAGAGTGATGGTAGTCCTTCGCCCGGTGAAGCTCGTCATCGAGAACTATCCCGACGGGACGGTGGAAGAACTCGACGCCGTGAACAACCCTGAGGACGCCTCGATGGGGACACGGAAGGTCCCGTTTTCCAAGGTTCTCTACATCGAACAGGACGACTTTCTCGAGCATCCGCCGAAGAAGTACTTCCGCCTGTCGCCCGGTGCCGAGGTTCGGCTGCGGTATGCCTACATCGTCAAGTGCACGGGGTTCGTGAAGGACGAGAAGACCGGCGCAATCAAAGAAATCCGGTGCACGTACGACCCCGAGACGAAGAGCGGCTCGCCCCAGAGCGCGAGGAAGGTCAAGGGGACGCTGCACTGGGTCTCCGCGGCGTACGCAGTCGATGCGGAAGTCCGTCTGTATGATCGACTCTTTACCATCGAGGGCCCGGGGGGCGAGAACTGGAAAGACTCCATCAATCCCAAATCGCTCGAAGTCTCGCGCGAGTGCAAGGTTGAGCCGAGTTTGGTGAAAGCAAAGCCGCAGGAGCGCTATCAATTCGAACGCCTCGGCTACTTCTGCGTGGATGACGACTCGAGTGAGGCTCATCTTGTCTTCAATCGAACTGTGACGCTTCGGGACACCTGGGCGAAGATCCAGAAATCCTAGGGGGATCACGCAGCGCAGGTGACGGTCGCCTCCAACGTGACGGTCCGCTCGATCCTCTGAATGTTTTGCCTTTTGCCGATCGGTTGCCTATATTTTTTTGTGTTCGAGCTTCACCGGTATTCTTATCACTTTTGACATCCCTCTCCCGTGCCAAGGCGCAAGAAACCCTCTCTCGATATCATCCGGCTCCACAACGCCGTGTTCTACGCGTACCACGGGGTTCTCTCGGACGAGCAGAATCTCGGCGGCAAGTTCGAGGTGGATGTCGATCTTCACTGCGATCTCTCTCGCGGCGCTAAGACCGACAGCCTGCGGCAGACGGTTGACTACGAGCGGGTGTATGATTGCATCAAGAAGCTTGTGCTGGGGAAGAAGTACTTCCTTCTCGAATCGCTGGCGAGCACCATCGCTTCCGGAATTCTGAAGGAGTTCACGAAGATCCAGAAGGTGGTGGTTCGCGTCCGAAAGCCGAGCGCCCCCGTCAAAGGCGTCATTGACTACGTGGAGATTGAGCTGACGCAGGAGAGGAAGTGATGCCACGAGTTTTTCTCGGCCTGGGCTCGAATCTCGGAGATCGACTGGGATTTCTCCAGGCCGCGATTTCGGAGTTAGAGCGCGTACGCGGGATCACGGTTTCGAAGGCGTCGTCGATCTATGAGACGGAGCCCGTGGGGAAGAAGGATCAACCGGATTTTCTCAACATGTCTCTCGAGCTGGAGTGCGACCTGGACGTCGCGGCCCTTCATTCGATCTGCAAGGAGATCGAGCGACGGATCGGGCGGAACGGGACCGAGCGTTGGGGTCCGAGGGAGATCGATATCGACTTGCTCTACTACGGCGATACGGTCATCTCCAGCGACCGGCTGATCGTGCCGCATTCCGAGATCATCAACAGAAGGTTCGTTCTGATCCCGCTCGCGGAATTGGCCGATGAGTTCGTCGACCCTGTGCGCCACCGATCCATCGCCGAGCTGCTTGAGTCATGTCGTGACACCGGCCGGGTGACGAAGACGTCATACCCGGTCCATCCACACACCCTGGGGGTATAATTGAAGGTTTCCAGACCGGAGCTTCACCACATTGCGATTGAAGGTGTCATCGGCGCGGGGAAGACCACGCTGGCTCAGAAGTTGGCGGAGCGGCTCGGAGGAAGGCTGCTGCTGGAGAGGTTCGAGGAGAATCCGTTCCTGCCCAAGTTTTATGAGGATCCCGAGCACTATGCATTCCAGACACAAATCTTCTTCCTCCTGAGCCGCTACAAGCAGCAGCAGGATCTGTTCCAGGCGGACCTCTTCCACGATTTTGTGATCACGGACTACATCTTCGACAAGGACAAGATCTTCGCCTACTTGACGCTCGCAGACGAGGAGCTGAAGCTCTACGAAACGCTTCTGTCGGCGATCGAGAGGAACATACCGACCCCCGATCTCGTCATCTATCTGCAGTGCAGCGTCGACCGCCTCATGAGCAATATCCGGAGCCGCGGGCGCAAGATGGAAGAGAATATGTCGGACGAATACATCAGGGATCTGAACGAGGCCTACAACTATTTCTTCTTTCGATACAAGGGATCGCCGCTGCTCATCGTGAAAGCGACCGAGATCGACTTCGTCAACAAGGAAGGGGATTTTGAGGATCTGCTTCAACAGATCCTGCGTCCTGACCGCGCTCCTGTCGAATACTACAATCCTGTAAGGAGAACCTAGAGGACGCTCCGCGATGTTACGCTTCATTCTCATCTTGCTCGCGTTCTATCTGCTCTTCCGGGTGATACAGGGGATTGTGCGGGCCCTGACGGCCTGGCGGAGACAGAGCTTTCCACGAAATGCCGATACGACGGATCGGCAAGCACGGAAGGAATCGCCCGAGTACCGCGATGTGCGAGACGCAAACTTCAAAGACCTCCCGGACGACGACTCCAAAGAGTCATGACCGCTCCGGTCCCCTCATGCGTTGGTGAAGCCCGCTCTCGTCCTCCAGAAGAAGTTCCTGCCGTTGCAGTGGTTGATTCTGAAAAAGCCCTTCATGAAGGCGAATTCATTTGAAGATAAATGAGAAGATGACTATATTATCCGGAGTTTCTTAAAAAAGGCCGGGACGGATGGCACGCACCTCTATAGTGGAACTTGGACGACACATCGGGGAGGAAGTACAGCTCGCCGGTTGGCTGTACAACAAACGATCGAGCGGCAAGATCAGATTCCTGCTCCTTCGCGACGGCACGGGTATCGTGCAGGGCGTGATGGTAAAGGGGGCCGTTCCGGACGAGGTGTTTGCGACGTTCGACGAGCTTACGCAGGAATCATCCTTCCTGATGACGGGAAAGGTGCGCAAGGATGAGCGTGCCCCCGGCGGGTACGAAATCGAGATTTCCGGCGTCTCGATTCTCTCGATCGCGAAGGACTATCCGATCACGCCCAAAGAGCACGGGGTGGAATTCCTGGCTGACCGCCGTCACCTCTGGTTGCGATCCTCCCGCCAGCATGCGATCATGCGGGTCCGCCATCGTATCATCAAGGCCATCCGTGATTTCTACGACGGTCGAGGATTCGTCCTCGTTGATTCCCCGGTCCTTACGCCTGCCGCCTGCGAGGGAACGACCACCCTTTTCGAGACGGACTACTTTGACCTTGGAAAAGCCTATCTCACGCAGTCGGGTCAGCTTTATGCTGAAGCGGGGGCGATGGCGTTCGGTAAGGTCTATTGCTTCGGTCCAACGTTTCGGGCGGAGAAGTCCAAGACCCGGCGGCATCTGACCGAGTTCTGGATGGTGGAGCCGGAGGTGGCGTTCAACGATCTGAACGACAACATGGAGCTCGCCGAGGACTTTCTTGAATACATCGTCCAAACGGTCCTCAAAGACTCTCCGCAGGAGCTCAAGACCCTTGAGCGAAACACGGCGATGCTCCAGAATGTGAAGAAACCGCTCCCGAGGATTTCCTATGACGAGGCGGTGGAGATCCTCCATAAGAAGGGCGTGCAGTTCGAATGGGGGAACGATTTCGGCGGAACCGACGAGACGGTCATTTCCGAGCAGTTCGATCGGCCCGTGATGGTGCACCGTTATCCGTCGCAGGTGAAAGCGTTCTATATGAAGCGCGACCCGGAGAACCCCAAGGTCGCCCTTGCGGTAGACGTCCTCGCGCCGGAAGGGTACGGGGAGATCATCGGCGGCAGCCAGCGTGAGGACGATCTCGATGTGCTCCTAGCCCGGATCAAGGAGCATAACCTCCCGCAAGAAGCGTTCGAATGGTACATCGATCTTCGCCGATATGGGACAGTGCCTCATTCCGGGTTCGGCCTCGGCGTTGAGAGGACCGTTGGCTGGATTTGCGGGCTCGACCATCTTCGGGAAACGATCCCCTTCCCGCGCATGATTTATCGGCTCACACCATAACCCAAGTCTATGCTCAGCGTCGCCAACCTGCGAAAAGCCTACGATACCGTCGTTGCGGTCGACGGAGTTTCGTTTCAGGTGCAGAGGGGGGAACTCTTCGGCCTGCTCGGACCGAACGGCGCGGGGAAAACGACGACCATCCGAACCGTCCTGAACATCATAGCTCCCGACAGCGGCACCATTTCGTTTGATGGAAAGGCGTTCAGTCCCGAAATGTGGAACATCATCGGGTACTTGCCGGAGGAGAGGGGACTGTACCGCAAAAGCAAGATTCTGACGACGATCCTCTATTTTGCATCGCTGAAAGGACTCCCCGAGCGGGATGCCAAGCCGCTCGCCTATCAGTGGCTGGATCGATTCGGGTTGAAGGAGAGCGCGCACCGTAAGGTCGAGGAGCTCTCGAAGGGGAACCAGCAAAAGGTGCAGCTCATCATCTCCATCCTCCATCATCCTCAGCTCCTCATTCTCGACGAACCTTTCGCAGGGCTCGACCCGGTCAACCAGATCCTCCTAAAAGACATCCTGCTCGATCTTCGGCAGCACAACGTTGCTATCGTTTTCTCAACGCACCAGATGGAGCAAGTTGAGAAGATGTGCGATAACATCTGTTTGATCAATAAAGGCAAGCCGGTCCTGAGCGGCTCGCTGCGTGAGATTAAGAAGCAGTACGGCAAGAACTCTTTGAGAATTGAATATGAAGGGGATGGCGAGTTTCTGAAGCGGTCACCGTTGGTGAAACGCGCGGATGTTTACCAAAACTACGCGGAGCTGGAGCTTGTTGATATCCACAAAAGCCGTGAGCTCCTCTCGAAGCTCGACGGCAAGCTCGACCTCCGGAAATTTGAGATCGTCGAGCCGTCACTCAATAGCATCTTCATCGATGTGGTGGGTCCGCCTCCGAGCACTGAAGAGGTCATCGCTGCGCGGCCGACCCCGGTTCGGGCCGCACGCCCGCCGCTCGACAAGCGCGTTCGGAGGGAGCTCATCCCGCTGGTTCTGAGCGCTGTCATTTTCATCGCCCTTGCCGTGGGGATGTTGTTCAAGGAAAATCCGGACTGGTCGTTGCCGGCGCTTTTGCTTGCGGTGGCCATCCTCTCCGGTGTCCGGTACTTCCGAGCGAAGAAGACCGTCGAGGCCGAGCGGAAGCGCGGCCAAGGAGGGCCGATCGCATGAAGTACCTCGAAGTCGCCAAATGGGAATTTCTTGAGAAGGTCAAGTCGAAGGCCTTCCTCATTTCGCTCGTTCTCATGCCGCTGATCATGATCGTTTTCGGCTTCCTGCCGGGCCTGCTCGCCTCGAAGCCGGACGACAAACCGATCGCTATCGGCGTTATCGATGAGACCGGAAAGATTCTGACTCCTTTGTCGGAACGCCTCGATGAGAAATACAAGCTGCCGGACGGTCGCCCAAACTACGTGCTGCGGAATCTCAAAGAAGATGTGAGCTTCGACGAGATGAAGGCCCGTGCGACCAAGCTGATCGCCTCGAAGCAGATCGAAGGGTATTTCTACATCCCTGCGACGGTGTACGACAGCGGGAAGGTGGAATTCCGGGCGGAGAACGTGGGCAACATACGTATTTCGGAGCGGTTCTCTCGCACGATGGAAGAGGTGATCGTCGAACAGCGGTTGGTGAGCAGTGGTTTCGATCCTACCCAGATCAAGAGGTTGATGGCGGATATCAATATCAAGTCCATCAAGATCTCCGAGAAGGGAGAGGAAAGGGAATCCGGATTCCTCGAGACGTTCTTCAGCGCATACATTATGATCATGATGTTGATGTTCCTCGTGCTCACGTCGGGGCAGCTGCTGATCCGTAGCGTGGTCGAGGAGAAATCGAGTCGCGTGATCGAGGTCTTGCTCTCGTCCTGCTCGGCTCAAGACTTGATGACCGGGAAGATTCTCGGATTGAGCGGCCTTGGGATCATGCAGATGCTCTTGTGGGGTGTGATCGGTCTGGGGATTGCCATGAAGACGGGAACGGATATCTTCTCGCTTGAGAGCGTTCTCCTGTCGGCGGTCTATGTCATCCTCGGCTATCTCCTGTTCTCCGCGATCTTTGTGGCAGCCGGGTCGCCCGTCACGACCGAGCAGGAGGCACAGCAGATAACGAGCTATGTGAGCCTGACCCTTGTCTTTCCCATCGTGCTTGCCGTTCCTGCGATGCAAAATCCCGATTCTCTGCTGATCAAAGTGTTGTCGTTTATCCCGCTGCTGACTCCGGCCTTCATGGTCCTGCGCGTTGCGATCCAGATGCCTGCGACGTGGGAAATCCTGACGACCATCGGGATTCTCATCGTGTCGACCGTCTTCATGATGTGGGTGGCGGGAAAGATCTTCCGGACGGCGATCTTGGTCTACGGCAAGCGGCCGTCGATTCCCGAATTGATCCGCTGGATCCGCACGCCGTGACGGTCGGCTATGAGTCCATCACACTCTATTGAACACTTCAGACAAATTCTAATCGGTCCCTGCACTCCGTGACTCTCGAAACATTTCTTTTCTACTTTCTGGCGATCATCTCGGTCGGCTCCGCGCTCATGATGGTCACGCGACGGAACCCGGTGATTGCAGCGTTGTACCTCATCCTGAATTTCTTCGCGCTCGGCGGACTGTACCTGACACTCCACGCTCAGTTTATCGCCTTCATCCAAATTCTCGTCTACGCCGGCGCGATCATGGTCCTCTTCCTCTTTGTCATCATGCTGCTCAACCTCGGGGACATCAAGGGGCTTGGGGAGAAGATCTCCTATCGGAAGATCGTGGGTGCCGGGCTGAGCTTCGGACTGCTGATGGAGCTGGTCTATGTTTTCGGCTTCGCACGCGCCAGTCTTCCGCCGACGCAGTTCGAGAAATCGGTCGACATCGGGACGGTGGAGTACATCGGACGGGAGCTCTTCACCACGTTCCTCTTCCCGTTCGAAGTGACCTCGATCCTGCTCCTTGCAGCTATCGTCGGAGCGGTGATCCTGGCGAAGAAGAAACTGAACTGAAGCCTATGGACATTCAATCCTATCTCTTGCTCAGCGCGACGACGTTTATCATCGGTGTCGTCGGAGTTCTCGCACGCCGGAACGCCATTATCGTCTTCATGTCGATCGAGCTGATGCTGAACTCTGTCAATCTCTCGCTCGTCGCGTTCTCGGCATACCTCGGGGACGTGAGGGGCCAGATGCTCGTTTTCTTCGCGATGACGGTCGCCGCGGCCGAAGCTGCCGTCGGGTTGGCCATCATCATCGCCTTGTTCCGGCGGAAGCAGACGGTCAATCTCGACGACATCAATATCTTGAAATGGTGAGACCGGAATCACGCCATGCCAATGACCCGATGGTTCGATGACCCGATCACCCGATGATCTGATGACTTCATAATCCTATGACTCAATGATCCAATCTTCTATGTTTTCCTACTCACCCCTTATCGTTCTCTTCCCTTTGCTGGGATTTCTCTTCCTCGGTCTCATCGGCTGGAGGTTGAAGAATGAGAAGCTGATCGGCATCATCGGCAGCGGAACGGTCGGCCTCTCCTTTGTGGTCGCCGCGATCTTGTTCTTCCAGATGCTGGGGATGCAGCCGGAGGAGCGGAAGCATATCGTTGGGCTCTTCACGTGGATTTCGACCTTCACGGGCACGCCGTCGTCTCTCTCCGTGTCGGTGGGGTATCAGGTCGACCAGCTGTCCATCCTGATGACACTGATCGTGACGGGGGTTGGATTCCTGATTCACGTGTACTCCATCGGCTACATGCACGGCGATGCCGGCTTCTCGCGGTTCTTCACCTACATGAACCTTTTCATCTTCGCGATGCTCAACCTCGTCCTCGCGGACAACTTCCTCCTGATGTTCCTTGGATGGGAGGGGGTCGGGCTCTGCTCGTACCTGCTGATCGGATTCTGGTTCGACCGGAAGTTCGACACCGGCGGATACAAGCCCGGGACGGCGACGACGAGCGACGCGGCGAAGAAGGCATTCATCGTCAACCGGATCGGCGACTTCGGATTTTTGCTCGGGATGCTCCTCATTTTCATGCATTTCGGGAGTCTGAACTTCGAGACCGTCTTCGGGCGGGCGACGGTGCTGAGCGTCGGTGATAAGACGGTAGTCTGGATTACCCTGCTCCTCTTCCTCGGTGCAACAGGCAAGTCGGCGCAGATTCCGCTGTATGTGTGGCTTCCGGACGCGATGGCGGGTCCGACGCCCGTGAGCGCCCTGATTCACGCCGCGACGATGGTGACGGCGGGTGTCTATATGGTCGCTCGCTGCTCGATTCTGTATGCGCTGGCGCCGACAACGATGCAGGTGGTCGCGATCATCGGAGCGGTAACGGCCGTGATGGCCGCGACGATCGGTTTGGTTCAGAATGACATCAAGAAGGTGCTGGCATATTCGACGGTGAGCCAGCTCGGGTACATGTTTCTCGCGATGGGTGTGGCGGCGTTCGCCGCTGGAATCTTCCACGTGTTGACGCACGCGTTCTTCAAAGCGCTCCTCTTTCTGGGATCGGGAGCGGTGATCCACGCGATGCACGACGAGCAGGATATCCAGAAGATGGGAGGTCTCAAGAAGTATCTTCCCACCACCTACAAGACGTTTCTCATCGCGGCGATCGCCATCTCCGGAATCCCGCCGTTCTCCGGCTTTTTCAGCAAGGACGAGATCCTCTGGAAGGCTTTCAGCAGCGAGTACGGATCGGTGGTTCTCTGGGCGCTCGGCGTCTTGGGTGCGGGGCTGACGGCGTTCTACATGTTCCGGCTGGTAAGCCTGACGTTCGAGGGTGAGGCGCGCTACGGCCACGACGTCCATCCTCACGAAGCGCCGAAGACGATGACGATCCCGCTCGTCATCCTTGCCTTCCTTTCGGTGGTCGGAGGATTCGTCGGGATTCCTGCAAGCCTTCTGGGCGGAAATTCGATCGAACAGTGGCTCGAGCCGATCTTCGAGCCCGCGAACGACAAATTGAGTCTCATCCCTCAGGCCGTCACCGCCGGCGAGTATCTCTTGATGGCCCTCTCCGTCGCCATTGCAGCAGGTGGTATCTACGTTGCGAGGATGGTGTACCTGAGACGTGCGGAGCTTGCGGAGCAGTGGAAGGCGAAATTCCCGAAGATCTACGCGATGCTCTTCAACAAGTATTATGTTGACGAAGCATACGACGCTGTGGTCATCACGCCAACCGTCAAGGTCTCGGAGGCGATCTTGTGGAAGGGGGTGGATGTCTCGATCATCGACGGCTTGGTGAACGGGTCCGCGAAACTGATCGGGACGATCGCTCAGGGCATCCGCCGCGTGCAGACCGGAATCGCGCAGCAGTACGCGACGATCTTCGTGGGTGGTATTCTGGTCATCCTGATCTGGCTGATCCTCAAATGATATTGCCGATGAAAGACCCTCAATGCTCTCAGACCATATCCTCTCGATAACGATATTCTTTCCGCTCCTCGGCGTGCTTGGGCTGTTCTTTGTCAACAAGGGGAATGCCCGAGCGATCAAGATAACCGGGTTCGCGACGTCGCTGCTTACCTTTGTGATTTCGTTGTACCTGTTCTTTCAATTCGATGCCTCGACTCCGGCCTTCCAGTTTCAACAGCGGGTCTCCTGGATCGAGGGGCTCAACATCAGCTATTTTGTCGGAATTGACGGCATGGCGCTGCTGCTGATCCTGCTGACGACGTTCCTGACGCCGCTCGCACTGCTGGGAACGTGGAATTCGATCGAGCGCCGCCTCAGAGAGTACACGATGATGGTGCTGCTGCTCGAGGTCGGGATGGTCGGTGTCTTTGCTTCCCTCGATCTCTTCCTCTTCTACATCTTCTGGGAAGCGATGCTCATCCCGATGTACTTCATCATCGGTGTCTGGGGAGGCCCCGAGCGGGTCTATGCGGCGGTCAAGTTCATCCTCTTTACGCTGTTCGGAAGTCTGCTGATGCTGGTAGCGATCCTGGCGCTGGGCTACTACGCTTCCACGCTTCCCGGCGGGACGTTCACCACCAACGTGTTGGAGCTGTACGGCCTCGCCCCGCGCATGACGCTCACCCTGCAGACGTGGATGTTTCTCGCCTTCGCGCTGAGCTTTGCTATCAAGATCCCGATCTTCCCGCTGCATACCTGGTTGCCCGACGCGCACGTTCAGGCTCCGACCGCCGGCAGCGTCATCCTGGCCGGGGTCCTGTTGAAGATGGGGACGTACGGGCTGCTTCGATTCTGCTTGCCGCTCTTCCCGAACGCCGCCATCAAGTTCATTCCGCTCATGGGCATCCTCGCGGTCATCGGCATCATCTACGGGGCTCTCGTGGCGATGGTGCAGACCGACATCAAGAAGCTCGTGGCGTATTCTTCCGTTTCGCATCTCGGCTTCGTCGTGCTCGGCATCTTCGCCATGACCGAGGAGGGGATTCAGGGCGCGATCATCCAGATGGTCAATCACGGCTTGTCGACGGGTGCTCTCTTTCTTATCGTTGGGATGATCTACGACCGGGCGCACACGAGAAACATTTCAGATTTCGGAGGCGTCGCGAAGTTCATGCCGGTCTACGCGACCTTCTTCATGATCGTTTCGCTCTCGTCCATCGGGCTGCCGGGCCTCAACGGGTTTGTGGGCGAGTTTCTCATCCTGCTCGGGAGCTTTCGATCGACGTTCCTCGGCACCTATGCCTACGCCGCGTTTGCCGCCACCGGGGTGATCCTCGCTGCCGTGTACCTCCTGTGGATGTACCAGCGTGTCATGTTCGGCCAGGCGAGGGAGGGGGGAGTTTACGGCGGACACAAACTGACGGATATTAACCCTCGGGAAGTGGTCACACTGGCTGCCATCGTCGTCTTCATCGTGTGGATCGGCGTGTATCCTTCCACGTTCCTGACCAAATCGGCACCCGTTGCGAAACAGCTGGTACAGGGACTGGAATCGGTGCGGCAGGGGGGACAGATTCGGACCGCAGAACTCGGTGCTCAGCCCGTTCAACCTGCGAAGTAGCGCGGCTCAGCTAGCAGACATAGTGACTGGTAGATGAAGAAGGCCCGGCGGAAGCAGATCGCGATCTTTCTGGTGTTGGCTGCGGCTGCTTTTCTTTTTTTCAACTCGGTCGAGCGGATCTTTCGCAGCGCTGAGATTCTGCCTGTCAGCGCATGGCTCGTGACGCCATTTGTTCTTTTACTTCTTGCGATCGCGGTCGTCCCGTTTCTGAACCGGCATTGGTGGGAGCGCAACTACCCCCTTGTGGCCTTCGGTCTCGGCGCATTCGTGGTTGCCTACTACGCGGTCGCTCTCCACAACGTCCCGCGGCTGCTGCTCACGTTCTATGAGTATGTCAGCTTCATTTCGCTCATAGGATCGCTCTTCGTCGTGGCGAGCGGAGTTCACATGCGCATCCGCGGTAAGGCGGCACCGTGGGAGAACGTAGCGCTCCTCGGAATCGGCGCAGTGATCTCGAACCTCCTGGGGACGACAGGTGCATCGATGCTGCTGATCCGGCCGTACCTCAGGGCCAACAAGTACCGGGTCAGAGGCTATCACGTTGTCTTCTTCATATTTCTCGTGAGCAACATCGGTGGCGCGCTGACGCCGATCGGCGATCCCCCGCTGTTCCTCGGTTATCTCAAAGGGGTGCCGTTCTTCTGGATCTTGGGGCGCGCATGGGTTCCCTGGCTGTTCGTCATCGGGATGATCCTGCTCGTGTTCTTTGCCATCGACTGGTACAACTTCCGGAAAGAGTCGAAGAAAGTGCAGGCGGTTGCAGTTCAGCCCGAAAAGGCGGAGGTCTCGGGGCTTCACAACGTCTGGTACCTTCTGGTGATCCTCGGGGCCGTCTTCATCCAGAAGCCGGTGCTGCTGCGCGAGATCATCATGTGGGGCGCGGCGCTTGCATCGTATTACACGACGAAACGTGAAATCCACGAAAAGAACGAGTTCAACTTCGTTCCGATCAAGGAGGTCGCCATCCTGTTCCTGGGGATCTTCGCGACGATGGTGCCGGCGCTCGACTGGCTGGAGCTGAATTCCTCGATGCTGGGCATCGTGACACCGGGACAGTACTTCTGGGGGACGGGCGTTCTCTCGAGCTTTCTGGACAACGCTCCAACGTATCTGAATTTTCTCAGCGCGGCGTTCGGATTGCACGGAGCGAACCTGGACAATGTGATGCATATGCAGGTTATGCTGGGAAACTCCACTCCGCAAGCCCTCGGGCTGCCGAACCCCCTCCATGCTGGGGCGCTCGCATTCACGGCGGAGACGTGGAAGTACGTTCAGGCGATTTCGCTCGGCGCGGTTTTCTTCGGCGCGAACACCTATATCGGCAATGGGCCGAATTTCATGGTGAAATCGATTTCCGAGCAGGCGGGCGTTCCGTGCCCGAGCTTCTTCGGATACATTGTCCGATACAGCATCCCGATCCTGATCCCGATCTTCTTCGTCGTCTGGTTGCTGTTTTTCTGATCCATCATTTTCTCGATGAATATGACTATCACTTCGACAGACCTTTGGCAGTCTGCTCCGCTTCTCTCGCTGACGGCCTTCGCCTTGCTGACCCTTCTGGTTGACGCCGCGGGCAAGGACAGGCCGATCCTCTCCTACTGGCTGAGCCTTCTCGGGGTTGCGATCTCCTTCGTTCTCTCGTTGTTCAGTGTGGGGACCGGGACGCCGGTGTTCAACAATATGATCCTTCAGGGGGGCTACTCGAGCTACTGCAATCTGATCTTCCTGGCCTCGGCGTTTCTTTCCATCTTCCTGTCGAAAAGCTACCTCGAGCGCATGCAGTATCACCGGGGGGAATTCTACATCCTCATTCTCTTCGCGACGATCGGGATGATGCTCATGGCGGCGGCGCTCGACCTGATCATCGTGTTTCTCGGCATCGAGCTGATGTCGATCTGCTTGTACGTCCTGGTCGGCTTCATGCGGATGAAGGATCGCGCCAATGAGTCCGCCATCAAGTACTTCTTGCTCGGCGCGTTCGCGACGGGCTTCCTGTTGTATGGGATTGCCCTCATCTACGGGACTTCGGGAACCACCAACCTGGTTCTGATCAGCAAATCGTTCCCGCAGCTCGTGCAGAACCCGCTGTTCCTCATCGGCTGCGGGATGCTGATCGTCGCCTTCTCGTTCAAGATCTCGGCCGTCCCGTTTCACATGTGGGCGCCGGACGTCTACGAAGGGGCGCCGACACCCATTACGGGTTTCATGTCGACCGGCGCAAAGGCCGCGGCTTTTGCAGTGTTCATCGTGGTCTTCATCCGCGTATTCGATATTGCAGGAACGGCCCTGAGTCAGGTGCTCGCGCTGATCGCTGCGGCGTCGATGATCGTCGGAAACGTGACGGCGATTGCACAGAACAACGTGAAGCGGATGCTCGCGTACTCGAGCATCGCGCACGCCGGCTATATGCTGAGCGGCATCGCAGCAGGAAACAGGGAAGGGGAGATCGGAATCCTCTTCTATCTCGCCGCTTATACGTTTATGAACATCGGAGCGTTCGCCATCGTCTCATGCATCGAGCAGCATGATGACACGAAACTCACGTTCGACGACTATGCGGGACTGAGCGCCCGCCGGCCGGCCCTCGCCGCGCTCATGGCGATCTTCATGTTCTCTCTCTCCGGCATCCCTCCCTTTGCGGGATTCTTCGGCAAGTACTATGTGTTCCTCGCTGCCGTCAAGGGCGGGATGACGTGGCTCGCCATCGTGGGTGTTCTCACCAGCCTGGTCTCGGTCTATTACTATTTGCGGCTCGTCGTTCTGATGTACTTCCGTGAGGGCGACGCTGATATCGATAAGGGCGTGCCGCGTTCCGCGGTTATCGCCGTGGGGGTTGCGGCCTTCGTCGTCCTGTTGCTCGGTCTCTATCCTTCTCTCATTCTGGGGTTGACGAAAGGGTTCTTCAAGATCTAGGAGGCCCTATGCAGACGCTGGTCTCGGCAAGCGAAATGCGGTGGTGTGACGAAACCACCATCAAGAAGTATGGCGTTCCCAGCCTGCTGCTGATGGAGAATGCCGGGCGAGGGGTCGCTCAGATTGCAGCCCAGCGCTTCGGCTCACTGCGCGGCGGGCACGTGCTGGTCTTCTGCGGGAAAGGGAATAACGGCGGCGACGGGTTCGTGGTTGCCCGCCATCTGCTCAACACCGGGGCAACGATAACGGTGGTTCTGCTCGCGGCAGCCCGTGAACTGAAGGGGGATGCGAAGACCAACTTCGATATCCTGAAACGACTGCAGCAAGCGAGTTCCGATCATCTCTCCATCAAGCCCTTCACGAAAGCTCTCCTCTCGAGGTTACCGAAGGCAAAGCTCATCATCGACGCGATCTTCGGGACGGGATTCAGCGGCGCGGTCCGCCGGCCTTACCTTGCCGCGATCGACTGGATCAACCGGCAGGGCTTGCCGGTGCTGGCTGTCGACATCCCCTCTGGAGTTGATGGAACCACTGGCGTTGTGATGAACACGGCAGTGAAGGCAGCATGCACTGCGACCTTCGGTCTGCTGAAGACAGGCCTGCTGTGCAATCAGGGTCAGGATTACGTAGGGGATCTTGAGGTCATCGACATCAGCATTCCGGATTTCGTGAGGCACGCGCCGACGCTGAAAACGTTTCTGGTGGAGGCGGCCGATGTCCGGTCTTTGCTGCCCCGGCGCTCATCGACCGCGCACAAGTATTCCGTCGGCAAGGTCTTCATTCTTGCCGGATCGAAGGGATTCACGGGAGCTGCGTACCTTTGCGCCACGGCGGCGCTCAAAGCGGGGACGGGTGCAGTCATCCTCGGGACACCCGAGAGCGTCTACCCCATTCTTGGTCGACGGCTGACAGAGACGATCGTGACGCCGTTGCCGTCTACGGCCGAGGGATCGGTGGCGAAGTCCGCACGGAAGACGATCGATGAGAAACTCGCGTGGGCTGATGTTGTCGTCATCGGCCCGGGACTCTCGACAAACGCCGAAACGCAGGATCTCCTCGTCTCCATCCTCAGAGAGTACGGGGGAAAATTGGTGATCGACGCCGACGCCCTCCGGGCTGTTGGCCGCATCGGAATGAAAAATCTCAAACGCTTGAGGACGTCCGTTGTTCTCACACCGCATTCGGGTGAGCTTGCACGGCTGATCGATCTCCCGGCAAAGGAAATCGAAGTGAACCGCGTGGCTGTTGCCAGGGAAGCCGCATCGCTCAGCAAGGCCGCCATTGTTCTGAAGGGGGGACCGACGGCGGTTGGGGTGAGCGACGGGTCGGTGTTCTTGAATTCCACGGGTAACCCCGGGATGGCAACCGTCGGTTCGGGCGACGTCCTTGCAGGGATCATTGCATCGCTCTGGGCGCAGGGAATGGAACGGGAGGCCGCCGCATATTGCGGGGTCTATCTGCACGGGTTGGCGGGCGATCTCGCTCGGGACGCGTACGGGGAGCGAAGCGTTGTCGCTCAGGATCTTATCGACAAGCTGCCGGCGGCCATCAAGAGTGTGGAGGCGTGAGGGGATTTTGAGGGGAGTCGTCAAATATCAGTTGCCGCCGCTTCTCTGGATCTTCACCATTTTTGTTCTTTCCTCGATTCCCAGATTGCCCATGCTGCTCGGCGTACCGGAGGGAGCGGACAAGATCGCGCACGCCATCATGTTCTTCGTCCTCTGCTGGCTCAGCTGGAGGGCGTTCTTTCATCAATCGTACATGCCGCTCCTGAGCCGGTACGCGTTGTTGGGAGCGTTCATCTTCACCGTTGTCTACGGATTCCTCGATGAGTTCCATCAGCGGTTTGTTCCCGGTCGAACGTCGGATATCTACGACGTGATGGCCGATGCGGGTGGCGCCCTTCTCTATGGCGTCATCGCATGGATGATGCGTCGGCCGCGGCCGGAAAACGAGCCGCCAGAATGAGGTTGACATACGACCCTTTTCTGATTATATTTTCGTCGAAACGATCAAGCCCGCCGCGAGAGTATCTGCCCGGCGGTTTTTTGTTCTTGGAGAGCGCCCTCAATACCGAGCAAGAGCTGCGAACCATTGAACTTTCACCTTCTGGGAACCGACGGTCGAGCCCGTGCCGGCATCGTGGAGACGGAGCATGGGGCGGTTGAGACGCCGATGTTCATGCCTGTCGGCACGCAAGGGAGCGTGAAAGCCGTCGAGCATCGCGAGCTGTTGGAGCTGGGTGTGCAGATCATTCTGGGGAACGCCTACCACTTGTATCTCAGGCCCGGAATGGAGGTCATTCGTGAGGCGGGCGGCCTGCACCGGTTTGTCGGGTGGGAGAGGCCGATCCTGACCGACAGCGGGGGCTATCAGGTGTTCAGCCTGACGGATCTCAGGAGGATCGAAGATAAAGGCGTGACGTTTCGATCGCATCTGGACGGTTCGACGCACGTTTTTTCACCCGAATCCGTTGTGACGATTCAGCGGGAGCTCGGGGCGGATATCATGATGGTGCTCGATGAATGCACCCCGTATCCGTGCGAGTTAGACTACGCGGCCCGATCCAATGCGCTCACTCTCCGGTGGGCGGAGCGATGCAAGGAAGCATTTGAAAAGGATGGTCCGCGATACGCCCACGGGCAGGCCCTCTTCGGCATCGTTCAGGGAAGCGTCTACCGGGAGGTCCGGGAGCGGAGCGCAGAGGCCCTGGTCAAAATCGGATTCGACGGCTACGCGCTCGGCGGACTTGCGGTGGGGGAGCCGGTTGAAACGATGTACGAGATCAGCGAGGTGTGCGACGCCGTGCTTCCGAGGGAGAAGCCGAGGTACCTGATGGGTGTCGGGACCCCGGCGAATCTGCTGGAGTCGGTGGAGCGAGGGATGGACTTGTTCGACTGCGTTCTCCCGACGCGGAACGGCCGGAACGCGAACGTCTTCACGAGATCGGGAGGACTGAACCTCAGAAACGCGATCTACAAGGCGGATTTCGCTCCCGTCGATCCTGAGTGTTCGTGCTACACGTGTTCCAATTTCACGAGGGCCTACCTGCGCCACTTGTTTCAGGCGAAGGAAATTCTGGCGCTTCAGCTGGCGACGATCCACAACCTCGCCTTCTACCTGTGGCTGATGCGCGAGATGCGAAAGGTAATTCTCGACGGGCGATTTCGAGCGTGGAAGCTGGAGATGCTGGCGAAGTTGAGCGGCGGCGAATCGATGGTGCAGTAACCCTTTCACATTTGTTCAACGAGCAACCACGGAGGAAACCTTGATAGAGCACTTTGTACTCGCACAACAGACGCCGGACGCCGGAGGCGGCATGCTGCAAACGATCATCCTGTTCGGCCTGATCTTCGTCGTCTTCTACTTCATGATCATCCGTCCCCAACAGAAGCGGCAGAAGGAGCGCCAGAAGATGCTGGATGCGCTGAAGAAAGGGGATAAAGTCATAACGGCCGGCGGCGTCCACGGCACGGTCGTTGGCTTGGAGGATAAGACGGCTCTCGTTCAGATCGCGGACAATGTGAAGGTGAAAGTGGACCGCGGCTCGATTACCGCCGTGGTGAGGGAAGCGCAACCGGACGACAAGCCGATAAAATAGGTGCGTGCGGCTGCTATTCGTGCGGAGTCTGAAATGAAGGATCTTCATAGAAGCGGATTCGATCCGATCGAAGAGGCGATCGAAGAGTTCCGGGCGGGCAAAATCGTCATCGTTGTCGACGACGAGGACCGTGAGAATGAAGGCGATTTCATTCTCGCCGCCGAGAGGACGACGCCGGAGCTCATCAACTTCCTGACGAAGGAAGGCCGGGGCATTCTGTGCGTGCCGATCACGGCCGAGCGCGCTCACGAGCTCGGGCTGGGAGCGATGGTGGACGCGAACACGTCGCTTCACGGGACTTCGTTCACCGTCACGGTCGATTATGTCCATGGGACGATGACCGGCGTCTCCGCGGCCGATCGTGCCGCGACCGTTCTGGCGTTGAGCGACCCGAAGACCAAGCCGGGCGACCTTGCCCGGCCGGGCCATGTTTGCCCCCTGCGGGCTGCCGAAGGCGGTGTGCTGCGCCGGGCCGGGCATACGGAAGCCGCGATCGACCTGTGCCGGCTCGCCGGGCTGTTCCCCGCGGCGGTCCTGTGCGAGATCTTGAACGAGGACGGCACCATGGCGCGAGTCCCGCAGTTGATCCATCTGGCGAGGAAGCACGGAATGAAGCTCATCACCGTCCGGAGCCTCATCGAGTTTCGCATGCAGCGTGAGAAGCTCGTGCACCGCGTGGTGAACACCAAGCTCCCCTCGAAATATGGCAGCTTCCAGCTCTACCTCTACCGGAGCGAGACGGACAACAAGGAGCACATCGCGCTCGTGAAGGGCGAGATTGCCCCAGACGTCCCGACGCTCGTGCGCGTTCACTCCGAATGCCTGACCGGGGACGTCTTTGGATCGCGCCGCTGCGACTGCAACGAGCAGCTCGTGGCTTCCTTGCAGATGGTGGAGAAAGAAGGGCGGGGCGTCGTCCTCTATATGAGGCAGGAGGGGAGAGGCATCGGCCTCGTCAACAAGCTCAAGGCCTACAAGCTGCAGGATCACGGCATGGACACTGTCGAGGCGAACGAGAAACTCGGCTTTCGGCCCGACCTGAGGGATTACGGCATCGGGGCGCAGATCCTGCGGGATCTCGGAGTCGGCAAGATGCGGCTGATGACGAACAACCCGAAGAAGATCGTGGGTCTCAACGGCTACGGACTCGAGGTCGTCGAGAGAGTTCCGCTCGAGGTCGATCCGAATTTCTTCAACGAGCAGTATTTGAAGGCCAAGCGCGACAAACTCGGGCACCTGATCCTGATCGAACGGTCCTAGAGCCCGGGGTGGCGAGGGGTGTGGAGATCGTCACAGGCGCAACTTTTCTCTTGCGTCTCACTGTATTTTGTTCTACTTTGGTTGTGAAGAAAAACACAGCCACCATCTCTTGAGATTGGGATGATGGCTTTTCTTTTTGCCTCTTCATCTTGTACCATTGTTCAGGAGAACATCGAGCGTCTTTCGGAGGATTTATGGGAGAGAAGAACAACGGCAGTGTCTATCTGACACGCGAACGTCTGGTTGAGCTCGAGGCGGAGCTCCGGGACCTGAAGATCAAAGGTCGGGCGGAGATGGCCCAGAAGATTGCCGAGGCGAGAGGCTACGGCGACCTGACGGAGAACGCGGAGTACGACGCGGCCAAGGAGGCTCAGGAGCACCTCGAGATGCGGATCGCAAAGCTGGAGGAGACGCTCTCCCGGGCACAGATCATCCAAAGCTCGGAGCTCCCGAACGACAAGGTCTACATCCTTTCGCTGGTCCTGCTGGAAGATCTCAAGAGCGGCGAACGGATCGAGTACAGGCTTGTTTCCCCTGAAGAAGCCGATTTCGAGAAGAACAAAATCTCCGTCACCTCCCCCTTCGGCAAGGGACTCATGGGGAAAACCAAGGGTGACCTCGTTTCGATCAAAGTCCCGGCGGGTGAGCTCAGCTACAAGATCCTCGAAATCAACAGATAATCGGAGCCATGATGCCCGCTTAGCTCCAAGGTATGCGGAACCTGGCCGGTCCCACCCCAGGCTTACCTCGATTTGCACACCTCTGATGGCCTGCGTCTCAACCTGGAAGAGAGATCCACCTGAACATGCGATCCAACCTTGAGCTCAAGGCTGTTTTCCCCTCGCTCGTGAGAGCGGACAAAATCGCCCGTAAGATCAAGGCGAAGCGCATCGGGGTGACCTATCAGACCGACACGTACTACCGCGTGCGCTCGGGGCGGTTGAAGCTGCGGGAGATCCGCGGGCTGGGGGGCGAGCTGATTTACTACCACCGGCCGAATCGCAAGGGAAGCCGGTATTCGGACTACCTCATTGCTCCGCTGAGTTCGCCTGTTCAAGTGAAGAAGTTGTTCCGTACGATGTTCGGTGAACTTGTCGTCGTGCGGAAGGTCCGGACGCTCTATCTCTACAGGAATGCTCGCATTCATCTCGATCGCGTGAAAGGTCTCGGTCCGTTCATCGAGTTCGAAGTTCTGAACACAAAAGGGAAACGACAGGCTCAATCGCTGATGATTTGCCTGAAAAGAGAATTCGGAATAAAACGAGAATCGATTGTTGCAGGTTCTTACAGTGACTTGAGTTGGGACAAGAAGTAGCGTGGTACAACATGTGCTAGCTGCAAAAAAAATGTTCGTGATGGAAGTTCGCGCTTGACTTTTTACCATGAGTGCTCTATATTTTTGCCGTTGTTCTTTGGAAGCGATCCGCAGGGTGATAAAACAAAGTGCTTGCCTCGAGAGCGCGTTTTTAGTATATTTTACCACCCTTGCGGGAATAGCTCAGTTGGTAGAGCGCAACCTTGCCAAGGTTGATGTCGCGGGTTCGAGTCCCGTTTCCCGCTCTGTCCCAAACCCGACGAGGGAAAGGGACATCCGGCAATCATTCGTCAGGCAGTATGACTGTCGGGATCACTTCCTCTATGAACTTGCCCCGTTGCCACTATACTCCCACCAGGCAACGGGGTTTTTTTTGTAAAAAGGGGTCAATTTTCAAACGACAACTGACAATTGTTTTGGCGCCGTACCCAAGTGGTAAGGGAGAGGTCTGCAAAACCTTTATGCGGCGGTTCGAATCCGCCCGGCGCCTCAGATTGAAGCAAAAGAAGCAACAGAAGATGTAAGTCAAGGAGAATAGCTCTCGGAGGAGCCGTTCGCTGTTTGATGACTGATCTTGCCTGCGGGAATGTGCGATCGAAACAGGATCTGATTGTGGAGAGGTACGGGAGAGGATTGCCCGTCTCGTGCGAACGGAATTCGGACGGACAGAACCTTTATGCGGCGGTTCCCCCCTCCTGTTCGGAGGCATAGGAAGGGGTCTCGTTCCGCCGGTGGCGGGACGGAGAATCCGCCTGGCGCCTCAAATCAGAGCAAGATTCTCCGCCGGAGGCGGATCAGCCTCTGGCTGAAAAATGAAAAAAGGGCTCCGCACAGGAGCCTTTTTTGTAGATGACCGTCACGTTACGTAGGAGATCTCCGCCGGCACGTTGACGGTCGTCTTCCATCATCTCATCCTTTTCCAGTGACGAATTTCGAAAGGAACCATCATGAGCATCTTCGGCAGAAAGAAACCACTCTTCGACTCGACCTCCGCCGAGCATTTCACCAATACCTATCGCATCCAGGGCAAAACCATTGTCTGCCCACACTGCGGACACAGCGAATTCGATCAGGAGTCTATCTTGCTCAACACACCCGGCATGACCTTCTTCGGTCTCGATTGGGCAAACAGGACAGCCACCGTTCTCGGCTGCAGGCAATGTGGTCGGATCGAGTGGTTCTTGCGACAACCGGAAGAACTCAAGTGAGATGGACTGCGGTGCCCCCCAGGGCGTCGATAACTCATCCCCCGGCCCCTTCTCTATTTCAAAGAAATGGGCCTCACGCCGAAAGTCACCTCTTCGGGGAGGACATTCTTTCACGATTTTCAGTACTATTATTCACCCGGAGTCCTACGTCTGGAGGTGGGCGACGTAAGTTTCGACAGCGATCGGTTGCCGGTTTGCCACGATATTCGCACGGGTTCCGTCAGGCTAGCGCAGTCGGATTCTGGGGAGGACCAAGGATCCTACGATCTCAAATACGCCCGACAAGATGCAGATGGATTCTACTATGACGCAAAGGTCAGCGCCCAGAGTTTTTCGCTTTCAGCGACAAAGGTGAAGGTCGTCAAGAGCCCAACACAGATCGAGTTCATTGTGCTCCCAGCTGCTCGATAAGAAAGATCCAGCGTGAAGGGTAATCGTCTGGGATCCCGCAGGGAAGTAGCCGCCAGAGCTCAAGGTCCACTGGCTGACAGAGCTCCATCTCTTCGATCAAAATTGCCTCTCTTCTGAAGCTTCCTTAGCTTCTGACGCAAGATGAATGAATGTCCCATTGAGCACACGCTTGTCGACAAAGCCAAGAAAGCGAGGAAGCGATGATCCACCCATTGGTCACTCAGCTGAAGTTCACCCGCAGCGAGTTCGTGCGCTGCTTTGAAGGGGTACCCCCCGAAGATGCATGCCGCCGCGTAGAGCCGATGAACTGTCTGAGCTGGATCGTCGGCCATCTGGCAAGTCAGGAGCACTACATGTGGGTGCAGTTGGCTCAGGGTCAGGACATTGCGCCGGACCTCCGTCAGCGCGTAGGATATGGCCAGCCGGCCAGCACCCCACCGTGGGATGAGATGTGGACCTTGTGGCACGCGATCACCGAGGCGGCCGACGTGTACCTGGACGGTCTGAAGCCGGATGATCTGAACACACAC
Source organism: uncultured Ignavibacteriaceae bacterium (assembly GCA_964480945.1). Lineage (GTDB taxonomy): Bacteria > Bacteroidota > Ignavibacteria > UBA10030 > UBA10030 > VGWB01. Next base: position 33,639 of record CAYZRX010000017.1, on the reverse strand, counting down.
TTCAAATGGGAAGGGAAACCTTTGCCGGAAAGCGTCGGGATTCTGCTCTTGAGAAACATCTATCACTACTGGTATCATCTCGGCAACGCCCATGCGGTCCGTCAGATGTTGGGGCATGCCAACCTGCCGGTGTTTGTCGGCGACATGTCGAGCGTGAGGTTTGCGCTTGAGCAATAACCGAGTCAATCAGCTGCCTCTTGAGGCTTCTTCCGGAATGCGGTGGTGAGTTGGCCGGAGGTTTCTCGTTTCCTGTCAAGATTGCCTCCCTTCTGAAACTTCCTTACCTTTGACGTCGCATACGGTGTCTCAATTGGGTGTCGCGGCAAGTCTTTATCAATTTTTCCCGCTACAAAACAGCGGGACGCGCAAAACGCGCAATCTACAATCGTCAATCTCTCCCGCCGGGGTGGCGGAACTGGTAGACGCTCAGGACTTAAAATCCTGTGGGCCGTAAGGCCCGTGTCGGTTCGACTCCGACCCTCGGCACGATCTCAGATGGCGGGTTCTCCGCCAGCTTGTCCCGCCTTCGGCGGGACGGCGGATCCGCCTGCTCGAAGGGGTGCTTCGCACTGGCGGAGACTCCCGCCCCCGGCACTATCGTTGATGATGGGTTACGCCGCTGCGTGAACGACTCAAAGACCCGAGTCCCCTAAAGCTGACTCAACCCCCGCCCGACAGAACGAGTTGTCGTTCGGGCGGGCGTCACTCCCCTTTTCTATTGACACAGAGAAGGGGACGGGGGATGAGTTCGAAAATAACGTACCGCCTCAGAAGTGTCGACCCTCGGCACATTAACCCTCCTTCCATCTGTCACTTCCTTTCTTTATCTTGATCGCTGCGGTCACGCCAGCCGATTCGACACAGGAATCTTCTGTCTTGATGACATAAAGGGCGCTTTTTTCCAGCGGCATGCAAAGGGCGCAACTTCATTTGGAGCTGACGCATATGACGAAAGATGAACAACACCGGATGATTAGAGACCTCAAAGACTATCAGTCGAAAATGGAGAGGCGGGATCAGTACGACTTTGAGATGTTCATGAAGCGGGACAAGGACGATGAGGAGCTTGATTCTGTCTCCTTCAGGAAACTTGAAGAGATGCATAAACGTTATGTTGTGCGAAAGACAAAGAAGGACATCGAAGAGATGCTCAAGAAATACTCTGCAGATCTTAAGAAGGACAAGGGGTCGATATGAATTACCGGAAGCTTGGGCGAACGCAAATAGTCGTGTCGGAGATCGGATTCGGTGCGTGGGGAATCGGCGGGGCACTTTGGAAAGGCTCCCACGATGACGAGTCGGTGCGGGCCCTCCACAAGGCGATCGACCTCGGCGTCAACTTCTTCGATTCGGCGCTGGCCTATGGTCAGGGGCATAGCGAGCGGCTCATCGCGAGCGTTCTGAGAGAACGGAAGGAGCGGATCTACGTCGCCACCAAAATACCTCCGAAGAACGGCGAGTGGCCCGCCAGGAAAGAAAGCAAGCTGCGTGACGTCTTCCCGTACGACTACATCATCCAGTGCGTGGAGAGGAGCTTGCGCAACCTGCGCGCGGAGACGATCGACCTCGAGCAATTCCACGTCTGGAACGACGATTGGGCCGACGACGCAGAGTGGTCGGATGCCATCGCGAAACTGAAAGAGCAGGGGAAGATTCGTTTCTTCGGCGTTTCGATCAACGACCACCAGCCGGAGAACGCCTTGAGACTCGGCGAGACAGGCAAGGTGGACACGTTTCAGGTCATCTACAACATCTTCGACCAGAGCCCGGAGGAGAAACTCTTTCCCTTCTGCAGGAAGAATGACATTGGCATTATCGTGCGGGTCCCGTTCGATGAGGGATCGTTGACGGGATCGGTGAACCCCGAAACGACGTTCCCGCCCGGCGACTTCAGAGAGAGGTACTTCCAGGGGGATCGCAAGCGGGAGGTGCATGAGAGAGTCAAGAAGCTCGAAGAACTGCTTGATGGCGAGGCCGCAACGTTGCCCGAGCTGGCCCTGCGGTTCATCCTGGACCATCCGGCCGTTTCCACGGTCATACCGGGCATGCGGCGCGTCTCGAACGTCGAGGCGAACTGCGGGGTCTCCGATGGGCAGCATCTGAGCGAGAAATTGGTCGCTGAGCTCAGGAAGCACCGATGGGATAGAAACTTCTACTAGCCTGAGGCCAGAATGTTCCTACTCGAGACCCTCCACAACCTCGGGAGTTTCTTGATTTTAGGCCGAAATTTGACTATCATTCAGTCGATTTTTCAGGGAAGTTGACTCCGTTTCGTCCTCCAGGGGCTCTTAGCTCAGTTGGCTAGAGCGCTACCTTGACATGGTAGAGGTCATAGGTTCGAGTCCTATAGAGCCCACGAGCCATGGTCAATTGAGAATTGTTGATTGCGAATTGTCGATTGCCAATCGTCGTGATGCAGGAGAGATGTACCTGCAGGAAGATCCATCCAGTGGGGGGGCAGCATTCGAAAGAGGTCACGGAATACTCAATGATGATCTAAAAGAGCGAGAATGTTGCCGATCGGAGGAGTTCTCCGATTTTTTTTATCTGAGAAACGATGTCGAAAATCAATATCACATTACCTGACGGAACGAAAAAGGAATTCGGCGCAGGCGTAACCGGCCGGCAGATTGCCGAGAGCATCAGCAAGGGACTGGCGAGGGAAGCGCTGGCGGTGGAGGTGAACGGCGAAGTCCGGGATCTCTCGCGCAAGATCACGGCCGACGCGGCGGTCAGGATTCTGAAGTGGGACGATGATGGAGGAAAGCACGCCTTCTGGCACAGCTCCGCTCACCTGATGGCGGAGGCGGTCGAATCGTTGTTCCCGGGGACAAAGTTCGGCATCGGACCTGCGATCGAGGCGGGATTCTACTACGACATCGACGTGCAGGACCACGCTCTGACGAGTGACGACCTCCAGAAGATCGAGAAAAAGATGTATGAGCTGGCGGCCGCGGACCAGCCATATGTGCGGGACGAGAAGAAGTGGGATGAAGCAGTCGCCTACTTTGAGGAGAAGGGCGATCCGTACAAGCTCGAGCTCCTCGCGGATCTGAAGGGCCAGCCGATCTCGTTCTACCACTCCGGCAGGTTCACGGACCTCTGCTACGGTCCGCATATTCCTTCGACCGGGCGGATCAAAGCGATCAAGCTGCTCAGCGTGGCGGGAGCGTACTGGCGCGGAAGCGAGAAGAACAAGATGCTTCAGCGCATCTATGGCGTAACGTTTCCGACAAAGCAGGAGCTGGACCAGCATCTCTTTCGCCTCGAAGAGGCGAAGAGGCGGGACCATCGCAAGCTCGGTCCGGAATTGGACCTCTTTCTCCTTACCCCGAAAGTGGGGGGCGGGCTGCCGCTCTGGCTGCCGAAGGGAACGGTCATCCGTGAAGAGCTGGAGAACTTTCTGAAGACGGAGCAAAAGAAGCGCGGTTATCTCCCCGTGGTAACGCCGCACATCGGCAACATCAATCTGTACAAGACGAGCGGGCACTATCCGTACTACAAGGACAGCCAATTCACGCCGCTGCAGGTGGAGGACGAGGAATACCTGCTGAAGCCGATGAACTGTCCTCATCACTTCCAGATCTATGCGGCGAAGCCGAGGAGCTATCGGGACCTGCCGATCCGGCTGGCGGAATTCGGCACGTGCTACCGCTACGAGCAGTCGGGCGAGCTGAATGGGCTGATCCGCGTCCGGGCCTTCACGGTCGACGATTCGCATATGTTCGTCCGGCAGGATCAGCTCAAAGAGGAGCTGAAGGGAGTCATCGACCTGATCCAGCTGGTGTTCACGACGCTGGGTCTCAGCGATTTCAAGACGAGGCTTTCCTTCAGAGATCCGAAGAACAAGGACAAGTACGGCGGCGAGGACGCCATGTGGGTTCAGGCGGAGAAGGACATTCAGGAGGCCGCGGATGAGATGAAGCTGGACTATTATGTCGGCATCGGCGAAGCGGCGTTCTACGGGCCGAAGATTGATTTCATGGTGCGGGATGTCCTTGCCCGGACGTGGCAGCTCGGCACCGTCCAGGTCGACTACGTCATGCCGGAGCGTTTCAACCTCGAGTACACGGGGGCCGACGGGCAGAAGCATCGTCCGGTCGTGATTCACCGCGCGCCGTTCGGTTCGATGGAGCGGTTCATCGGTGTGTTGATCGAGCACTTTGCCGCCGAGTTCCCGCTGTGGCTGGCGCCGGTCCAGGCGGCGATCCTGCCGATCACGGATCAGCACCAGGAGTATGCGAGGCAGATCTACGAGGAATTCAAAGCAGCAGGCGTTCGTGCCGAGCTGGATGACCGGAACGAGAAGGTCGGATACAAGATTCGTGACTGGGAGTTGAAGAAGGTTCCTTACATGCTCATCGTGGGCGAGAAGGAGCAGGCGAGTAACTCCGTCTCCGTTCGCCAGCACAAGAAGGGGGATCTTGGCGCGGTGAGCCGTGAGGCGTTCCTTTCGAAGATAATTCACGCCATTCAAACCAAATCACTCACTCTATAGGAGACACCCCCATTAAGCAAGAGCGTGCGCGCATCAACACAGAAATCCGGGCGGCGAAGGTGAGGGTGATCGACGAGGAGGGGCGGCAGCTTGGTGTCATGGCTGCAAGGGAGGCTATCACCACGGCTTCGGAGCGGGGTCTCGATCTCATTGAGATTGTGCCCACCGCCGACCCGCCGGTCTGTAAGATCATGGATTTTGGGAAATATCGGTACGAGCTGGCGAAGAAGGAGAAAATTCAGAAGAAGCACCAGCACGTTACCTTGGTCAAAGAGGTTCGTTTTCACCCGAACACCGATACGCACGATTTTGAATTCAAAGTGAAGCACGCGCGTGCCTTCATCGAGGAGGGGCACAAGGTGAAAGCGACCGTCGTCTTCAAGGGACGAGAGATCACCTACCAGGATCAAGGCAGGGCGATGCTCGAGCGGTTCACGGAGCGGCTCGCCGATATCGCCAAGGTGGATGCTCCCGCGAAGATGGAGGGTCGGCAGATGATCGCGTATTATGTGGCTGACAAAACGAAGAAAAAGCCGGCAGAGAGCGGCAAACAACCAGTGGTAACACCATAACGGAGTGCAAGCATGCCTAAGATGAAGAGTCATCGACGTGCACGGAAGACGTACAAGATCACCGCGACCGGCAAGGTCAAGCGACACAAGGCCTTTCGGAGTCACATTCTGACCTCGAAAACCTCCAAGCGCAAACGCCACCTCCGCAAGCCGACGGTCGTCTCCACGACGGAAGCGTACAAAGTGAAAAGACTTCTACTTTCTTAATTGAGAAGGAGAGAGTTTCATGCCGCGTTCACAGAACAAGGTCGCTGCCCATCGGCGAAGGAAGAAAATCCGCCAGCAGGCGAAGGGGTACTGGGGTGCTCGCAGCAAAGTCCACACGATTGCGAAGCATCACGTTGAGAAAGCGCTCACCCACGCGTACCGGGACCGCCGGAAGAAGAAACGGCTCTTCCGCGGACTCTGGATTACACGCATCAACGCCGCTGCGCGCGCGAACGGCACCACTTATTCCAAGCTCGTCGCCGGCCTGGACAAGAAATCGATCTCCATCAATCGGAAGGTCCTGGCGGACCTGGCCGTGAACAACCCACAGGCGTTCGCGGAAGTTGTGAAGTTCGCCACAGCCTGAACCGTTTCTTCTTGTCGACCGAGATTGTGCAGCCGCCGTTCAAAACGAGTCGCGGCCTCGGGTCGGCAAGAGGATTTTTTTTTTGGCGGGGGCCGCCTGTGCGAAAGCCCCCTGTCGTTCTGAACACTCAGTGACCAGCATTGTATGCTACGAGTTGGCACGAAGACCGCCGAGTTCCTGGTCGTTTGCGCAAAGAGCGAACGCACGCTGAATGAGAGGCACTTCAACATCCTGAGAGGTATCTTCAGCGCCTGTGCCGCCGACTATTGGGAATTCATCAGCCCTTCGACGTTCGTGGGGTTTTTCCTTTCCTCTCAGAAGGGAAACGCGCGGGCACAGGATCTCTTCACAACACTGACCGAACTGAAGAAGATGATGCCCGAGTATGAGAACGTTCACGCGGGGCGCGCTCAGGGTGAGCTCCGGGCGACCTTCACGTGGCTGGGCAAGCTTCAGACGTCGCCACAGGGATCGGCCCTTGAAGCGGCGTTGCGCGCCGCGACTGTGAAATCCGAGTGACAGGGCACGAACGGCTATGACGGAGAAGATAGAAAACCTTCGAAATCAGTTGATAGAACAGCTTGCGGGCGTGTCGAGCCCGGCGGGTCTGGAAGAGGTTCGGATTCGATTCCTGGCGCGTAACGGACTCATTGCGCAGCTGTTCGACGAGCTGAGGTCCGTTCCCCCGGCAGAGAAACCGGCGATCGGCAAGCTGCTCAACGCGCTGAAAGCGGACGCACAGCGATTGTATGACGAGAAGAGACAAAGCTTCGAGCGGTCGACGCAGGCCCGGGCGCCATCGCTCGACCTCACGCTCCCGGGACGCCCGCGACCGCTGGGGACGAAGCATCCTCTCACGCAGACGATGGACGAGATCAGGGCGATCTTCGCGAGCATGGGATTTTCGGTCGCCGTCGGCCCGGAGATCGAAAGCGACTACAACAATTTCGAGGCCCTCAATTTCCCAAAAGACCACCCCGCCCGGGATATGCAGGACACGTTCTTCATCTCGAAGGAAGTCCTTCTTCGGACGCACACCTCACCGGTGCAAATTCGCACGATGAAGCGCCAGCAGCCGCCCGTACGGGAGATCATGCCGGGGCGCGTGTACCGGAACGAAGCGATCAGTGCACGAAGCCTCGTGAGCTTCTACCAGATCGAAGGGCTCTATGTCGATCGCGGGGTGACCTTCAGCGATCTCAAGGGGACGCTAGTGGCCTTCGCCCGCCAGTTCTACGGCAAGGATGTGCAGTACAAGTTCCGGCCCACGTTCTTTCCCTTCACGGAGCCGAGCGCGGATATGTACATCTCCTGCTTCCTTTGCGGCGGGAAGGGCTGCCGGATGTGCAAGTTTGCAGGCTGGCTCGAAATACTCGGTTCCGGGATGGTTCACCCTCACGTTCTCCAGAACGTCGGCTATGACGCGGAAAAGTACACCGGCTTCGCCTTCGGCATGGGAATCGAGCGAATCGCTTCGCTCCGGTACGGAGTCGACGATCTGCGCTTGTTCTATGAGAATGACGTTCGGTTCCTGAGGCAGTTCTAGTGTTGCCCTGATCAGTGCGGTCAGGACGTGCTTGTCCGCGGGGCTTTCGCGTTTCTTTCGTCCCGCTGTCCTCTGGCGACAGTGGCTGACGTCCTGACTGGAAGAGTTCATTTCAAAGCCCCCTCTCCTGTTAGGAGAGGGCCTGGGTGAGGTTTCGTGAGAGCATAAACACTCAAGCTGCTCACATTTGTTCATGCGGTTGAATGGGTGATTGATGAAAAGGTTCAATCGCGTTAATGAGAGAAATCGCAAAGCAGACCCCATCCTATCCTTCCCCTAATGCCGAAGGCATCCCTTTCGGGGGAGGGGAAGGGATGGTGTCCATTCTCTTCCAGGTCTTCCGTCTCCCGACGTTTTGTGTTGGGATCATGAGAGGGATGGTCCCGAAGAGATCTGACGAAGTCATCACCTCCCCCCGGGCCTCCGTCCGGCTCGACCTCGCGGAGGTGAGGACTTAGAGAACAGAAGCGATCATGAAGATCTCCCACAACTGGCTGAAAGAATATATTCCGATCTCCCTGAAGCCCGCGCAGCTTGCGGAGCGGCTCTCCATGCTCGGGCTGGAAGTCGAAGGCCTGGAGGATCTCGCAGGGAAGTATGAAAAGTTCGTCGTCGGGGAGGTTGTGGAGAAGCTCAAACATCCCAACGCCGATAAGCTCACGCTCTGCAAGGTGAATGTGGGCAGGGAGACGGTGGAGATCATCTGCGGGGCTCCGAACGTCGCGCCGGGTCAGAAGGTCCCGGTGGCGCTTGTGGGTGCAACGATTCCTCGCGATCAGCACGATCCTGCGGGCGGACCGTTCGTCCTCGAGCGAGCGAGGATCCGGGGCGTCGAATCGAACGGGATGATCTGCTCGGAGTATGAGCTCGGACTCGGCGATGATACCGAAGGGATCATGGTTCTCGCCGATTCGGCGAAGGTGGGAACTCCGCTTGCCAAACATCTCGGCGCCTCCGATGTCGTGTACGATCTGGAGATTACCGCCAATCGCGGGGATTGGCTGAGCCATATCGGTGTCGCGAGGGAGATACAGGCGATCACAGGGAAGAAGGCCACGCTGCCGAACCCCCGATTTCGCGAAAGCAGCGTCCTGACGGCGAAGCATGCGACCATCAAGATTCTCGATCCCCGAAAGTGCCGGCGCTACTCTTCCCGCGTTCTCCGGAAGGTCGTCGTCGGTCCTTCCCCAAAATGGCTCCAGGACCGCCTGACCGCGGTCGGCATCCGGCCCATCAATAATGTCGTGGACGTGACGAACTACATCTTGATGGAGACCGGACAACCGCTCCACGCGTTCGATTACGACACGCTGGCTGAACACACCATCGTTGTCCAATGTGCGGCAGAGGGAGAGAGGTTTACGACGCTCGACGGGAAGGAGCGCGCTCTGAATTCCGACATCCTTATGATCTGCGATGCGGAGAAGCGCGTCGCTGTCGCCGGCGTGATGGGCGGCGCGAACACGGAGATCCGCGATCGGACCACGACGGTGCTGCTCGAGAGTGCGAATTTCGAGCCTAGCAGCATCCGGCGTGCGTCAAAGTTCCTCGGGCTTTCCACCGACGCGTCCCAGCGGTTCGAGCGCGGCGTGGATGTCGATATGACCGTCTATGCCGTCAATCGAGCTGCTCAGCTCCTGCAGGAACTCGCGGGCGCGGAGGTCTTGAAGGGCGTCATCGACGTGTATCCCCGAAAGATGAGACTGAAGAGAGTCCGGCTGAGGATCTCGAGAGCGAATGCCGTTCTCGGCATCACAATATCGAAGCAGGAGATCGTCTCATACCTCAAACGGCTGGATCTGCGTCCCGTCGCACAAGCTAGGGACGTGGTAACGTTTGCCATTCCGAGTTGCCGGTATGACCTGGGGGAGGAAATCGACCTCATTGAGGAGGTGGCGCGGGTCTACGGGTACGACAAGATCGAGACAAAAACGAGAACGACTGTCGATTTCTCAAAGCCGCTCGCTTTGGCGGGATTGCAGGATGAATTGCGCAGGTACCTCATCGGTGCCGGCTACAACGAGATGCTCACCTACAGTCTCCAGGATCAAACGAGCGGCCACCTGGCCGGTGAACAAGCGGTAGAAGTCCTCAATCCGGTGAGTATCGAAGCTTCCGTCCTTAGGACGAGTCTGATTCCGGGAGCACTGCAGGTTGTTCGGAACAATCTATCTCACGGTCAGAAGGACCTCCGCCTTTTCGAGATCGGCAACGTTTTCCGGCTGCTCGATGCGTCTTCCGGGCAAAACCTTGAGGCGTTTGAGGAAGAAGAGCGCATCTTGGTGCTGCTGACTGGCTCGATTTCGCCCACGCACTTCAGTTCAAGCAGTCGAGAGGTTGACTTTCTCGATCTTAAAGGAGAAGCTGAGGCGTTCCTTGCCAAGTTTTGCCTTGACAAATACCGTTTTATTTCTTATGATAACGGCAGCGCTTTAATTGAGAGCGCGTTAGCGGTTGAAATCAATGGCAGTTATGCTGGGTTCCTCGGAAAGATCAACAAGTCATTAGCGGAAAAGTTTGATATTGATGACAGCATCTATGTCGTCGAATTGAAGACTGCCGCGATTCAGTCGACTTGGTCTGCCGAGAAGAAGTTCGAGCCGCTTCCACGATTTCCAAGCGTGAGAAGGGATCTGGCGTTCATCGTTGATTCCGCGATGCCGCAGGAAGCCGTGGAAGAAGCGATAAGGGAGGCTGGTGGAACCTTGCTCTCGGGGCTGGTGCTCTTTGATCTCTACGCGGGCGAGCAGATAGGCGGCGGTAAGAAAAGCTTGGCGTATGCATTGGAGTTTCAGCCAAACGATCGCACGTTGACAGACGGCGAGGTGGATGGGATCGTCGGAGGCATTGTTGCTCGCGTAAAGTCAACATGCCGGGCGGTCTTGCGAAGTCTCTCAACGTGATGTCTGATTGTCGGAAAACCCTGAAGGAGTCCAGCTTTGCCCGACGAGCAAGTGGAACCTGAGGTTATGAGCGGCAATGACATCAAAAGCCTTGAATCTTCGCTCCAGGCGTTGTGGGAGAAGGCACGCCAGGTCTCAGAGATTCTTGTTCAGTTGAGGGAAAAGAACGTCATGCTTCAGGGCCGGGTGGAGGAGCTTGAAGAAAGCGAGCAGAGGCTGAAGCAAGAGCTGCAGGGGCGAGAAAAGGAGCTCGAGCGAGTCAGACAGGAAGCACTGCGACTACAATCCAATGGATCCAATGTTCTGACGAAGGAGGAAAAGGAGGCGCTCAAATCGAGGATCAGAGAGCTGATTACCAAGATTAACTCCCATTTGTAATCGTTGCACGAGCCAAATTGGCCGTGGCTGAAGACACAAGTTCCAGAGACTGAGATCGATTCGCTTATCAAGCTGTCGAAAGATATGAACGGCAAGAGCATCAAAGTAAAGATCTTCGGTTCGGAGTATCCGCTGCGCGGTGAGAACGAAGATTTCACGAAGAAGGTCGCATCGTACGTGGATACCATGATCTCGAGCATTCATGAGAAGATACCGGAGCAGCCGCCGCTTACCGTGGCTGTGCTTTCCGCTCTCAACATTACCGAAGACCTTATGAAAGAACGAGAGCGAAACCAGCAGGCCTTTACGCATCTTGAGACGGAGATCGTAAAGCTCTCGAATTACTTGGACAATTGCCTCGAGGTATCGTCGGAAATAAAAAGCGGTTAATCGAGTTCGTCTGGAACGTTCTTTTCCATCAGACGGTCGGAAATTCTGTTCTTTTGATTGTCCGCACCGCCAGCCGTGGTCAAAACTTATTAAAGAACCTGACAAGTTACTTTAATAGGGAGCCTGACTCGTAGGCGTGGAGCACAAGCCACCTCTCCGCAACAACGGAGATGCCATGCGACGACTCTCAATGCACCGAGACGAGCGGGTAGTGGAAGCGTGAAATGCCTAGGCAGGCACCCACCGTGTATGACGAGAGGTTCTAAAATACACCTTGACCTTCGGCCGGCGCGTGCGGATTTTTTTTAGGTTGTCATTCGTTCTAACGAGACGGAGCAGAACCTAGGAGCTGTCATGGATATCTATATTTTGCTGCCAATGGTGGTCGTCATCGCTGGGCTGACGTTCTTCGGCGGTTGGTATCTCAACGCGCGTTCCGGGCAGAACAGGATCAGCAGCGCTGAGGAGCGCGCCAAACGGATCCTCGAGGACGCGGAGAAGGATGCCGGCACCCTGAAGCGCGAGAAGCTGCTTGAGGCGAAGGATGAGTGGTACAAGCGCAAGAAGGAATTCGAGGCGGAATCCCAGTCCAAGCGGAACAAGCTGCAGGCCTTTGAAAAGCAACTGATCTCACGGGAGGAAAACGTCGACAGGAAGCTGGATCTCCTGAGCAAGAAGGAATTGAATCTCCAAGGGATTGAACGGGAGACTGCCGAAAAGAGGAAACGAAGCGAGGAACGGGAGAAGGAGATCGCAAAGCTCGTCGAGGAAGAGAACGTCCGGCTGGAGAGGATTTCGGGTATCTCGAGGGAAGAGGCCAAGCGGCAATTGATGGACAACCTGACCGATTCAGCCAAGACAGAGGCCGCTCAATTCCTGAAGGAGATGCGGGATAAGGCGAAGGAGGAGGCTCGTAGAGAGGCTCAGAAGCTGATCGTTCAGGCCATCCAGAGAACAGCGGCCGATCATACCGTCGAGACCACAGTAAGCGTCTTGAATCTTGAAAGTGATGAGATGAAGGGGCGGATTATCGGTCGTGAGGGGAGGAACATCCGGGCATTCGAAGCCGCCACAGGCGTAGATGTTATTGTAGATGATACGCCGGAAGCCGTTATCCTGTCGGGGTTTGATCCCTTCCGGCGAGAAGTTGCTCGATTATCTCTCGAGCGGTTGATTGCCGATGGAAGGATTCACCCTGCCAGGATCGAAGAGGTTGTGGAAAAGGTCAAGAAGGAGCTCGAGGAAGAGGTGATGCGGACGGGCGAAAATGCGCTCCTGGAGGTGGGCCTGCACGGCGCGCATGCGGAGATTGTCAAACACATCGGCCGGATGAAGTACCGGTCCAGCTATGGCCAGAACCTGCTTCAACACAGCATCGAAGTCTCCTTCCTCTGCGGTATTTTGGCGGCGGAGCTCGGGCTTGACCCAAACCTTGCGAAGCGGGGGGGGCTTATGCACGATATCGGCAAGACGATCGACCGAAGCGTCGAAGGGCCGCACGCGCTCTTGGGCTACGAGCTCTGCAAGAAGTATAACGAGCACCCGATCGTTGCGAATGCCGTGGGCTCGCACCATGAGGATATCCCCATGGAGCATCCGATCGCTGCAATCGTGCAGGCTGCCGATGCCATCAGCGGGGCGCGCCCCGGCGCCCGCCGAGAATCGGTCGAAGGATACGTCAAGCGCCTCGAGAAGCTCGAGTCCTTGGCGAAGTCGTTCAGCGGGGTGGTGAACTGCTATGCGATCCAGGCAGGGAGGGAGATTCGCGTGATCTGCAACCACGAGCTGCTGGACGACGCAGCAGCGGATCAGCTCTCGCACGATATCGCCAACAAGATCCAGCAGGAAATGGAGTACCCCGGACAGATCAAAGTAACGGTGATCCGGGAAGTGCGTTCTGTTAGCATTGCCAAGTAGCGTTTTCACTCTTTCCAACTCTGTGCGTTTGAAAACCGGGGCTTGAAACCGCGTTCGCGTATATGATACGCCTGGGCGTCACGGGTGGCATCGGCAGCGGAAAATCTCTCGTCTGTGCGCTCTTCGCGCAGCTCGGTGCTCCGGTGCTCTCCGCAGACGATATCGCGAAAGAGATTATGGGGAGGGATGGTGACGTGAAGCGGGAAATTGTCCGCCTTCTCGGAGAGGCTGCATACCGGCAGGACGGCTCCCTGGACAGCCACTTCATCGCTTCGATGATCTTCTCCAACAAATCCCTCCAGAAGAAGCTCAACGCCATCGTTCATCCCCGGGTCGAGAGGGAACTTGACCGGCAGCTTGCAGGGTTGGAGAAGAGCGGCGTGAAGGTCGCGATCGTTGAAGCCGCGCTGATCTATGAAGCAGGCTACGATCGGAGACTCGACGTCGTCATCGTCGTGGACGCTGATGAAAGGCAATGCGTTCGCCGAGTCGTGGAGCGCGACAAGTCGTCGCCAGCGGACGTGCGCAAGTGCATGAACTCACAGTGGGAGGCTGCGCGCAAGCTACGGAAGGCGGCGTACGTCATCCACAACGACAGCTCGAAGGAGGATCTTGAGAGAACTGTCCGTTTCCTTCACACCTTATTCACTCACATCACGCTGAAAAGAACATAGTGGCCGAAACAGTCTTCACTCTTGAAGAGAAGCTCTTCTTCCGAACGTACAAGCGCCTCTCCCTCGATATCGAGAGGGCCGAGGGAGTCTATCTCTACGCACGGGATGGCAAGCGCTACCTGGATTTCTTCGGAGGACTGGCAGTGAACGCGCTCGGATACAACCATCCGCGCGTGAACGAAGCTATTTTTAGCCAGGTGCGGAAGTACATTCACCTCTCCAATTTCTACGTCCAGGAGCCGCAGGTGAGGCTCGCCGAAAAGCTCCTCTCGGCAACGGGCTTCCAGCGCATCTTTTTCTCCAACAGCGGGACGGAGGCGATTGAGGGGGCAATCAAGCTTGCCCGCAAATGGGGGACGAAGGACGGCAAGAGCCATCTGTTGGGGCTCTCCAACTCCTTTCACGGCCGAACGATGGGTGCGCTGTCGCTGACGGAGCGCCAGAAATACCGGGAGGGCTATGAGCCATTCCTGCCGAACGTCAGCCACGTCGGCTACAACGATGTGGATCAGCTGAAGGCATCCGTGAACGAGCAGACGCTCGGGATCGTGTTGGAGTTCATTCAGGGTGAGGGGGGCATTTTCGTAACGAGCTCCGCCTTCGTCGAGGCTCTGGAAGAGCTTCGCGAGAAGTTCGGGCTCTTGATCATCGCGGATGAAATTCAGTCGGGCATCGGGCGCACGGGAAAGTTCTTTGCCTTCGAGCATTTCGGTTTGCGGCCCGACATCGTCGTGGTGGCCAAGGCGATCGGCGGAGGGCTTCCACTGGGAGCCTTTCTGGGGAACGAGCGCGTGGCCGAGGTGCTGACCTACGGCGCGCATGGTACCACGTTTGGCGGAAATCCGGTGGCGTGCGCTGCCGGCATCGCGGTCCTTGAGGAAGTTTTGCAGAACGGCCTGATGAAGAAAGCAGGCGGGATGGGTGAATATCTGAAGGCGGAGTTCTTGAAGCTTCAATCGAGCTTTCCGAAGTTGATTCGGGAGGTGCGGGGGATCGGCTGCATGCTGGGCATCGACCTGACGCGGGAGGGCCAGCCGGTCGTCGACGAGCTTCAGAATCGCGGCTACCTGGTCAATTGCACACACAATACGGTGTTGAGGTTTCTGCCGCCGCTCATCGTGACTCGGAAAGAATGTGGGGCCCTTGTCCAAACACTACACGATGTTTTGGTTGCTGAGCGTGCGTGAAGCGTGCTCGCAGAAGTCGCTTGTCGGCGTCGACCCAGTCCCTGAGATCTTCGTGCTTGCTTGTTAGGTTGGCGACCGGCTCCTGGATGAGAAATCACGGGAGTGTGTTTTCTTAATCAACTAATGCCAACAACCTGCCAAAGGGGGGGCGACGAAAAGACTTGTGTTTCCGCTTGCATGCATTCTGTTCATCTCCTTGCCGCTTTCCGCGTATGGCCAGTTTCAGGCGGAGAGGAACTACGCTGGATCAGCGATCGGACTATCGTTCCTAGGCGCGACACCAGAGTTTGGTCTCAACTTTGAACATGGAATGAAGATGGATTTCGGAGCAGTTGGCATCGGCGGTCTGTTCCTCTACCACGGGGTTAACCCGGCACTTTTCGTCCGACACTTCAAGGAAATTCCTTGACATTGATGCCTTGTGGATGCATATTTCCGCAAGGTTTTCTGTGAAACAATCTTCAACATCGAGAGTTCGCTGTTTTTCAATCAATTCACTAACCTAACCAAGGAGCTACACAATGAAACGCATTCTGGTTCTATCTGTGCTAGCCATCCTCATCGCCTCTGTTTCCTTCGGACAGATGGCATACAAGAAAGGTGACCGGACTGTCTCAGCTATGTTTGGTCTTGGTTTTACACATTCGTTATCAGGAACAACGACAGCGGTTCCACCCCTGTCGGCTGCATTTGATTATGGCTACGATCAGAATATCTCGTTCGGTGGTATAATCGGATTTGAATCGGAAAAATATGACTGGAGCGGTTATGGTTATGGTTATAAATTCACTTATAGTTATCTGATTATTGCCGCTCGCGGGGCATATCACCTCGATTTGATACATAATGCTAAGTTTGATACGTACGGCGGAGTTATGGTTGGATACGATATTGCTTCTTCCTCAGCGGAGTATACAGGCAATTGGGCAGGAGGCTTTGGACTTCAACCTTCAGCCGAATCGGTTGGTGGAGTCGTGTTTGGAGTCTTTGCTGGCGGTCGTTACTACTTCAATCCAAACCTAGCAGCCCAGATCGAAGTCGGATATGGTCTTAGCCTCGTGAATATCGGCATTGCTTACAAACTCTAGTCTTGATTCCGAACGCTGTAAGTGCGGAGGGAGAAGATCCAACAGGATTTTCTCCCTTTTGTTTTCTGAAACGAGAATCCATCTTCATCTTGCAGGGCCGCTCTTCTCCGTACGTTGGAATCAACAAAGAAAGCTGTCACGACGAAGGAAATCCTGTCCTGACGCAGTTCTGTTTGGGGTGTTTGGTCTTCCTCGGGAGGCAATGTTTTGTTATTGCGGAGGTCACGCGGTCCTCCCTCGAGGTCCCGGAACTGGTTGGAATTGTTCCCAGGGGGTGGCTCGATGATCGGAAAAGACTCGCGCTTCAGTATCCGAAAAGGAGTCGGACCCGAGTGAAAGCTTTGATGATCGCACCGCAATCGTCGATTCTTGATGCGCCTGTCTGAGCTGTCAGCACGTCATCCTCTCCTCGTGTCCCTGAAGCCCGACCTTTGCACGCGCTCCCCGTCAGCGTTCGGTGAACAGGTAAGGACCAGAGAGATCGAGTACGGTCCTTTTCTTGTTTGGCCGCCAATTTCTTCTTACCTTTGACACGTGACCGAGCACGATCGAACTGAGGGTAAACCCCGCTGCCATTGCGGTATCTTCGGCATCTTCAACCACCCTGAAGCCGCCGTCATGACCTACTATGGTCTCCATGCACTGCAGCATCGGGGACAGGAAGCAACGGGAATCGTCACGAGCGAGTTCGTCGAAGAGAAGGGGAAGTGGCATTTCAACGCCTACAAGGGCGTCGGTCTCGTGGCGGATGTGTTCAAAGATGAGAAGATCTTGAGGCAGCAACTGAGGGGCCGGTCCGCCATCGGTCACAACCGCTATTCGACGACAGGGTCGGCGGAGAACAAACTGAACATTCAGCCGTTCGTCGTCAACTATAAGGCAGGCAATCTCGCCCTCGGTCACAACGGCAACCTGACCAACTTCCACACACTGCGCGAGAAACTCCAGTCGGAAGGAACCATTTTTCAATCCACTTCCGACAGCGAGATCATCCTGCACCTCGCGGCCCGCAGCAGACATGAAGATCAGATCCATCAGATCAAGGAGGCGCTCGAGGCGGTCGAGGGCGCCTATTCGCTCGTCATTCTGACCGACACCAGTCTCATCGCTGCAAGGGACCCGTACGGCGTGCGCCCTCTCGCCCTCGGGAAGCTCGGCGATGCATACGTTGTCGCTTCTGAAACTTGCGCGTTCGACATCATTGGCGCGGAGTACAGCGGCGAGATCGAGCCGGGAGAAATCCTCGTGATCGACCAGGAGGGGGTTGAAACGGGGACGCTGAAATCGTACCACGTCTCAAAACCTCCTCGACCTCACTACTGCATCTTTGAGTATATCTACTTCTCCCGCCCCGACAGCAAGATTTTCGGTGACAACGTCGACAGGGTACGACGCAAGCTTGGAAAACTCCTGGCGCAACAGGCGCCCGTGAAACCCGAGGACGATGATGACCGCGTCGTTGTGATCAGCGTGCCGGATTCCAGCAACACTGCGACGCTCGGGTTTGTGAGGGAATCGAACAAGATGGGTGAGGATGTCCGCTTGGAAATCGGCCTGATCCGAAGCCACTACGTCGGGAGGACATTCATCATGCCGCACCAGGACGGCCGGGAGTTCAAGGTCAAGACCAAGTTCAACACGGTGAAGGGGGTCATCAAAGGACGCAAGGTTGTCATCGTCGACGACTCGATTGTTCGCGGCACGACTTCCAAGCAGCTCGTCCGGTTGATTCGGGAGGCGGAGCCGAAAGAAATCCACTTCCGTGTCACCTGCCCGCCGATAAAGTTTCCGTGCCACTACGGAATGGATTTCCCCAGCAGAGAAGAGCTGATCGCGAATCGGTGTGATAGTGACGTCGAGAAGATCAGGCAGGAGTTGCAGGTCGATACGCTCAGCTACCTCTCGATGGAGAATCTTCTCGAATCTGCCCCGAAGGAGAACGGCGCCCATTACTGCACGGCGTGCTTCAGCGGCAACTACCCCATCCCGATTGACCGCCAATCGACAAAGGATGAAAACGACAACTGATGCTGCAGAGAGTTTGGACAATCTCCACGTTCCTGAGCTTGAGCCGCATCATCCTTGTTGTCCCTCTCGCATTTCTTCTGTACGCCGAAATTCCCAACAACCGACTCTGGGTTGCTGCAGTGCTTACGCTGGCGGCGGCGACCGATTTCCTCGACGGGTATCTCGCGAGGAAGCTTCATCAGGTTACGGATTTTGGGAAGATAATCGATCCCGTTGCGGATAAGATAACCGTCGGCATAGTTGGAGTTCTCTTTGTGGCCGTTGGATATGTCCCACTGTGGTACGTCGTCATCGTGATCGCGCGTGACCTTCTCATTCTCATCGGTGGATTGTATATCAAGACCAAGAAGAACATCGTTACGCAGTCGAACTGGCCAGGAAAGATCTCTGTATCGCTCATCGGCCTGTTTCTCTTGCTTTCAGTGGTTCAGAGCCAGGCGCTTGAGCCGCTGCGCCGCGTCATTCTCTGGGCGAGCCTGGTGATGATGGTGTTCTCACTCGTGAAGTATGTCCAGCGTCTCTTCATCGGCAGCTCCGTTACGAAGAGGGCGGCCCTGTGATGAAGTTCTCGGAAACGCTGAAGAAGCTGACGAGCGGGCTCGCGAAGACGCGCGACACCCTCTTCGGCAAAGTGACGCAGCTCGTCAGCTCAAAGTCCGTCATCGACGACGAGATGCTGGAGCGGCTGGAGGAAATTCTCATTTCCTCCGATGTCGGGGTCGAGACGACGGTGGTGATCCTGGACAACATCACGAGGCGTGTGAAGGAGGAGCGCTATCAATCATCGGACCAGCTGACGGCGTTGCTGAAGGATGAGATTGCCAGGGTCCTGCACGTCGACGGTGAACAGGTCCCGGCTGATAGCAGATTGCCTGCGGAACCGAGGCCGTATGTGATCATGATCGTCGGAGTGAACGGGGTCGGGAAAACGACGACGATCGGGAAGCTCGCGCACAACTACCGGGCGTCGGGATACAAGGTTCTCGTTGGGGCCGCGGACACATTTCGGGCGGCGGCGAACGAACAGCTCGAGATCTGGGCGCAGCGCGCGGGGGTGGAAATCGTTCAGCAATCACGGGGAGCCGATCCCGCAGCAGTGGCTTTTGACTCGCTAAGCTCCGGGATCGCGAAGCAGGCCGATGTGGTCATCATCGACACCGCAGGCCGCCTCCATACGAAAGTGAACCTGATGGAGGAGTTGAAAAAGATCAGGCGGGTGCTGGACAAACGCATGACGGGAGCGCCTCACGAGGTCCTGCTCGTTCTTGATGCGACGACGGGACAAAACGCCCTTCAGCAGGTAAGACAATTTTCCAGCGCGGTGAAGGTTACCGGCCTCATCGTGACGAAGCTCGATGGTACGGCGAAGGGCGGGATCGTGCTGGCGATCAGCACCGAGCTGAAGATCCCCGTGAAGTTCGTAGGCGTGGGAGAGCAGATCGACGATCTCCAGCCGTTCGACAGAAGAGCGTTCGTCGACGCTCTTTTCGGGAATTCTCTGGATGTGGGAGCCGAGCAGTCATGAAGCTCTCACACTCGCGATTTGACCTCAGGTTGAAGTACACCTTCACGATCGCTCGTGGCTCACGAGATGTTTCGCCGGTTGTCATCGTGGAGCTCGAGCACGACGGGATCACCGGCTTTGGCGAAGCTGCTCCTTCGAGCCGGTACGGAGAGACTGTTGAAACGGTCGAGGCGTTTCTTGCGAAATTGGATTTCAGCCGTTCTGAAGACCCCTTTCAGCTCGAGACGATTCTCGACTCTGTCGACCGGGTCGCGGAAGGGAATACGGCTGCCAAAGCAAGCGTCGACATCGCATTGCACGATTGGATCGGGAAGAAACTCGGCATCCCTCTCCATCGATACTGGGGCCTCGACAAGGACAGGGCGCCGGTGACGTCCTTCACGATCGGCATCGATACGCCGGACGTGCTCGAACAGAAAGTGCGGGAGGCGGAGGAATTTCAGATTCTGAAGGTCAAATTGGGCGGCAGCGATGATGAAGTGATGATCAGGACGATCCGCAAGGTGACTCAGAAGCGGCTGCGCGTGGATGCGAACGAAGGCTGGAAGAAGAAAGAAGAGGCGCTCGACAAGATCAAATGGCTGCACCAGGTGGGTGTGGAGTTCGTCGAGCAGCCCATGCCGGCGATCGATCTGGCGGGAACAGCGTGGTTGCGCGAGCGCTCTCCGCTCCCGCTCATTGCGGACGAGAACTCTCTCCGTCTCCACGATGTTCCGAAATTGCACGGCATCTTCGACGGCATCAATATCAAATTGATGAAATCCGGCGGTTTGCGGGAGGCGTTGAGAATGGTTCACACTGCACGAGCGTGCGGAATGAAAGTCATGGCCGGCTGCATGATCGAGACCTCGATCGGCATCTCCGCTGCTGCGCAACTCTCGCCGCTGATTGACTACGCCGATCTCGATGGCAATCTTCTAACGCAGAACGATCCGTTCGACGGTGTGAAGGTCGCTCGGGGGAAAATGATCCTGCCGGATCGGCCGGGCATCGGAGTTGAGAAGAGAATCGACTGAAAGAGATGGCAGGCAAAATCCACATACTGAAGGCTGAGCTGGCGAATAAGATCGCTGCCGGTGAGGTGGTGCAGCGTCCCGCGTCGGTTGTGAAAGAGCTGATAGAAAACTGCCTGGACGCCAAGGCTTCGAAGATCACGGTGATCGTGAAGGAAGCCGGAAAGTCATTCATCCAGGTGATCGACAATGGAGAGGGGATGTCGCCTGACGATGCGCTTACGGCCTTTCAGCGGCACGCGACGAGCAAGATCGCTACCGCGGAGGACCTGGAAGCAATTCGGACTCTCGGCTTTCGCGGAGAGGCTCTCGCATCGGTTGCTGCCGTATCCCAGGTCGAGATGAAAACGCGGCAGGCGTCCGATGAGACGGGCTTCCTACTCCGGATCGAAGGCAACGACCTGAAGGAGCAATCGAAGGTCGCGATGGAGCCGGGGACAACGGTCGTGGTCAAGAACCTCTTCTACAATACGCCGGCGCGCCGGAATTTCCTCAAGACCAGGACGACGGAGCTCAAGAATATCTCCGACGTCGTAACGCGCATGGCGATTGCCTATCCGGAGGTGGCCTGGGAGTACGTGAGTGACGACGAGGAGCTGCTGGACCTCAAACCGAAATCGGCAGAGGAGCGGCTGAGCGACCTTTTCGGCCGTCGTCAGGCCGAATCGCTCGTCAAAGTAGGGGAGACGATGGAGTATCTCACGATCGACGGGTACATCGGCCGGCCGGATTTTGCACGTAAGAGCCGGGTGGAGCAGTTTCTCTTTGTCAATCGCCGATTCGTCGTAAATCGGGCCATTAACCACGCGGTCTTCCATGCGTATGAGCATCTCCTCGACAAGGGGATGTTCCCGTTCTATATTCTGAATCTGACGCTTGATCCCCATAAGGTCGACGTGAACGTCCATCCGTCCAAGATGGAAGTGAAGTTCGAGAACGAGTCGAACGTGTACCGCTTCGTCCTCACTACCGTTCGGAAGTCCTTGGCCTCCAACGACCTGATCCCCGCTCTTTCGATGCAGGCCGACGATACGATGGGTCGGATGGATGAGCGGCTTCGGTTCTCTCAGCTCCAGCCTCCATCGACCGGCATGATGCCTCCGCAAGGGGAGTCGGCCGCGGGAACGGCGTCCCTGAGTTTTCCCCCCGGCGAGGGGCTTGATCAGGTTGATCTGGAGAAACTGTTCGGCAAGATCGAACGGAGGCTCGGGACGGAGGCTCTTCGCAAGGATGGCGAGGCGACCTTTCCTGCCGACCTGCAGCGGGTGACTCCGCCGTCGAGTGACCGGCTGCTCCAGCACCGGCCGATGCGCCAGCCCGGGGAAAAGGAGCCTGTTCAGGAAGGGAGAGCGATCTGGCAGATTCACAACAAGTACATTCTCTCGCAGGTGCGGACGGGCCTCCTGATCGTCGATCAGCATGTCGCGCACGAGCGGATCCTCTACGAACAGGTGCTCGCAAATTTCGAAAACAATCTGCCGACGACGCAGCAGCTTCTCTTTCCCCAGACGGTGCAACTCACGGCGAGCGACTACAGCCTTGTGAAGGAGCTCCTGCCGCACCTTGAGAAGATCGGGTTCGATCTCAAGCTGTTTGGGAAGAACACCGTTGTGATCGAGGGGATTCCGGCGGATGTGCGGGTTGGAAGCGAGGCGGAGATTCTTCATAATGTTCTGGTCTTGTTCAAGAATACGGAGCAAAAAGGGACTATCGACGCGCGTGAGAAACTCGCGAAGTCGTTTGCGTGCAAGGCGGCAATCAAGGCGGGGGACAAGTTGAACACGGTTGAGATGATCGTGCTCATCGATCTGCTCTTCGCGACGAAGATGCCGTACGTCTGCCCGCACGGGCGTCCCATCGTGGTAAAGATCACGACGGAGGAGTTGGACCGGAGATTTGGAAGGGCATAATCGTTCCATGGAATCGAGGAGATGAGCACGATGAAGGAGCAAACGGACAGGATACGAGAGGCGCGGCGAAAATGGGAAGGTGAAGTCGAAGCGAGCGGTAAGATTCGTCCTGTGAAGTTCACCACCGTCAGCGGCCAGCCGATTGAGATGCTGTACGGTCCGGATGATATTCAGGAGATCAATTACCTCAGTGAGATCGGTTTCCCGGGCGAGTACCCGTATACGCGCGGCATTCATCCGACGGGGTACCGGGGCCGCCTTTGGACGATGAGGCAGTTTGCCGGCTTCGGTACGCCGGAGGACACCAACGCGCGGTACCACTATCTTCTCGAGCACGGACAGACGGGGCTTTCGGTCGCGTTCGACCTGCCGACGCTGATGGGGCGGGATGCCGACGACGCGCTCTCGCAGGGAGAGGTGGGTATCTGCGGTGTCTCCGTGAGCTCGCTCGCTGACATGGAGATTCTCTTCAAAGAGATCGATCTCGGAAGGATTTCGACCTCCATGACGATCAACGGGCCTGCGCCGATGATGATGACATTCTACCTGGCCGTTGCAGAGAAGGAGGGAGTTGATTTCAAGCGGCTGCGCGGGACTACTCAGACCGACATTCTGAAGGAATACATCGCGCAGAAGGAATGGATCTACCCTCCCGAACCCTCGATGCGGCTGATCGTCGACATGTTCGAGTATCTGAACCAAGAAGTGCCGCAATGGAATCCCATCTCCGTCAGCGGCTACCACATCCGCGAGGCTGGCTCGACTGCGGCTCAGGAACTGGCGTTCACGCTGGCTGACGGCTTCGCATACGTCGAGGCGGGCATCGCACGCGGTCTCGATATCGATCAATTTGCTCCAAGGATCTCCTTCTTCTTCAACGCCCATGTCGATTTCTTCGAGGAGATCGCGAAATATCGCGCGGCGCGCCGCATCTGGGCGAAGCGCATGCGGAACAAGTACGGCGCGAAGAATCCGCGGTCGTGGATGCTCCGCTTCCATACGCAGACGGCGGGCTGCTCCCTGACAGCCCAGCAACCGGAGAACAACATTGTGCGGACAGCGTACCAGGCTCTGGCCGGCGTGCTGGGGGGGACGCAATCCCTTCACACGAACTCGATGGACGAGACCCTGGCGCTCCCGTCGGAGAAAGCGGTGACGATTGCGCTGCGGACGCAACAGATCCTTGCATTTGAGACGGGCGTTCCGAATACGATCGACCCCCTCGCCGGAAGCTACTTTGTGGAGGCGCTGACGACGAAGATGGAGCTGGAAGCCGAACGATACTTTGAGAAGATCGATGCCGCCGGAGGCGTGATACCAGCCATCGAAGCCGGCTTTTTCCAGCGCGAGATCGGGGATGCCGCGTACCGCTACCAGCGTGAGCTCGATGCGAAGGAGAAGATCATCGTCGGCATCAATGAGTTTGTCGAAGCCGACGAGAAGATCGAGATCCCGATTCTCGAGATCAGTCCGGAGGTGGAGAGAAAACAGCGCAAGAGGCTGGGCGACGTGCGCCAGAGCAGGAATCGGGAGGAGGTCGAGCGGTCTCTGGAGGATCTGCGGCGGGCCGCCGGCGACCAGAAGAATCTGATGCCGGAACTGCTCCAGTGCACGCGATCGTACGTGACGTTGGGGGAAATGTGCAATGCGCTCGCGGAGGTTTTCGGAGTCTACGAAGAGCCTGCCGTCTTCTGATCGTATCATAGCCAACGAACCGAAGGAACGCCCATGAAGCCCATGATCCGCCTCTTGAGGCCCCAGCAGTGGCTGAAAAACTTCTTCATTTTTGCGCCCCTGATCTTCTCGAAGCATCTGTTTCAAGGGGGATACTTCTGGATCGTGGCGCTGGCGTTCATCGTCTTTTCTCTTCTTTCGAGCACCGTTTACGTCATCAACGACATTGCAGACCGGGAGGCCGACCGGCTCCATCCCGTTAAGCGCACCCGTCCCATCGCGGCCGGGACGATCTCAGTCCCGCAGGCGATGGGGCTCGCCTTCGGCCTGTTGCTCGTCGTGGCCGCGCTCATGACGCAGCTTAACGCAAAGTTCCTCTTCGTGGCCGCTCTCTACTTTGTGCTCAATATCGGGTACTCGTTCTTTCTCAAGCATGTGCTCCTGGTGGATGTCTTCATCGTCGCCGCGGGTTTCATGCTGCGGGTCCTGGCCGGAGCGTTTGTCATTGACGTGCAGGTGTCGGAGTGGCTGGTGCTGTGCACGCTGTTTGTTTCGCTCTTCTTGTCGATCTCGAAAAGGCGGGGGGAACTGCTACTCGTGAGGAACTCCGAAAGCTATGAGGGACGGGCGGTGCTGCGCGAATATGAGGTCGACTTCATGGATCAAATGATGACGATCGCAGCCGCGGGCATGGCGATCTCCTACGCTCTCTACACTGTCGCTGAGCGCACGGTGAAGGAGTTCGGCACGGCAAATCTGATCTTCACGACGGTGTTTGTCTTGTTCGGCATTTTTCGATATCTTTATCTTGTGCGGGCCAAGAAGACAGAGGACAACCCAACGCGCCTGCTCATTTCTGATCCGGCAACGATCGTGAATGTCGCCGCATGGTTTCTTGTCTGCGTCATCATAATTTACCTGAATGAAATCAAAGTCTGGATGGGTATAGGATGAAACTCCCGGAGCCGAAATCTCCAACGAAAGTCCAAGGACTCGCCCGAGTCGAGCCGAAGGTCGCGGTCGTCAAGACAAGTCCAGCCACCGTTCTCGATGACATCCAGCGGGCGATGCAGCTCGCCGGACTTCAATCCGCGCTTGACCCGAAGGCCGTCACGGTCCTGAAGGACAACATCTCCTGGCATTTTCCTTTTCCTGCGGCGAACACCACGCCGTGGCAGCTGGAGGGGACGATCCTCGGCCTCCGGAAGTCTGGGTACGAAGATCTTCTCTGCGTTCAGAACAAGACGGTCGTGACGGATGCGTTCAAAGGGGAAGACCTGAACAAGTACACGCCGATTTTCCGGAAGTACCAGGTTCCCGTGAAGTTCAATTTCAAGGAGGAGGACGCGAAGTGGATCGAGTTCAAGCCCAGGACGTCGATGCTCGTGCTTGATCAGATCTATCCCGAGGGGATACGCATCCCCGATCTCTTCCCCGGCACAAACATCGTTCACCTGCCGACCGTGAAGTGCCATATCTACACGACCACCACGGGGGCGATGAAGAATGCGTTCGGCGGTTTGCTCAGCACTTACCGGCACTACACACACTCCTGGATCCACGAGACGCTCGTCGATCTTCTGGCTATTCAGCGCGAGATCCACACCGGAATCTTTGCGGTGATGGACGGGACGACGGCCGGCAACGGGCCAGGACCCCGGACGATGTATCCGGAAGAGAAGAACGTGATCCTTGCAAGCGCCGATCAAGTCGCGATCGATGCCGTCGCCGCGAAGATGATGGGCTTCGATCCGATGGGGATCAAGTACATTAACCTGGCTCACCAGCGAGGGCTGGGTTCCGGTGATCCCCGGGAGATCGAAGTTGTGGGGGAGGATGTTTCGTCCGTCAACTGGAAATTCACCGTCGGCGACAACGCTGCGAGTATGGCCGGGGACCTCCTCTGGTTCAGCCCGCTCAAGCGATTTCAAAACATCTTCTTCAGGACGCCGATCGTCAACCTCTTCATCTTCGGGTCTGAAGCCTATCACGACTACTACCGGTGGCCCATCAAGGACCGAACGGTGTTTCGGACGTGGCTGAAGAATTCCCAGTGGGGAAATCTGTTCGCGTCCTACGAGCCAATCGATACCCGCTGACTCTTCTTCTTGCGGTGTGAGTCCGGCGTCGCAACCTCAGTCTACAATGCCAACCCTCGCCCCTTTATGACGTCACGGAACAGAGCTGAACTGTTTCTCTTCTCGATAACGTTCATCTGGGGAAGTACCTTCGTCGTCTCGAAATACCTTCTCAGTTTTGCTACGCCGCTTGCCTACATTGCCATCCGCTTCGCGATCGCTGCTCTTATCTTCTCGGTGATCTTCTTCCGAAGGGTCAGAGCCATGACGAAGCCGGCCCTCCTGAACGGCAGCATCCTGGGGGGACTCCTCTTTTTTGGTTTCGCCACGCAGACGATCGGGCTGCAGTACACGACAGCATCGAAGTCTGCGTTCATCACGGGAATGATGGTCGTGTTCACTCCCATCTGCCAGCTCGTCATCGAGCGGCGGCCGCCGAAGGTCGGGAATATCATCGGTGTCGTTCTCGTGACGGCCGGGTTGTATCTGCTCACATCTCCCGCGGGAGCGAAATTCAATCTCGGGGATGGGCTCAATCTTCTCTGTGCTGTTTCCTTTGCGCTCTACATAGTCTATCTCGACATCTTTTCCAAGCAGGCTGACTCTGCGCAGTTGACGCTCGTGCAGTTCATCACATGTACCATTCTTGGAGCTGTCACTTCGGGATTGTTCGAAAATGCGGCGTTCAGGGCTTCCAGCGAGTCGATCCTTGCGTTGGCGTACTTGATCATCTTTGCCACCATCATCGCCATCTACATTCAGGCTCGATTTCAGAAGGAGACGACCCCGACGCGCAGCGCCATCATCTTCTCGATAGAGCCGGTTATTGCGGCGACAATTGCCTACTTTGCTCTCGGCGAGTTCATTGGGATGCTTGGGATCGTTGGTGGGGTACTCATTGTGGGTGGCCTGCTGGTTTCCGAACTCTCGCCGGCGTGAGGTCTTCAACATCGTAAGTCAAAGTCACTTAATCGGATTCGGTGCATGCCACTTTTGAGAAAACAGTGGAGCCCGTATCGACGCGAGGAGTTGCAGCACGCGGTTTGATCTGCAGCACGCGTTCGAAGAGACAACGTATGTGTGCCAGGTGGCTTGCCAACGTGGCGAAGAAAAAGAAAAAAGTGCTTGAGTTTTACAGAATGAAGAATTAGATTTACGATTGCGTATGAGACACTTGGGAAAACCGATAGCGATGCTGCTGATTGCTGCCGCGACGGCTTATGCGGGCAGTGTTATCAAGGATCGGATCGAGCTCGATAAGTACAGCGGTTTTATCGTAGTAAAGTGGGGAACCGAGAATGAAGTAGGTGTAGTTAAGTTTGAAGTGCTTCGCAGCGAAGGTAGTACCGACAGATTTCAGAAGATTGCGGAAATCTCCGAACTCAAGGGTTCCAACAGCTCCTACGAGTACGAGGACCATACGGTTTTCAGAACTACCGATAGGTTTTTCAAGTACAAAGTTCGAGTTGTTTTCCAAGATGGTACTTTCTCTGACAGTGCGGCTGAGGG
>CAYZRX010000017.1:0-6165 GCA_964480945.1 uncultured Ignavibacteriaceae bacterium | reverse complement strand
ACCCTCCGAATATACATATACCGATGAAAGCGTCTTCAAGGTGAACTCAGGGCTTTTTGTATACAAGGTTCGTGTATGGTTTGAAAACGGAAGTTTCTCCGATTCCGAAGTCTCGTATCCGGCAGCGGCCTTGAGTTCCGCAGCGAAGCGGACGTGGGGAAGCATCAAGGCGATGTTCCGATAACAGTTGGTCGACACAGGTTTGTCTGAAGAAGCGATATTTCGATATCGCTTTTTTTGTTTCTGAAAGAGCATGAAGATCCCTCCACTCATCCTGGCTTCGCAGTCGCCGCGCCGCCGATTGCTTCTCAAACAAATTGGACTTAAGTTTTCTGTGAGGCCGAGCTCGGTTCGAGAGGATCTGCTTGACCACGAGAGTCCGGCGCAGAATGCAAGGCGGATCGCGCTTGCCAAGGCTATCGATGTGGCGAGACGAGTCAAGCGCGGCGTCGTCGTGGGAGCCGACACGATCGTCGTTCTCGGGAACGAAATCCTCGGCAAACCGCGCACAGCGGCGGAGGCACGGCGGATGCTGAGGAGGCTCAGCGGCAAACAGCACATTGTGTACACCGCCTTTGCCCTCGTTGATGCGTCGACGGGGCGAAAGATGGTAGACCTTGAGCGAACGAAGGTGAAATTCCGTCGGCTAGGCGCGGCCGAGATCGCCGATTATGTTGCATCCGGCTCGCCGATGGACAAAGCCGGTGCGTACGGCATTCAGGACGACTACGGAGCAGTGTTTGTGGAGCGTGTGGAAGGATGTTTCTACAATGTCGTGGGGTTTCCATTGACACGCTTCTACCTCGATCTCAAGAAATTCGTTGGCGATTGAACTTATCAATCTGAAGGTTCACAACTGCTATGGAGAGAAAAATCAGAGTCCTCATCGCCAAGGCCGGGCTTGATGGCCACGATCGAGGAGCGAAGGTTGTCGCTGCTGCTCTGCGGGACGCAGGGATGGAGGTCATCTACACCGGGCTCAGGAAGACGCCGGAGATGATCGTCGAAGCAGCACTGCAGGAGGACGTCGATGCGATCGGGATCAGCCTGCTGAGCGGCGCCCATATGACGATATTCCCAAAAGTGCTACAGCTGATGAAGGGCAAAGGTCTGAGTGACGTTCTCCTATTTGGCGGTGGTATCATTCCTGAAAAAGACATCGTCGAATTGAAGAAGCAGGGAGTGGGGGAGCTGTTTACCCCTGGAGCCCCAACAACAGAGATCGTGTCGTATCTGAGGTCTTGGGTCGCGAGCCACGAAGGGTAGGCTGAACCGCCGGAACGGAGCGGACTCGCCGAGCGTACAACAAAAAACCCGCTGCAGGTTTTTCCGCAGCGGGTTTCTTGCTTTTTGAGAGGCTGAAATTAGGCCGTCGTCTTGTTGACGTTCACAGCCTGCAATCCTTTCGCGCCTTGTTCAACTTCGAACTCTACAACGTCGCCCTCCTTCAGGGTCTTGTAGCCTTCGCCGTTGATAGACTTGTAATGCACGAATACGTCTTCACCGGTTCCCCGCTTAATGAAGCCGTATCCTTTCGCATTGTTGAACCATTTTACTGTACCTTGTTCCATAAGGTTACTTCGTCCTTATAGGGTTGAACATGGACACCTAATTTTTGTCTCTCAAAAACTGAAGATGTCTTGCTCATTTCGACATCTTCGAAGTTGTTACGAACCTCCGGCAAAGGTTGCTCGACCCAGGCGAGAAACTTCGATCGGAGAAACAGCCACATCTGCTGAAACAAAAACGGTGTTGGTTGATTGCACAGCGAGTATAGCACTTGTTCAAAAAAAAAGCAAGTCCCACCGGAGGAGGAAGGGGCTGGAGGTTGCGGGGAGGCGAACGTCCGGTTCAGTGAGCCTGGAATGCAGACGTCCGCCGTTGCCGGAGGGCTGGAAGTCAAGATATGACGCAGGTTTTGGCGGTTTTCCGGGCGGCACTATTGGGGGGCGGATTCGTCGAGCCAGATGCCAAACTCAGGGCTCTCTTCTTCATGGGGAGGGGGTTCTTCCGGAACCGCGACGTTCTGCCTGATGAGCTGTATCCCTTCAGGGGAGAACGCGAAAAGGTCGTCCATCGAGAAGATCTTCTTGAAATCCGTAGGCTCGAAGAAGGGCTCAAATTTCTTCGCGCAATCGTTGAGTCGGTCCAGATAGTACGCGGTGTTTTCATCGGGAAAGTTCGGTTCCCATTCCTCGGCCAGCCGGGCATTCTCTGCTATCTTCACACCGGCGTGATTCCCCGTTACATAATAGGCCACATGATCGCCCGCCTTCAAGCTCAACCCCGACCGCCTTGCCACCTCGTAGGGTGCGGATGGCTTGCGCTTGTTCTCCTTCAGCTCACGTTCATAGAGATCCAATGAATCGCGGATCGTTTCCGTCCGGCTGAAGTCTGTAGCTTGCCATCGGTGATTCGCGATGTCCTTCGCGAGAGAAACGTAGAGGTTGTGGAGACCGCTGATGTCCTCCTGCAGGAGACGGTTGATGCAGAGCTGGATAAAGTTTCTTGCGAAACGCTCCAGACTGCGCGAGATGAGCGAACTGCCTCTGATCGTCAACCGATCGTTGTAGTCGAGTAGCGCATAGTTCTTCTTCTTGTAGCTCATCATCTTCGCGTAGCGTCCCGCCAGAATCAGATTGATCCCCGCCGGCAATTCCGAAGAGATCTTCCCGACAAAGATCTTTTCTTGCTCCTCACCTTCCACGTTGTCGGGAGGGGAGCAGAAGAGTCCGTCCGTGTCAACTTCGATCACCTGACCGTTGTGCAACTCGACCTGCTTCATGATGGAGCGGACGAACTCCTGTCCGGCACGGGTCACACGATCCGCCTGCTCATAGTCGTTGAAGAGGCCCCTCCCGTAGCCGAGATAGCCGTAGAAAGAATTGATCAGAATCTTTAAGGATGACTGGAGCGCGTCGTAGTTCGCTCTCTCCGTCTCTGTGTGGCTCGCCCTCAGTCGGTGTTTCGCATCGAGTCGCTTCGTCGTCAAATCTTTGAGGATCGTCTGGAAAACGTTGAGCTCGTCGCTTGCCGGCTTGATGTCATCTTTGAGCATGATCGAAGGGTACAGAGATTCAATGTCCGCGTGAATGACGTGGGGGATCAGGCCGACGAGAAAGATGTCCGAGTAGCCGCCCGTCGTCTGAGAGCCGACCTGCGGTCTCGGGACAGAGTGCTTTTGCCGGATGTATTCGCGAAGCAACAGAAGCTCGATCTTCGATGCGCTGCCCGTGCGTGCGACTGCACCGAACGAAAGCGGGCACATCTGCGCCAGATGGAAGTGGCTGGGGGAGAGGAACGCGCTGATGGAGCGGACCTCACGCACGTCATGGAGGGCTGCTTGCAGCACCTGATGGGGGTCGCTTGCCCAAACCGCAGCGATGCGGTTCTTGGGAACGATCGGCCTCTCCCGTGTCACGAGCCCAAAGTATTCTGCAACGGAGCGGAGGCTGTAGCTCTCGAGGCTCCGCCTGGTGCCGTCATAGGCGTGTGCGAGAAGCCGGGTATCGATGAGGTGACGACCGGCCACTTCGAAGAAGGCATTGTCAAAGTCCCGTTCGGCCGTACCGCCGCGAGGGGAAAAGGATTTCAGACTCGAGCCGTCCCTGCCGAGCGCGAGGTCGACTGTGTGCAGCTCCGCCCGCTTTGCCACGTACGGGAGGGTCAACTCGAAAAGGTCGTGACCCTCGATTACGTCCGGGTTCTTCTCGACGGTCAGCTCCACCAGCTTCCTCAGCATGTCGGGCTCGTCCAGTTTCCGCCCGTCGATGACCTCCTCCCAGCCGTGGCTGTCGGAGAGGGCAATGGCAACCAGCCGGTCGTCCGTTTTTCGGGCGTCGCTGGGCTTCCCCGGTTTTGCGAGCGTCTGGATGCTGATTTGCATTCGGTGAAGGTCTTCGAAGGGCATTCCCTTGAAGAGGGTCACGCCGGATTGTAGCAGGTACTGTGTGATCGGGTCGGGCCTGACGGTGATCGCGTCCAGCTCTGTGTAATGCTCGGCCCGTTTGAGTGCGGTCTGATTGTGGTTGGCCAGGATGAAGCGGATCGCTTCCCACAGGTCGTGCCACCGCTGAAAGGCAACAAGAAAGCGATAGTGGTTCTTCCCGCTCAGTTCCTTGATCCAGTAGCGCCTGGAGAAACCCTGGACGAGGCGATCGTTGGAGAGAAAAAAGAACGGGAAGAATTCCGCGTCGGATTGCGCAATCTTCCCGTCGATGCGAGAGTACAGCCGAACCGTCGAGTCATTCAACTGTTGAACGGCTACGATGTTCGATGTTTCATTCTGTCCGTAGAGCACGACATCCATTTTGGGGAGGGATGTCTGCGGCACCGCGCTACCTCTTCTTGTCGAGATCCAGGAACGGCCGTAAGAGATCGATGGGCACAGGGAAGATCGTGGTGGAGTTCTTCTCTGTGGCAATCTCCCTCAGCGTCTGCAGGTATCGGAGCGTCAGCGCGCTCGGCTGCTCGGCGAGGATCTTCGCGGCTTCCGAGAGCCGTTGGGCGGCTTGGAACTCGCCTTCCGCCGCGATCACCTTCGATCGGCGTTCGCGTTCAGCTTCCGCCTGCTTTGCCATCGCCCGCTGCATCTCCTGCGGCAGGTCGATCTGCTTTACCTCCACGGTCGAGACCTTGATCCCCCAAGGGGCCGTGTGACTGTCGATGATCTGCTGCAGCTTCATGTTGATCTTCTCTCGTTCGGAGAGCAGCTCGTCGAGCTCCGATTGACCCAAAACGCTCCTGAGCGTGGTCTGCGAAAGCTGAGAGGTCGCAAAGAGATAGTTCTCCACATCCAGGATCGCTTTGTCGGGATCCATCACACGGAAATACACGACGGCGTTCACTTTGATCGAGACGTTATCCTTCGTGATGACATCCTGTGGCGGAACATCCATCACGACGGTTCGTAGGCTGACCTTGACCATCTTGTCGATGATGGGCACGAGGATAATCAGACCGGGTCCATTTCCTCCTCCACCGGGGTTGAATATTGCCTTGGACTTCCTCCCGAGACGGAAGATCACAGCTCGCTCATAGTCTCGCAGGATTCGAAAGGAATTTGCGAAAATGATGAGTGCGAAGATGATGGCAACAACAACAACGACACTGACAGGTTGCATACCGCTCTCCTTTCTTGATTGAGATCTGTCTAGGGTTCTGCTTTCTCCACGCGAAGCTTGAGGTCGTCGATTGCGACGACTCGGACCTTCGTGTCTCTTGAGATCTTGCCCGATACGGAAACGGCGTCCCAGATCTCGCCGTGGACTCGCACGCGCCCCTCCGGGCTCAGCGGAGTCAGTGAATTGCCGAGTTCACCGACTAACCCTTCTCTTCCCGTTGATGGCTTTGTGCGTAGTGCCCTTACTCCGAAGCCGACAATGAACATGAAGAAGAGGAGTGTGACTGCGGCACTCGTGAGAATCACGCTCCAAGAAATCTGAACGAAATCCAATGCTGACTCCGAACGAATAAGCATCATCGATCCCAGGATGAGGGAAATGACTCCCCCCACGGCCAAGAGCCCGTGGCTCGTCACCTTGATCTCCGCGATGAAGAGGATGATCGCGAACAGGATCAAACCCAGCCCGGCATAGTTGATCGGAAGAGTGTGCATTGCATAGAAGGCCAAGATCAGGCTGATGACACCGACGACGCCGGGCAGGATTGAGCCCGGATTGTACAGCTCGAAGATGATCCCGTAGATACCCAGAAGCATCAGGATATAGGCAATGTTGGGGTCACTGAGGATATCGAGCACCTTCACCGCAAAGCCCATTTCCAGTCGCTCGACTTTGGCGCCTTTGGTGTGTAAGATGACCGTTCCGGTCGCAACCTCGACCTTCCTCCCGTCGATTTCAACCAGGAGGCTGTCGAGGTTTTTCGCAATAAGATCGACGACGTGCTGCTGGAGTGCCTCGGTTTCCGTAATGGATATGCTCTTGCGCACTGCCTCTTCGGCCCACGCGACGTTTCGGTTTCGCTTCTCCGCAATCGTGCGAACGAAGGCTGCCGCGTCGTTGGTCGCCTTTTCCGTCATGATTGAGTCCATGCCCCCCTGGAGGGAGACAGGATGGGCCGCGCCGATATTTGTGCCGGGGGCCATCGCCGCGATGTGTGCTGCCAGCGTCACGAAGACGCCGGCTGATGCTGACTGCGCGCCGG
>CAYZRX010000016.1:32920-57429 GCA_964480945.1 uncultured Ignavibacteriaceae bacterium | reverse complement strand
TGGTTAACTGGTTAATTGGTTAACTGGTTAATTGGTTAATTTGTTAACGCATGAGGGGTGCCTCATTTCGTCGGTCTCTTTCTTCCTTCTGGCTTACCTGATTTGATGCTCCCCTTCTGTATTCTGACTTCTGGATTCTGCCTTCTCTCTCCCATCATCTGCATTCTGATCTTCTCGTAGTCCACCGGTCGCTTCTCCACGAAGGCGTTGATCGATTCGACGATCTCTGGTGAGGAGGTGTGTACAGTCAGCCAATCGCGCAGGTGGCCGATCGTCAGGCTCCAGGATAGCTCGCGCCAAAAGTTGAGCTGCTGTTTCGTATAGCGGGTGCACTCGGGGAGCTTCCTGATCAGTTTTGCCGCCATCCGATTGACAGCGTGGTTCAGCTCCATCCGCGGCACGACCTCATTCACAAGCCCCCACTCGAGAGCCTTCCGCGCCGGAATGGGCTCACAGAGGAAGAGCATCTCTCGCGCCCGTCTGTCGCCAATGATGATCGGAAGCCACTGCGCCGCGCCGGCCGCGGGAACGCTCCCGTGCTCGGTTCCTACGTGGCGAATGTAGATGTCATCCGCAGCGATCGCGAGGTCGCACGACATCTGCAGCTCGTTGCCGCCCCCTACGACGATGCCGTTGAGTCTGGCGATGGTG
Organism: uncultured Ignavibacteriaceae bacterium; assembly: GCA_964480945.1. Lineage (GTDB taxonomy): Bacteria > Bacteroidota > Ignavibacteria > UBA10030 > UBA10030 > VGWB01. Next base: position 56,778 of record CAYZRX010000016.1, on the reverse strand, counting down.
GGCTTGCCAAGGTTGCGGAGACGTTCGAAGGTTTCGATGAACACGCCCATCCACTTGTGAAAGTTGTTGGGATGGTCGAGGAAATCCTCCTTCCACTCCTTGAGATCGGCGCCCGTGCAGAACGCCTTCTCCCCTGCACCGGTGAGGACGAGAACTGCAATGTGGTCGTCCCACGCCGCGTCCTCGAACGCCTTCCCGAGCTCCCGGAGCGTTTCCAGGTTCAGGCAGTTGTGAACCGTTGGCCGGTTGATCGTGACGGTCGCGACCCAGTGTTTTTTCTCGTACAGGATGTTGTCGAATGAAGATGAGCGAGAGGAAATGCCGGAATACTTACTCATTTCGTGGGATACCTCTGGTTTGAGATCCTGTGGAATTTTCCTGCTGCGACTCGCGGGTCGGAGACCCTGACCGTCGCCTGAATACTCAGAGCTGTTCGACTTCAGCAAAGAACAACGTGACGAGGCTGCCGGCGAATTGCATCAAATCGCTGGCGGTCGCTTTGCCTTCTGCCGATGCAAGCGCCCGTTGCATGGAGTCTTCATCGTCGAAGTACATCTCTGCGATCAGGTGGTGCTTCGCCTCGCCGATCGGAGCGCCTGTAATCCTGGCTACTTCCAGCCTCCTCAGCCCGGGCAATTTCTTCACCAGGGGAGTATGCGTGTCAAAATAGTGGGACTCGAAGGCTTCCGTGTTCTCGGGCTTCCGGTACAGTGCGATGAGCTTGACCATGGTTGACTTCCGATAGGCTGCTGTTGAAGTGGTTCGGGGACGAGGACGCAGCAATATAGAAGATGGCCCAGCGAGAAGCAAGGGAAGCGAGCGCGACGCGTCGGGACAATAACGGATGTCTCCCGCGAGGTGTCCGTCTTAGAATCTGAGGCACTTTTTCGTTATAATCGTCTTGCGCATGAAGGAAGAAGGTGACCACAGCCTGACCCCATCTTCGGATGAGAAGATCTTCGAGGCCATCGGTCGCATGGCCGCGGATGCGGGTCTCTCCCCGCCACTCGTTCTCAAGTCGCTGCGGGCAGACGTCCGGGCGACCGCTCACCCAAGACGAGCGCTTGCAAACCTCCATCGTTTCCTGATGACGGGATTTGCTTCAACGCTCTTGCGGGATTTTCAATCATATCGGCTCCTTGAGCAGATCGCTCTGGAGCTTTTCTCCCAGTCACAATTCCTGGCCGACATCCTCGTACGCGACGCGGAGCTCTTTCATTGGCTCACCTCCACCGACGCACTGAAAAGGACGAAAACGACCGCTGATTTTGAGTCGGAGGCTGCCCAGACCGTCGGTCTCTTTCAGCGTATGGAGAAGAGGCTTGATGCGCTGAAGCGGTTTCAGCGTCGTGAGCTGCTGAGGATTGGAGCCCGCCAGATTCTGAAAGAAGCGGATGTGCCGACGACCTCTGCAGAGCTCTCCGCCCTCGCCGAGATCATCATCGAAACGATGCTCCAGCTCGGGCGTCAGCACCTGAGCGCTGCCAACAACGTGACGATCGAGAACGAGCTCGCGGTGATGGGCCTCGGAAAGCTCGGCGGAGAAGAGCTCAATTTCAGCTCAGATATCGACCTGATGTTTGTCTACGAGAAGGATGCATCGCTCGGGTCTACGGAATCTCGCATTTCGACGCTGCACGAGTACTACTCTCGACTCGCCGAGTTCGTCGTGCGTCGGCTCTCGGAACATACGGGAGAGGGGCATCTCTATCGGGTCGACGTGCGGTTGAGACCTGAAGGCCACTCCGGCGTCCTCGCGATGTCTCGTTCCGCCTATTTGACGTACTACGAATTGCGCGGTGAGCTTTGGGAGCGTCAGATGCTACTCAAGGCCCGCGTGGTTGCCGGCAACAGAACGGTTGGCGAGAGATGGCTGGCGGAGCTTCAACCGTTTGTGTACCCGAAGACACTCCTCGGAAGCCCCTTGGAGGAGATTGCGAAGATCAAATCGAAGATTGAAGCAAGAGTTGAGAGCGACTCGAATATCAAGCTCGGGAGCGGCGGTATACGGGACATCGAATTCGTCGTGCAGGCCCTGCAGCTGCTGAATGCAGGAACGAACGTAGAGCTCAGGGAGCGGAATACACTCCGGGCGATCAACCGGCTTCTGGACGCGGGGCTTTTGAAGAAAGAGGAAGCGATGCAGCTGCGGGAGGCGTACCTTTTCCTTCGTGCCGTCGAGGATCGCCTCCAACTCTTGCACGGGCTGCAGATACACTCACTGCCGGACTCGCAAGAGGAGAAGCGAGTCCTCGCAAGGCAACTCGGATATCGGTCGGTTTCCCGGTTTGGGCAACAACTCAGTCGGCATCGCATGGCCATCCGGAGGATCTTTCGGTCCGTTTTCGACATCTCGCGGGGATTGAAGCCGGGCGGGCGAGGAGTGCGTTGGCCGGGCACGGAAGTGGCAGACTTTGATCCCCTCCTTCGGAAAATCTCATTTCTCGATGTTCAGAACTCGCGGAAAGCCCTGCTCAGCGGCGTCGAGGAGATTCCCCACCTCCGCACAAAGGAAGGGCTGGAATCCTTGCTCCGGGTGATCAAGAAGGGGGGTGCGGCCGACTGGGCTGTCAGAAATTTCGCCTCCCTTGCCTCGTCGAAGCCTCTCCAGCGCACCCTTCACCAAGCCGTGGCGAAGGAGGAGATGCTTGATCTCCTCATACTGATCTGTTCGAGAAGCTCGCGACTGGCGCGCCTGTTGGCGCAAGAGCCGCTCCTGTTCGAGAGTCTCGTTGGTCGGACTGGCGACGCGTTAGTTGAGGAGCGGGGGTGGAAATTCTTGCGGAGTTCTGATCCCGCGCGATATCGGGCGTACAATGAATTCAAAGGAGCGCTCAGGTTGCTGGTCGGCGAGACCGCCATTCACGAGTATACGCGCGAGCTAAGCGCGCTGGCAGATGAGATCGTGACCGATCGGTACGAGTCAACGTTGGCTGGGCTTGGCGCGGCGGGCTCTTCTCTCAGGCTGGCGCTTGTCGCTTTGGGCAAACTCGGAGGGGAGGAAATCACGTTCGGCTCGGATCTTGATCTGATCCTGATCTATGAAGAAGGCGACGGGGGAGTCGCTGCTGCAAAGGTCGCACAGACGTTTGGCCGAAGTTTTCTGGAATCCCTCAACTCGGTGTACGCGGTGGACTTCCGCCTCCGCCCCGAGGGCAAAAGCTCCCCGCTGGCGACAGAGTTCAACTATTATAAAGAGTATCTGCGGGATCGGGCATCGTTCTGGGAGCGTCAGGCGTTGCTTAAGGCCCGCCTAATTGCCGGTGACGTCGATTTCGGTCGCCGGGTGATCGAGTTCTTGACGGACTACGCCTACAATTCTCCGTTGCCGCCGCGGTGGAAGGACCAAGTTCTTTCCATGCGGAGGAAAATGGAGCAGGAACGGTCAACAGGCGGCGGGGGGGCCGACCTCAAAGTGGGGAGAGGCGGTCTCGTCGACCTTGAGTTTTCGTTGCAGGCGCTGCAGCTGGAGCTGGGCCGGGAAATCCCCGCTTTGATGAAGACGAACAGTTTCGCCCTGGCTGAAGAGGTCAGGCAACGGGTACTCGGCAAGACGGACGGCAAGAAGCTGTGCGCTAACCTTGAATACCTTCGCCTGCTCGAGACGTTTACTCGACTCAATGAACAACCGACCGCTTTTGTCCTCATGACGGAAAGGCCTGCACTCCAAGCGGTCGCGGCAGCAATGGGGAAGAGAACCGTGAAGGATCTCCTTCGTTCTCTGCAGAAGGTGAGAACCGAGAACCGTTCGCTTCTGAATCGCGCCCTGCGGTGGAAACGCAGATGAAGCAAAGATACCTTTTTCTTTGGAACGAAAATCTTCTCGCAGTCGCGGTCTCTCTGATCTCATTTTGCGTCTACGTGACCACGATGTGCCGCACGGTCTCCTTCATCGACAGCGGCGAGCTCGCGACGGTCGCGACCGTCCTTGGGATTGCTCATCCGACCGGGTATCCGCTCTTCACCCTGATCGGGCGATGCGCTGTGATGCTGCCGCTTGGGCTGGAAGAGATTCTGAAGCTCAATCTCTTCTCAGCCTTCGTGACGGCTGCGGCGATGGGTGTGTTCTTCAAGATGTCGCTCGCGTTGTGGGACCTGTTCCAAGACCGCCGGGGGGTCGGCAGGGCACCACAGCCAGGAGCAGAGGACAAGAGAATCCGGATCGCTGCGTTCATCGTTTCTTTGGCTTTCGCCTTCTCTGCAACGGTGTGGGAACAGTCGACAGCGATTGAAGTGTATGGCCTGCACCTCTTCCTTCTCTGTCTGGTGATCTTGACATGTGCGCGGGGGCTGAAGGAACAGATTGAAGATGGAGAACAGACTTCGCGCCAGCTTATCCTCTTCTCATTCGTCCTCGGCCTGAGTTTCTCGAATCACATGACGACGATTCTGATCATCCCGGCACTCGTCTATCTGTTCGTGCGGTTCTTGGGAATGGGCCGCGGCGCGGTCGTCCGCTTGGTCAAGCTGATCCCCTTCTTCATTCTTGGGGCCTCGACCTATCTCTATCTCCCGATCCGATCGAGCGCCCATCCTCCTCTCGACTGGGGCCATCCTGCAACTCTCGAACGATTCCTTTGGCACATATCTGGAAAGCAATACAGAAGTTGGATCTTTTCAGGTTTCGAAAGTGCAGAGAAGCAGCTCACATACTTCGTCAACCATTTCCCGTCGGAATTCAGCTGGATTATCATCGCGCTCTTTCTGTTCGGGGTGTGGAAGACTTTTCGCCGGAACAAGACACTTTTCTGGTTTCTTGCCATCGGCTTCGTGAGCTGCGTATTCTATTCCATCAACTATGACATTCACGACATCGATTCCTATTTCCTCCTGGCTTATGCCGTAGTCGCTTTATTCGCTGTCTTCGGTTTAGGGACCCTTAATCGGATGGTGGAAAAGAAGTTCGGATCGAACGCGTTCGCTGGATTCGCGATCGCTCTGCTGCTTCTGCCCGCTGTTCAAGTCTGGGGGAATGCGAAGACGGTCAGCGAGTCCGACAACCACCTCGTCGAGGACTATACGCAGAACATATTATCGAGTATGGAGCCGAACGCATTTGTCCTGACGTATCAGTGGGACTACTTCGTGGCGCCTTCGCTCTATTACCAGGTCGTCAGAGGGAATCGTACTGACGTTGTTATTGTCGACAAGGAATTGCTGCGGCGATCCTGGTACTATATCCGGTTAGAGAGAAGATACCCGTGGTTGATTCAGCGATCGAAGGAAAAAGTCGATGCCTTCTTGAGGGAGCTATGGAAATTCGAGCATGACGTCCCTTTCGATCCCCGGCTCATCGAATTCCGGTACGTCGATATGATCAACGACTTCATCAGCAAGTCACTGGAACGGGGCCCGGTCTACGTGGGCCCGGAGATCGAGGCGGAGTTCGGAACGGCGTACTCCAGGATTCCCAGCGGACTGCTCTTTCGACTGGCCCGAGATCCGGGCAATCTTCCCCTGCCTTCAAGCAGGATCCATTTCAGACCGTCCTCACTCGACGATCGCTTGACTCGCGGGCTACAGACGCTGGCTGCACAGGCTTTAACGATGACAGCCAGCTACCTGGAGGCCCGGGAGGAGCCCTCCAAAGCCCTTTCCTACATCCAATCTGCTTTGGAAATTCAGCCCGCTTCCGTGTCAGCGCTGAGGTTGCGGGAAGAGATTCTCAATTCCGCAAAAGGGGCGGAGAATCGGAAGGCACCGAACTAGGCGGGGAACGAGCCCGCATGCCCTAGAAGAGGGGCCTTCTTGGGGGCGCAATGTCGTGTTTTGAGGGCGTATCGCACCGCGTCTAGAACTGTCTTCCCATAGATTTCACATTCCGATCAGGACGAGGAGAGCGTTGGAGACATAGCGGGCCGGTGCCTGGCGCACGATTAGATTGGTGGTTTGAGGGCCAGGAACGTTGACTATTAGGCAAAATTTGTTAAATTATAAAGCTTAAGTTTTGAGTATAGCTCAAGGTTCCCCACGAAGTGACCAAACTTGGACCGCGGGTGAAGGCGTAGTCAGTTGATGCAGGGGCGGGTATCCGCGGGGAGGGAGTTTTTTTGTACTGTGGTGGAATGCTGAACGCGGCCGTGGCGATGCCATCTTTGAAACCGCTGGCGTCGCTCAGCTGGTAGAGCGGTCCCGATGCAATCGTCGTTTGATTGCTGAAGTAGCTCAACGGTAGAGCAGCTGATTTGTAATCAGCAGGTTGTGGGTTCAAATCCCACCTTCAGCTCAAAATCACATCGGGATGATCAGCAGGCCGGCGGTTCTGAGCCGTAGGCTCATCCGCCGGAGAGTTTTGTCGGAGATGGCGGAAAATCCGCCCGCCAGCTCCGGGAAATATACGGGAGTGTGTCTCGAGTCGTCGGCTGGTACGCGGTAACGGGCAGGTAGCGAAGTGGTTAAACGCATCAGACTGTAAATCTGACGGCTCAGGCCTTCGGAGGTTCGAATCCTTCCCTGCCCACGTGTCAATTGTCAATTGACAAATGGATTGCGGGAGTAACTCAGTTGGTAGAGTCACAGCCTTCCAAGCTGTTGGTCGCGGGTTCGAGTCCCGTCTCCCGCTCGACGAAGGAAGTGAGAAGCGAAGAAGAAGGAAGTGAGAAGCGAAGAAGAAGGTGTGAGCAGGTACTATTGGGTGTTGACGACTCATGTCCTGGGGATTCCGGTGGCGCGCGTTAATGGAAGGCAAGCGCTTGCGTAGCTCAGTTGGTAGAGCACTTCCTTGGTAAGGAAGAGGTCACCGGTTCAATCCCGGTCGCAAGCTCAAGACAGTCTGAATGTTGAAACAACTGGAGTGAAACGTCGTGAGAGACATCATCACGCTCGAATGCTCAACGTGCAAACGTCGTAACTATTCGACCACCAAGAACAAGAAGAAGCAGTCGGGAAGGGTGGAGTACAAGAAGTTCTGTCCGTGGTGCAACAAGCGGACGCCCCACAAAGAAACGAAGTAACAAGCTCTGGTCGACGCGTTCTCCTTGGAGGAAGGTGGCCCGGTGAGCATCCGATCCCGCCACGAGGAAATCCCTACGTGAGTAGCTCAATTGGTAGAGCAGCGGTCTCCAAAACCGCAGGTTGGGGGTTCGAGTCCCTCCTCACGTGCAGAACGTCTCGTCACATGAACATTATCCTTGAAGTCGGAAAATTCCTGTAAGCGATCGCCATGAAAGAAAAGATCATCAACTTCTTCAACGATGTGTCAAAAGAGATGGGGAAAGTCACGTGGCCGACACGTGACGAGCTGATGGAATCCACGAAGGTCGTTATTATCGTCTGCTTGCTTATCGCGGTCTTTACCTGGGGTGTCGACTCGATTCTCGCCGCGGCGCTCAAGGCTATCCTGTAATCCTGAGGAAGAGAAAAGATTTGGAAAAGCGCTGGTATGTGGTTCGGACCTATTCTGGTCACGAAGCGAAAGTGAAGGCGTTCCTCGAATCTGAGGTCGCGCGGTTGAACCTCGCCGAGAGGGTCACGAATGTCATGATTCCGTCGGAAAAAGTGATTGAGGTGAAGGATGGGAAGAAGAAGGCGAAGGTCAAGAACTTCTTCCCGGGATATGTTCTTGTGGAAGCTGTCCTGGATAAGGAAACGATCCACCTGATCTTGGAGGCCCCGTCCGTGCTGGGGTTTGTGCCGGACAAGAACAACCCAGCGCCGCTGCAGCCGGATGAGGTGCGCCGTCTTATTGGGAAGATGGAAGAGAAGGAAGATGTCGAGCTCGTCGAGATTCCCTTCAGGATCGGCGACCCTGTGAAAGTGATCGAGGGCCCATTCAACAACTTCTCCGGATTCGTGCAGGATGTTCACCCTGAGAAGATGAAGGTGAAGGTCATGGTCAGCATCTTCGGCCGAAAAACACCGGTCGAGCTGGACTTCCTGCAGGTCGAGCTGGAGAAATAGAATCGCTTTTGATCCTTTGTCTTCCACTACAATAGAATCTTGAGGTCGATCGTATGGCAAAAAAAGTGACGGGTTTCATCAAATTGCAGATTCCGGCCGGACAGGCAAATCCGGCGCCGCCCGTGGGTCCGGCCCTCGGACAAAAGGGGGTCAATATTATGGAATTCTGCAAGCAGTTCAACGCGAGAACCAAAGATCAGCAGGGACTCATCATCCCCGTGATCATAACGGTCTACAGCGATAAGTCGTTTGCGTTCATCACGAAGACGCCGCCGGCAGCGACGCTACTGCTGAAGGCGATCAAGCTGGAAAAGGGATCAGCCGAGCCGAACCGTCTGAAGGTCGGGAAAGTCACGAAGGCTCAGATCCGCGAGATCGCGGAGATGAAGATGGTCGATCTTAACGCTGCCTCTGTGGAAGCAGCGATGACCATGGTCGCGGGAACGGCTCGCAGCATGGGCATTACCGTCGAAGAATAGAATAACACGTTCAATCCATTGTGGGCGCACAAGTATGAAAAAACAAAGCAAACGGTTTAGGGCTGCGGCAAAGAAAGTCGAAAAGAAAAGCTATACGATTGAAGAAGCGGTGCAGAAGGTCAAGGAGACTGCCTCCGCGAAATTTGCCGAGGGCGTTGACATCGCCGTGCGCCTTGGCGTCGACCCGAAGAAAGCTGATCAGGCAATCCGCGGAACTGTAGCATTGCCGCACGGGATCGGAAAGGAAGTCCGCGTTCTCGTCATTACGAAGCCGCCGAAGGATGAAGAGGCAAAGGCTGCAGGCGCCGACCATGTCGGGTACCAGGATTATCTCGAGAAGATTCAACAAGGGTGGGCGGACATCGATGTGATCATCGCAACGCCCGATGTGATGGGCGACCTCGGGAAAATGGGAAGAATCCTCGGGCCACGAGGACTCATGCCGAACCCGAAGAGCGGCACCGTGACGATGGACGTCGGCAAAGCCGTGAAAGAAGTGAAAGCCGGCAAGATCGAGTTCAGGGTCGACAAGGCCGGGATCGTCCACGCGACCGTCGGGAAAGCAAGTTTCGACCAGCAGAAACTGGTGGAGAACATCCAGTCGTTCCTGAACACGATCGCGAGGCTGAAGCCGTCAACCGCCAAAGGGACGTACGTGAAAAGCATCGCCATCTCCACGACGATGGGACCCGGTGTCCACATCGATCGAAACGTGATGGCTGCTCACTAAGCAAGGATTTTACGCACTCATCCATATCATCCGAAGCCCGGTGCCCCGGCGATCGGGGGCTTCTCACCCGGCTTCACAAGTCGATGCAATGCTCGACTTGATAAGCAGTACCGTCACTCAGTAATCTGGAAGGTTTGACATGAATCGCTCGGAGAAGGAACGGATCGTGGCGGAAGTCGCTGACCGGGCTTCGCGTGCGACGGCGATGTACCTTGCCGATTTTACCGGTGTGACCGTCGAGGAAGAAACAGAGCTTCGGCGGGAGTTCCGGAAAGCCGGCATCGAGTACAGAGTCGTGAAGAACACGCTCGCGAAGAAAGCCCTGGAGAGCGTGACCGGCTACGATCGGATCTACGATAAACTCGTTGGGCCGACAGGTATTGCATTCAGTTACGATGACGCGGTTGTGCCCGCGAAGATCATCAAGAAATTCAAGGACAAGTCGGGGAAATTCAACCTCAAAGTTGCGGTTCTTGAAAAGCAGATCTTTGACGGCTCGCAACTCGATCAACTTTCCAGGCTCCCGTCCCGGAATGAATTGATGGCGGGAATCGTCGGAAGTCTCCAGGCGCCGATCTCAGGTGTGGTCGGTGCGATCGCTGCGGTGATCCGCGACCTGGTGAGCGTGATCGATGCAATCGAAAAGAAAAAGCAAGCGGCCTGATGTCGGCACGAATTTGAACATCATTCATAAGGAGAATCGCAATGTCAGAAGTGGCAGAAATTGTTGAGAAGATCGAGAAGCTTACGCTGCTCGAAGCAACCGAATTGAGAAAGGCGCTGGAGGAGAAATTCGGAGTGAGCGCGGCTGCCCCGATCATCGTTGCCGGTGGCCCGATGCCTGCGGCTGGCGCTGCCGCGGCAGTGGAAGAAAAGACGGAGTTCAACGTTGAGCTCAAGGCAGCCGGTGCACAGAAGATCAACGTCATCAAGGTCGTGCGCGCGGCAACGGGACTCGGGCTCAAAGAGGCAAAGGATCTGGTTGATGGCGCTCCCAAGGTGGTGAAGGAAGGCCTCAACAAGGAGGAGGCAGAAAAGCTGAAGAAGGAGCTCGAGGAAGCAGGAGCTCAGGTGGAGCTGAAGTAGCCGTTCCTCATTTCTTGAACTTTTCGTGCTTTGCCGGTGTTTCAATATAAGACACATTCTAAGGAAAAAGTCGCAAAGTCAAAGCCGGTGGTTCTCCCATTCTGATGGGCAATTGAGCCATCGGCTTGACCTCTCTCTAGAGCGCAATCTCAAGGTTTGCTGAAATGCTGATGCTCGGGGTTCGCCCTGCTCCCGGGAAGGCCTCGGATCGAGCAGAGCCCCTAAGGTTTACACATCATCTTGTTCAAAAGGAGCGGTTGACTTGAAGAACCAATCCAACGGCACCAACGGTCGAATTTCCTTCGGCCGTATCCCTTCGGTGATCGAGACTCCGGATCTCCTGAACGTTCAGATCGATTCGTTCAACAGGTTTCTGCAGCCGGAGACTCCTCCGCATCGGCGGAAGAGAATGGGCTTGCAGCAGGTCTTTGAGATGAACTTCCCGATCACGGACGCGCGGGAGAATTTCCTCCTCGAATTTGTGGAGTACTACGTGGAGAAGCCGAAGTACTCCGTGGTGGAGTGCCAGGAGCGGGGTCTCACCTATTCGGTACCGCTCAAGGCGAAGCTCCGGCTCTCGTCGAAGCGAGAGGGAAGTCAGGATTTCACCGACACGATCGAGCAGGAAGTGTATCTGGGCAACCTCCCTGCGATGACGCAGCGGGGAACGTTCATCATCAACGGCGCGGAGCGCGTGGTGGTCAGCCAGCTGCACCGATCGCCCGGCGTGTTTTTCGGAGAGTCCGTTCACCCGAACGGAACGTTGATGTACTCTGCCCGTATCATCCCGTTCCGCGGATCGTGGGTCGAGTTTTCGACCGACATCAACAACGTCATGTACGCGTATATCGACCGGAAGAAAAAGTTTCCGGTCACGACTCTTCTGCGCGCCCTCGGCTATTCGTCGGATGACGAGATCCTCGATCTCTTCGAGCTGGTTGAGGAAGTGGACACGTCGAAGGTGAATCTGAAGGATTTCCTCGGCCGTACCATCTGCAGCGATGTGTTCGACAAGAAGACCGGCGAAATCTTCATCAATAAAGATGCGAGGCTGACCGAGGATCACATCAAGCAGATCAAGAAGGCGGAGATCCGCAAGATCCGGCTTCTCAAATCGGAGGCGGTGGAGGAGCAGTCGGTGATCACGAACACGATCCTGCGCGATGTGGCGCGGTCGGAAGAGGACGCGCTGGAGACGATCTACTCGCAGCTTCGATCGGGTGAGGCACCGGACCTCGATACGGCGAAGAACCTCATCGACCGCCTGTTCTTCAACCCGAAGCGGTACGATCTCGGCGATGTGGGCCGCCACCGGATGAATGCCAAGCTCGCGGTGAACATCAAAGAAGACGTGACGACGCTGACGCGTGAGGACATCGTCGCGATCGTGAAGTACCTCATCGATCTCCAGCAGGGAAAGAGGACGGTCGACGATATCGACCATCTCGGCAACCGTCGGGTGCGGACCGTCGGCGAGCAGCTTGCGCAGCAGTTCAATGTCGGACTGTCCCGGATGACCCGCACGATCCGGGAGCGCATGAACCTGCGCGACACGGAGACGATCACGCCGCAGGATCTGGTAAACGCACGGACGATCACGAGCGTGATCAATGCATTCTTCGGCACGAACCAGCTCTCGCAGTTTATGGATCAGACCAACCCGCTGGCGGAGATGACGCACAAGCGGCGCGTTTCGGCGCTTGGTCCCGGCGGTCTGACGCGGGAGCGCGCGGGATTTGAAGTGCGCGACGTGCACTATACGCACTATGGGCGTTTGTGCCCCATCGAGACGCCGGAAGGTCCGAACATCGGATTGATCTCTTCGCTCTGTATCCACGCCCGTATCAACGACTTCGGGTTCATCGAGACCCCCTACCGGAAAGTGAAGAATGGAAAGGTGACGGAGGAGATCGAATTTCTCGCCGCGGAGAAGGAAGATGAAGTGACGATCGCTCAGGCGAATGCGCGCCTGGACGAGCGCGGGCGCTACCAGGAAGAGAAGATCAAATCGCGCTTCCAGAGCGACTATCCCCTCGCCGAGCCGGATAAGATTCAGTACATGGATGTGGCGCCGAATCAGATCGTGAGCGCAGCCGCCGCGTTGATTCCGTTTCTCGAGCACGACGACGCCAACCGTGCACTGATGGGCTCCAACATGCAGCGCCAGGCCGTCCCGCTTCTTTCACCGGTTCCCCCGATCGTCGGCACGGGCCTGGAGGAGAAGCTGGCGCGCGACTCTCGCACGATGATCATTGCCGAGCGAAACGGGGTCGTCGAATCGGTGACGGCCGACAGCATCATCGTGCAGTACGACATCGATGAGAACAGCACGGAAGCGATCATCAGCTTCGAGGACAAGCGGCGTGTCGAGTACCGGCTGACGAAATTCTTCCGCACGAACCAGGATACCTGCATCAACCAGAAACCGGTTGTGAGTGCAGGGGAGCGCATCAAGCGGGGTGATGTCCTCGCCGACGGCTGCGCGACGAACCGGGGCGAGCTTGCGCTCGGTCGGAACGTCCTCGTGGCGTTCATGCCGTGGCGCGGGTACAACTTTGAAGACGCGATCGTCGTCAGCGAGCGGATCGTGGCGGAGGATGTTTTCACCTCGATCCATATTGAAGAATTCGAGCTTCAGGTTCGCGACACGAAGCGGGGCGAGGAAGAGCTCACGCGTGAGATCCCCAACGTCAGCGAAGAAGCCACGAAGGACCTGGATGAGAACGGCATCGTTCGCATTGGGGCCGAAGTCAACGAAGGCGACATTCTCATCGGGAAGATTACGCCGAAAGGGGAGACCGATCCGACGCCGGAGGAAAAGCTGCTGAAGGCGATCTTCGGCGAAAAAGCCGGCGATGTGAAGGATGCATCGCTGAAAGCGCCCCCGGGCATGAAGGGTGTCGTGATCTCGACGAAGCTCTTCAGCCGAAAGAAGAAGGACACGGAGAGCAAGAAGGAAGACAAGAAAAGACTTGAGGCGCTCGACCGATCGCGCCGGAAGGAGCTCAAGGAACTTCACGAGAAACTCGCGAAGAAGCTGGGCATGCTGCTGGCGGGCGAAAAATCGGTCGGCATTCGGGATGCGGACGGGAACGTCATCATTCGCAGCGGGACGACGCTCAAGGAAGACACCTTCGAGTCACCCGACACGCTTGACACGCTGGATTACAATCAGGACTGGGTCGAAGAGAAGCGGAAGAACAACCTGATCGTCAAAGTATACGAGAACTACCGCCAGAAGCTCAGCGAGGTCGAAGAGCTGTATCGTCACGAGAAGAACAAGATTCAGCTCGGCGACGAGCTGGCTCCGGGCATCGTTCAGCTCGCGAAGGTCTATGTCGCCAAGAAGCGCAAGCTCTCGGTCGGCGACAAGATGGCGGGCCGTCACGGAAACAAGGGCGTCGTGTCCATCATCGTGCCGGTGGAAGACATGCCGTTCCTGCCGGACGGCACTCCTGTCGATCTCGTACTGAACCCGCTCGGCGTACCGTCACGTATGAACCTCGGCCAGCTCTTCGAGGTGGCGCTCGGCTGGGCGGGATACAAGCTCGGGAAGGATTACGCCTCACCCATCTTCGACGGCGCGACGTGGGAGGAGGTTCAGGAGGAGTTGAAGAAGGCCGGCCTCTCGGAAAACTCAAAATCCGTTCTGATCGACGGCCGGATCGGCGAGCCCTTCGACCAGGAGGTGTCCGTCGGATACATCTACATGATGAAACTGTCGCACTTGGTCGACGACAAGATCCACGCTCGCTCGATCGGGCCCTACTCGCTCATCACGCAACAACCGCTCGGGGGCAAGGCGCAGTTTGGCGGGCAACGGTTTGGAGAGATGGAAGTGTGGGCGCTCGAGGGCTATGGTGCATCAAACGTCTTGCAGGAGATCCTTACCGTCAAGTCGGATGACGTCGTTGGCCGGGCGAAAGTGTACGAAGCGATTGTGAAGGGAGACAACTTGCCCGAGCCGAATGTTCCCGAGTCCTTTAATGTTCTCGTGCGAGAGCTGCAGGGCCTCGGATTGGAAGTCAAGATCGAGTGATCTGGTCTCGAGGAGACCGACGAATGTTGAACTCTCCTGCGCCTTTTGCGCAGCAGAGGTGCGAAAATTGTATGATGGAGGAAGTCCATGCCATTCTCAATGAGTGACGCCGCATCACGAAAGACCTTTTCAAAGATCACGATTAGCCTCGCGTCGCCAGATATGATTCTCTCCCGCTCGCACGGCGAGGTCACGAAGCCGGAGACGATCAACTATCGTTCCTTCCGACCGGAAAAGGATGGTCTGTTCTGCGAGAAGATCTTTGGACCGGTCCGGGACTGGGAGTGTCACTGCGGAAAGTATAAGCGCATCCGGTACAAAGGGATCACCTGCGATCGGTGCGGAGTAGAAGTGACTCAGAAGAGCGTTCGCCGGGAGCGGATGGGGCACATCGCTCTCGCCGTCCCCGTCGTCCACATCTGGTATTTCCGCTCCCTGCCGAGCAAGATTGGGTATATCCTGGGGCTGTCCAGCAAAGAGCTGGAAAAGATCATCTACTACGAATCGTACGTTGTCATCAACCCGGGAACGACGGGCCTTCAGAAACAGGATCTGATTACGGAGGACCAGTATCTCGAGATCATGGCTTCTCTCCCGGAGAACAACAGCGATCTCGAGGAGAGCGATCCGAAAAAGTTCATCGCGAAGATGGGCGGCGAGGCGATCAAGGATCTTCTGAAGCGCGTCAATATTGAGGAGCTTGCCGCGGAGCTGCGAACAGAGGTGAAGGCGGAGACATCGGTACAGAAGAAGACGGAGGCTCTGAAGAGACTGCGAGTGATCGAGGCCTTCCGTAAGAGCCTCCAGAGCGCCCCCAACAAGCCCGAGTGGATGGTGCTCGACGTCATCCCCGTCATCCCGCCGGAGCTGCGACCGCTCGTGCCTCTGGAGGGGGGCCGGTTTGCGACCTCCGATCTCAACGATCTCTACCGCCGGGTGATCATCCGGAACAATCGTCTGAAGAGATTGATCGAGATCAAGGCGCCGGAAGTGATCCTGCGCAATGAGAAGCGGATGCTGCAGGAAGCGGTCGATTCGTTGCTCGACAATTCACGACGCGTGAACGCCGTTCGCAGCGACAACAACCGGGCGCTCAAATCGTTGTCGGACATGCTCAAAGGAAAACAAGGGCGGTTCCGCCAGAACCTCTTGGGCAAGCGTGTTGATTATTCCGGCCGTTCGGTGATCGTCGTTGGGCCCGAGCTGAGGCTCCACGAGTGCGGTCTGCCGAAAGACATGGCGGTGGAGCTGTTCAAGCCGCATATCATCCGTAAACTCATCGAACGTGGTCTCGTCAAAACGGTCAAGAGCGCTAAGAAAATGGTCGACAAGAAGGGGCCCGAAGTGTGGGATATTCTCGATTACATCATCGACGGCCACCCCGTGCTCCTCAACCGAGCTCCGACGCTTCACCGTCTGGGCATCCAGGCGTTCCAACCCGTTCTCGTCGAGGGGAAAGCCATCCGCATTCATCCGATGGTCTGCACGGCATTCAACGCCGACTTTGACGGTGATCAGATGGCCGTTCACGTGCCCCTATCCTACGAGGCGCAGCTTGAGGCGCGGATCCTTATGCTGTCGAGCCATAACATCCTCTCGCCGGCCAACGGTGCCCCGATCGTCACGCCGACGCAGGATCAGGTGCTCGGTTGTTACTATCTCACGAAATCGAAGTCGGGTGACAAGGGAGAGGGGATGACGTTCTATTCCCCTGAGGAAGTCGTCGTCGCATACGATCAGGGCAAGATCGGTCTTCACGCACGCCTCAGAGTTCGTCTCGAGGGCGGGTTGGTCGAGACGACGACCGGGCGGGTGCTGTTCAACCAGATCCTGCCGAAAGGGGTCCCGTTCATCAACGAGCTTCTCAACAAGAAACGGCTCGTTCAGATCATCGCGACCGTTTTCCGTCGGAGCGGCAACCTTGACACCGCTCAGTTTCTGGACAAGTTGAAGGGGCTCGGGTTCAGCTATGCAACGCAAGGTGGGTTGTCGGTTTCGATCGGCGATGTCCTGATCCCGAAGGAGAAGTACGAGATCGTTGCGAAAGCACAGAAGGATGTTGAAAACGTTGAATCGCAGTACTATCGTGGTTTCATCACGAACGGCGAGAGGTACAACAAAGTCATCGATATCTGGACGCGGTCGACCAGCAGGATCGCCGAGCGCTTGTTCGACTCGCTCCAGCACTCTCGCGAGGGCTTCAACTCGCTCTATATGATGGTCGATTCCGGAGCGCGCGGTTCGAAGGAGCAGGTTCGCCAGCTGGCAGGCATGCGAGGCCTGATGGCCAAGCCGCAGAAGAGTATGTCGGGCGCGACGGGCGAACTGATCGAGAATCCAATCACCGCAAACTTCCGTGAGGGCCTGTCGATCCTGGAGTACTTCATCTCGACGCACGGCGCCCGGAAGGGTCTGGCGGACACGGCGCTGAAAACGGCCGACGCAGGATATCTCACGCGGCGATTGATCGACGTTGCCCAGGATGCCGTGATCACGGAGGAGGATTGCGGTACCATCCGCGGCGTGCTGACAGGTGCATTGAAGGAAGGGGAGGATGTCAAGGAGCCGCTCGCCGAGCGAATCCTCGGCAGGGTCGCTGTCCGGGATGTCACCGACCCTTTGACCGGCGATGTGATCGTCGCGTCCGGCGACGTCATCGATGAGGACACGGCGCAGAGAATTTCCGAGACCTCCATCGAAGTCGTGGAGATTCGGTCGGCCTTAACGTGCGACTCCCGGCGGGGTGTCTGCGCGAAGTGCTATGGCCGGGATCTGACCACGGGAAAGCTTGTGGAACCCGGCACTGCAACGGGGGTTATTGCCGCACAATCCATCGGTGAGCCCGGCACGCAGCTGACGCTTCGGACCTTCCACACGGGCGGAACCGCGAGTTTGATTGCGGCGCAATCACAGATTGTGTCGAAGTTCGAAGGAAAGGCGAAATACGACGGTCTCAAGACCCTCGAAGTTGACTCGGAACTGGGAAAGCACCTGATCGTTTCAGGCAGAAGCGGTGTCATCAACGTCATTGATGACGATAACCGCGTCCTCACGAAATACGACGTGCCGTACGGTGCGATCCTGCTGGTGCGGGAGGGAGCGAAGGTCGCCAGGGGCGAGATGATCTACGAGTGGGATCCGTATAACGCCGTCATCGTTTCCGAGCATAAGGGGACGGTGAAGTATGTGGATCTCAAAGAGAATGTCACCTATCGCGAGGAGCCTGACGAACAGACCGGGCACATTCAGAAGGTCGTGATCGACAGCCGGGAGAAGAACCTCATTCCCGCGATCGCGATCGTCAACGCGAAAGGCCAGAAGGTCGGCACGTATTCTGTCCCCACCCGGGCGCATCTGATCGTCGAAGACGGCGTGGAGATCCAGGCAGGGACGGTGCTCGTTAAGATCCCGCGCGATATCGGCAAGACGCGCGATATCACGGGCGGGTTGCCTCGTGTCACCGAGCTGTTTGAGGGGCGACACCCGAGCGATCCGGCTGTGGTGGGGGAGATCGACGGGATCGTGACAATCGGACAGCCGAAACGAGGCGCACGAGAGGTCTTCGTGCAGAGTCACGACGGGAAGGACAAGCGAACGTATCTCATTCCGCTGGGCAAGCACATCCTCGTGCAGGACCAGGATGTCGTTCGAGCGGGAGAGAGGCTCTCTGCGGGAGCCATCGATCCGCACGATATCTTGAGGATCAAGGGGACGACCGCCGTGCAGGAGTATCTCGTGAATGAGATTCAAGAAGTCTATCGAATGCAGGGCGTGAAGATCAACGACAAGCATATCGAGGTCATTGTCCGAATGATGATGCAGAAAGAGCGCATCATCGATCCGGGCGATACGAAGTACCTCGAAGGTGACAATGTGGACAAGTCAAGGCTGCGAGACGAGAATGAAAGCCTCGAGGGTAAGGTCGTCGTGGTGAACAAGAGCGATTCGAAGCTGAAGAACGGGGCGATCGTAGCGAAGAAGGTCGTGAGGGAGATCAACGCGGACCTGAGAAAGAAAACCAAGAAGCCCGTGGAGGTCCGTGACGCCGAGCCTGCGACATCGGAACCGATCCTTCTCGGTATCACGCAGGCGTCGCTGACAACCGACAGCTTCATCTCTGCGGCATCGTTCCAGGAGACGACCAAAGTGCTCACTGACGCGGCGATCGAGGGCAAAGTCGATCACCTCCTGGGATTGAAGGAGAACGTGATCATGGGCCACCTGATTCCGGCGGGAACCGGGCAGAAGAAGCTGCGGGATGCCATTGTGGAGTTGGTTCAGGCAGTCGAGCCTGTTGCGGCAGAGATGACTCCTGAGGAGGAAGAAAAAGAGGGCGGCGTCGTTGAAAAGAAAGAGCGGAAACGGAAAACGAAGGTGGCTGCTTCCTCGTAGCGGGTGGACCACGGCGCAGAAGTCGTGGAATGGCCGCGATATCATTGACAATGATGCGGAAAAACGTTACATTAGAAAGCTTTTTTTACGTCGACCTTTCACGCAGTCTCAAAAATGGAGCTAACGTAAGTGCCGACAATTAACCAGCTGGTTCGAAGGAGCAGGGAGAAGGTGCTCTGGAAGAGCAAGTCTCCCGCCCTTCAGTCGAGTCCTCAGAAGCGAGGGGTATGCACGAGGGTGTATACGACGACCCCGAAGAAACCCAACTCCGCGCTCAGGAAGGTGGCCCGCGTTCGGCTGACGAACAGCATGGAAGTAACGGCGTACATTCCAGGGGAAGGCCATAATCTTCAAGAGCACTCCCTTGTCTTGATCCGTGGCGGCAGGGTCAAGGATCTTCCCGGCGTGCGGTATCACATTATCCGGGGAACCCTCGATACGCAGGGTGTCCAGGATCGAAAGCAAGGAAGATCGAAATACGGAGCTAAACGACCAAAGCAGCAGTAAGAAGGTTCCGAGTACCTCATGAGAAAGAAAAGAGCTACAAAGCGGGTCAATAGTCCGGATCCAAAGTATCAGGATCTTCTCGTCTCAAGGTTCATCAACTCTCTCCTCAAGAGAGGGAAGAAACACCTTGCGCGGAGGATTCTCTACGGCGCGTTCGATATTATCGAGGAACGGACAAAGAACAAACCGATTGACGTGTTCAAGAAAGCTGTCAACAACGCCTCGCCGATGATCGAGGTGCGTGCTCGCAGAGTTGGTGGTGCTACCTACCAAGTTCCCACAGAAGTTCGCCCCGAGCGGCGAACCGCTCTTGCAATCCGCTGGTTGATCAGCTACGCTCAAGAACGCTCGGATACATCGATGGCACTGAAGCTGGCTTCGGAATTGATTGCTGCCTCCTCCGGTGAGGGTGGCGCGATCAAGAAGAAAGACGACGTGCATCGAATGGCAGAAGCCAACAAAGCTTTTGCCCACTTTAAGTGGTAAGACGATCGTAGGATCTTAAGAACCTCGGCCCCCCGCTGAGATCGTCAGCTGGGGATCGGTATTTCACGCGGAACAACGTAACGACATGCCTCGCGAATACTCATTAGAACGGACACGGAACATCGGCATCATGGCTCATATCGATGCCGGTAAGACGACGACGACGGAGCGGATCCTGTTCTATACGGGTGTCCTCCACCGCATGGGGGAGGTCCACGACGGCGCCGCGACCATGGACTGGATGGAGCAGGAGAAGGAACGCGGGATAACGATTACGAGCGCGGCCACCACATGCTTCTGGCGCGATCACCGCGTCAATATTATTGACACCCCCGGGCACGTCGACTTTACGATCGAAGTCGAGCGATCACTCCGGGTGCTCGACGGAGCCGTGGCGCTCTTCTGTTCGGTCGGGGGTGTTGAGCCTCAATCGGAAACGGTCTGGCGCCAGGCGGATAAGTACGGAGTTCCGCGGATCGCATTTGTGAACAAGATGGATCGGGCGGGAGCCGACTTCATCGGCGTTATCAACATGATGAAGCAGCGTCTGAGTGCTAACGCAGTACCGGTCCAGCTCCCTGTGGGTGAAGGGGAGATGTTCGCGGGCATCATCGACTTGATCAAGATGAAAGCGCGGATGTATCACGAGCGAACCCAGGGCGCGACCTGGGACGATATTGAGATCCCGGAAAAGTTGAAGCCGAAGGCCAACGAGTATCGTGTGAAGATGCTCGAGGCGGTGGCGGATGAGGACGATACGTTGCTCGAAAAATACCTCAACGGTAAAGAAATCTCCCCGGCTGAGATCCGGGAGGTCCTTCGCCGATCCACACTGAAGGGGGGCATTATTCCGGTTCTCTGCGGCTCCTCCTTCAAGAACAAGGGCGTACAGAGTCTTCTTGACGCGATCGTCGATTTTCTGCCGTCGCCGATGGACATCAATCAAGGCTTGGTGCATGGGCATCATCCGCACCGGCGGGACGATGTCATCCGCAAAGTGAGCGATGATGATGAGTTCACGGCCCTCGCGTTTAAGATTATGACAGATCCCTTTGTCGGCCGGTTGACCTACTTTCGGGTCTATTCGGGCACGATCAAGGCCGGTTCGTACGTCTACAATGCGACGACTGATCGGAAGGAGCGGCTCGCGCGGCTGCTCCGCATGCATGCGAACCACCGCGAGGAAGTTGCTGAAGCGTTCGCCGGCGACATTGTAGCCGCCATCGGCCTGAAGAACACAAGGACCGGCGATACGCTGACGAGTGAAGATGATCCGATCATTCTTGAGCGGATGGAGTTTCCCGAGCCGGTCATCGATGTAGCGATCGAGCCGAGGACAAAAGCCGATCAGGAGAAGCTGGGCGAGGCGCTTCAGAGGCTCGCCGAGGAAGATCCGACGTTCCGCATCGCGACCAACGAGGAGACCGGACAGACGATCATCAGCGGGATGGGGGAGCTCCATCTGGAAATCATCATCGACCGAATGAAGCGTGAGTTCAGGGTGGAGGCGAACGTCGGCAAACCGCAGGTTGCCTACAAGGAGACGATTACAAAGAAGGTCACGTCGGAGGGCAAGTTCGTGCGTCAGAGCGGCGGGCGGGGGCAGTACGGCCATGTGGTGATCGAGATGGAGCCGAATGAGAAGGGGGGAGGATTTGAGTTCGAGAATGATATCGTCGGCGGTGTCGTTCCCAAGGAATACATCAAGCCGACGGAAGCCGGAATCGTAGAGGCGATGAAGAACGGGGTGCTCGCTGGCTACCCCATTGAGGATGTGAAGGTGACACTGCTTGACGGCTCGTTCCATACGGTCGATTCGTCAGAGATGGCGTTCAAGATAGCCGGTTCGATTGCCTTCAAGGATGGTGCGCAAAAGGCGGGCCCGGTTCTCCTGGAACCCATCATGGCGGTCGAGGTCGTCACTCCCGAAGAGTATCTTGGCGACGTGATGGGCGATCTCAACGCTCGCCGCGGAAAGATCGAAGGAATGCAATCCCGGAAAGACGCACAGGTCGTGAAAGCAATGGTCCCGCTGTCCGAGATGTTCGGCTACGCGACCGTCATGCGGTCGATGACGCAGGGCCGGGCGCTCTACACGATGCAGTTTGCGCGCTACGAGCAAGTTCCGAAATCAATTTCAGATCAGATCATTGAAAAGGTGCGAGGCAAGGAAGCTGTACCAGCTTAAGAGCGTCGTCCATTCTTCAGACACAACGAAAGGAGAACACCCACATGGCAAAGGGAAAATTTGATCGTTCCAAGCCGCATGTGAACGTCGGGACGATCGGTCACATCGATCATGGGAAGACAACGCTCACCGCGGCGATTACCATGATCCTTGCGAAGAAAGGTTTGTCGGAGGTCCGAACGTTCGATTCCATCGACAACGCCCCCGAGGAAAAGGCACGCGGTATCACGATCGCCACGGCACACGTCGAGTACTCGACAGATAAACGTCACTACGCGCACGTCGATTGCCCTGGACACGCGGACTACATCAAGAATATGATCACCGGCGCGGCCCAGATGGACGGTGCGATTCTGGTGGTCGCGGCGACCGACGGCCCGATGCCGCAAACCCGCGAGCATATCCTTCTCGCCCGCCAGGTGGGTGTGCCGAGAATCGTCGTGTTCATGAACAAAGTCGACGCGGTGGACGATCCGGAGCTGCTCGATCTCGTCGAGCTCGAGCTGCGGGACCTCCTGAAGAAGTACGAGTTCCCCGGCGATGAGATCCCGATCATCCGCGGCTCAGCATTGAAGGCAATGGAAGCTGCCCTTCGTCCGGACTGCAAGCTTGATGATCCGGCGTTCAAACCCATCTTCGAGCTGCTCGATGCGGTCGATTCCTATGTCCCCATACCCCCGCGAAATGTGGACAAGCCGTTTCTGATGCCGGTGGAGGATGTGTTCTCGATTACCGGTCGCGGCACGGTCGGAACGGGTCGCGTGGAGCGTGGAAGGGCAAAGGTCGGTGACGAAGTGGAAGTTATCGGCCTCGGCCAGCACAAGAAAACGGTCGTCACGGGCGCGGAGATGTTCCGAAAGGAGCTGGATGAAGTGCAGGCAGGCGACAATGCTGGCTTGCTGCTCCGCGGCGTCGAGAAGGACGAGCTCGAGCGCGGGATGGTGGTCGCGAAGCCCGGGTCGATCACGCCTCACAAGAAGTTCAACGCCCAGGTCTACGTTCTGAAAAAGGATGAAGGCGGCCGCCACACGCCGTTCTTGAACGGATACCGGCCCCAGTTCTACTTTCGAACGACGGACGTGACCGGGGTCGTCCAGCTTCCGAGCGGCGTCGAAATGGTGATGCCTGGAGACAACGTGGACAATATGACGGTCGAGCTTATCTCCGAGATCGCGATGGAGGAGGGGCTCCGGTTTGCAGTCCGAGAGGGCGGGCGAACCGTCGGCTCCGGCGTCGTCACCAAGATCCTTGAATAGTCCTGGGGGTTCTGACCACAGCGGCCGGGACCCTCTTCTTTTTCATGTGTGCACCTGAGGGAGGATTCTTCATTGGCTGGTCAGAAGATCCGAATCAAGTTAAAGTCGTACGATCACAACCTGATCGACAAGTCGGCTGAGAAGATCATCAAGACGGTAAAGTCGACCGGCGCCGTTGTGTCCGGCCCGATTCCCTTGCCTACCAAACGGTCCCTTTACGTCGTCAACCGGTCTCCTCACGTCGACAAGAAATCTCGTGAGCAGTTCGAAACACGTTCGCACAAGCGGCTGATCGACATCCTCAACTCCACCAGCAAGACGGTCGACTCGTTGATGAAACTCGAGCTGCCGGCCGGGGTTGACGTCGAGATCAAAGTGTAGCGTGCTCAGGTTGACTGATCGATAACCGATTGTATCCATGTGTTGAGTGCCTTGTCCGGACACAGCAGAGTGAGCCGGCAGGGAGATGACTCAGGAGTGAAACAGTGAGCGGCATCTTAGGTAAGAAACTTGGAATGACGAGCATCTTTGATGAGCAGGGGCAGATGATCCCTTGCACCATCATCGAGGCGGGACCGTGTTACGTCACGCAGATAAAGACCAAAGAGCGGGACGGCTACGATGCCATCCAGCTCGGGTTCGATGAAATCAAAGATCGACTCGTGAACAAACCCACGAAGGGGCACCTGAAAAAGAGCGGCGTCAAACCGGTACGGCTCACTTCGGAGTTCCGGAACTTCAACGGCACGGTGCTGGAGCTCGGCCAGGAGGTGAAGGTCGATCTCTTCCAGCAGGG
>CAYZRX010000016.1:0-32820 GCA_964480945.1 uncultured Ignavibacteriaceae bacterium | reverse complement strand
ACCGAGTCGAATATCCTGATCGTCAAAGGGTCGGTCCCGGGAGCCATCAACAGTTATCTTGAAATCGTCAAACAGAGCTAAGCAGGAGCGCTCGGAGCAATTAGGTCTATGGAGCTAGAAGTCTATCGGAAGGATGGTACGAAGAGCGGCGAGAAGATAACCCTCGCCCCCGAGGTCTTCGAGATAACGCCGAACGACCATGCCATTTATCAGGTTGTCCGCTCGATCCAGGCGAATCAGCACCAGGGGACGCACAAGGTGAAGCCGCGGAACGAGGTGCGGGGCGGCGGCAAGAAGCCGTTCAAGCAGAAGAAAACGGGACGCGCGCGCGCGGGAACCACGCGCTCGCCGCTCTGGGTCGGGGGTGGCTCGATCTTCGGGCCACATCCGCACGATTATGTCGTGAAGGTGCCCGCGAAGATCAGGGCGCTGGCGAGGAAGTCCGCACTGAGCTACAAAGCGAAAGACGGATCGATCGTCGTCGTGGAGGACTTCAGCATCGAGGCGCCGAAGACAAAAGAGATCGCGTCAGTGTTGAAAGCACTGTCGATTCAAGGAAAGAAGACGCTGATGCTGACGAGCAAGACCGACGGTGTGCTGTTTCGGTCGGGAAGAAACATCCCGACCTTCTTCGTGCGGGAAGCCGATAAGGCGTCCACGTTTGAGATTCTCAACAACCAGGTGCTGCTCATCCAGAAGAGCGCCGTGGACATTC
Source organism: uncultured Ignavibacteriaceae bacterium (assembly GCA_964480945.1). Lineage (GTDB taxonomy): Bacteria > Bacteroidota > Ignavibacteria > UBA10030 > UBA10030 > VGWB01. Next base: position 32,105 of record CAYZRX010000016.1, on the reverse strand, counting down.
TTCAGAAACCGTTGATGAACGTGAGTAAGAGCGCATGACAGGAATTCTTAAACGACCGATCGTCACCGAGAAGATCACGGGCCTGCAAGATCAACGCCAGTATGCCTTCGAAGTGGTGCCGCACGCGAACAAGATCGAAATCGCGAAGGCGGTGGAAAAGAAGTTTAGGGTCACGGTGCTCGGAGTCCGGACGCTCGTCGTGAAGGGGAAGCGCAAGACGCAGCTCACCCGGAGAGGGCGATTTGAAGGACGCACGAACACCTGGAAGAAAGCGATCGTCACCCTGAAGGAAGGGGACAAGATCGACTATTTTGAAAATGCTTGATTGAAGTGACGACAGGGATCCTATGGCAATCCGAAAACTGAGACCGGTCACGCCGTCGACGCGGTTCTACTCGATCTCGACCTTCGAAGAGATCACGAAGAAACCTCCCGAGAAAGCGCTCCTCAGACCGCTCAAGAAGTCCGGCGGCAGGAACAGCATGGGGCGCATCACATCTCGTCATCGCGGCGGCGGACACAAGCGGTTGTACCGGGTGGTTGACTTCAAGAGGGAGCGTCGCGGCGTCGAAGCGAAAGTCGCGGCCATTGAGTATGATCCGAACCGTTCTGCCAGGCTTGCCTTGCTGCAGTATGTGGATGGGGAGAAGTGCTACATTCTTGCCCCGGACGGGATCAAGGTCGGGCAGAAGGTGAACGCGGGATCCGGTGTGGAAGTGCAGGTGGGCAATGCTCTCCCTCTCTCTGAGATCCCCGTTGGGACCTTCGTTCACAATGTCGAAATCAAGCCGGGCAAGGGCGGCCAGCTTGGCCGGAGCGCCGGCAACTCGCTTCAACTGATGGCGAAAGAGGGGGACTTTGCGACGCTGAAGCTGCCTTCCGGTGAAGTCAGGAAAATCCCGGTGATCTGCTTTGCGACCGTTGGTGTCGTCGGCAACGCGGATCACGAGAACATCAGTCTCGGGAAGGCCGGGAGATCGCGGTGGCTCGGCATTCGTCCGCAAACGCGCGGGATGGCCATGAACCCGGTGGATCACCCGATGGGCGGCGGCGAGGGCCGGTCGAAGAGCGGCGGCGGATGGCAGCATCCTGAGTCGCCGTGGGGGAAGTATGCCAAGGGATTGAAGACGCGCAAGCGCAAGAGCGCATCGAACAAGTTTATCGTGAAACGCCGTAAGTAACCCTCAGGGTTGTCAGACAACGCGAGAAGGACGCAATGGCTCGTTCACTCAAAAAGGGTCCCTACATCGACCTGAAGCTTCAGAAGAAGGTCGAGGCTCTCAACAAGTCGAATCAGAAGAAGGTTCTGAAAACCTGGGCACGTTCGTGCACCATTCTTCCGGAATTCGTGGGACACACATTTGCCGTTCATAACGGGAACAAGTTCGTCCCGGTCTACATCCAGGAGGCAATGGTCGGGCATAAGTTGGGTGAATTTGCACCGACGCGCATTTTCCGCGGACACCCCGGGTTGAAGTCGGAAAAGACCACAACACCTGCATAATGTTTGACCCTTCCGAAGGCTCGAAGGTTGCGCGCGGAGAACCTTCGGAAGGTTACAAGGAAATCTATGGAAGCACGAGCGATTAATCGGTTCGTCGGAACATCACCAGTGAAGATGAGGTTGGTCGTTGACCTCATCCGCGGTCACGGCGTCGAAGACGCCCTCACAATGCTTCATTTCTCGCCGAAGCACGCGGCGAGAACCGCGGAGAAGGTTCTGCGGTCGGCAATCTCGAATATCCAGACCAAGGACGAGGGGGGGCGTCTTGATACATCGACGCTCTTTGTGAAAGAGGCATTTGTGAACGTCGGTCCGACGGTGAAGCGGATCTCGCCCGCCCCGATGGGACGCGCTTACCGCATACGCAAGCGGTCGCACCATCTGACCATCGTTGTTGCGCAGCGGGAGGTGAAGGTAAAGCCATCCTCCGCGGCCGGTACGCCGGAGGCGAAGCCAAAGAAGAAGACGACGAAGTCACCGAAGCCGGAAAAGAAACCTCAAGCCGACGCCAAAGCGAAGGCCGCAGCGAAAACAGGTTAATCGAGGAGGATCTCTTGGGACAAAAAACCCATCCAGTTGGATTCCGTCTCGGCATCACCAAGTCATGGGATTCGAATTGGTATGACGAGAAAGGGTTCGCAGGCAAGCTTCAGGAGGACCTGATGGTGCGCAACTACATCCGCAACCGATTGAAGAAGGCGGGCATCTCGCGCATCCTGATCGACAGGACCCCGAAGCGTGCTGTTGTCACCATCCATACATCCCGCCCTGGCATCGTCATCGGCAAGAGCGGGAAGGAAATTGCCCAGCTGGAGGAAGAGCTCAAGAAGGTGACCTCGAAAGATGTGAAGATTTTGATTCACGAGATCAAACGACCCGAGCTGGATGCCGCGCTCGTCTCGGAGACCATCGCCTCACAGATTGAGGGGAGAATCTCCTTTCGCCGCGCGATGAAGCAAGCGATCACGGCCTCGATGCGGATGGGGGCGGAGGGTATCCGGGTAATGTGTGGCGGACGCCTCGGCGGAGCGGAGATCGCTCGAAGCGAACAATACAAAGAGGGGAGGATCCCGCTGCATACGATCCGCGCAGACATCGACTATGCGGTTGCAACCGCACGCACCATCTACGGTGCGATCGGAGTGAAGGTGTGGATTTGTAAGGGGGAGATCCTCGGGCCGGTGTCCCGTTAACGAAGGAGCTTGTCGATCATGTTGATGCCTAAGCGAGTCAAGTACAGAAAAGCCCAGCGCGGGCGGATGAGGGGGAAGGCGACGCGCGGCTTCACGGTAGCGTTCGGCGATTTCGGCCTCAAAGCGCTCGAGCCCGGGTGGATCACCCAGCGGCAGATTGAGGCATCGCGCGTGGCGCTCACCCGTATGATGAAGCGCGAGGGAAAAGTGTGGATTCGGATCTTCCCGGACAAACCGGTCACGAAGAAACCGGCCGAGACTCGTATGGGAAGCGGCAAGGGCGTTCCGGAGTTTTGGGTTGCCGTCGTGAAGCCCGGTCGTATCCTGTTTGAATTGGGCGGTATCACGAGGGCCGTCGCGGATGAGGCCTTTCATCTGGCTGCCCACAAACTTCCGATCAAGACACGGATCGTCGCCCGGGTCGATTACGAGGCTCGCTAACTGAACGAGGAGTAAGAGTCTCCATGAAAGCATTCGAACTACGTGCACTCTCGGACGCGGAACTGCTCAAGAGGATCCAAGAGGAGGAGGAGAGCCTGGCGAACCTTCGTTTTCAGAAGGTGATCAGCCAGCTTGACAACCCGATGAAACTCAAATTGACCAAAAAGGACATCGCACGAATGAAGACGATCCTCCGCGAGCGCCAGTTGAAGAATCCGCAGGCGAAGGCTGTTCCATCTGACAGTCAGAAGAAAGCATAGACAATGAACATGGAAGCAAGGAACGCGACGGTTCATCGGAATCAACGAAAAGTCCGGATCGGCAAGGTCATCAGCAACAAGATGCAGAAAAGCATCGTCGTCTCGCTGGAGCGGAAGATCCCCCATCCGCTGTACAAGAAATACTACAAGCTCACGTCTACGCTGATGGCGCACGATGAGAAGCAGGAAGCACGCATCGGTGATGTCGTGAAGGTGATGGAGACGCGGCCGTTGAGCAAGACCAAGCGATGGCGGTTGGTGGAAATAATCGAAAAAGCGAAATAAAGGTGTGCAGTCGAGGTCTCCGGCCTCGTTCAGGAGCATCCCATGATTCAGGAAGAAACGAACTTAACGGTAGCGGACAATTCTGGTGCAAAAAAGGTTCGCTGTATCCGCGTCCTCGGCGGGCACGACAAGCGGTACGCGACGGTCGGCGATCTGATTGTAGTTGCAGTCAAAAGCGCTCTGCCTGGCGCGCCCGTGAAAAAGGGAGAGGTTTCGAGAGCCGTTGTCGTCCGCACGAAGAAAGAGGTCGGTCGGAAGGACGGCACCTATATCCGGTTTGACGAGAACGCGGTTGTGTTGTTGAATCCGCAAGGTGAGCCTCGCGGAACACGAATCTTTGGCCCGGTCGCAAGAGAACTTCGCGAACGCCAATTCATGAAGATCGTGTCCCTGGCGCCAGAGGTCCTCTAATCGGCAAAGGATACCAGCATGCACGTTCATAAGAATGACACAGTCCTGGTGATCGCAGGGAACGCCCTCGGCAAGCAGGGAAAAGTGTTGAAGGTGTTTCCGGACCGAGGCCGGGTGATCATCGAAGGTGTCAACATCGTCAAGCGACACACTCGTCCGTCGCAGAAGAACCCGCAGGGTGGGATCGTCCAAAAGGAGGCGCCGATCACCGCATCCAACGTGATGGTCATCTGTCCCAAGTGCGGAGAGGCGACCCGAATCGGGAACTCTCACGTGAAGGATGCAACCACCGAGAAGAGGAAGACCATGCGGGTCTGCGGGAAATGTAACGAGATGTTTTGACTGAAACTTCGAGCCCTTTGGGAGAATTGATGAATGGGTAAGGAAAAAGAACAGAAGAAAGTCGACGACGCGGCCCGGAAGGGAAAAGGAGGGAAGGGAGAGAAAGGCGGAGCGGAAGGGGGCGGGAAGAAACAAGCCGCTGCCCGCGAGGCCGGCGCACCTCCGCGCCTGTTCGTCCAGTACAAGAAAGAGGTCGTTCCGAACTTGATGAAGCGCTTTCAGTACAAGAGCGTGATGCAGGTGCCGGCGCTTGAGAAGATTTCGATCAACAGCGGGGTCGGGATGGCAACCCAGGACCCGAAGATCCTCGACACGACGGTCAAAGAGCTCGAGGCGATCACGGGACAGAAAGCGGCCATCACGAAATCGAAGAAGGCCATTTCGAACTTCAAGCTTCGCGAAGGGATCCCGATCGGCTGTCGCGTGACCCTCCGGCGCGCTCTGATGTATGAGTTTCTGGATCGCCTGATCAGCGTTGCTCTACCGCGCGTCAGGGATTTTCGCGGAGTGTCCGACAAGTCGTTCGATGGTCACGGGAACTACACGATGGGCATCAAGGAGCAAATCATCTTTCCGGAGGTCGACGTCGACAAAGTCACAAGGATCAGCGGCCTGGACATCACCTTCGTCACGACCGCGAAATCCGATGCGGAAGCGTTCGAATTGCTCAAGGCGCTGGGGATGCCGTTCGTGAAGAGGCAAGAGGTCGTTCAAACCGCTGCATAACCTTATTGAAAAGGAGTTCCTTTGGCACGTTTAGCAATGAGGGTGAAGGCGAAGAAGACGCCGAAGTTCAAAGTTCGTCAGCATAACCGATGTCAGATCTGCGGCCGTCCGCGCGCCTTCTACCGGAAATTCGGCCTCTGCCGAATCTGCTTCCGAAACCTTGCCCTGGAGGGGAAAATCCCCGGCGTCCGCAAGGCAAGCTGGTGAGTTTGCTCTAGGCACTATTGAGGAGAATCGATTCGATGTCCACGACCGATCCGATAGCGGATTTCTTCACCCGGGTTCGAAACGCAGCGAAAGCAAAGCACAAACGGGTTGACGTCCCGTCGTCCAACACGAAGAAAGCCATCGCACAGATCCTGCTGGAGGAAAAATTCATCTCGAGCTTCACGCTTCTGGACGACGGGAAGCAGGGAATCCTTCGCATCCAGCTCAAATACCAAAGCGGTAGGTCGGTGATCGCAGGATTGCGTCGGGTGAGCAGACCCGGACTTCGAACGTATCGTCCCGCCGATGAGCTGCCGCGGGTGCTGGGCGGACTGGGCGTCGCCATTGTTTCGACTTCACGAGGTCTGATGACCGACCACAGGGCGCGAAAAGAACACGTCGGTGGCGAGATCATGGCCTACATTTGGTAAACTGAGGAGATTCGATCGTGTCACGAGTTGGTCGCAAACCGATTCCCGTGGTCAAAGGGGTAAGCGTAACGAAGAAGGATGGGATGGTCGTCATCAAAGGCCCGAAGGGGGAGATGACGGCAACCGTGCATCCGGCAATCAGCGTCGAGGTGGGCCAAACGGAGATCTCCGTTCTGCGGCATTCCGAAGAGAAACCCATCCGCGCCCTTCACGGGTTGTGGCGCGCCCTGATCCAAAACATGATCACGGGCGTCACCCGGGGCTATTCGAAGAAGCTTGAGATCGTCGGTGTCGGCTACCGTGCCGAGATGAAGGGCAAAAAGCTTCAGTTGATGGTCGGCTATTCGCATCCGATCCTCTTCGGCGCGCCTGACGGCATCACACTGGAGACGCCGTCGCAGACGAACATCGTCATCTCGGGGGTCGACAAGCACCTCGTCGGATTGGTTGCTGCGAAGATTCGCTCGTTCAGACCTCCGGAGCCCTACAAGGGAAAGGGGATCAAGTACGAAGGCGAGTACATCCGCCGGAAAGCTGGCAAAGCTGCAGCGGCGACCGGGACGAAGTAGTGTAGCTTCGCGCGAGATGAGAAACCCCGGCCTGTTCAAAGGAAAGAACCTATGATTCAGAATAAGAAACTCGAGCGCTGGAAAAGAAAGAAGGCGAGCATCAGGAAGAACGTGCACGGCACGGCTGAGGTGCCCCGCCTGACGATCTACCGGAGTGCAAAGCATATCTATGCTCAGATTGTCGACGACACGACGGGGAGGACGCTCGTCTCGGCATCGACCATGTCGAAGGACTTGCGCGAGGAGCTCAAGAAAGCAACCTCCCAGATGCAGGTGTGTAAGATGGTAGGAGGGCATGCAGCGAAGCGCGCGTTGGCGAAAAACATTCAGCGAGTCGTTTACGATCGGAACGGCTACTTGTACCATGGACGTGTGAAGGCGGTCGCCGACGGCGCCCGAGAAGCCGGGCTGAAATTCTAACTCACCACCCTAAGACGAGAAGGCACGATGTCAAAATTCAGAGCAGGCGAACTTGAGCTCAAAGAGAAACTCGTTCATATCAACCGGGTCGCGAAGGTCGTGAAGGGAGGGCGGCGGTTCAGCTTCAACGCGATCGTTGTCGTCGGTGACGGGAACGGCCATGTCGGCATTGGGCTGGGGAAGGCGAACGAGGTTGCCGACGCGATCGCCAAGGGTGTGGACGACGCGAGGAAAAGCGTTGTGAAGGTCCCTATTGTCAACGGCACGATTTCACACGAGATCATCGGCAAGTTTGGGGCCGGGCGGGTGTTGCTGAAGCCAGCGTCCCCCGGGACCGGTCTCATCGCTGGCGGCGGCGTTCGGGCCGTGTTGGAGTCGGCAGGCGTCAAAGATGTGCTGACAAAGCAGATGGGTTCGGCGAATCCTCATAACGTGGTGAAAGCAACCATGAAGGCATTGCTAGGCCTCACCGATGCAAGGATGGTTGCCGAGCGTCGCGGCATTACGCTGCCGGAGCTGTTTCATCAAAGCCCGAAGGTCGAAGCATGACTGAATCCAACAAGATAAGGATCGTGCAGATCCGGAGCGTCATTGACGAGCATGAAAACGCCAAGCGGACGATCAAGGCGCTGGGACTTGGTAGGCCGAACTACAGTGTCATCAAGAACGATTCGCCGCAAATCCGCGGGATGATTCGAACGGTTCGCCATCTGGTCCGCGTCGAAGAAACGAAATAAACCAGGAAACCTTCCGAGGCTTCAAACCTTCTGAAGGGTCAAGGAAGCGACAATGCCAAAGGATATTCTCAGTAATCTCACACCGGCGAAAGGTTCGCGGAAGAAGGCCAAGCGGATCGGTCGGGGCCAAGGTTCGGGGCATGGGGGCACGGCAACGAAGGGCCACAAGGGGGCCAAATCGCGTTCGGGTCACAAGTTCAAGCTCTGGTTCGAAGGCGGTCAGATGCCGCTGACACGACGAGTCCCCAAGTTCGGGTTCAAGAGTAGAAATCGAGTCGAAGCCCAGGAGGTGAATGTGGAGAGCCTTGAGCGGCTCGTGAGCGGGAAGAGACTCCCCGGCGGCATCGTAACGCCGGAAATCCTCTTCGAAACCGGCGCCGTCGCGAAGAAAGATGTGCCCGTGAAGATCCTCGGCAACGGCGAGCTGAAGAGCAAGCTCGAGGTGACGGCCCACGCATTCAGCAAGTCGGCGATCGCAAAGATCGAAGCTGTCGGCGGCAAGGCGACCGTTCTGAGCAAGGGCAAGGCGTAGACTTGTTAACGAACAAGCGGACGAATGAGCAAACTGACTGACACGTTCACGAACATTTTCAAGATCCAAGAGCTCCGGGAGCGAGTGCTCTTTACGGCGGCCATACTGATCATCGTCCGCATCGGTGCGCATATCACTCTTCCCGGTGTTGACCCCCTGGTGCTGTCGGACTATTTGCGGCGGTCGTCGGAAGGGACGCTGTTCGGTCTCTACGACATGTTCGTTGGCGGCGCGTTCAGCAACGCTGCGATCTTCGCCTTAGGCATCATGCCGTACATCAGCTCCTCGATCGTCATCCAGCTCCTGGGGGCGGTCGTCCCGTACTTCCAGAAACTGCAGAAGGAGGGAGAGGACGGCAGGAAGAAGATCACGCAGTACACCCGCTACGGGACGGTTCTCATTTGCCTCCTCCAGGCGAGCGGTGTTGTTGTGAAGCTTGAAAGCACGGTGACGCCCGGGGGCCCCATCGTGCCGGCCGCTGTGCAGGGGATCGGATTCGCCATCAGCACGGTGATGATCCTCACCGCGGGGACGATTTTTATGATGTGGTTGGGCGAACAGGTTACCGAGCGGGGCATCGGAAACGGGATTTCCCTCATCATTTTTATCGGGATTATCGCGCGCTTCCCGGCAGCGCTCCTCGACGAGTACCAGCTGATCCAGAGTGGGCGCAACATCATCGTCGAGCTTGTGATTCTTGTCCTGATGGGATTCATCGTGGCGGCCGTTGTCCTGGTCACGCAAGGGACGCGCCGTATTCCGGTGCAGTACGCGAAGCGCGTCATCGGCCGAAAAGTGTACGGCGGCGTGACGCAATACATCCCGTTGCGTGTCAACACGGCGGGTGTTATGCCGATCATCTTCGCGCAGGCGATCATGTTCGTTCCGCAGATCATCTTTCAGTTCTTCCCCGAGAGCGAGTTCGTTGCGAACCTTCAGAGCGAGTGGTTCAGCTACACCTCGTGGACATACTCGTTCATCTACGGATTGATGATCGTGTTCTTTACCTACTTCTACACTGCGATCGCCTTCAATCCGAAAGACGTCGCGGATAATATGAAGAAGCAAGGGGGCTTCATTCCGGGCATCCGGCCGGGAACCCATACGGCGGAGTTTGTGGACAACATTCTGACGAAGATCACCCTCCCCGGTTCGATCTTTCTGGCATTCATTGCGATCCTGCCGACGTTCATGTCGAGGGTGGGGGGCGTGACGCCGGGGTTTGCCCAGTTCTTCGGGGGCACGAGCTTGTTGATCATCGTCGGCGTCATGCTGGATACGCTGCAGCAGGTCGAATCGCACCTCCTCATGCGCCACTACGACGGGTTTATGAAGAGCGGGAAGCTTCGTGGGCGGAGGAGCTAGTGCGGATTCAAGCAAGTAGTCTTGTCTTCCGTGACAAATTGGAATTCGATGTAGTAGACCCCATCCTGGCCTTCCCCTAAGAGGGGAAGGGATTTTGTCCCCTCTCCTCTTAGGAGAGGGTAAGGGTGAGGTCTTGAAGAACACAAGACTATTTCTTCGGAATGGCACTAGCTCGCGGAATTCAATGGTGAGGATCAAGACCAGGCGGGAGATCGGGCTGATTCGTGAGAGTTCGAGGATTGTGGCTGAGGTGCTCAAGCTCGTCGGTGCTCGTGTGAAGCCCGGGGTCACGACCATCGAACTGGATCGACTGGCCGAGGATTTCATTCGGTCGATGGGGGCTGAACCGGCATTCAAGGGTTACGGACCATCGAAATCCAATCCGTATCCGGCAACGCTCTGCACGTCGGTCGATGATGAGGTCGTCCACGGCATCCCGAGACGTCGGGTGCTCCGGGAAGGGGAGATTCTCTCGATCGATGTGGGGGTGAACAGGGACGGGTACTTCGGAGACGCAGCAGCTTCGTTTGCGGTTGGCGAAGTCTCGGACGAGAAGCGGCGGCTCTTGAAGGCAACGGAAGAGTCACTGTACAAAGGCATCGAGCAGGCAGTCGTCGGGAACCGTTTGCACGACATTTCGCACGCAGTTCAGGAGCACGTCGAAGCCCGGGGATTCTCGGTGGTGCGCGATCTGGTCGGGCACGGAGTAGGGGTCGAGTTGCACGAAGAGCCTCCGATCCCCAACTATGGAAAGCCGGGAACGGGGATGAAGCTGCAGGAGGGCATGACGCTTGCGATCGAGCCGATGGTCAATGTCGGAACGTGGCAGGTTCAGATCGCGCCGGACGGTTGGACGGTCTTGACGCGGGACGGCAAACCTTCAGCGCATTTCGAGCACACCGTTGCGATCGTCGACGGGAAGCCGGAAATTCTGTCGAAATAAGTCCGCTATGGCAAAACAAGGCCCGATCAAAGTTGATGGAGTGATTACCGATACGTTGCCGAATGCAACGTTCAAGGTGAAGCTCGACAACGGCCACGAGATCCTGGCGCATATCTCAGGGAAGATGCGCATGCACTTCATCAAGATTCTCGTCGGCGATCGGGTGACGGTCGAGATGTCGCCTTACGACCTGACGAAGGGCAGAATCACGTATCGCTACAAATAAGAATTGACGGAGCAAGACTATGAAAGTCCGATCATCGGTGAAGAAGCTGTGCGAGCACTGCAAGATCATTCGCCGCAAGGGGGCCGTGCACGTCATTTGCAAGAACCCCAAGCACAAGCAGCGGCAAGGATAGGCGCAGCGAGTCCGGACATCGAAACGGCATCGGTGTTCGTCTAGGATTTCGAATTTCGTGTTTCGAATTTCAACAACTGTTCAACAAGGAGAACTCTCTACGTGGCACGTATCGCAGGAGTTGATCTACCGAAAGGCAAGAGGGCGGAGATCGGATTGACCTATATTTACGGGATCGGCCGCTCGTCGGCGAAAGAGATCTTGACGAAGGCCGGCGTGGACTCCAACAAGCGGGTAGCCGAGCTCAACGATGAGGAGGTCGCCTCGATCCGCTCGATCATCCAGGCCGACTACAAGGTCGAGGGCGCGATGCGCAGCGAGAACCAGATGAACATCAAGCGGTTGATGGACATCGGAAGCTATCGCGGATTGCGCCACCGCAAAGGCCTGCCGTCGAGGGGACAGCGAACCAGAACGAACGCCCGCACGCGGAAGGGAAAGAGGAAGACGGTCGCCGGGCGGAAGAAAGCAATCGAGAAGAAGTAACAACGATCTTGAAGGAGGTCTGACGTGGCGAAGCAAGCATCAGCGCCTGTAACCAAAAAGAAGAAGAAAGTTCACGTTGACACGAACGGGAAGGCCTTTGTGAAAGCGACGTTCAACAACGTCCTCGTCACCCTTACGGACACGTACGGGAACGTCATCGCATGGTCGTCCGCCGGAAGGAACGGCTTCAAGGGTTCGCGGAAGAACACCCCGTTCGCAGCACAGGTCTCTGCCGAAGCAGCGGCGAAGGAGGCGTATGACCTCGGTCTCCGTCGTGTAGAGGTTTTCATCAAGGGGCCCGGTGCGGGGCGTGAAGCGGCCGTTCGTTCGCTGCAGACGTCAGGTCTGGAGATCACGGTGATCCGCGACATCACGCCGATCCCCCACAACGGCTGCCGACCGCCGAAGCGACGAAGAGTGTAACTATAGCCAATTTGCGATTGTCGATTTGGGATTTTGTCATCTGGCAAATCGGAAATCGAAAATTAGAAATTGAAATTTTTTCAGGAGTATTATGGCCAGATACGTTGATGCCAGCTGCAAACTTTGCCGGCGAGAGCGGCAGAAGCTTTTTCTCAAGGGCACGAAATGTTATACGGAACGATGTCCGGTGGAGAAGCGGAGCTATCCCCCCGGACAGCACGGGCAGAACCGCCGCCAGAAGATCTCGGAGTATGGCGTGCAGCTGCGGGAGAAGCAGAAGGTCAAGCGCTCCTATGGCCTCCTCGAGGCGCAGTTTCGCAACTATTTCGAGCGGGCGTTGAAGCAAACCGGGCGTACGGGTGAGACCCTCGTGAAGACGCTGGAGCGTCGGTTCGACAACGTGGTTTACCGCCTGGGCCTGGCGCCATCACGCAAAGCGGCGCGCCAGCTCATCCTTCACCGTCATCTACTGGTCAACAACAGGATTGTCGACATCCCGTCGTACCTCCTCAACCCTGGTGACGTCATTCACGTGCGGGAGAAGAGCAAGAAACTCGACCTGATCCACTCATCGATGAAGAGGGTGAAGGACACAGCCATGTTGTCGTGGCTCAGCCTCGACAAGGCTGGGATGAGCGGTACGTTTCTTCAAGTTCCGGAGCGGGCAGATGTGCCCTTGAACGCGAACGAGCAACTGATCGTTGAGCTCTATTCGAAGTAGCCAGACGAGAGCACGTTTTGTCACGAGACATTCTCATCACGATCCTCGGGAAAACCTTTGACGCGTCGAAGGGATCCCGGGTGTAACGATCCTCGCCACGGGCGGGGGGAAAGAGTACTATGAGCAACGCACTAGTCCAAATGCCTGAGAAGATTGAACTCGATGAGAGCACCTATACGGCGACGTTTGGTCGCTTCACGGTCCAGCCGCTGGAAAAAGGCTTTGGTGTAACGATTGGGAATTCCTTCCGACGGGTTCTGCTGTCCTCCCTTCCCGGGACCGCGATCACGGCTATCCGGATCGAGGGTATCCAGCACGAGTTTTCGACCATCAAAGGCGTCGAAGAGGATGCAGCCGACCTGATCCTGAACATGAAGCAAGTTCGCATCAAGCCGATCAACAAGAAACTGACGAAGCTCACCGTCCCCTTGAAGGGACCGGGCAAATTCACAGCCGGGGATATTCAGAAAGCGTCGCCGGAAATCGAGGTTCTGAATCCGGACCTGCCGATCGCGCAGCTCAACAAAGATGCAAGCTTCGAGCTCGAGCTCCGTCTCGGTCGCGGCAAGGGATACGTTTCCGCCGAGGAGAACAAGACGGCCGACCAACCGTTGGGAATGGTCGCGATCGACTCTATCTTCACGCCGATTAAGAATGTCCGCTATTTTGTCGAGCCGACGCGCGTTGGTGGACAGACGGATTTCGAGAAACTGATCATCGAGATTGAGACCGACGGCTCGATCACGCCGGAGGACGCCCTGACGCACGCCGGCAAGATCCTCCGCGACCACATCCAGCTCTTCATCAATTTTGATATGGAGCCGGAGGCGGAGAAGGTGGAGAGCGCCGAGGAAGCGAAGCTCTCAGAGACACGCAAGAAGCTCAAGATGTCCGTCGACGAGCTCGAACTCTCCGTCCGCTCGCACAATTGCCTGCGGTCGGCCAACATCAAGACCATCGCCGACCTCGTCCGGAAGGATGAGGCAGAGCTGCTCAAGTTCAGGAATTTCGGCCGCAAGTCACTCGCCGAGCTCTCCGCCATCGTAGAAGAGCTCGGGCTCAGCTTCGGCATGGATGTCGACAAGTACTTGAAGGACGGAAGCGAGTAAGGAAATCGAGGATCGGGTGAGTGAGTCGCCGAGCGGCTGTGGAAAAAAGCTTGACGGCCCGATCGGTCAACGAGTCAATTCGTGCAGTTTGACAGAGGATTGTTCCCATGCGCCATCGCAAATCTGGAAGAAAACTCGGGCGGACCCGGAGTCACAGGAAGGCAACGCTCTCGGCATTGAGCGTCGCCCTGATCCAGCATAAGAAGATACGGACAACGACGGCGAAAGCGAAGGAAGCGCGTTCTGTGGTTGAGAAGTTGATCACGCGGGCGAAGCGGGCAGTGCTTCATGAGGGGGATGGAAAGCCGAAGGATGTGCATGCTCGCCGACAGGTGTTCGCATTCCTGCGGGACCGCGAAGCCGTCTCCACGCTCTTCGACGAGATCGCCGGAAAAGTCGCCGAGAGGCCGGGCGGTTATACGCGGGTGGTGAAACTCGGCCAGCGCCACGGAGACGGGGCTGAGGTTTCCGTCCTGGAGCTCGTCGATTACAACGTTGGGCAGGAAAAAGCGGCCAGCAAGTCGAAAGCGAAGGCAAAAGCTGCAGCCGCGCCGCGCAAAAAGGCTGAGAAGAAAGAGAAGGCCGAAGCTGCGGGCCATAAGAAGAAGGCTGAAGAGACGACGAGCGAAGCCAAGAGTGCAGAGGCAAAATCTGCCCCACCGGAGCCACCGGTTGCCAAGCCAAAAAAGCGAGGGGCGAAGCAGGGGGAGTGAAGAGTTTGTTTCATGCTCGAGAGGTGAATCCCTATGCTCAAAATTACTACTGCTGAATTTCTTCAAGGAGTTGCCGACCTCCATCAGCTTCCGAAGAACGAGCTGAGAGAAATCCTGTTCATCGGTCGGTCGAACGTCGGCAAGTCCTCCCTGTTGAACAAGATGTGCAACCGGAAGAACCTCGCGCGCTCCAGCGCGACGCCCGGAAAGACGAGGGAGATCAACTACTACATCATCAACAACTCCTTCTACTTCGTCGATCTGCCCGGATATGGCTATGCGAAAGTGCCTGAGCAGATGCGCGCGGGATGGAAGAGGTTGATCGAGGATTTCCTCAAGCGCGGAGGGCCGATCGGTCTCGCGATGCAGCTGATCGATTCACGCCAGGAGCCGACCCCCCTCGATCTGATGATGATGGATTGGCTGGACTACTACGAACTCCCGTATCTTCTGGTGCTGACGAAGTCGGACAAACTGCCCGTGAGCAAGCTCAAGAAGCAGCTCGAAGCGTACAAGACCCGGTTCAACGCACAGCTGACGGAAGGGAGCTGCCGCGGCATCGTCCCGTTTTCGATCGTCAGCGCTGAGGGGAAATCAGAATTGCTGCGGCTGATCGACGCGCATCTCAACCACGCGCCCCGTGCGCAGAAGGAAGCCGTGTAGCACTGCTGGCAATAAGGACGCGTCCGCTCTCTGTCCAAGACCTCGAATCGCTCGAGGTCTTTTTTTTGCCCCTGAGGGCTTTGATGATGGCACGGGATTGCAGTACTCCCGTCCGGGACATTCATCCTGCTCATCTCCCGCCCGGTCGTTGCTCTACTATCGCTATTCCCTTGCTTGTCGATGCCCTGTTCACTATTTTTCTTTGTATTTGTCTTTGATGGACTCGTAAAGGTGGCAGCGTGAAAAATCGATTGTACACGCCGGGACCGACACCCGTCCCGGAAACCGTGATGTTGAAGATGGCGGAGCCGATCATTCACCACCGTCATCCTGAGTTCAACGAGATCTTCAAGCGCGTTAATGAGAACCTGAAGTACCTGTTTCAAACGCAGCATCCCGTCCTCACGCTCGCCAGCTCGGGGACCGGCGGGATGGAGGCGACCTTCGTCAGCCTCTTCTCTCCCGGCGACACGGTCATTTCCGTGGACGGCGGAAAGTTCGGCGAGCGGTGGGTGAAGATGCCGAGGATGTTCGGACTCAACGCGGTCGAAGTGAAGGTGGAATGGGGGAAGGCTCCGACCGCCGACCAGATTGTCGACGCACTCCGCAAGAACCCCGATTCCAAGGCCGTCTATCTCGTGCATAGCGAGACGTCTACGGGGACAGCGACCGACGTTCGGGCGCTCGCTCGTGTCATTCGTGAGAATTCGAACGCGCTCGTTTGCGTCGATGGCATTACGGCCGTCGGCGCCCACGAGATGCGATTCGACGAGTGGGGCATCGACGTGTGCGTCACCGGATCGCAGAAGGGATTGATGATCCCGCCGGGCCTGGCGTTCGTGGCTCTGAGCCCCCGTGCCATCGAAGCGACGGAACAATCGACGTTGCCCAGATTCTATTTCGACCTCCGAAGGGCGTTGAAATCGTACGAGGCAAATGATACCCCCTGGACGCCTGCGGTCTCTCTTATCATAGGCGTCGACGCGGCGCTTCAAATGATCCGGGCGGAGGGAATCGAGAATATCTGGCGGAGGCATCAACGGCTCGCGGTCGCTTTGAGGGAAGGCATCAAGGCGATGGGGTTGAGGCTCTTTTCAGACTCTCCCTCCTACGCCGTCACGCCTGTCTGGCTGCCGGAGGGGATCGGCTGGAAGGTATTCAATAACACCCTGAAAAAGACATACGGAATCACGATTGCCGGCGGTCAGGAGGCGTATGCTGGCAAGATCTTCCGCATCTCACATCTCGGCTATTACGACGAGCTGGATATGGTTACAATCGTCTCAGCGGTGGAGATGGTGCTCAAGGAATGCGGCTTTGCTCTCGAACTCGGGAGCGGCGTTCGGGCCACGCAAGCGTCACTTCTCCGGTCCGGGATCCCAGCCGGCGGGTCGGCGTTCACGACGACCTCACTGTGATGTGTTCCCTACGGGTCGAAATATCATTTCGACCTACTATCAATCGAGCCGCGGCGCCACACGAGCTGAACGACGCTGCACAGTGAATCATGCCCATGCGAATTCTCATCAGTGATCCTCTCGACCCCGTTTGTGCCGGTCTTCTTCGCAAGGAAGACTTTCAGGTCGATCTCAGACCGAAACTGCCTGCCGAGGAGCTCCTGAGAACCATCGACGCCTACGATGCCCTCATCATCCGCAGCGGGACACAAGTGACGAGCGAGGTGATTGCCGCGGCCAAGAAGTTGAAAGTGATCGGTCGGGCGGGTGCGGGCGTCGACAATGTTGACGTGGATG
Source organism: uncultured Ignavibacteriaceae bacterium (assembly GCA_964480945.1). Classification (GTDB taxonomy): domain Bacteria; phylum Bacteroidota; class Ignavibacteria; order UBA10030; family UBA10030; genus VGWB01. The sequence continues at coordinate 15,512 of CAYZRX010000016.1, read as the reverse complement.
CGGCGACGCGGCGCGGCATCGTGGTTATGAACACGCCGGGCGGCAACACGATCGCGGCTACGGAGCACACGCTCTCATTGCTTCTTGCACTCTGCCGGAACATACCGCAGGCGAACGAATCGCTCAAGCAGGGGAAATGGGAACGCACGAAGTATGTCGGCATGGAGCTCTTCGAAAAAACGATCGGCATCATTGGCCTCGGCAAGATCGGCAGGGAGGTAGCTCTCCGGTGTCAGGCGTTCGGCATGCGGACGATCGGGTACGACCCCGTGACATCTGCAGAGGTCGCTTCGAAAATGAAAGTCGAGCTCGTCTCACTCGATGAGCTCTACCGGCGCTCGGACTTCCTCACGGTGCACACACCGCTGACGGAGGAGACTCGCGGGCTGATCGGCGACGGTGCGATCGCCGCGTGCAGGGACGGCGTCCGGATCATCAACTGTGCGCGCGGCGGGATCGCGGACGAAGGAGCCCTCCTCCGAGGATTGAAATCAGGGAAGGTCGGCGGGGTCGCTCTCGACGTTTTCGAGAAGGAGCCTCCGGGCAATCTTGAGCTTCTTCAGCATCCACACGTAATCGCGACGCCGCACCTCGGCGCATCGACGGAGGAGGCCCAGGAAAAAGTTGCTCGTCAGATTGCCCTCCAGGTCATCGACTTCCTCAAAGAGCGCGGAGTTTCGGGTGTCGTCAATGCCGAGCCGCTTCGTACGGCTCTCGAAGAAAAGGTGAAACCGTACGTCGTGCTGGCCGAGAAACTGGGCAGCCTCGTGGCGCAGCTGATGAACGGTCAGCTCAAGAAGGTCGTCGTCACATGCAGCGGATCGTCGCTGTTTCAGTCGCTCGAACTCTTCACTGCCGCGGTGGTGAAGGGAATCTTCGCCCACGTCATGTCCGAGCCGGTGAACCTGGTGAATGCGCTGGCGATCGCGGAGGAAGTCGGCCTCCTTGTCGAGCAGCAGAAAGAAAGTGAGAAGGATTCCTACGTGAATCTCCTCACCGTGCGGTACGAGACGGACAAGGAGGCGCGCCGTTTCTCCGGGACTGTCTTTGGGAACATACATCCACGGATCGTCCGAATCGACGACTTTCATTTCGAGGTCAACCCGGAAGGGTATCTCTTGTTCTATTCCAACATCGACAGGCCTGGCATGTTGGCAGGTGTGGGCGCGATCCTCGCTGCCGAAGGAATAAATATTGCGGGCCTTTCATTGGGGCGCGACCAGCCCGGCCGAAGGGCGCTTACTGTCATTAACGTTGACGGTGCGATGGCTCCGAGCGTGCTCAAGAAGCTCGGAAAGATCGATGGGGTCTTTGAGGTCAGGGCAGTGAAGCTCTGATGCGCGGGCCGAGTTTGGCGGATTCGGGGTAACCGCCACGTCGGTTGCGCTCATCAGCGATGGTGTTGACATATTCGTCAATATGCGGCATATGTTGATATTCCGGGCTTCTCGTGAATTTCCACTTGACAAACGCTGCAACAAGTTATATATTCAACCAGCTTGACCCTGAAATATCCCATCTCAATTAGCATTCCATCGAGAAGGAGGTGATCTGCTAGTTCGAGTGGCTCGGCGTTTTGGACGCTCGAAGAATACCTTGTGACTGCGTTTCCTCAGTTCTACCTGCCGATTGTCCCTGGCGCGGACATCGACTCTTACATCCTTTTCTAATTCACATTTACCACACTCAAAGGAGGTATGCTATGCTTCGTAAGCTCCTCGTGGCTTTCACCGCTTTGCTGCTCCTACCGGCTCTCCTGTCGGCGCAAGAAGGCAAGTTGCGTGGCAAGGTGACCGATAAAGAGTCAGGCGAAGCGCTCATCGGCGCGAACGTCACTGTCGAAGGAACGAGTTTGGGCGCTGCGACTGATGTGAACGGTGACTACATCGTCCTGACTATTCCGGCGGGTGTGTACTCGGTGAAGGTAAGTTACATCGGCTATGCCTCGGTGACGATCTCGAACATCCGGGTGAGCGCGACCATGACGACCACTCAGGACTTTCAGTTATCGAGCTCATCGATACAGATTCAAGCCGTTGAGATCGTGGCGGAGCGGCCGTTGATTCAGCGCAACACCACCAATACTGTTCGCATCACTCAGGCGGAAGAGATCCAGTATATTCCGTTCCGCGGTGTGCAGAACATCGTCGCGCTGGACGCTGGCGTCGTTCAACAGGGAGGGAACCTGTACATCCGCGGCGGTCGTGCGGGTGAGGTTGCCTACTATGTTGACGGGGCGAATGCGACAAATCCTCTGTACGCCTCGGAGAACTACAGTTCGATCCGGGACGCGATCGAGGAAGTTCAGCTGCAGACGGGCGGCATGACGGCAGAGCTCGGCGGTGCAATGTCGGGCGTAGTTCGCACGACGACGCGAACGGGCGGCAGTCAGCTGAGATTCTCCCTTGACTATCTGACCGACGATTTTGCGAAACCCGGTAAGCAGTTCCTCGGCACTGCAGCCTACGGTTACCGGAACGCTGTTGCGACCGTGAGTGGTCCGGTCACCAGTGGCGTCCGGTTCTTTTTGGCTGGGCAGCACAACTTCCGGCGAGATGACCAGCCGAGGTTCCTCACGCCGTTCGAGTTTGACGGTCTCGTCGATGACGGGTTGAACATCCAAAACAACGCCGGCAAGGCGTTGCCCGGACCGATCAGCTTCGTCAAGAACTATTTGTACGACAACTGGACCCAGATCAACACCGGTCAGGGCAATGTCGTGTTCGATCTGAAAGAGCTAGCCGACGTTCCGTTGAAGCTGCGTGTCAACGGGTACTATGACATCAACACGTCGATCAATGGCAACAGCTGGCCGGGTGTTATGGCTTACACTGGCGCCAGTTATTTCGTCAAAGATGCCAGAGACACGCGCAACGAGACGATCACGTATGCGGGTTCTGTGAAGCTCACGCACATCATCAATCCGACGACGTTCTACGAGGTCGGCGTCTCGATGCAGAATCGGCATGCACGGACCTACGATAAGACCTTCGGGGACAACTGGATGTCATATTCCGACAGCGCTGCAAACGCGAACGCGGGATTTCCGGGCGTTATCAACCAATGGTCGGATCGATATTCGGGTCCGCAGTCGATGAGCATCATCCAGAAATTCCTGTTTCAGGACCCGGACCGACCGAACAACGCCTACAACAAGAACCAGCAGAATATGATCGGCGCCAACGTCGACCTGACCTCCCAGGTGAATTCAACGTGGGAGTTGAAGGCGGGCGGTAACATCGAGTCGTGGGTCATGCGTTCGTATGCGGTCAATAGCATCAGCAGCCTCTTGACCTTCCTGGATCCGAACAAGGACGGTGTGTTCGATACGGACAACATCGTGTATGGATCCGACATCACGAAGGGCATTCCGGTCGATGAGCGCTTGAAGCGCATCCGCTGGGAGAATGCTGGTGACATTCGGACGTACGGCTATGACTACAAGGGCAACTCGACGGATGGCTACAACGTCCCCGGCGTCTCCTCGAAGGTGGATGCACCCTATAAGCCGACGTTTGCCGCGGCCTACGTTCAGAACAAGTTCGAGTTCAACGATCTGATCCTGAACGTCGGTCTGCGCTACGAGTACATGGACCCGAAGATGTTGATGGTCGATCCGACGCTCAACGAGCAGACCGGTCAGTACGATTATCAGGATGTGCCGGTGGATCAAAACCTCAACATCATTCCGGAGGACGATTTCACGACCACCAAGGCGTTCAGCTTCTTGCTGCCGCGGATCAGCTTCTCGTTCCCCGTGTCCGACAAGACGGTGTTCTACACGCAGTATGGCAAGTACGTGCAGATGCCGAGGTTGGACCAGCTGTACGACACCGAGAATAGGATCAGCAATGCGGTCAATCCGAACACGCGATCGTTCACGGGCGGCGGCCTTGGCTTCACGGCTCGGCCCGAGCGGACGACGCTGTTCGAGATGGGTATCCGTCAGGTCGTGACGTCGAACCTTGCGTTCACGCTCACCGGCTTCTACAGGGATACAAAAGAGCAGCTGCAGCTCCGGCGCATATATAACTCCATCGGCAACCCGATCTTCACGTCGTACCAGAACACGGACTTCGGGACGGTGAAGGGCGTCGAGCTGACACTTGAGCTCCGCCGGACAGAGCGCTTGCAGGCGAGGGTCAATTACACGCTCTCCGACGCTGTCGGCACCGGTGCAAGCTCCGCTTCGAATTCGGTTGCGACGAGCGACGAGATCAAAGCCCGGTTCCCGAACTTCGTAGCAGCCCAGCCGTTCAACCAGACCCACGTAGGCACCATCCTTCTCGACTATCGGTTCGCGAAGGGCGACGGGGGTCCGGTTCTCGAAGGGTTTGGCGTGAACCTGTTGATGACGTTCAACAGCGGGCATCCATACACGAAGATTGCGGAGCCGTTGAACCTCGGTCAGGCGAGTCCGTGGAACATCGGCGTCTACGCTCTTCGCGATGCTCGGTTCCGCAACCCGGTTGAGCCGGTCAACAGCTCGACGACCCCCTGGGTGTTCAATATGGATCTGAACCTCAGCAAGATGATCTACCTCGGATCGTTGAATGTTGAGATCTATGCGAATGTCCTCAATTTGCTGAACTCGAAGCAGGTCATCGATGTGTATCCGAATACGGGCACACCGTACGATGACGGATGGCTGAAGAGCCCATTTGCCCAGCCATACAAGGAGATTCCGAACTACGAAGCGTTCTATCGTGCAATCAATCTCGATAACAGATGGGGTGTCCAGACCTACCGTGGTGACGTCTTTGGCACGCCTCGCCAGATCCGAGTTGGTGCAAGGATAGAGATGTAGTCTCTCAGGGTAGTTCAAAGAACCTAACTTAGAGAAACTTCTCAAGGAGTTACGAGTATGGCAAAGAGCAAACTAACCATCGCGCTGGTGGTGATCGCCGTCGGTGCTCTCTTGCTCTGGTCGGTTGCGCTTGGCTCCGAGTTACCTGGAACCAAGGTGAAGCAGCCGCAGTCTCTGAGCAAGATCACTGGCAAGCCCCAGTGGCAGATATTGAACATCAACAACATCACGACGTGGACCAAGTATGACGGTAACTCGAACCACTCGCCGGGAGGTGACAACGGTGTCTACTATCCGGTGGGGACGGGAAACGTCGTGTATGAAGACGGTTTCATCTGGGGTGGTCAATTCTACCTCGATGCAGCCAAGACCCAACAGCCCTCCGTTCAGCCGATCCGAATTGAAGGGTCGACTTACTCTGCCAGCACGTATGTCGGTATCAGGGCAGGAAGGGTCACGGGATTTGGTGCGACTGCTGCTGCTGCGAATCCGGCTGATGCGGATGTACGCTGCTACAGGGTTCGTCGTGACTACTACTTCATGAACGATGCCGAGCTGAAGTATGATGCGCAGACGTCGAACGAACTGACGGACGCGAATGCCGTCACGCAGTCGCAGATGGATGCGATCAAGCAGCAGTATGACACCGACTGGAAGGAGTGGCCGGTTCAATACGGCGCGCCCTACATTGAGCGCAACGGGGTTCCCGGCTACCAGGCACCTCCGCCGTTCGGCGTAGCGTTTACACCGGACAGCCTGACTAGCGGCCACTACGACGAGCCGGGCGTGGCCGGTGCAGATATCAACTCCCCGGCAGACCAGGTCATCTGGAATGTGTACAACGACCTGGATCGGAGCCAGTCGATCCGGTTCGTCGGATCGGAACCGTCGGGTATGGAGATCCAAAAGACGATATGGGGATACAAGCGAACGGATGCGATGGGAAACATCTACTTCAGCCGGTACCGCATGATCAATAAGGGCGGTATCGATATCGGCGGCGGCACAACCGGTGCGATGTACATCGACAACATGTATGTCTGTCAGTGGTCGGACATCGACCTCGGGAACGCCGGCGATGATCTGGTGGGCTGCGATTCGACCATGAGCATAGGATTTGTCTATAACGGCAATCCGGTCGATAACACGTTCGCCAAGTTCAATCTCCCGCCTCCCTGCTCGGGCTACGACTTCCTGGCCGGCCCGGAGGTCGCTGCACCAGGTGACTCGGCGATCTTCGATCTGAAGAGGATTTACGGAAAGAAGAACCTGCCGATGTCATCGTTCGCGTACTTTTCCGCCGGCAGCCCGTACAGCGATCCTCCCGGAAATTCAGCCCACTACAACGACGGCACGTTCCAGTGGTATGCCATGTTGCAGGGGTATGCGCCGGCAGGGGTGTTCGGCGATACCTACTCACGCTACAACTCGGGGCCATTCGGATACACGAATTTCCCGGAGAGCGGCGATCCGGTAACGCAGACCGGCTTCCTGGATGGCAAGGGAACGGATTATTCCTTTGCACCGGGCGATCGGCGAATCCTGCTGAACTCGGGACCGTTCTTCATGTCTCCGGGGGACACCGAAGATGTCGTTCTGGGCTTTGTAGTCGGTCTGGGTGCGGACAGGTTGTCGAGCGTGGCGGTGATGAAGTTCAACGACCAGTTCGTCCAGAACACGTTCGATGCTCTGTTCCAGGTTCCGAAGCCCCCACCGGCACCAAAAGTGGGAATAGCGGAGCTGAATGAGAAAGTCGTCCTGGAGTGGGGCGATGATCAAAGCAAGGTGAATGACATTGAGAACAAGGTCGCTCAGCCGGGTGGCTATCGGTTTGAGGGGTACAATGTGTATCAGTTCCCTCCGACGAGCAGCTCGATCGCCGACGCGAAGAGGCTGGTCACGTTCGACACCCCCGATGACCCGGCAGTGGTGACGGACCTGCAGCCGGTGTCCGGTGTCATTGTTGAGGTTCCTGTGCAGTTCGGGACCAACAGCGGCATCCAGCGGACGTATGTTTTCGACCAGGACAAGCTGAACGACCTGGCGAAGATCTACAATGGCCGGGATTACTACCTCGCAGTGACGGCCTACAGCGTTGCGACGGTGACCGGCTTCCTGCCGAAGGCGCTTGAGTCGCCTCCGATCATCTACAAGGTCACCCCGCATGGGCCGGAATTTGGCACCATCTACGCGACCGCCTACGGAGACACGATTGCGCCGATTACGAAGACCGGTCAGAGCGACGGGTACGTCCTTCCGATCGTGATCAACCCCAAGGTGAGCACGGGAGACACGTACCAGATCACGTTCAACGCGGACGCAACGTGGAACCTGACCGACAAGACCACGAACAAAGTCCTGCTTTCGAACATCGCGAACCAGAAGGCTGACGTGCTTTCGCCGATCGTGGATGGCATCATGGTCAAAGTGTCGGGAGCGCCGAATGACTTCAAGGGATTCGAGTGCGTGGCCAACGGATCTGGCCCGGTCGACCCGCCGGATATGGCGGCGTTTGCGTTTAACTCCAGTGGGTTCCCCTTGGTCAATGGCTTCGATCGGCCGCAGGTGGCGAATGTCCCCGGCGGCGGTTTGTGGGGCATTGAATCCGGCGATGTCGGCGGAAGCTTTAGCTTCACCTGGTTCAAGAGCCGGGTGGCGCGGAACGACAACTTCGATAGGATCGTCCCGTACGATTTCGAGATGCGCTTCACGGCGGCGGGCGGTAAGGCCGAGACGGCCTTCACGGATGACATCATGATCGACGTCCCGTTCGAGCTGTGGAACATCGGTGTCGGAACACCCGATGATCCGAGCGATGACGTTCGGTTGTTGCCGTTGCTCTATGACACCAACGAAGACGATGTCTTCGACCTCGATGGCACTGACCATGCTATCTCGGGCGGTGACAACGATCCTGAGACGGACTGGATCTACTGGTACAACCCGGTGAATATGGCACCCGGTCACGCCGGTTATGATGCGTGGGTGGCCGACATGAACCAGTCAGCGGACGAGGTGATGGCGCGTTTCGTCCTGGTGAACTTCAACGGCGGCAGCGTGGGTGACGCCACGTTCCCAGCCAACGTAAACCAGCTCTTGCCGGCGACAGGAACGGTGTTCCGGATCCTGACCACGAAGCCGAATACCCCGACCGTGACGTTCTCCTTCACGGCGCCCGCGGTCCAATCGGGTGATGCGACTGTGGAGAAGACCGATCTCGACAGGATCAACGTCTTCCCGAACCCGTACTATTGCATTAACTCACAGGAGACGAGCAGGTTCAGCAAGTTCGTCACCTTCATCAACATGCCACAACAGGCTACGGTACGCATCTTCAACCTGGCGGGCCAGTTGGCAAGGGTGCTGCACAAGAGCGACGCATCGTCGTTCCTGAAGTGGGACCTTCTGAACGATGTCAACTACCCAGTGGCAAGCGGTATGTACATCGCTTACATCGACATACCAGGAGTCGGTTCCAAGGTGCTCAAGCTAGCCGTGATCCAAGAGCAGGAATTGCTCGATCTGTATTAAACGACCATGGTTAACTTGAAAACTACTGAAGGAGAATATGTTATGAAGTCACACACAACACGCTTGGCAGTCCTGGTTTTCTGTGTTGTCCTTCTCGGTGTAAGCGTTGTGACTGCACAGAATCCAAGGGCCGGGGGCGTAGCGGCTCCCGAGTTGCTCATCCCCATTGGAGCCAGAGATATGGCGCTCAGTGGGTCGAGCATCGCAACATCGAACGGTGTAGAATCCATTCACTGGAACCCTGCCGGGCTTGGGAAAATGCCCGGATCAGCCCAGGCGATGGTTTCGTCGATGTCATACATCGCCGACATCAGCGTCCTGTATGGTGCGGTTGCGGGCAAATTCGGGGACTTTGGCAGCCTCGGCGTAAGCATGAAGTCGCTCAGCTTTGGGAACATCCCGTTGACGTCGGAAGATGATCCCGAAGGGAAGACCGGGCGGTTCTACACGCCGACGTATGTGACCATTGGGTTCACCTACGCGCGCAGCCTTACCGATGCCGTCGCGGTCGGAGTCACGGGCAAGATCATCAGCGAGACGATTGACCAAGTCTCGGCGTCCGGCTTCGGCTTCGATTTCGGCATCCAGTACAGAGGGCTGTTGGCGGTGCAAGGCCTGACGGTCGGGATTGCGATCAAGAACATCGGCCCGTCCATGACGTTCAACGGACCGGGACTGTATCGCGGCGCACTGATCACGGACGGCCTCCGTCCCGTTCAGAAATACCAGGTACAGGCAGCAAGCTTTGAGCTGCCTGCCCTCGTCGAGTTCGGCCTGTCGTACGATCGCTCCTTTGGAGACAATTTCTTCGGAGGGGTGAACGGGACATTCTCGAACAACAACCTGTATTACGACGAGTATCGGGGCGGGCTCGAGGTTGGACTCAACCTCGACGTTGTAACGCTCGTCGCCCGGGGCGGGTACAGCACGATTCCGAGCGCTGAGGAGAACATCTTCGGCAGCACGTTCGGGATCGGTCTGAATTACAAGGCGGGCACGACCGGCATTACGCTCGACTTCGGGTATCGGCAGGTCCAATACTTCAACGCAAATCAAGTGTTCTCGTTGAAGGTGGACTTCTAGACAGCCGATGCTGTTGGCTTTAGCAGAGAAAGGCTGCCCTTCTCGGGCAGCCTTTCTTTTTCGTCCAATTGCCGCGGGTACGTATGCTGAACCTGAGAGGGAGGCGGGGAGGCGTCCCCCTGGCGATCCTGGCACTCCTGGGATCGATCACGCTCGTTTCGCTCGCCAGAGCGCAGCAAGGCGACACCATTCGGGTTCTCTTTATTGGGAACAGCCTGACGGAAAACAACGAGATGCCGGCGATGTTCGCGGAGCTGGCCAGGGCTGCGGGCTGGAAGGTGGATGTAGACGAAAGCACGGTGAGCGGCTCCACGCTGGAGCAGCACGCGAACTTCGAGGGGACGATAGACAAGATCATGGAGAAGCGGTGGAACTACGTTGTCCTGCAGGAACAGAGCGTGCTGCCCGTGATTCCGTACCTGCGGGACAACAGTATGTACCCGGCTGCACGAGCCCTCGATTCGCTGGCAAAGAGGGTCGGGGCACGTACCGTCTTTTTCATGACGTGGGCGCGCAAGGAGGGTGGCCAGCAGACGTACGGCTCCCACTCGAGCCCGGTGTTCAAGAATTTCTTCGATATGCAAGATTCCCTCACGGCCGCCTATCGGCACATCGCCCGCGAACTCTCCGCCCAGCTTTGTCCTGTCGGACTCGCCTGGCGGCTGGCGTTCCAGGGGGATCCGTCCATCGGGCTCTGGCTCCGGGATAACAACCACCCGACACTGGAGGGATCGTATCTGGCGGCCTGCACGTTCTTCTCCTTGCTCCTCAGACAGAGCCCGGAGGGGCTCTCGTATGCCTCCGACGTATCGAGTGACCGCGCGCTGTACTATCAGCGACTTGGGCGCCAGGCTGTCCTCATGTACGCGAGCGACCCCCCGGCGTTTACTCTCTGGCCGAATTATCCGAACCCGTTCGCGCGGGTCACCAATTTCACCTTCTCCATTCCCGTCGACGGAGAAGTAACGTTGAAAATCTACAATCTTGTCGGACAAGAACTGGCGACACTCGTCGCCGGCGTGAGACGCGCAGGGACGTATGATTTGAGCTTCGATGGGCGTGCGCTCTCCTCCGGAGTCTACTTCTGTCGCTTGCAGTTCGACGGACGCACGACGACGGACAAAATGGTAGTGCTGAGATGATCCGGCTGGCCGCCATCCTCGCGGAGGTGGCTGAGGAGCTCTGGTAGGCGAAGTCCAGAGTGTGGCTCCTCGGCCGAGATGGTAGGGAGAGGCCCAAGTGTAGGGGTCGGTATTGAAGAAGAGAAGCAGAGGATGAGACCCCACTCCGCCAAAGAGAACGGCGGACAGGCGTACCTCCCCTCATAGGGGAGGGGCTTGTTTACTTGGTCATGCCTTCTGGCAGCAGCGAAATTCCTATGACACGTTCCCTCTCCTTCACGCTTCTTGTGTCCCGATGTTTTTGATCGGGATTAGGAGAGGGTTAGGGTGAGGTTTGCAAGACTATTCTTATGGAATAGCACCGGCATCGATCTCAATAGAAGACTAATTCAGCGATCAATCAACTCGAAAATAGCTCTCGCTAAAATGCAGACTCGGCAGCTCTTCGTTCGCCTCTTGTTTCTTCTCAGCATTCCTCTGGCCGCGCAGGCACAGTATTTCCCCGAGACCGGCTATGCAGCTCGTTACCAGCGATCTCGGGATGCCCGCTCCCGGCTGACCGTCCTTTCAATCTCTCTGCAGCCGGGATATGAGGATTTTGCGACCCTCGCGTATTTTCGCCTGGGTCGGGGCGCCCGGATCTTCAGCGCGTATGTGACGAATGGGGAGGCAGGTGAAAGTGACATCAGGGGAGAGTATCCGAACCAGCTCGCTGCCGAACGGCGGGAAGCTGCCGCCAATGCCATGAAGCTGCTTGGCGGTGGGGCCTACTTCCTCAATATGCCGGACATCGCTGCTGCATCGGACACGGGCTTCGTTCGGGCGAGATGGGAAATAGATACCCTTCGAACCCGGCTGGTCAAGCTCCTCCTTAACTTTCGGCCGGATATCATTCTCGTCCCCCGCGACTGGGCTCGTGGTGTCAAAAGCCCGCAGGCAGAAGTTTTCCAGAGTGTTCTCGTGCGTGCAATTAGGCGTGCAGAAGCGACAAAGGTCTCGCCGAGCGGTGGGCCCTCCCAATGGGCGGTCGGACGGTTGCTGGTCGACGACGGGAGAGGGAAGGGAGTCCAAGCTCCCATCGGAAGGGTTCATCCCATCTGGAAGAAATCATACCGTGAGATCGGTGAGGAGGCCGCGGGGGCCTATGCGTCGCTTATCGTTCAACGGCGGCAATGGCAGGGCGAGAGCGCAACCAGCGTTACCTACGAGCAAGTGTATCCGCGCCGGACCCGTCGGCTTCGCACGGTGGAGGAAGGGCTTCCGAGAGCCCTCCCGCCGAGCCTGAGAAGCCTTGAACGACAAATCGAGGCCCTGACGGGGATTACGCTAAAGGGCCCGAGGCTTCGCGCGAGCACAGCCAAACTCCTCGGCGATTTCACCGCGATGGTGGATTCGGTTGATCGGGTGCTCTGGCGGGCTTCGTTCTTGACACCGCAGGAGCGGGTCGCGGCCGTGCACTGGAAGATCGCCCTGGAAGACCTCCGGACAACGATCATGGGAGTGCAAGTGCACTACACGCTGAGCCCCTCTATCCTTGCCGAGCGACAGTTGACGATTTTGAAGATTGACAGCGTAAAGGGTTTCAAGCCCGATACAAGTACGAAGATCTATTTTCTCGGAACGGATCAAGGATGGGTGATCAACGAATCGCACGACAAGCAGTTCCCCCTGGAGGTCAAGAAGGAGTACCGGATTCTCTCCCCCCAGCGCATGGAGTATGACCTCCCCGCCAGCCTGGCGGGTCTGTCGAGGACCAGCGAAGGGAGCGTTTTGATGTTCGTGATCCTGCGGGAGTCGACGAAACGGGAGGAGAGTTTCCAGTACCGGGTTGTCGTGCCTGTGCAGTTTTGTCCGCGCTTCACGATCGAGGTGCTCACCCCCGTCGTGCGGGCGATTCCGTCGGAGCGGGTGATCGTGCGGCTCACGAATCATTCGCGGGACGGGGTGCTCGATTCCGTACAGGTCAACGATTCGCTTGCCTTTGCTCCGAAGCGTCAGTTTCATTTGAACGTCAAAGATCAGTCCGTGCAAGACACGCTGATCCTCTCCTGGAGGCGGCCCCTCGGGGAAGGGACGTACGTCATTCCCGTGAAAATCGAGATGCAGGAGGTTGCGCGCTTTGGAGCGCGGCGATTTGACGTTCGGGTCGACTCATCGAAGAGGGTCGCACTCGTGACAGGTCTTGAGAATAGCCCTACGGAGGATGCCCTTCGGCGGATCGGGGTGACGTGGAGTTCCCTGAAGGTGAACTCAGACTTCTCGAGGAACCTGGCCTCTTATCAGGTCATCCTTTTGGATCACCGGCTCCTCTCGCTTGAGCCGGGGATCCAGGAGCACAAAGCCGACCTGGAACAGTTTGCGGAACGGGGAGGCCATCTGATCCTCCTTGCACAGGACGCCGTCGCATGGAAGAAGGATCCGCTGCTCGACGATCTGGAGCTCACGGCAACAAGCTCCTATGATGAAGAGACGGGCGTGGAAGCCGACTCGACTTCCTTGTTGATCAGGAGCCCCAACGTCATCTATCCCGAGGACTGGACGAGCTGGATCGCTCGAATGGCGTACAACCAGGTGTCAGCCAGGGTGTCGGGGGCGGCGGAGGTTCCGGTGAAAGTTGCTCGGGACGGAAACGCGCTGATCGTTCAGTGGAAAAAGGGAGCGGGCACGATCACGTATGTCGATCTTGCGCTTCTTCCGCAATTCTTGAATGTGCACGCCGGAGCGTACCGGCTGCTTGCAAACCTGCTGTCAGATTGATATATTGAGGTGAAAGGAGTGAGGGGCCATGAAAAAAGTCTACGGCGTTTTCTTTCTGATAATGCTCTGCTGCTCGGTCCTCTGGGGGCAGCAGCGGCTCGTGCCCTCTGCAGGGCTGGTGCTCAATCTGGACTATGCGCGATTCAGGAACAACGATACCACGGCATACCTTGAGATCTACTACGGGTTTTATCCCGCGCTTGCGTGTTATGAGCTCCGCGATGGTCGCTATGCCGGGCTTCTGAAGGTTGTAACGGGAATCAAGGACAATTCGACCGGTTCCTACGTCGTGCACAATCGGTCAAATGTCCCGCTTTCCATATCCGACACAACTGATAGGGCGCTCCACTCGACGGTCATAAGCGAGGCAGGATATGCGCTCCCCTTCGGTGACTACACGCTGGAGGCTCTGGTATTCGACTCTCTTGATCCGGGACGGAGGGACAGCATCTCTCTGCCGCTTTCGTTGAAGGGATATGACCCGGATGTCGCCGCCAGCGATCTTGAGCTCTGCTCGAGCGTCAAGACCTCCGAGAAAAAGGGGGACCTGTTCTACAAGAACTCGCTCGAAGTGATGCCGAATCCCACATTGGTTTTCGGCGTCGCCTCCTATCCGATGATGTTCAATTATGTGGAGATGTACAATCTCGATCCGGAGCAGACCTATTCCGTGAAAACCCAGGTCGTGGGGAATGATGGGAAGGTCGTCAAAGAGGCATCGAAGAACCGCAAGTACGGGGTCAAGGATGCCGTGGAGGCTGGAGCGACGAACGTCGCATCCATCCCGTCGGGGAAATACCGGTTCCGGATCCTTCTGTCCGATACCGAAGGGTCGCCGATCGCGGAGAACCAGAAGACGTTTTTCATCTACAATCCACATCTCAAAGCGGCCAACGTCAGATCCACATCGATGAGCGCGGCTGAGCTGGCCGGCCTGTCGGCCGATGAGCTGGAAAAGGAGTTTCGCGAAGTGCAGTATTTCGCCACCGACCAGGAAGTGAAAATGTTCTCGCAGATTACGTCGGCGGAAGGGCGCCGGGAGTTTCTCGCGAAGTTCTGGAGCGAAGTGCAATCGGGGAGGGGGGGGCAGCCCGGGATCACGCGCTCGGCCTACCTGCGAAGGGTGGCTGTTGCCAATCAACGGTTCCATGCGCTGGGGAGGCCCGGGTGGAATACCGATCGTGGAAGGATCTTCCTCGTCTACGGTGAGCCGGATGAGATCGAGCGGTATCCTTCCTCAGTGGACGCCAAGCCGTACGAGGTCTGGCACTACTACTCCATCGAGAACGGCGTCGAATTCGACTTTGTCGAGCGGACCGGCTTCGGGGATTATATCCTCGTGAATTCGACCAAAAGGGGCGAACTGCAGGATAGCCAATGGCAGCGCTATCTTCAATAGCGGCGTTGCTGTTTGTTGCTACCAACATTCTTCCCGCAAACGCTCCGGACACGCTGTTTGTTGAACAACGCGCAGTCGGCTCCTTTCAACAGGCTACGCGCCTCGTGGTCAGCCCTCAAGGGTGGATCTACGTCATCGATGCGGAGCGCAACGCCGTCTTCCTCCTGAACGACAGCGATTCAGCGGTTGCCGCCGTCGGGGGCTACGGGTGGACGGCGACCACGTTCGACCGGCCTACCGGCCTCACCACAGACGGCCTCAACGTCTACGTCTCCGACTACAACAACCATCGGATACAACGCTTCGATCGTTTTCTTAATTTCGTCTCCTCGTTCTCCACTCGTGATACGGACGTTGTGGCGGCACGGTTCGGCTACCCTCTCGGGGTTGCCCTCTCGCACCTTGGCGACATGTTCGTTCTGGACGGGGACAATTCGCGCGTCATGAAGTTTGTGCGCAGCGCTGTGTTCGAACGCTCCTTCGGCGGAATCGATGATCAGCGCGGGAAGCTCGAGGTGCCCATCAAGATCCTCGTGGGCTCCAACGATCACGTCTATGTCCTGGAGAAGCAGCGGCTCCTCGAATACGATTACTTCGGCAACTACATGCGGACTATCGGACTCGGGACCCTGAGCGGCGCGCGCGGCTTCGACGTCGGAGAGGATTGCATCGTTGTGGCTGCGAAGGACACTCTCTACTGGTTCTCGGATCACGGCGAGCTCCTCCGGGTGACACCGGCTGAGACGTTCCTCGCCAGCACGCCGCTCAGCCCGCTCGAGGACGTTGCTCTCGTTCGCGATCGTCTATATCTCCT
>CAYZRX010000015.1:0-59225 GCA_964480945.1 uncultured Ignavibacteriaceae bacterium | reverse complement strand
TCTGTTTCATCGAGCTCCAGGCGGTAGATTCGATCCACACCGGCCTTGAGCGTCGCAAACAACTGGTTGCGCTCCTCCGGCAGGACGTTCCACTCCGTGCACGCCAGCAAGACGGAAGCGCCGCCAGCCTTGATCTCCTGCAGCGTCCCGAGCACCCGCCGGAGGATCTGCTGCACCTCCCGGAATCGTGCCTGCTCATCATAGAAGGTATCCAGCAGGCCGAAGATCATCGCGATAGTAGAGCCGATGGATTTAAGGAACAGCGGCAGCCGGCCGCTGACCGCCTGCTCCATTTGGTAACAGGTGAACCCGCGCGAGATAAAAATGCGGTTCAGAAACTCGTCCGGATCAAGACGCCGCTCCCGTGCAAAGCGTGAAAGCAGGTGAACGTTGAACCGGTTGCACCCATCGACGACGGCAATGGGGTTGCCCTTCGCCATCGCATGGGCCGCCATCCTGAGCGACAGCTGGAAGATCATGCTATCGCCGTACAACAAATAGACTTTCCCGGGCGGCGCGACAAACGACTGCACCAGCGTCTGCGACGAAACCGGCAGGTTCCCGACGCCATCATGCGACGACCTTGTTGAGATGTCGGAAATCTCCCCAGGCTTACGAGGTGGAAGGATAGGCACCATTGGCTTCTCGAAAAGTAATTTCCTACTTTCAGAACACTTTATCGGAGACATCACGATGTGCGGCCGCTACGCCCTGATCGACAGCAAGAAAGTTTTCGCCACCTTCACGCTGCTCAACAAGATGAAACAGACCGGCCAGGTCTTTGAAGAGCTTCCTCGCTACAACGCTTCCCCCATGCAGCATCTGCCCGTCTTCGCCGTCCGCAAGGAGGAGCTCGTCGCCGAGCGGATGCAGTGGTGGCTGATCCCCCACTGGTCGAAGGACGGGAAGCCGAGTTTCTCCTCCTTCAACGCGAAAGCCGAGACGCTGGACCAGAGCAGGTTGTTCGCCCCCTACTTCAAAGGAAGCCGCTGCCTCGTCCCCGCCGACGCGTTCTACGAGTGGCAGCGCGTCACGACCACGCACGACGTCCGCGGCAAGCCGAAGAAGGTGGAGGAGAAACATCCGATCTGCATCCGGATGAAGGACGAGTTCCCGTTCATGTTTGCCGGACTCTTCTCCGTCTGGAAGGATCCGGAAGGAAAAGAGCATCCCACGTACACCATCATCACCACCGAGCCGAACGAGCTGATGGCCCCGATCCACAACCGCATGCCGGTGATCCTTCCTGAGGAGCATTGTGAGCAGTGGCTCGACCGGGAGTATAAAGACACCGACCATTTGAAAACCCTCCTCGTTCCGTACCCCGCCAAGAAGCTGAAAGCCTATCGCGTCTCGCCGCTTGTCAGCAACCCCCGCAACGATGTGCCGCAGTGTTTGGAGGAGGTGGAAGAATAGCAGTCAGCAGTCGGCCGTCAGCGCTCGGTTTCCATCGAAACGTGTTCGATCTATTTCTCCAACAGATCCTTCAGACTTGCCAGCATGATCCCCCAACTTTTCTCAGAGTGCTCGCGCGCTTGTTCGCTTGCGTTGTTGTCTTGCGAGAGCGAGAGAAGAGTGCGCATCCCCTGACTGGAAATCTCAACGGTGACGGTGTGGTAATTTTCGGGTGTGTCCGGCAGCCCCGAAAGCGGGCTGAAATGGGTGTACTGGAGCAACCGTTCCGGCTCCAACCGGAGAATCACGCCTTTATCTTCATACCTCTTCCCCTCCCATTCCCCTCTGAAAACAATCGGACTCCCCTCCTTCCAGTCGGAGACAGCGTTCGTTCCGAACATGTATTGCTTGATCATGCGGGGGTTTACGAGCGCATCCCACACCTTTGCGACCGGCGCGTTGATCACAAGAGTTCGTTTTGCGACAAACTTTTTGTCCATAGACGCACCCTTTCGGCAGTAATTTATCGATAGCGATCAGCTGTCAGCAATCAGCGTTCAGCTTCGGGCCCTTCCCAAGCTTCCAACTCTTTGCGCAAGTTCCTCCCTGCTCATCTTTTCATTCCCTCCATCTGCTGTTCATCTCTTCATCCCTTCATCCGCTGTTTCATCCGTCTTCCATCCATTCATCTATTCATCCGCTGTTTCATCCGTCTTCCATCCATTCATCTATTCATCCGCTGTTTCATCCGCCTCCCATCCTCTCTCTCCATTCCTCGACTGTCCATCCATTCATCCCTTTATCCGCTGTCACACCTCGGCGAACAGCGGATGCTGCACGTTCACCGACGCGCTGATCTGCTTCAACGCCGGAAACGCCGTCACCAGGTTCTGCGGCACGAGGACACGATGCCTGTTCCTCACCAGGTGCCGCAGCTGGAATCCATTCGCGAGCGAGTTCGCCTGCGGATCGTTGTGGAAGACCGCGAACGTGATGTTCGCGCGCTGCCGGACCTGCTCGATCAGATGCAGGAGATGCTCGAGCTCCCCGTCGCTGTAGAGATACTGATACCGGTCGCTGACGAGATATCTTCCGGTCGGATCCTTCTGGTACGGCCGATCCCACGTCGACATGTTCCGTCCCATCATGCGAAAGTAGGCCGCGCCGTTCCACGCCTCGCACGTCAACGGCATGTGCTGCTTGATCCCCGGCAGGTCGACGTTCACCAGATGGAGCTTGTTCTCCTGGAAGAAGTTGTACATCAGCGGACTGTTCCACGAGTTGTGCCGGACCTCCACGAAGAGCCGGTGCGGTTGGAGCACTCTCGCAAGCTGTACCAGATACATCCGGCGCTCTTTGATGTTGGTGAAGGAGTACGGGAACTGGATGAGCAGGCCGCCCAGCTTGCCTGCGGACGCCAGCGGCTCCAGAAGCTCATGCACCGCCCGCACGTCGCTCCGGGTTGCTTCAAAGGTATGCGTGAAGCCGTGGAAGAGCTTCACGGTGAAGATGAACTCCCTGTTCCCCGCGACATCCTCCAGCCAGCGCCGCGCGTGATCGGGCGTCAACGCCGTGTTATAGAAGGTCGCGTTGACCTCGATGCTGTCGAAAAACTGGCTGTAATATTCCAGCTTCCGAAACCCCTTTCTGGGCCTCGGGGGATAGAAAACCTTATTGAACGGCTCCAGATCCCACCCTCCCATACCAACATACACTTTTGACTCGTGGACCAGCATGACGTATCCTCCTTCCGAAACCCCGATCACCCCCAGCGAAGACAACACGGCCCGAGACCGGCACACCCGTGACGCGGCTCGACGAAGTTTACCCCGACGAACGTCGGAGTTCCCCACAACTTCAATTTGTTTACAAATCTCTTGACAGCAGCCGGAAAATTCCCTATCTTTGCCACACCAACGATACGACATTTTTGTCGTCTTGTCAAGAGAAAAATTGACAAAAATGTCGCTCGTTTCAGTCAAGGGGAACGCCTCATGAAACAGTCACTGGCACAGCGCATCCGGCAGGCCCGGACGCAAAAGCAACTCGACCAGGCGAAGCTTGCGGCAAAGCTCGACGTCGCAACGCGCACCGTGCAGCGCTGGGAAAAAGGAGAGCAGGTGCCGGACAGCAACTACCTCATGCGGATCGCGAAAGCCACCGGCGTCGGGCCACACTGGCTGCTGACGGGGGAGGGCGATGCGTACGCGCGGTCGTCACCCCAACCGAAAATCCTTTCGCTTCCAACGGGGCGCTACAAAAAAGTGGAGCTTCTCTCGCTACCTCTTCTCTCCTCCGTGCCCGGCGGCGCGCCGAGCCTGATGTTCCATCCCGACTACGTCGAGAAGTACATCACCGTCGATGACGTGAAGGATCCGAACGCCTTCGCGCTCGAGGTCAAAGGCAACAGCATGGCACCGCGCATCGAGGATGGGGATATCATTGTGGTAAGTCCAAAGCTTGAAGCGCGCACCGGCGACATCTGCGTCGTGCGGGTGAATGATGAAGACACCGTGAAGCGAGTGAAGATCGACGATCAATTTCTCCAGCTTGTCCCGTTGAACCCGGAGTATGAGCCGATGGTCGTGCGGAAGAAGGATGTCGCGTTCATCTGGCGCGTCGTGAAGGTGATTAAGAATGTGTGAGGGAGACGAGGAGTAGGGAAGTAGGAAAGTAGCGAAGCATGAGAGCAATGAGGAGAAAGAGTAGCAAGTAGGTACACCACCTGCACCGTTTGGCGACGCAATTTAGATCTCGGCCGTCGCGGATTCCCAAGCACTGAACATGGTTTTATTTGGGAGAACAAAAATTCTGGTCGCGCACTCTCGCGCTTGACAAGTTCGCAAAAATTTGTATATTAGCGACAGTATTTAGTCACCCCCTCCCACAAGCACCGTCAAAGGAGATTCGCGTCATGAGAATCCTCCTGCACCTCCTCGTTGCAGTTGTCGTTTCTTCTCAGCTCTTTTCACAAGTTCACATCCGAGAGAAGGTCGTTGTCGGCGACAAAGCGCGTAGTGTCACAAGCCTCCAAGACGCGGGCGGTTGCGACGGCGTCTACCTTCGCCAAGGAGGCGGTGTCGTCATCGATCCGCAATGGTTTGCCGCTCATGTCTCCCGATATAATTGGGAGATGTGGTTGGGGAGCACCCCTGTCCTGGTTGGTGACCGCGATTCGCTTCCCAAGTTCATCGGGAGCTACAAGCAATGGAGCCAGCTGGTGCTGACTATGCATTACACTCAGCCTCCTGAGTCCGCCTACGTCCCGTACTGTCTTGATCCGCTTTCCACCTTGAGCGTGGGGCCAGAGTATCCGGCGTTTCTCTTCTACAGAGTGCTGGAAACGACACCTCTGTACCGCTGGGACATCGCGATGAAGATGGAACTTACACCAGACAGCACATTGGAGGCGATACCCCCTCAGCAAGTTTTTGATGAATTCCTGCTACCCTGGAATCCGTATGTACGCGATCCAGACGCTGTAATGGATTTGCCGTATCCTGGAACATACCGTGTGGTGATAATGCGCAGCAACGCAAACGGAAGGGACGATCTCGTTCTTCGATCGCCTGTAGACACAACTCTCCTCACCGAAGCGCAAGCTCACGTCCAGGACACGTTGGTCATCGGGCCGTATCCAGCTTGGACTCAGCTGGAGATGGCCCTTGTCTCTCGCTCCTCAAAGGTTCTCGAGGGGCAAACACTGTACCCGCTGGTGACGCAAATCTCGCCGTCGACCTGGGAATTGAGCTTCGAAGACTGGACCGATCTTGATTTTGATGATCTTGATATTCGCGTTGAGCTCAATGTTGGGACACCTCAGAGTCTTGCATTGCGGACCGCGACGGGTGTGATCTGGTATGGCGACACTGTCAATGTGGCCCTTCTCCCTGTCGACAGCCTCGGTCGATTGAGCCCGCTGGGCAGGGATTGGGCATTCGAGTATTCGATCGAAATGCCGGATTCGATCCGGAGGTACGGGACGTTGATCCTCGACGGCGACCCTGGATATGAGTTTGAGCACATCGTTCCTGATGCGGGGATCGGAAGGGGGCTTCAATTTGCCGCGAACGGAGATGAGCCTGACAGCGTGGTCGCGCTGTCGTTTCACCTGAAAGCGACATATGTAGGCGAGATCATTGCTGCAAAGGTGTCCCCGGGTGGAGGGTCGGACCCGCCAGGCTTCTCTGGCTCTGTCCAACAGCGCGCGAAGCGCCAGGCAGTGCAAACAGCCGGCCTGCAGCCGCACCAGACAGTTGAAGATGATCCGCCGGAGATCGGCGAGGTGGTGCTCGAGAATGATACGGGACTGGATCTCGATCGCGACGTCATTCTGCTCGGAGAGACGAAGTACTATGCAGCGGTGAAAGAGCTGGATCCGACTGACCCAGAGATGAATACGAAGCTTCTGAGACTCTACGCTGTGACGAACTTCGACAAAACGGGCAAGCCCCTCTTTGCAGGCCAAGAAGCCGATGTGAGATTCGAGACAGGGCGACAAGGAGGCGCAGCCACATCAACGTTATATCACGAGAAAAAATGGCCACTCTGGCAACCCGACACGTTGATCATGAAGGATCTCGAGGAAGGGCTGATACGAGTCGTTGGTAGGTATTGGAGCCAGGGGAGTGAGGAAAACAAGGTGATCCTTTGGGTTGAGTCGACCACCGAGCCAAAGCTCTTAGAAAAAAGGCTCATCGAAGTGAAAAAGCCCGCAAGGCTCGGCAATAGCAATTCCACCGTAACAGATGTAGACGGTGATCCGAATTTTGACTTAGATGACCTGATAATCAAGTTCGCGGGTGAATATGGAATACCGCCTCAGGTTTTGAAGGGTCAGGTTGAGAAGGAAAGCAACTTTCGGCCGGGATATAGATGGGAGCCGTTTTTTGAAGTTGCAAGCAACGTACACAAATCGCAAGATCTGCTAGATAACCAGTATCGAATCAGAAGCGCGGTTGACAAGGGCTCACCCGGCATTCCCTCACGCGATGAGCATTCAAACGTATACCGTGCGACAGACCGGCCGCTAACGGATCCAGGTTCTAACTACTGGGGGTTTGTCGGTACAGTTTGGGAATTTCTCTACGACAACTGCAAGATAGTAAATCCAGAGGCTTCTACGGATCTCTATAAGTACAAGTCTGGTATCTGGTATGATCGCGCGCTAAAAGGGTATCAAAACGTTTGGGAGACAGCTTCTATTTTCTATGAACTTGCCGGTCCAGATGAGGAGCCCGATCGACCTTGGGAGGAATTTGAAGTGGTCGAGCTAAGTCGTTTGGAGGCAAACTTCTGGTTAAGCAACTACTATCAAGATGGGCGGATGTCTACTGCAATCGCTCAGACAAGGATTGCGTCCTCCTACGGCTTTCTGCAATTATTGTACACGACGGGGACAGGAAAACAAGGTTATCCTGTGGATGATTCACATAGGCCCGAAGATCTCCAAGTTCCAAGGACTGTGTTTTCGTATGCCGCTCCGTATCTCAGCAGGCAGCTCGACGAGCAGCTAGCCGAAGACAATGCTGACAATGAACAAGATTGGAAACGGGGCTTTGAAGAGACAATCAGAATAGCGTTGAACATGTATAACGGCCGTAAGAACCAGATGAAAGAACCCACGAGGTATACTTGGCCTTACGGAATGTTGGTTTGGGGATTCTCCAAAAACTACCCATCGCAAGTACGGTGAGCACTCAGGGCAGCAATTGGGAAATGATCCTGCAAAGGGAGTGACTCTGATGAAAAAGCTAGCCTTAGCTCTTGTCATTACCGCTTTGATGATACCACATGTTTCTGCACAACAGATCGGTCAAAGACTTCAATCTGCAATCGATGAGGTTAACTCAGCACTGAAAGTTCGAGATTTCGCTGGGGGAAAATTCGCACTAGAAGCCTTGGTTGATATCGATAGCGGGCGCTGTGTAGGATGCTTTGACATAAATCAAATAGAAACGCATCATAGCGCACTTCGAGGATGCTACATTTTCATAGTCCAAGGCAGAGATAGCACGGGAATGCAAGCGCTCGAGAAAGCTCGAGGCGGGGGCGATAGCTTGGACGTCCTCGGTGTGTTCAAGGATCATTCTATCTTGTGGCTCTCTGAACCGATGACTGGCTTCTATGAAGCAGCGAACTTTTTTGCAGTTTCGGACATCAATAATGATGGGAATGTAGAAATTGTTCTTGACTGGAGATCCGGGAATAGGCTAGAGTCCTCATCTACGTGGATTTTTAGCTGGGATGGTACGCGTGGTGTCCCGATAAATGAAACCGAAGATGGATACTCCGTTATCGACGACGCGTACGCAATCAAAGATATCGACGGAGACGGTGTCAAAGAAGTCTTAGGAAGTCAATGTAATTCTGATGACGCTAAAGAACCTACTGACATCGTCTACAGCTGGAACGGCTCGAAATACGGGTTATGGCCGAGCACTCCAAAAATTGGGGATCGGAAGTTCACTGTCGCCAACAATCTCACGGCAAGCGTTCGAGCCGAAGTCCAGATCGAATCTGGAAAGAAGGTGTTCCTCTACTCCCTCCACAACGATGCGGGAAGCAAGCAATCGATTAGGATCTTCTTCGTGCCGGATCGGGTGGATACTGTCTGGCGCGCCACGCCCATCGGGTGGAGAGTGGGACGGATGCCACACCGCTCATTTATTGATCTTGTCTCAACCTCTGATCAATACGACGTGAAGCCTGGAGAATCCAAGAGCAATCTGGGAATCATCTCCAAAGGACTGCCATGCTTGGTAACGTACTACATTCAGGGCCCATTCAGTCCATTGAGTACCGGAGAATTCCCACCCACAGGATTAACGCAGAAGATCATCGACAATGTCTATCAGAATTCCGTACGGGGTTCCACCATTGCGCCTTCTGACCCTGAGTCGCCATTTGTTCCGTCAGTGTTCCTTGATACTCTCCACGCGTACAACATCCAGTCCCGTTCTCTTGATTGGATCAAAGATCAAGCTACAGCCGATAAGTATCTTGGCTACTTCTCTGCAGCAAAGGCTCAGCTTGAACAGAACAACACAACCGGCACCCGCACTACGCTCCAGTCGGTCCTGCGAGACGTGGATGTCGACAGCTCGTCAACGCTGACGAGCGAGGCGTATGCTCTCCTGCGGTACAACACGGAGTATCTGTTGGATCAGCTGCCGACCCCACAAGAGCTCTCAATCGACGATCTCATCGCGCTTAAGCACGAAGCAGAAGACAAAAGCTGGATCGGCGATGAGAATTTCGTGAAGGAGCTGGACAACGGTTTGGACAACGCCAAAAAGCATCTGGCCCGCGGGGATTCCGTCAACTGTGCAAAGGAGCTGGAGAAGTTTCAGGAGAAGGTGAAGAAGGAACATGACAGAACGCTTGAGGAGCAGAGGAAACACAAGCCGCGGGACAAGCGGTTCGTGACCGAAGAGGGATATCAATTGCTATCGACGGGCGCGCAGAAGATCATCGACCGACTAGCGGAAAAGAAGTGATGTGCTCGCCTCGGCGCACCTCGGTTCGCGCAGAATGAATCTAACAGGGAACTGGTTCGTTGCACGCGCTGCTCGAGGAACACGCGGAGGTTTGGCAGCGTCCGCGGTTTCGCAACCAGAGAATGGGTTTTCATTTGTCAGAAGACGGATTTCTTCTGCCGAAAGTCCGGCAGTTTTTTTGCTTGACATTATCACCGGAAATCTGTAGCTTTTCGCTGGCTTTAGCGAACAACAGCTTTTCCACCCCTCCTTCACCGTAGGCACCGTATGTCAGCACTCCTTCGCTTCAAGGCACTCGCAGCAATCGCTGTTCTTTGCTCCGTCTTCCCTACCTTTCTCTTGTCTCAAGTGATCATCAGAGAGAGGGTAGAGATCAAACCGAAGTCGCCAAACAAAGAAACGACCACAATACAGCATCCGGCACGTACAGCCGATGCCTCCGACCTCTTCTATGATCCCCCGCTTTTCATCGAGGATCCACTCTCACACAGGATGGGGCTCACGCTTCCCAGCACAGTCACGATTAGTGGCACGGTTGATATCGTGGGTTCGATCGGCACCAACCAGCATGCGCTTCTAATCTATTTCGACCCCTCCGGCGCTGACCACGAGATTGCTGCGAAGGGGCGTGACGCTATTGGCTTTGGCGGAAATATGTATGAGAGACAGACCCCCTTCACTGGACCACTCGACAAAGGATCATTTCCAAGTATTGGCCTCTATCTCTTCGACAGCCAATGGGTCACTCGGATAGGTGAAGTCACAATGGATGGCAATACGTTGACCTGGACCTTCAGCGGCCTTCTCGATCAGCACACGTTACCAGCGGCGCAGGTCACAGCCACGGCAACTGTCACGGGGAGCTTTCTACCGGATGTTCAGTTCGATCATTGGGAGATTTTGGCTGACGGTATGACCGTTACTGGACACGACTCAACGTGGGTTCGGTTTGCCCCGATGGATGGTACTGCAAGCCCGGGCGAATTCTCTATGCTGAGCATATACAGGCCTTGGGGAATCTCACCAAGTGAGGCCGGCATCACGGCTCGTGTCGATGCCGAGGGAGAGTACGCGTTCCTGGCCTACAACGAATTTGTGGAGGGTGGGAATAGTCCCTACCATTCAGGACAAGAGTTGACGATGTCGCTGAAGTATACACCATTCTTGGTATATGCTGACAGCCTGGGTACATTCAATGGTTCCACGGAGACCGTAGGTATCACGGTGACCGGAGGGGGGAAGAGCGCAACGGTCCCTATAGTTCTCACGAAGAATGAGATCCTGCTGGGAGAGTCGAGGTACTACTACGTTGCGGTCGTGGACGGGGTCCTAAAGATAAAGGAGACCGAGCCGACATCCGCGCCTGAAGACTTGGTACCGGGATTTGAGTGGGGAGATGAGCCGGTGGAGGTCTTTAAGAGCGGACTAAACCCAGGAAAGAGACTCGGGGTGTATTGGGAAAGAGGGAAGCCAATTCCGAACGGAAAGGGCAACCTGCCGGACGCTCTGATACGGTTGATCGGCAGGTACTGGCACGCGGATTCAGTGTACAAAGTTCGGCTCTCAGCAGCGGATTCATATGGTGAGACGGTGAGCGTAGTGATAAAGGTGACGAAGCCGGCAAAGCTCGGAGACAATTCAATTGCGCGCTCACGAAGAATCTACTTGGACATCGAGGGGAAGCCGATAGACGTCGACTCCTTATGTGTGCTTTATGGTGGCATCCACGGAATCCCTCCTCAGTTCATCAAGGGGCAGATTCAGGACGAGTGCGCATTCAGCCAGGCGCTACAAAAGTTGGTTCCTTCATACCGCTTCGAGCCGTATACTACGCAGGTAGATGTATACAACCTAAGGGATGATTACGGCGGGAATCCTTTTTACATAAGAGGGCCATGGGATAATCAGATGGGGATAGGCAAATGCATTCCAAGCTCCCAATGTCCACCCGAGCACAAGAATGTCTCATTTGTCCCTTACGTTCTCTATCCAAAGACCGTGTGGGATTTCGTGTACGATTATTCCCAACTGGCTACAATTGACCCACCGAGGGGAGACATCACGCCAGGGCAACATGCACTCTACGGGAAGCGAACCGCAGATGGTAGGATGGATTTTGGCAAAGATTATTCGACAATGCAAAGAATGTATGACAAGCTGTACAAACTCTATGACGATCAGCTTGGAGGGACAAACAAACCAAGAGCTGCCGAGTTGGCACGTGAGCTCATGGTGTCCTCGATGCGAGATCAGTGGAATGGAGTCGGATGGCAGAGCATTATGGCACAAACTCGAATTGCCAGTTCTTACGGACTTCTTCAGATGCTTTACACGACGGCGACGGAGGAAAGGGATTATCCAACAGGTTTTGACAACAGACCTGAAGACATCAACGATACGAAGACATGTATGGATTTCTCGATGATGCACTTAGATGACTTGGTCAAGAAGGCCGTGAGGAGCAAACTGGGTGGAAAACAAAATGACTGGCGCGGCGGATTCGAAGGTGCCTTCAGAGACTATATCTATCCTAGATGGAACCGGAAGGAAACCTACCCACAGACCATATTATTAAATTCACTGAACCATTTGCCACAAGAGTAAAGATTGGGGCTCTCATGAAACGAACAGCGTCAGCAGCATTGGCAACGGTACTTCTTTTGTCAATGGCAAACGTGGTCTTTGCTCAGGAATCGGATCCACTCTATGAACAGGTGAAAGCGCAGTTCAATGTCCGCTTTGGAAACCGCTATAGAATGAGGGTGTTCCTCAATGTCGACAGCTCCCTTGGACGATCGCTCGGCACCTTCAACAACTACAGGATCGAGGATCCATACGGCACGCTTGCACACTGTATCATCTTCACAGGCGCTGGAGTGTCCCGGGGTGGTGACATGCCACCAGGGTTTATTGGCGTTTACAAGGAAGGGGAATTTCTGTGGGTCTCGGATACACTTATTGAAGGATATGCCGTAAGTTTCAACGGTATGGTTGCAGCAACAGACCTGAACAACGACGGTAAAGTCGAAATCATACTCGGCATGTCCGGAGGAAGCCATTCTGAACTTGAGTACCTCTGGATAGTGAGTTGGGATGGTCGGTCTGGCACAATCATCAACGACGCAGAAGGTGATGAAATCGACGGATATGAATCGAAAATTGCGGGCTTCTTTGGATCGTTTGAGTTCAACGATCTCAACGGAGATGGTATCAAGGAGATTATCAGCACGTGGTATGTGAGTGATGAATCAGAGGAGACAGGGCAGGCCATCTATAGCTGGAACGGTCAGAAGTACGGTAGGTGGAGCGGGGGACCGCAGTTTCCCCCCAATGGGTATCTCCCCCGGAACAGGCTCACCGCCGTTGTGAAAGCAAAGGTCTTGAAAATCTCAGATGCGTACCGGTACCACTACATCGTTGAAAACGACCCAACCAGCCAACAAGAAATCAACGAGGTCCTTGTGGCTGCCCGCACGGATTCCATACGGAACGGAGTGGGGCCGGAAAGGTGGGAGTTCTTTCTGCTTCGAAGGCCAAAAGTCGACTGGGTGCTTCCGCCATTCCAGAAGCAATCTATACCCCCGGGAGGATCTGATTCAAGATTTTCCTATGAAAGCGCCGGGCTGCCAGCGCCAGTATCCTGCTACGTTCGCGGGCGAAACGAGACGCTTCAAGAAACACCCCCGTATGATGAAGAAAAGTGGTATGCAGATGTCATCGATAACTCCTTTGTCATTACCACCGTGGGTGCAGCTGATCCTCCCTTTCCTTTTGTCCCTCATGATTTCTTGGATACCCTCACATCCTACACCACCCAATCCCGCACCCTCGGCTGGATCACAAGCCAAACCGTGGCGGACAGGTATCTGAGTTACTTCTCTACGGCCAAGACCCAGCTTGAACAGAACAACACCGCCGGTGCTCGCACAACCCTCCAGTCAGTCCTGCGAGACGTGGATGTCGACAGCTCGTCAACGCTGACGAGCGAGGCGTACGCTCTACTGCGGTACAACACGGAGTATCTGCTGGATCAACTGCCGACCCCACAAGAGCTCTCAATCGACGATCTCATCGCCCTTAAACACAAGTCAGAAAGCAAAGGCTGGATCGGCGATGGAAATTTCGTGAAGGAGCTGGACAACGGTTTGGACAACGCCAAAAAGCATCTGGCCCGCGGGGATTCCGTCAACTGTGCAAAGGAGCTGGAGAAGTTTCAGGAAAAGGTGAAGAAGGAATATGACAAGACAGTCGAGGATCAGAAAAAGCACAAGCCGCGGGACAAGCGGTTCGTAACCGAAGAGGGGTATCAGTCGTTGACCGAAGGCGCACAGAAAATCATCGACCGGTTACCGAAGAAGAAATGATGAACCAGCTTCAGCACACGCTCCCAAGCGTGAAAGGAGAAGAGCTTATGAAAAAAGCTATCGCAGCAGCGTTCATGACCCTGCTGTTTGTCGTTGCAGCGCAGCTGGTGAGCGCCCAAACGGCCTATAGATTGCCGTTTGCCTCGACCGGCAACAGCATCGAGCTAAGCATCGCAAACGCTGCCTCTCTGCCCCTCTCAAAGGTCACCGTGGAGGCAGCAGCGGTCCCCAGTTGGACTCAATTCAAGGAATCTCGACAGATTCTCCCGCTGATCAAGGCGAACCAGGAACTGCCGGTTCTCTTCACCTTCTCAGTCGACAAAACGGCCCCGGTCGGAAAAGAAGAGTCGATCACGTTCAACATTCTATCGTCGACGGGAGAATCCTGGACAAAGGAGATCCGGGTGACGGTTGCTCCCCCGGAGCGCTTCGAGCTGTTCCACAACTTCCCCAACCCTTTCAACCCCACGACCACGATCAGCTACCAGCTCCCAGCCGACAGCCGCGTGCATCTCAAGGTATTCGATCTTCTCGGGCGGGAGGTGGCCACCGTGGTTGATGAGACTGAAGCTGCCGGATATTACCAGAAGACATTCGACGCCACGCGCTTCTCAAGCGGGATGTACGTCTATCAGATCGTCGCTACGGACAAGCAAGGCAATCGGCAGGTCGCACGGAAAGCGATGATGGTGGTGAAATAGGGTGAGACGTGAGAAGGGAAACGTGAGACGAGGTGAAACGCGACGAGTGTCGATTCTTCGTCTTCCAATCGCCTGAAGATGACTTTTGCTGCACGGATGGGCAGGTACGTGGAATACACCTCTACTTGAGCTTCTCCAGAGCTTTGAGTTTCTCTTCCGCCCGCTTGCGATATTCCAGCGTGTCGGCATGGTGCGGCTGGATGAGGAGCCCCGTGTCCCACATCTCTATCGCCCTCCGATAATCCTCCTTGACGTAGAACTGAAGGCCGGCCTTGAACATCTTCTCGACCTCCGGCTCCAGAACCTTGCGCGCCTGCTCAAGGTACCGCCTCGCCTCGCTGTTCCTATCATCCTTCTGCACAATGTCGACAAGGATCGGGAGAGCATCCGAATAATTGCCGTCATTGCAAAGCGCTTTGGCTTGCTCGAACGCTGCACTCGTTCGCCGATTCTGGATCGTGTTGAGGCCCGCGCGCGCCCGGGAGTTGTTGGGCTCGATCGCGAGGACACGCTCATACTCTGACTGCGCTTCATCCAACTGATTGTGCGACAGAAGAGACCGGGCGCGGGTGAGGATGGCATTCACATTCTCGCGGGAGAGATTCTTCATATCATCCAATCGCGCGGAGGCAGTGTCGTTCGACGGGTCAAGCTCGAAGGCAAGTTCATATGACTGCTGCGCCCTGTCGTTCTCCTTCCGCCGGCGAAGGCTGTCCCCCGTATCGATCAGGTTCTGAATATACGAGCCCAGTCTTGACTCCACATCCTTGAGCTCCCCGGCGGTTTCCACCCGATCGGGCGCGATCCTGAAGATCTGCGCGTACGTCCGCATGGCTGCGAGAAAATTCCTGCGCTCTTCGTTGGTCTTCGCCTGCGCAAGCAGCGCGACCACCGAGGAATCCAATAAACGCTGCGATTCTTTCGCCAGGGTCCTGCTTTCGTCATCATACTCATCGTACTCGACGGCTGTCAGAAAGTCCTTGCGGGCGTCGGAATACTCCCCTTCCGTGAACGCCTCCACCCCGGCGTCATAATGCTCAGAGCGGGAAGCCGCCGAGGCATCACCCACCAGAAAATTGAGGGAGAGTGCAATCCCGGATCTCCCGGCGGCAAGTTCCGCTCTCACCAGCGACGTGCTGACAACGACACCGCCTGAGATAGTCCTGAACGCTTGCGTCCCCATCTGAAGTGCGATGGTGGATGTCACCGAGAAGTCACCGCCAAGGTAAACGGCGCGTTTCGTACGGGAGCGGCCTGCCGCCTGAAGCCTGAATTTGTCAGGAATCGCCCAATAGTCGATGCCCCCGGCGAAGATCGGAAGCTTCGGTAAACGACTCACTGCGACGCCGGCGTGCAGGCCCGAATTCTCAGTCGTCGATGGAAAGTGAAATGCGCTGCCCACCCCCAACCGGAATCCGCCGCGGACCTTATCTACAACCGATAGACTGCCGCCGACAGCGTGAGAGCGTCCGATGATCCTGCCGAAGCCGGCTCGAAACTCCGTCTCCGTGCCATCGACCGACGAACCGAAACCGAAGGTCCCGGTGTACGGCACGAACAGCGCCCCCGACATCGACGCGAGCGACCGAAACCGCGCCGTGCTGATGAGCACTTTATTCTGATGGATCCTGCCGAGCTCCGAAGGGTTAACAAAGATGGAGGAGGGAGACGGAAACCAGGAAATTGAAGAATTCCCCAAAGCATAGTCCCAGGCTCCGCCGATCAACGACTGGGAGCGGAGAGACGTTGTCGCTACAACCAAGATAATGAAAAGCGAGCGGGCCATAGTCATGAGAGAGAATAGGGGACTTTGAAGACCGGCACCTGGTTCCTCTTCCCCTTGATCGGAAGCTGGCCTTCGGAGAGAACTCTGTAGTCCTTTTTGATGCGCCTAACGACATCTTCCGAAACGAAGATCTCCGAAGGCCCTGCGATATCACAGAGGCGCGAGGCGAGATTCACGGTGTCACCGATCGCCGTATAATCCATCCGGTCGCGGGAGCCGACGCTCCCGAGAACCGCCACGCCGCTCGCGATACCAACGCCAACGTGGAGGACAGGCTCACCCGAGGTCTTTCGTCCTGCGTTGAGCCGGGCGATCGTGCGTTGAACATCTACGGCAGCTTCAATCGCGTTCAGCGCCATGCGCTCTCCGCTGAAGACGCTCATGATGCCATCCCCCAGAAATTTGTCAACGACGCCGCCGTGCTCGTGGATGATCCGTGTCTGGAGATCAAGGTAGTAGTTGAGTGTCTCCACTACCTCCTCCGGCCAGCTCTTCTCGGAGTACGTGGTGAAGTTCCGGATGTCGCTGAACATCGCGATGATCGTTTTCCGTGTCCCACCCAACTTCACCTCACCGGAGGTGGCAATCATCTCCATGGTCGAGCGCGAAACGAACTTCTGCATCTCAACCTTTTCGCGGATCTGCACGACCATGAGGTTGAATTCCTTCGCGAGAGATCCGAGTTCATCCTTCATGCGCGTAAACACACTGACCTTCAGGTCGCCAAATCCTACCTGTCGTGCGGCTTCTGAAAGAACCACGATGACATGGACGATCCTCTTCGAGATGAAGAGAACGAAACCAATGGCAAC
Source organism: uncultured Ignavibacteriaceae bacterium (assembly GCA_964480945.1). GTDB lineage: Bacteria > Bacteroidota > Ignavibacteria > UBA10030 > UBA10030 > VGWB01. Next base: position 42,668 of record CAYZRX010000015.1, on the reverse strand, counting down.
GATGGAGACGGCTAGGCTGGCAAGGATGATTTTGTTCCGCATGTCCCGTATCGGGGCGAGCAGAACCGCCTTCGAAAAACTCGCTTCTGAGGCACCCAGGAGAAACCGGCGCGCCTGACCGGTTCCGCGTCTTGTCACGTGGATCGATTGGATAAAACGAAAGTGCGTCGCGGTTTCCACCAGGCGGGCGGAGTCGGCACTCGCCAGAAGGTCGAACTCCCCGGCGGTCACCGTTTTGTTGACGCTGTCGGGCACGAGATGAGCAACGATGACGCCTCTCCGGTCCATCACGAAGAGCTGCTCCAGACCGGGAATGTTGCGCTTGCTGAAATTCTTGACATAGTCCTGGAGCACGGGAATGGAATTCAACAGCAAATTATCTTCCGCGACGGCCGTGAGACTCTGGACGATCTGAGAGCCCAGCACTTCTGTCTGCAGCCGGAGCTCACGTTCCTGCAGGTTGACAGCGATCGAGCTGATAACGAACGTTACGGCGACGATGGAGATGGCGACGATGATGCTGAACTTGAAGTGGATCTTGAGCCGGAGGAAGAACTCAACGATGCGGTTCCACGTCGCACCGGTTGCCGAAGCCGTCGTATGTGCAACCTTGGTCGCCCGTCGGACAACAACGGACGCGGCCCGCGCGTACTTGCTTCTGCCCCGGAAGAGATCGACAACGTCCGTCATTCCTTTCCGGAGACGCAGGATGAGACTCGAAATTATGGATTGTGCCTGACGCACGTCAGATGAGAAAGCATGGTGGGAAGACGGTACAACCCCCGGAAGACAGTACTCGAAAAACGAGAGAAAATCAACGGAGGCTTCATGTACGCGGGTTCATACGTGAGCGGCGTCAAGTCCCGACATGAACCCACAAGTCTCCTAAACCTGGCTCCCTTCTGCCACGCGTCAGCAACAAGAACAGGTCTTCTCGCGTCGAATTCGTCGGAACAAGAAAAAAAGCCCTCACCGAATCGGGTGAGGGCTTTTGAATGTACCGACTTGCAAAAGTGGTCTAGTCCATTACCGCCACAATCCTCACAGGTCCCCCGCTTCCTCCGCGAACCTTCATCGGCAATGCAATGACCGTGAATCCCTTCTCGGGCAGCTGATTGAGGTTCGCGACGTACTCCATCGCAGGAACGCTCTGCTCGTACAGCGTCACGTGCGTCTTGAAGTCCTTGGATTGACCGTAGTCGATGCTCGGGGTGTCGAGACCGATCGCCTTGATCTTCCGGTTCGTCACAAGCCATTTTGCCGCATCCGGATGGAGCCCGGGGAAATGTAGCTTCGGGATGGCGGCCTCACCTCGTTCATCGGTCCCCATGTACTTCACGCGATCCGGATAGTATTTTCCAAATCCCGTCCGTAAGAAGACGATGACGTCGTTCAATTCCTGGCCGTGCTTCTTTTCCCATGCAGTGAAGTCGTCGACCTGGACCTGATAGTCCCTGTCCGCAGTGCACTTCTCCGTCACATCGATCACGACGCCGGGTGCGATGAGCCTCTCCAGTGGGATCTCGTCGACGTGCTCGCGGTCCTTGAAGAAGTGTATCGGCGCGTCGATGTGCGTCCCGCCATGCTCGGGCGTCCAGAACCGGTTGGCCGAATAGTACCATCCGCCGGGCGTGAAGCCCTCCGAGCCTTTCTCGAAGCGGAAGCCTTCCTCTGTGGGCCAGTAGATGGTGGTGGAATCATAGGCATAGGAGAGGTCAACAAGTTTCCCGGAGAACGACTCCCTTTGCCTGGCACAAGAAGCAGTAACAACGGCTATCACAACGAAGAGGACTTGAGAGGGCTTCATAGGAAAACCTCCTTTTCTTGAACTGATGAACAGAGGGGCAGGTCGCTTCTGCAGGGATCGAGCATGAAGCGAGAAGTCTGTGCCAACGGATCAATTCAGCCGTCAGTCTGCTCGATTTCTTTCGTTGATTCAGGTGCCTGCGTGTCACTTGGGCTTCAGCTCGAATACTTAGCCACTTTTTGCTCGAACTTGTGAACGAGGGACTTCTCAACCTTCCCTGAGTTTTTCTTGATGAGTTGTCGGATGTACCTGACTGATTCGATTGACTTGTATACCTGTGACTGAGCGGTGGCGTTCCTCAGGAGCTTGGCCATCTGCACCTTCGAAAGCCGAGATACGCGGCCAAGCACTCTGCAGATTGCGATAGACTGGTCGAAGCCACTGCTTGTCCGCAGTGTCGAAATGAGCGTTGCGAGGAAACGATTTCGCACACTCTTGTGACTAGCGAGGCCAACGAGGACATCTTCGATGAGCTGCCCCTCGTTTTTCCCCGGTTTTCTTTTGTATGCCTGATATTTTTCAAGAAAACCATACGGGTTTCTGCTGCAGATAGGCAAGATGACCTTGGCGCGGGCAAGTGCGAATCCGCATTCTTGATCTGTCCAGTAAGAGGCATGAAAGTTTTGCTTGGTGATAAGCGGAATGAAGGCGTCACACCGCTTGAGTTCCTGCTCGATGGTTTGCTGCCAGTTTGCAGCAGGAGCGATGTCTTCGTGAGCGAGGAATGCATCAAGATTGTAGGATTCCAGCGCATGTTTAATGCGGCCAGCAAATTTCTTGTCTCTCGATGAGTAGCTAAGAAAGGCTCGGAATGGTTTGGGAACTCGCGTGGTCGACATAGTCCGGAGCCTATTTTGGTGGGCGGAGGTTCTCGTGGAAAACGAAGATGCGAGGGTTTTCTGAATCGGCTGAAGGTACCAATGCGTTCTCAGTGCTCGGATCCTCGACGGTCAAAGGAAGAGGCCGCTGCAGTCGGACTCCTAAGTGCCTCCGAGAAGTTCAGCAACGACGGCATCGGCGCGCCCTATAAAGCTGCACTCTCGCCAGTTAACCAGCGTTGAGGCAACCAGGTTATGCAGGTGGGCTGTGTTCCATCGGGAGTACCAAAGAACCGTGGTCAGCGATCTGGTTGCGCGTCCAATTAACGAGATTCTGGGCGCAAAAACAACTTCAGCACTGTGATGTGAATAGACTCAGATCCGGATCGTCGGCTGCATAGTCGACAGCTCTACGGCCACAGCTCCGCGCCATTGCCCGCGTCGACTGTTCCGGCTTCTTGGCGAGCAGGATCTGGTCGATCTTTTCGGCGTCGGTGTCGGTGTCCACCTGGATCCAGAGCGGCAGGTGACCGGGTAGCTCATAACTGAACTCAAGCCTGCCTGGCTTCTCGTTCGGGAGAAGCTTATCAAGTCTCCCCTCGTAGAAATCGAGAACGCCCAGCTGGCGAAGCATCTCGTGAACTTCGGATAGTGCAGGATCTAATCGTATCGCTTGTCCTTCTCGAGATTCGAGCTCTGCTCTTCCCGGAGGGCGTCACCCGAGCTTCGCTCTCAGGCGCCGCAGCAACTTGTTCAGCTCCCCCGGCTTGTCGGTTAGGATCGCGTTGACCCCCGAACTGAACGCGTCAAAGAAGTCGGACGCGTCGTTGAGCACCCAGTAGATCACCGACTCGATCGGGCTCCCGGGCTTGTAGTCGCGATCGCGGACCGCCTCCTTCACCTCGCTGAAATCTCCCGCGCGAAGGGAAGCACCGATCGAGACGCCCGTGTTATTCATCTGGCGGGCGACCTTCACCGGATTGAGCTTCACGCCGAATGCAGCGCCCAAGCTCCCCTGGGCGTCCCACGAGAATTGGCAAAGCTTTTCGCCTGGCCTGGCGATGCTGCTCTTCAGAAGCTCCAGGACCTCCGGCTCCGGGTTGCAGACGAACACTACCTCGGGCAGTTTGGGGCTCCGTCGAAGAGCATCTCCAATCAGCCGGCCATACTCTCGATACTTCTCCGTATCTGCCGGCACGGTGCAATCGGGATTCTTCACGTCAACGAAAACGAACTTCAGCCGGTCGGTCTGCGACGATGCCCATGTGAAGAACTCATCGAGGTCGGGAATCGGATGTTCCACGCCCTCCACGAGCGGACAATGATATACTTCTCGAATCTGCGCGAGAGTCAGATTGACGAGATCGAACTCGGTGCGAGACGCCAGAGGACGCGGGCTGCGCTCAACGTAGCGCCCGTTCCGCAGATCTGAAATGATTACCCGCTCCGGGTTATCTCTTGAGGGAACAAATTTAGGCGAGACGAGCCAGAGAGGCAGGTCCTCCGTCAGCGGCCGCATGATGCTCGTGAAGTCCAGGGGCGAAGCGTCGTGGAAGAGCGCGAGCTTCTTATCTTTCGTCAGACAGATATCGACCTCGATGCCGTTGGCTCCCTCCTCCAGAGCCTTTTCGTACGACGCGATGCTGTTCTCCGGGAACGATGTTCTCGCTCCGTGATGACTGATATTGAAGAAGGAACGTATCGGAACTCGCAGGTCGAGAGGGTGATCCGGAGAACACTCTTGCAGGAGATCGCCATCGAAGAATTCGTTCGTCTCGTAATCGTCGTCCCAGCCGGAGTCCCAGTACGGCAGTCGAGCCGGATAGAGAATCGGGGCCGCCGCTGCGTCGACCTCAGAAGGATCGAGGAGCTTACGAAGCTTCTTGGAGAAATTCGGCTTGAGAAACCCCACGCGCAGAAAGTGAAAACGGCGCGGTTTGAAGTTCGGCGCATTGACCGAGAAAAGCCCGGGGCGGGGCGTGTTCGGCGCGAGCCTGAGAGGCGGCGTGGTGCCGATGACGTTGCCGAATTGCAGCGGCACGATTTCGATCTCGACGCCGTCGGTGATCTCGAATTCGCGCTCCTCAGGAGGAACCGTCGCCGGATCCGCGAGCGGCTCGTAGAGCATCAGTTTGAGGTAGAGGGGTTTCATTGGTTGTTTGGTCCTGGCTGTAGCCACAGACTTTATGTCTGCGGCATGGTCACAATGCAAAGATCACGGCTACTCTGTGCCGCCGATGATGATGTGGGCATGCTCGGGCATGAACAAATAGACTATGCCTTCACATTCGAATTCCTGAAGGGCATCGAGCAGAATCTTCTCAACCTCTCTGAAAGTGGCTTCCCGCACAAAGAGCTCTTTTCTTCCTTTCACACACGCTGTGAAGGAAATGTCCTTGATCCCTCGGTAGAAATCGCGTGGAAGCCGATGTTTCTTTTCACGAATAACGGGCAAAACGATGAACTCCTACTGCAGTCGCAATCTGAAGATTGCGCCTACCCTAGGTGCAGCGTTGCGGCATGGTCACAATCTGAAGATTGCGGCTACCCTCTGGGTCCGGCACCTAGAAATACGTTCCGAATCCTATGGACTGCTCCTTCAGATCTTGAAATGCCGGAGCCTTTCGTCCGGCTGAGATTTTGTAGAAGACAAAATGTTTGCCTTGCGTGCTCTCATCCCCAAGGAGAAGCGTCAGAAACCCGAGGCTCTTCTTCACCACATCAAGGTCTTGAGCGAACGCGACCGAATAATACCAAGTCTGACTCGGTAATCCCACCGGCGGCGTCCCGAACATGCTGCCGCGCCATTCACCTTGGATGATAAGATAGGGTGAAAAGGCCAGCTCATATCGGACGCCGTAGTCCCAGCGAGAGCTCGTGCTCTTCCCGCTTGCATCCTGTCCCTCGGGCAAATAACCAACATCGACCGTAAGCGGCATGGCAAGTCGCGCGTATCCTGTGGCGGAATGGAGTGCGAACATAGGATAGTTCGAGTACGGGACCTCTGCCTGTAGTCCCAGCTTCAAAGAATGATTCACAACGTCGAGAAGCTTGTTGGACGACGCGTTCATCCTTGTTTCCATCTGATAGGCGAGTGAAAGCTGGCCGGTGTAGATGAGGCCCCCAACAAAATAGAACGGGTGGGCGGATACCTGGATTGAGCTCTGAGATCCATTGCGCACAGTGTCCTTGCTCCCGAAGGTGCCGTTAGAAACGACGTCGAGAGAAAGGGAGCGGACCCAGAGAGCTCCGTTCGGCACGGTAAGGTTGTGCTCCAAGACCTTCGCCGAGAGATTGTAGTCGAATGCCAGCAGAGAAGCCTGACTCGTGAGGCGACGCACGTTGAGCTCGAGCGCCTTCCCTTTTCCGAAGCCCCACCGTATCCTGCCGACGGCGGCTGAGTCGACTGCGACTAGCACCGGTTCCTCGCTTCCGAATTGCACGGTGAGATTATCCTGACCTTTATACGGTCCGTACACTCTCACAATTGTGGGCGCGAACGATCTCCACCCGATGGAATCAACAGCGAGCGTTTTGCCGCCTCCAGAGACTCGCCACATGGCTTTGTCGGCAACGGATGATTCACCACGTTCGAAGAGGACTATCCTGATGTTGTATTTCAGTATTCGCCGGTTGATCACTCCGTCCGCTTCTCTCACCGGGGAGAGCGTTTCGTTCAATGATGCCTGCTTGACCGTCTGGGCGCGCGCATCGAAAGCAATCAGAACCACGAAGGCTATTGCGATTCGACTCAGTTTGGCCATTGTCATGTCCACGACTCCTGGGGGAGAATTGACTTATGAAATGATGACCTTGAACCAGTTTTCGTACAGCATCTCGAACGTCGTGTCATCTCCAACGGTCGGCTCGCGTTGATCGACACTCCAACCATACGGATCATTGCCACAGATCTGGTTTGCGGAACCAAGGAGCCGTGAAGGATAACCTTCGTGCATGTCGAGAGGAACAACGATCTTCACGAGCTTTGCAAAGAGGGCATCTGGACCCTGAGTTGCGGCTCCTATGTTTGTACCTGCAAGAGTGTCGGCAAATGCTTTCTTCAAGTTCTCTTCGTTAAACGTAAGTGGCATGCTCGATCCCTTTCTTGGATAGTAATCCCGAATCGTCCGGCTCTCGCTTGCTGAGTTTTACAAACAGTTTCGTTCGCCCTGACCTCCTATCGAAGCCAGAAGGTCTGGACAGTGTTGTCAGCCGCCGCTGCGTCCCTGCACTCGAAAGGCTGCGAGGGTCTCCGTGATCGCTTGACGAATCTCCTTCGATGTCTCCTTTGCCTCAAACTCTCTCAGTTTGTTCTCAACCTGCTCCCTGAGCGCGGGGCTGGAGTTTGTGGAGAACCCTTCCAGTACGTTCAGGCAAAGAATCTTTGCAAGCGGGGAGTTCGTCTCCTCGAACTCGCGATACAGATACCTTAGCGTTCGCGCATCCTGAAGCGCGCGAAGGAACGACGCCATGCCGCGGCTCTCGGAATCCCGGCCGGCATGAAGAAGCTCGACAGCTTTACCGTAGAACGTGCCATCGAAGATGGACCGATACTCTCCCGAGGAAGTCAGTAACGCGAGATTCCGGTTGTCCGTAAGGATATGAGCGTAGGTTGTAATGTCGGCCGTGCGGGGTCCGAGCACGGCGGACCTCAGGCTCTCGGCAAGCTGAACCGTGAAGAGCGGATCCGCATATGACAGTTCTGCGCGCAGCTGCATCTGCGCGACGGGATTTCTTGCGCCGCGGAACTCTTTGAGGAAGAAAGCAGCAGAGTCCTTGGCCAGCACTCTGGACTGAGCCGACGGGCGCGATTGCAGAGAGGACGTGCGCAACAACATGCCAAGGAGGGAGACGTAACCTGCTGGCCGCACTCCGCCGGGCACTTCGGGTGGCTTGGCCAACCTGAGCGCCGTGAAGAAATTATCGACTTCAAGAGATGTGACCCCCTCATAACTGCTCGCCTGCAATTCGGCAGGCGTGAACGAATTCTCGCACAGGGCTTGAGGTTTTTTCGACGTTGTGTCGAATTCAGAGATGGCGAACGCAACCGGTGTGCTCAACTTCTCACGGCTGACTCGCAGAATCCACTCGTAGGTGAATCGCGAGGACACGGCGGTCGGCTTCTTGTACACGAAAAGGTTTTCTGCAGCCAGATCGCGGATGATGTGCATATCCGAAATAGCCGCACGATCCGGCCCGGTGAGACGACCGATGATCTCAATGTCCCCCTCCTTCGACGGAAAGAACAGAGCGTAGATCAACACCCCGACAATGACAAGAAAAACAACGTACACGCCGAGGTATACGAAAACCCTCACCCACTTCGGCATCCCGGGAAACTGCTTGCCGAGAAAATCCAGTACCCATTCCACAATCCTCGAGAAAAGGTTCCACTTGCTCTGTGGACCTCCGTTCCCTTCTGGGTCCTTTGACATTGTCATGCCCTCCTTACAGACAGATCAGGTTCGTGCAACCCGTAGCTGCAATGGATTTCAACGACCGAAAGGCAGTCACCTGGGCTCTCTGCTGCTGCCCCCCGCCTTGTTCCAGATGATCGTCAAGACGGGCGTTGTCAGCCTGACTCAAGGCGACACACACTCATCTCACATCTCACTTCCCCCTGATCTCCCCTCTAACTCTTTCTTCCCCTTTTCCTTTTCCCCCGGGCAACCTTCCGCCGGCCAGATTGACGACTCGCCGGCACTCTGTTCACCGGTTTGTTTTTCGGATCATCATACCACTCAAAATACGCCTCGGTATTCGTCTTTCCTGATTCCACCAACTTCTTCTTGGTGGCGTCATCGAGATCGAACTGAGTCGTCTTCACTCCCAGCGTGTCGACATAGATCGTTCGCTGCCAGTCATCGCCGTGGAGATGCTGGCTCGACTGAGCCTCCAGGAGCGTCCCGATCAGTCCCTGCGCGTACTCGATGAAACCGCGGATGGCGTGAGCCGGGGGCCGCCGATGATCTCTGAAGATCTGTATCTCCTCTTTGGAATCGAGCCGGAAGCCGAGCGTCTCTTTGTTGAACACATACCTGCTTTCACCCTCTTCCAGTGCTTCGTTCGTCGTGGCGTAATAGGGGGTCGCGAGTGCATTGGTTTTCCTCTCCGCCGGGTCGATATACTTCTCCCGGTCGAACAGTTTTACGGGATAATTCTCAAGAACGCCGCCGTCCACAAGCACATTCCTCCGGTCGTCCCGCACGGCCCGGAAGAAGAGAGGAATGGACATCGAGATTCGGACCGCGTCCGCGAGTCTCATGTCCGGTGTCAGTTCCGAGGAGTACACTTCCGAAAAGCGCGTGGAGAGATTCGTTCCAATCATGGAGATCTCGCGAAAGCCGCGCGCCTCTCTCAACCGGGAGATATCCCCAAACGTGGCGTGCTTGTCGCCGGTCTTCTTCTCGATGAGGCCGCCGATCCAATTCTTGAAGAAGTTTCCCTTAAACCACCCGAACCTCCTGAACAGCCGAACAGCATTGAAAAGCAATCCCGATCCATCCTCGAACGCGTTGAAATTGAGTTTCCAGAGTATCTGTTGCGTTTCCTCATTCGTGTAGCCGAGTCCGAACAAGAGCGCGTTGATCGCTCCGGCGGAAGCCCCGCCGACACGTTTGATGTTCTTGAGGATTCCTTTCTTCTCCAGGACCCCCATCGCGCCAATGTAGGCAATCCCCTTCACCCCGCCCCCCTCGAATACAAGATTCTTGAATGGGTATTTCATGATTTTCTCCGATTGCTGAGTGAATTTGATGCTTCCCCGAAGAAACCGATCGCCACTCCCTTCACCATCAATCCGTCGACTTTTTCATATCTTGAAGTTGAGGCGTCCGGCAACCGTGAGGTTCAACTTGCCCTCTGCCCTCCCTTATCCCTGCGGTTGGCCACCTGAGGACGGATCCGGCGGCAGCTGACCCTCACGCGGTTTGCCTTTCGTCGCGAACATCGTGTCGATCACCTCTTTCAGCTTATTCATTGCACCGCCAGCGAACAAGCCCGCGAGGCCGCTGATCGCCGTTTCTCACTTCGGTTCCTCGCCGGGAGGATTGTCTGGATTCAATCCCCCTTCCCGTTCTTTGCCTGTTGTCTTGAACATCGTTTTGAAAACCTCGGCCAGCTTGTTCGTGGCATCATCGGTAAACAACCCCACAAGCACACTGATGGCTGCGACACCGTACATATTGATGGACTTCGTGGCGTCTGCCGTGAGAAAGCCGGCACGAACGGCGATATAGAAAATGAAAGCCATCACGCCGCCGAGGAGCGGGAGAGCAAAGTACCAGAGTGTCCAGGACCGGAAGAGCCTGCGCTGCCCGCGGAAGTCCATCAAGGAACTGAGGCCGTGCGCGGCGCCGCCGACCAGGCCGAACAGGAGCGTCAGTACAAGATAGCTCCGCTCCACGTCTCCGGGCAACTCCGCCCCCTCCGCCGGCCAAAGCGTGACGATCCACCGTAAGGCGAGAACCGCGATCAGCACAAACCAACCCGCGAGCGCTCGATGAACCCAGGGATTCATTTTGGCCATCTCTTCTGTAACGAATTTCGAATCATCCCCTTCTTTCATCTTCAGGTCGTCAGGCGGTTGAGCAGTGTCGTTGCTCATAGTTGTTCCCTTTCTTTGAGATGAAGAGCTGGTTGACGGGGCTGTGGCATCCTATCATCCAAACCCCCAATGCAGAGATCTGTGCGCATATCGAGCTGCCTCTCATCAGGACGCACGTAGCTGTGAACCATATACGACTCCCCGTGGCGACGAAGGAGATACATGCACCCCCGAAGGGCGCAATGCGTCGCCGATGCATCCCCTGCGATTATGGTATCGAACGAAGACCCCTAGGGCTCGGGACAAGATGAGAGGGAGATCACCCGTGGAAAAGTTCGAGACTCAACGGCAGACTCGAAACAACTTCAGTGATTGTCGAATTCGAAAGAAAGGATGTTCCTTTAGGTTCTGGATTTCGGAAAGAAAGTCACGGTGTCGAAGGTACGTCAATTCTCCGCTCATGAACGGCCCTATTTTACACCGTTTTCAATACGAAGTCAAGATGATTCTACGATTTAACGAGGGAATTTGCGAGATCGAGGGAAGAGGATGGGCAAAGAAGCCGGTCAAGAAGGTCTTACCAATCAGAAGAAACCAAGGAAATTGCCCGGTGCCGCTCGGGCGACGCGAACGTCCGAATCACCGCTGTTTGATCATCGGCACGAACCTGACGGCCGCGACATTGTGAGTCGTGATCCTGCCTCCTTGTTTCTCCACGAGGAAGAGGCTTTGAATAGAGAACGCGGGACCGACCGGAATGACCATCCGGCCGCCCTCCTTCAACTGCTCGATGAGCAGAGGCGGGATCTGTTCCGCTGCCGCCGTAACGATGATCGCGTCGAACGGAGCATGCTCTTTCCAGCCTGCATAGCCATCGCCGCATCGCACGGTCACGTTGCCGTACCCGAGTTTCTTCAACCGGTCACCGGCAGATCTTGCCAGAGGTTCGAGGATCTCGATTGTCCAGACCGAATCGACGATCTCTGCCAGAACAGCCGCCTGGTAGCCGGACCCCGTCCCGACCTCGAGCACCTTTTGTCCCCGCTTGACATTCAACAACTCCGTCATCAGCGCGACGATGTACGGCTGAGAGATCGTTTGGTCGTAACCGATCGGGAGAGGTCGATCTTCGTACGCTTCGCCTGCGATCTCTTCGGGTACGAAGAGGTGCCGCGGCACGCGCCGCATCGCTCCAAGCACAACGGGATCCGTGATACCCCGCTCTTCGATCTGAGTCTGGACCATTCTGGATCGACGCTGCTCGAGATCTCTGTCCTGTGATCGTGAACAGGACGCACCCAGGGAAGTCTCACCGCGAGGCGAGAAGAGAGGTCCAAGTGCCAGTATGAGGCAGAGCAGCGGTGGAAAGCGTGAGGGACGTTGTTGTTTCATAGTCTCCTCGGTCGATGATCTTTGGAGAACTCGCGGAGTTTTGCGCGGAACACCATGCAGGGGGACAAACAAGCACCGCCGCCGAGGTGGATTACGCTTCCTGGTTTTCCTCGCGTGCCGGAGGCAGGCGCTTCACTCGGATCCGGTCGATGACACGACCTGTGATCTGTTCGACCACGAACGCGACGCCGTTGACCTGCACGCTCTCGCCTTTCTGGGGGATGTGACCGAGTTGTTCCAGGACGAACGCGCCGATCGAGAGGATGTCTCGGGGAGAGAGCTCCTGATTGATCAGGCGCTCCACCTCGTTCGTTGTCACGCTCGCATCGAGCACGTACTCATCGTCGCTCACTTTCGTGATCTCCGGAAGCTCTCGATCGAACTCATCCTGGATCGGACCGACGAGCTCCTCGAGCACATTCTCGAGCGTGATGAGTCCCGCCGTGCCCCCGTACTCATCCGCGAGAAGAATCATATGAGTCTTGCGCTGGAGCATCATCTCCAGCACGTGCTCCAGACCGGCCGTCTCAGGCAAGAAGGTCGCGTCCCGAACGACCGAATCGAGCGAAAAGTCCGGCTTGAGGTGTCGATCGTACTTGAAGATGTCCTTGGTATAGACGATGCCGACGATGTTGTCGATGGTGTCCTTGTACACCGGGTAGCGGGAATATTTGTTCGTCTGCATGATCTTCAGGCTCTCCCTGACGGGCGCGGCGAGCGAGAGTGTTACCATCTCGGTCCTCGGCACCATGCTGTGGCGCGCCTGTTTCCTCCGAAAATCCATGGCATTCAGGACAATATTCTTGCTCGTCACGGAGGACAGTTTGTCCTGAGCGAGGAGGAGACGGAGCTCCTCCTGTGAATGCACGAGCTCACCCTCGCCGAGGGAGCGAATCCCCAGCGCCGCCACGACTGCATTGGCGAGCTTGTTGATGACCCAAATGAACGGCCGGAAGATGATGTAGAAGATCCTCAGCGGATAGGCGATGGCCAGGACCGTCGAGCGGGGCCTCTGGATGGCCAGCCACTTCGGCGCCTGCTCACCTAGCACAATGTGGACTGTCGTGATAAGAGCAAACGCGATCACAAACGCCAACGTCTGAACTGCATCGGGATGGATGATGCCCAGGCGATCGAACAGGGGCCGCAGGATGTCTGCAACAAAGGGCTCCCCGACCCATCCCAACGCCAGGCTGGTCATGGTAATGCCCACCTGAACGGCGGAGAGGTAGGCATCGAGCCGACCCATGATGGCTTTCGCCATCTGGGCGCGCAAGTTCCGCTTCGCGGCGAGCGGCTCGATCTGCGTCAGACGCACTCTGACAATGGCGAACTCTGCCGCGACGAAGAACGCGTTCACGAAGACAATGAGGAAGACGAAGACGGTATTCAGAAGGACGTCGAGCATTAGGATGTCAGGTTGCGGAAGAGGAAGCGCTGAATTCGAATTTCGGAATGCAGAATCAAATCAGGATCGAGCGATTGAGTCATCGGGTCATCAGGCCATTGGGTCATCAGGGCATCGGGTCATCGAAGAGTGGCTTTAGGGAAATTGTTTTCGACTCTCCAGGGAAAAGCACTTTTCCCGGAACCGACGACCCTCAACGTTCACTTCATGATTCAAACTCAATATATCCGAATTTCCCGTGGCCTTCAAGAAATGCGGCTGCAACGGGACCGGAAAGGGGGAAATCAGGCGGTTTTGTGAGGTGTGAGGCAGAAAAACCGGAGCCATGCATGAGGCTCAGAGGAGCATCTCATCGTCTCAGCTGCTCCGAGATCCACGCGAGGTACGATTCCATCTTGCCGAGGAAATTGAGGTAGGCGGTAGACCACTCGACGGGATTTGCCGGCTGCGGTTTCCCGAGGCACTCCTGAAACACTTTGGAGACCGATGCGGCCACCCTGTGCTTGCCCTCTTCCACCACTGCCTCGACCGTCGACGAATAGTAGGCCCGGAGGCTGCTGATGTCCCAGAGAACCCGCGCCTCCGGCGTATGCCGTGCAAAGAAGGAGAGATCGGTTTTGCCGACACCCGAAGTCTCGTAGATCAGGAGGTTCCAGCGCTCCATGATCTTCCTGAACTCGCCTTCGTTGTGGCAGACGTCGATCGGAAGCTGGGCCCCGGCGCGCTCGGTTGCGAGAGAGTGACGGAAGAGGATGTCACCCCCGAGGTACTCGGAGAGCAGGTTCACATCCTTTCGGTGTGCGAGGACACGCTGGACGGAGAAATAGGTCTCGCGCTCGAAGTTCCTGCCGCCGACCGGCGCATACTGCGGCTGCTGCTTCGCCATCCTTTTCATCCGGACCTCGAGCTCTGCGTCGGCCTCCCGAGGCGCGGCTCTGCGCGCCCCCCGCATATCTCCGCCAATCGGACCCGAGCCTGCTTGCGGAAGCTCGAGCACTTTCGTCCGGACCTCCAGGTCAAGGTCATCGAATCGTTTGGCTGACTGCGCAGCCTGAGGCAATTGATCCGCTTGCGCTTGAAGAAGCGACAGCAGCTTTGTCCAGAGTCGGTCTTTATAGACCGATTTGAAATGGGACATATCCGCCACAACGTACAGGTCCTCTTCCGCACACGAGCAGACGGTATAGATAAGCTGAGTGATCCTTCCCTCACCGCTTTTTCGGTCGTCGATCTGTCGCATGGTGTAATCGACCCCGGCCATCGTCGTGTCAAAGATAATCGCCTTCTTGCGGCGGCCGCGGAACGTCTGTGGGGTTCCCACTTCCACGTTCCAGATGGCGTCCACACGCAATTGCTGCTTCGTATACGAAGTCGCCCCCCGAAAGGGCACCACGACACCGATATCGGCAGCCTTCCGTTGCGGCTGCATGAGACCATGTTTTACGAGCTCGACCACCTTTCTGGTGTGAGCATCATTGTACGGCAGGATCCGCCTCCGGCCGCCAAATTGCCGACAGGAAGAACGCAGGTCGCTCGTATCGATGAAATAGATCTTGCCTTTGGGATGCTGCGGTACCAAGACGTGGATCGCGTCGTCAAAAAGAGCGGAGGCCATGAACAGCGAAAGCTTCGACGTCTCTGCGAAGTGCGACGAGAGGAAAATCCACCATCGCGGGTTGCGCTGGGACCATTCTACGAGCTGATGGAGCTGATCGGATTTCGTCAGGTGAAGGAAAATACTTGTGCGCAGCCAAGTCTTCGCAAGCTCGCCCGTCCCGTACGATTCCGGATCAAGCTGATAGGGATCGCCGACAACGACCATGGATCCGTCAGTAGAGAGTGCCAGGGCGGCAAGTTCCGGCATGGAGGCGCACTCAGCATCGTCAACGATGACTATGTCATACCGGCTCTTTCCCAAACGACGATCGGAGAGGGCCGTGGCGAGAGTCGCGATCACCAGTCGCTTTGCAGCGAAGATCTCATTCTCATCTACCGACGTCGCAGCTTCCACCTCCTCCGTGACCTTCTCCAGCCCGCCGAGCTCCCCGAACTTCCTCATGGCAATCTGATACTCCTTCAGTTCGCCCGACCCAATCGGGGCTTGAGCTTCGGTCCGCATCAGCTCCGCCGTCAGGGCCTGCTGAATCGTCTGGAGTTTCTTCTGCAGCGCCTGTTTCTCGGCCAGTTGTTTCTGCGCGGTCGCAAGTTCCTCTTTGTTGAAGCTCTTCTTGAGTTTTTCCAACATAGAAGCATGCTGCGCCCGCGCGAGTGTCTCCTTCAGCGCAGTCACGTCGTCATTGACGGTCGCAAGCTGCTTTCGGTTCTCGTTTCCCCGCCCGCGCAGATCAGCCAAGTTCGCGTAGAAATCCTCGTGAAGAATCTGATGGGTTTTGGTCTTCCAATACGCTTCAAGGAGCGCGACCCTTTCTTCCATCGGCTTTCGCTTCTCGTTTCTCTTCAGGGCGATTTCACGTTCCAGGGAGAACGCGGCCACCGCCTCGGCATCGATAGCGAGCGGCAATCCAATTCGTGCCGCCACGCTGCCCAGCTCGACTCCGAGCTCCTTGCCAAGAGCATCCGTCCGCATCACCATCTGGTCAACGTTGTGCGCGCTTGAACCCACGAGAAGCACTCGTTTGCCCGCCTTGATGAAATTCAACGCGATCAAAGCGGCAAGCTTCGACTTGCCCGACTGAATCGGGCCCCATACGTACGAAACTCGGTTCGTCAGAATCCGCCGGACGGCATCCTGCTGTTCCGGGGATGTTACCGGGGGGAAGCCCGGCTCAAGTCCTGCTTCACGCTTGTTCGCTTCGCTGTCGGGTTGAAGCAGAATTGTAGCGACGGGATGATCGTCTTTGGCTCCGGTGAGCGCGTCGATCACCGGCTTGAGATGCTCTCCGTGCGTCCAGCTGCATTTTGTCTCCGGCAGGATCGATCCAAAATCCAGCGGAAGGGCGACGGTGAGGAACTGATTGTCCCGGCTGACGATTTTCCCTTCGAGGGTTATCGGTTGGCTCTCGCTGAACGTGAGGTTCGCGCGCTCGATGCCGCGCAGAGAAATCTCCTCCGGAACCTCAAACCGATAATAGAAGTACTCGGCAAACGTTCCCAGATACTCGCCGCTGAAGAGCGTGAGCTCGTGGCGCGCGGACCGAAGCTGGGTCGACTCAGCTTCGAGAGCCTTCGCAAGCGTCGCTAAGACGGAAGAGGAAGTCGGTACTGGATTTGACGGGGTCATGATAACGTGGCGCTGGAATCCGGCGTGACCTGATCTACACCTTGGCGCAAGAGAATCACCCTCGGGTTTACCCGACTCAATCTACGAAACGGCTCGTCACGCGCGTGTGGGCGTCACCACAGGAGGCACTCACCACCGGGGGAGGTCGTGGCGTCGTCCATCCCTTCGGATTTCTGCTCTCCGTGCCTTCCGCGTGAGAAATTCATCGTGACGTGAACCAGAGGTGAGCGGGAGGTTTGGTGCGACATGCACTCGCAGCGGTCCGGCACGACCGCCTCGGGCCTACGGCTTGTCCGGAAGCTCCTCGAACGCGTCGCCGAACAACTCATCCGCGACCGCCGACGAATCGAAGAAACCATAGAACTCCGTTCCAGCAAGCCTTCTTCTTCGGTAGTAAATCGCAAGCACGGATATAGAAACACCGGCGATCAGCCCGAGCAAAACGTATTTCTTCATATTCCCCCAAACCCTCTGGTATCCCAAAAGAAACGAATCGCGAATTTGTCCTCAGGCCAATATAACGGAAAGAGTTCTCATTTTCCATGAATGGAGGACGCAATTGCACCGCGGACGATCCATGGAGCTGATCCTCTCTCAGGATCAACGTTCGATCCATGACAATCTGCCCGTAGCAAAATCCGGGCGAATCACAGGATTCGGATACGGCTTCGCCTCCGCCGCCATCCATCCACGATCATTGAAGTCGGGACTCTGCCAATGATCAGCCGGCCGATCGCTGACCTTCCAGGTTGAATCGCTGAGGATCTTCGTAACTCTCTCTCCAGTCGATAACTCCATATAGACGTTGACCCCGGCAGACCCGAACTGATTGTAGTTTGCAGCTTCGACCGCGATCGTATTCCGACCGCGTCCCAACAGGGAGCCTACTTCCCACATCTTGACCCGCTGGTGTTCGACAATGAGTGAGAGCGATTGGCGGGCGACCACCTCGCCGACTTCCACATTGTTGACCCAAACCTTGGCTTGGCTGTCTCCGATGAGCTGCAGTTTCGCCGTCGTAGGGACTTCTTCCATCGTGAACGACTTCCTGAAATACGCGTGCGGAACCTGCTCAGCCGTGCTGTCGCGCAGACGCGGATGTGCTACGGGGTGATAGATCCACTTGCTTTCGATCGTTGGATCATCTACCGGCTCGCCGCGCTCCAGCTGGGAGATCGTCTCCTCCCAGTACGCTGCCTGGCGGTCGTATCGGAGCATCAGCCACTGGAGGTTTGCGTTCCGGTTGGTCTTCAACCAAAGTGTTTTGAACTCCTCTTTCAGTTTCTTCAGATCTGCCACGAGATCGCGTGCGGACCGAATCGCCGCCACGACAACGGAATCCTTGCTCCTGATTCGAGTGGTGTCCTGGGACAAGCGCTTCAGTCGCTCGCCGACGGACACTTTGTCCGCGAACCAGGAATTCAGGTGAAGAATGAACTTCAGATCGTCGAGATGATCCCGGTTCCGGGACGCCGAGACTGTGAGATCCGCGAGGAGGTTGTTCGCCAACGCCATCGTGGATCCGAGGCTCTGGACACGCCAGAGGTACGGCAGAGGTGAAGGAGGCAGCGGAAGCATAGGGTGCCGCCACAGTTCATTCCAGTTGATCTGATTCACGGGATCACTCAGCAACGTGTAGATCGCTTGTCCAAGGAGCCCTGCTTGCCTGTTGCCGAAAAACTTCTCAAAGAATGTTGTGTTGAAGCTTGATGTCGTGGCCCTGAGCGGCGCCCACGCGCACTCCGCGGTCCACGCATAGCCGTAGTAGTTCAGCTCGCGGAGCGCCTCACCTCCGTAATCGTTCCAGTTTGACGTAAGAATTCCCAGAGAGCTGTTGGCGAAGCCATCGCGATCGAGGTTTTCGACGTTCACGAATGTGTTGATGTAGTTGGGAAACGGTCCCGTGAAACTCCACACCGCGGGGGAGACGACATACGGGAATCCGGCGTTCCGAAGAATCTCCGGGCTCGGATAGTGCTCGCTTGCGCTATAGTGCCAGTCAACGATCGTTACATTCTTCGGGATTTTCTCGAGAATTGTCGGATTGTTCAGAAGGATATCACCATACATCATCGGCTTCTTTTTGTACTTCTTGAGGATGGCGAAGAGTCTCTTGTAATGCTCGGCGTGCACCGTCGCCAGATCGCTTGCTGCAACTCGCTGCTTGCTCGCTCCGAGGCCGACATCCCAGGACTCATCCGCGCCGATGTTGAAGTAGGGGGAGGAAAAGGCCGCGCTCAGCTCGCCAATCATCTCATCCAGCATCTTGTAGATGGCGTCGTCTGACACGTTGAGCGTGTGAGCGCCCGGGAACTCGGCGTAACGGGCAAACTCCGGAAGGATGAGAATGTTCTCCCAGTGGCCAAGCGTTTCGAAGATCGGGATGAGCTGCACGTGGTACCGTTTAGCGTATGCATCCAGATCCCTCATTTCGGCTGCGGTCAGATCCCCGCGGCCCTTGCCGATCTGGGGATAACTCTTGAAGCGGAAGATATCCTCGATGTACGGTGAATAGACATTCAACTTGTAGCGCGCGAGAAAACGGATGATCTTCTTGAAGTTGTCCGTCGTCGAGACCTGCCCCCGACTCAGATCATCGGTGATGCCCCGCGCCTTTTGAAGAGGCCAGTCGCGGATGAACAGACCGGGGACCGTGACGCTCCTCTTGTTTCGCTCGAGCAGCTGGAAAAGCGTCATCACACCGTAGAAGCGGCCGGCCGGCGACTCCGCGATGATCACCACTCCGTCCCGGTCCACATCGAGAATGTAACCTTCGCTCTTAAGCTCCGGACCGAGGGCCGTCTTCCTCTGCTCCAACCACCGACCCGCAAATGAACTCCGCGGCGAACCCAGGAAAATGAAAGCGGACGAGATCTTCCTGACCGACTGCTCGTGCGCGACCTTCAGTCGGCGTGCGTTCAACTCTTCCAACTGCTCATTGATCTGATCGGCAGCGAACGCGTCATCGTTCGACGTCCCCTCGCCGAGGATGATTCTTACCTGCGAAGTGATCTTAAAGGAAAAAGCCTTCGCCGTCAGCTCCTGCGGGGTCGGTAGAACCCACGGCTCGTTCTTCACGGATCCTCCCTCTTGACTGTAGGCGCAAAGATTCACGACGAAGAGAAGGATGCAAAGCAAAATAGTCTTCTTCATGACATCATACCATTGCTGTTGGGGTAAGCGGCGGGCGGGCTCGCTTTGGAAATGAGTAATCGTACGACGGAGCCTCACTTCCGGCGAGGGTAAGCCAACTTGAAGCTCTACGGATCTCCTGCAGGCTACGAGCGGCCGCTCGTTGGAACGGTCCGCTCGGTACGTTCATTTGGTTCGCTATGTGGGCGTCGAACCGCTTCCAGCTCCAGTGTCGGTCGTCCCTTGCTCCGTCACTTTTTTCTTGAGCTCCTGAACCTCGTTCCGGATCTCCTGCGCCTTGCGCTTGAGAGCCGCCATGTGTTTCCTGACCCGCGTGCCGGCCGACTTGTTTCCCTTCAGATAGAACTTTTCGAAGTCCTTCTGAAAGGTCTGGATCAAGTCCAGCAGTTCCTGATAGCGGTTCATGCGAGAGTTCCTTTCGTTGGTTGAACTTGTCCGGTTGTTAGATCCTTCACCGTTTCATTTCAGATTTTTTCGCTCGCATCGCCGCACGCTGAAGCCGTTCCATCATCGCAACCCGCCGTTCATAGAGGCGCTTCAACCTGCGAGGTCTTTGCTTGGCAAGTGCATAGGAAGTGATCAGGGGCAGGGCGATCGTTGAATCGACATATGCTACGACGGCATCGAGCAGCCGACTCGGATCGATCTTGCCCCAGCTCACTGCTTCCGACGGAGTCGCACCCGAGAGCCCGCCAGTATCGGGCCGGGCATCGGTAAGTTGGATAAAAAAGTCGTGTCCGTTATCGTTGATTTTGAGAACCTCCTGGATTTGCGGCTCGGTTTGGAGGACAAAGTTCTTGGGTGATCCCCCGCCCAAAATCAACACGCCGCTTCGGCCCCCGGCCTGCTTTGCGTCAAAAACGATTGCCGTCGTCTCATTCACATCTGCCAACACATCTAATCGGCAACGGTTCCCGTACAAAGCGGTTTCAGCCACATTCATGCCAATCGAGCTGTCCCCGGGGGAAGAAGTATATACAGGAAGGCCGCATCTGTATGCGGTTCCAAGAATACTGCCGGAGGAGAGCTTCAAGAGTCTCTCACGCTCGAAGACGTACTTCCCCAGTTTATAGTGCAGCTCGGCCGTGCTCATCTCCATTTGGAACTCCGGAGCAACGAGCACCCGACGGAAAAAGTCGTCGGTCTTCAAGAGGACGTCATAGTCGAACAGAACATCGTAGATGCGGATGATCTTTTTCTTTTTCAGGATCCTGTCGTCGAGGAAGGGAGAGCCACGATGAAGCGATTGCCCGATCGCGAAGTGCGTGTCATGGTAGAGGTTTGCACCGGTGCTGACGATCCAGTCGACAAACCCGGCCTTGATCAGGGGAACGATGCACGATCCGCCGAGTCCGGCGGGCGTCAGTGCCCCCGTAATACTCATCCCGATCGTGACGTTGGGTTGGAGCATCTTCCGGGTGAAAAGCTGGCACGCTTCCGCCAGACGGCCGGCATTGTAGGCCTGGAAATGCCTCTCGACGAGGGTGACGACGTCGATGTTTCGTTTTATCGGTCGGGGGTCGATCTTCTTCCCCCGTAGGAGGTTGTCTCTCCTCGGCATCCAGCTGCCTGTCCTGAGGTCGAAATTGTAAAGGATGAACTACCCCGAAAATATAGCGATTTTGACTTGGAAATCAAGAAAAAACTTGCCGGCCAGCGAACTTACCCAAAGAGGACGGATCCACCATTGACGTTGATGACCGCCCCGACGATGTGATTTGAGAGATCGGACGCGAGAAAGAGAACGGCGCCGGCGATTTCCTCCGGCGTACCGACCTTTCCGCGCGGGATCAGCTTCTTGATCTCTCTCATCTGCTTTGGATCTCTGAGGATGTGGCCAGTCATGTCAGTTTGCACCCAGCCGGGCGACACGCAGTTGACGATGATGTCGTGCGGTGCGAGTTCCGCTGCAATCGCCTTCGTAAAAGCGATCATGCCTCCCTTGGATGCTGCGTAGTGCGAGTAGAACGGCTCGCCGCGCTGTCCGGCTGTGCTGGCGATGTTGATGATCCTCCCGCCTCCTTGCTTTTCCATGACGCGAACCACCTCGTTGCAGAAGAGAAACGTCCCCTTCAGATTCGTATGCAGAGTTTCATCCCATTGAGCCTCGGTCATTTTCCCCATCTCCCCCCGCTTCCATATGCCCGCGTTGTTGACAAGGACGTCGATCCTCCCAAAATGCTGGAGCACAGTCTTGACGGTCCTTTGAACGTCGCCTACCTTGGAAACGTCCGCGCGAACCATCAGACACTCGCTTCCCTGCCGTGCTACATCGTGCCCGATCCGCTGCGCACTCTTGGCGTCGGAACTGTACGTGAACGCGACGGTCGCTCCGGCTTGAGCCATCATCTTGGTGATCGCCGCCCCAATTCCTCGGGAGCCGCCTGTAATAAGCACCACTTTACCTAAGAGCGTTATCATTGTTATCCTCGTGATCTGTGCGGTTTGTCGCTGGCATCAGGTTTGATGATTCTGACTAGCAAGCAGTACGCCAGCAGTAGACACAGATGCGGACAGAGCGAGCAAAACAGTAATCAATCCTAAAATTGTGATTTTTGTGTTGTTTTTCCACATTCATTGTTGACTATCGTTCTTAATACGACTAATTTGGTCCGAGATACTCAAAACACGCAAAACCGCATAATCGGGAAACCATTCTTGGCAATGAAAACAGGTCTCGTACCGCTCCATCAAGCAGCGAAGGGCAGTTATGTCGTAATCCAACACGTGCCGGATGGGAGGAGCAAGGCGCAGTTAATCCGGCTCGGGATTCTGAAAGGCCAATTGGTACGCTGCCTGGAACGGCTCCCTGGAGGAACCGTCGTCATTGAAAAGAACCGGCAGGAAATCGCGATAGGCGTGACGTTGGCGAAGTTGATACTGGTCGCTTACACAGGGACCGATTTCCTTTCAAACGCATAGAGAATCCGAGTGAACGACCGCTCCATCACCGACGGATACGGGCTGCTCTCTCACGAGCATATCGAGAAACACAAGCACATCGGCGTCCACGTCACGCCTGAGGAGACCTCACAGGTCAAGGTTGCGCTCGTCGGCAATCCGAACGTCGGGAAGTCTCTCTTCTTCAACTACCTCTCCGGGGTGTACGTCGACGTCTCCAACTACCCGGGTACGACGGTGGAGCTGATGAAAGGGCGCTTCAAGTCCTTTGACGTGTTCGACACGCCCGGTGTGTATGGAATTTCCTCATTCAGCGACGATGAGGCGGTAACGCGCGACATCGTTCTGCAGGCCGATGTGGTTCTCAACATCGTCGATGCCGCTCACCTGGAACGTGATCTCTTTCTCACCCAGCAGCTCATTGACATGGGGAAGAAGGTCTCGGTGATGCTCAACTTCATGGACGAAGTCGAGAAGCTTGGTCTTCAGATCGACAAGGAGCTGCTCTCGAGCTGTCTCGGCGTACCGGTCTTCGCGACGACGGCAACACGCCGGGTAGGTTTCGACCAAATTGAACCAGCCATCGAACAGGCGCTCAGAGGCAAGCCGGACCCGGCCCTTCACCATCGGCTGCACGGTATGCTCAGCATAACGGGGTCGGAGGCCGAGGCGCTCCTCATCCTCGAAGGGGACGAGGCGATCGCCCGGCGGCATGGGGTGCAGCCTGGAACGGAGCGGGACGCTGCCTACATCGACCGTCGTAATCATGTCAACCTGATCATCAATGCCGTGCTGTCGGAGAAGAACCTCCGCAGACGGTTTGCCACGTCGCTCGGACGTTGGGCGATGAACGTCTGGACCGGCATCCCGATGCTTCTGATCGCACTTTACCTCATCTACCTCTTCGTCGGAAAGCTGGTTGCCCAGGACATCGTCAACTTCACCGAGACGACGCTCGGCCATCAGTTGTGGGAGCCCTGGATTCAGGGCGTTGTCGTTCAGTACGTTCCGGCAAGCTCCTGGCTCGGCACCCTGCTCGTGGGTGAATTCGGCGTCGTGACCATGACGGTAACGTACTTGCTCTTCCTCCTCCTCCCGCTCGTGATCGCGTTCTACCTTTCGCTTGCCTTCATGGAGGACAGCGGGTATCTGCCGCGCCTCGCGACGCTTGTGGACCGAAGCCTGAACGCGCTCGGCTTGAACGGAAGCGCAATCATTCCGCTCATCCTCGGCTTCGGATGCGTTACGATGGCCACAATCACCACACGCTTGCTCGGGAGCGAGCGGGAGAAGAAGATCTCGGCGGCCATTCTGCAGTTTGCGATTCCTTGCTCCGCACAACTTGCGGTCGTCGCAGCACTGCTCGCCGGCGCAGGCTTCTCGGCCATCCTCATCTATTCCGCCACGATCTTCACGGTCTTCGTCGCGATCGGCACCATCCTTCATCGCTCGCTGCCCGGAACGACCAGCCCCCTGCTGATCGATCTGCCTCCGATGCGGCTGCCTCGATTCGACAACGTCATTCGGAAGACTGCCTATCGCACGTACTTCTTCATGAAAGAGGCTACGCCCTGGTTTTTCATGGGCGCCCTCGGCGTCGGCATCATGCAGGTGACCGGCCTGCTGACGGTTTGGGAGAACATTCTGAATCCGCTCACGACGGGCTGGCTGCAGCTTCCCCGCGCGGCTTCAACCGCGTTCGTGATGGGAATGGTCCGGAGGGATTTCGGCGCCGCGGGCCTGTACCAACTCGCGCTCACTCCTCACCAGGTTATTGTGTCGCTCGTAACCATCACCCTCTTCACCCCGTGTATCGCGTCGCTGATGGTCATGCTCAAGGAGCGCGGGCTGAAAGAGGCTACGCTGGTGTGGACCGGAACGTGGATTACCGCGTTCTTGGTCGGAGGGCTGCTCTCACAGATATTGATATGACCACGCTGACAGAACAACTCCGCTCGGAAGCTCGTACGTGTCCCCAGTGCCGTTATGTCCTCGATAACCCTTTCAGCGAACGGTGCCCACGCTGTTTGACGGTCGTCCCCATCATCGATCCGGGGTGCAGCACGTGCGTGCATAGAGCCGGTTGTCCGGTTTCGAGCTTCAAGAAGGCGGAGGCAAAAACAGCGGGGCGCTGAACGAGATCCGCACTCACGGCAAGCGTGATCGCGAACAGATGGCGAGGGGAATAGGAACTATCTTAAGAAGGGAACGACGTTGGAAACACAGGGATCGAAAACTCTGACCGAAGAAGCTGTTTACGAAGCATTGAAAGAGTGCTACGACCCGGAAATACCGGTGGACATCGTGAACCTCGGCCTCATCTACGGCGTCACGATCGTCGATAACTGGGTCGGGGTGAAGATGACGCTGACCTCCCCCGGATGTCCGGCCAGCAACATGATTTCGATGCAAGTCAAGGAACGACTGAAGAAAATACCCGGCGTCGGCGACGCAGACGTGCGAATCGTCTGGCAGCCGGAATGGGATCCGAGTCGAATGACCGAAGAAGCGAAAACGAAGCTCGGATGGAATAAGTAGGGAGTAGGGAGAATGCAGTATGCAGAGGGGAGATGAAAATCGCGAACAGGAAGCCGTAAAGAGAAAACCAGCAAGAGCTAGACGAGAGAGCGCCTCAGATGAGGCGCTCTTTTCTTTCGTGGGTATTGAGTTTGCATTGTCGAGCTTTCAAAACGTTTACCTACCGATTCCGCCAGCCGCTCCACACCGGAAAACCGTTTTCATCCCGAAGCTTCAATATTTCTTCTCCTTTTTTCACTTCAGCAGCGGTGATGGCCGGTTTCCCGAGAAAAATGATCCGTGAGCCTTTGACCTCAATTCTATCCTTTGGCTCAATCTTCGTGTCTTGATTCAAGATGTACCATCCTGGTCCCAAATGAACAGACACGGTTTCCTTGTTTGTCTTCAGGATCGCGTGCACCCCGTAGGACATTCCTCGCATGAAGGTAAGGGTGTCGACGCTGATCACTTCGCCGCTGATGGTCTCTACTGTTTTGGGATCGTACATCCTGTTGTAGGGGGATCCGGCTCTCCACCCTCGGCTTCCCCACCTCAGTCCTGACTGTGCAAAGCAGTCCGCAGCGAGAAGAACGCTGAGGATGACAATCACGACCACCAAGGTTCCAGTCTTTTTCATTCTGATCTCCTTTCTTGATTAACATTATGACATCAATTCTAGAGACACAGACGAAAACCCGTCGCCGTCACGTCGAGCGGAGTCGAGACGTGCAAAATGGCCCACTTGACAGGCTTCGACTTCGCTCAGCCTGACTCAGAATGGATTTTCAGCTGAGCTTCCAGGACTTGGCTTATCGCGCCTCTGGCTTTCGCCTCAGAGCCGCCCTTTCATCTGAGCCCTCCAACGCCCCCTCGTGGTAGCGATTGCGATGATCCCGAGCGGTCACCACCGATTTCGCGTCGATGAGATGCGTGATGGGGGGAAAGGTTTCAGAGGTTTCCCAGACACTACAAGCCTTTGAGCAGGCGGCGTAGTTCACGTGCATGACCAGCCTCGTCAGCTGCCATTTCCTCCAGCTTGACTTTCAATTCCGATTCACCCAACTCTTCGGCATGTTTGGCATGCATCCGGTAATTTTCGATATCCTTCAGTTCCATCTCCAGATCCACTTGAAGCATGGCTTTCAGACCTTCAGGTTTGCCGAACTCTTTGGGTACAGTCGTCGGTTCGCCGCTCAGGTCAACGATGACATCTGTCAGAAACGCAGCATGGCCGAGCTCATCTTCCACTTCCTTTCGAAACATCTCACGGAGTTCGGTGCCTAGAACTCCAAATGATTTGCCGGCCTGATACGTGTACCGAATAACGGTTCCCCACTCCGCAGCCAAATCTGCGTTAAGTGCGCGGACTAGATCTTCTTTGGTCATGGAATTCTCATCTTGCTGTTTATAAGGTAAATGATAGTTTATCTATTTTTGTACCAACAACCCCGCAACGGTTCGCGCAAATTCCTCCGCTGCCTCCGGTCCTTTCGCCGTGATGATGTTCCCAGCGACCTCGACTGATTTACCGGTGTATATTGCTCCTTTCCATGTGAGATAACCTTCTGCGGAAGGATACGCCGTGGCTGATTTCCCCTTAAGAAGGCCAGCATTCGCCAACGTGACCGGCGCCAGACAAATGGCACTCACCACTTTTCCAGCATCGCTCGCTTCTCTCACCAGGTGGTGCACCGTTCCATCGTGCCAGAATGCATTGGAGCCAACTCCGCCCACCAACAACACGGCGTCGAAATCTGTCGCCTTCACATTTTCTATTGATGCGTCCGGAGTCACGACCGCACCGAGCATCCCCGTCGCTGGCGCGAGCGATGAAGAAACGACCGTAACGCGTGCGCCGTACTGAGCGAAGAGGGCCTTCGGTTTTTGATACTCTTCATCCCGAAATCGGTGCGGAGGCAGAATGAAAAGGATCTTTTTGCCGCAGAGGTTGAACGCTTCCATTCTTCTGGTTCACGAGTCTATCGTGAACTCCCAAGCGCAAGAGAAATCGGATACCGGGTCCGGCGGACAGGCGAGGCACTTCGTTTTGATACGGGGATCAACAGCGCTGGCGAACCGGCTGAATTCGACCTCGCCGACCGGTTTGCAGGGAAAGTCCGGCAGTTTCTTCTGGTGACGTGTCTGTTGCACCCGGCATTCAAGCATCCTGAAGATCATCGTCTTCGCATTGACCCACTCAACCTCCTGACGATTAATTGCCGCGTAGAGTCGAAACTGCAGAGCTTGCTCCAAGGCCTGCAGACCACCACCAGCAGGGATTCCGAACTCCTTCACGATTCGTTTGGCTTCCGCCACAGCGAAGCGCTCCCAAGATTTCGCATCAAGCTCCATTGCCGCTGGCATGCCGTACTTTTCTTCGGCGGCCAAGAACCAACACCCGTCGTGGGCGAGCCAATTCTTTGCATAGACTTCAATCAGTTTCAGCAGCTGTTCGCGGGAGAGATTGGCAAGATGTTCCATAATTTCCCTTCAAAGTGGCTTTCCAACTGAAGGCTGCAGGGCGCCGGCTTTTCCGAGCTGGCGTACATCAGGCTGAATAATGATCTGCAGATTCCCTCATTCAATCAACCCCTCACCACTACCAGCTATGATGACACAAAAGACTTCTCTTTGATTTCTGCCTCAACACAAACACTACGAGACCCTGCTTTCAGCGTTGACGTAGAAACGACGGCCGTCGTGCCATCGCTCATCAATCCGACGCTCGGAAGATAAGAAGCTCACATACTTTGAAATCTCGTTGCGGTGACGCCCCAAGCTCTGGGCGATCTCTTCAACGGTGACGGGTCGGCGTGCAGTCAGTGCCAAGATTGCCGCTTCAATATCTCCTCGATACGCTCCCCGCTCTGGAGCCCGAAAAGCCGCGATCACTTCGCATGTGTTTCCAAATTGCTTTTGAATTCGAACAAGAGCCTTTAAGTCCACAGGCTTCACATCGGGTTCGGCGGGAGGACGCACCACTGTGTTGAGCTGAACCTTATCGGGTTGAATTCTGCCGACAATCTTCTTCAGACGTTCAATTTCTCGCAGGTCATCATTGACATCTTTCACAAACATCATCTCCAGCCAAATCTGCTTTTGATATTCCTGCCGAAATCTTGTGAGCCCGTCGATGATTTTCTCTATCTTCAGGTGGCCGTGAGGGCGGTTGATCCGGCGAAAGACATCCGGAGAAACGGCATCCAGGGAGGGGAGCACCAGATCGGCAGCCATCAAATCCTCGCGCACCTCTTCATCATAAAGCAAGGTTCCGTTGGTCAGCACCGACACAGGAATATGCGTCATCTCTTTGACACAGCGAATCATCTCGCCGATTTTTGAATTGAGGCTCGGCTCGCCGGAGCCGGAAAACGTGATGTAGTCAATTTGCTGACCCTGGTTTAAAACGCGGCCAAGCTCCCGCAGAGTCTCCTCTTTCGAAACATACTCTTGCCGCTGTAACGTGAGGCAATTCGTTCTTCCCAGCTCGCAATAGGTGCAGTTCAGCGTGCAAACCTTCATGGGGATGACATCCACCCCCAAGGAGAAACCCAGCCGGCGTGACGGGACCGGTCCAAATATGTGTCTAACTTCTCCTGCCATCACTTCCAGCACACGTTGTATTCTTGTTCGGAGCTCATCGGGCGCCGCAGCCATCATCCGAATCCACGGGGGTGAGTGCAGCGGCAGCCGTCGCACGTTGTGAATCCCACAAGTTCGACGTCGCTGTCATGGTTGATGGTGAATGCACCTTCCCTCCGGGAGAGAGCGCGGAAGCACTTCTCGCCAGCGCACGTGTGATAACGATCGCAGATAATGATCCCAAGTTTTGTTTTTTTGCTCATAGGGTTCTCCTCGAGTTCTGCGTTATTGCCGAGTCACTCACAATTCTTGCCGACGTTGTTTTCTTTCCTGGAGTAACTGATGATGGTATGAGCCTTAGCGCATCCTCTTTGCCCCGCAGACCGCGCAGCGTTCTTGCTGGCAGGGGATCCCGGCTTGGCGGACAACTCTCCGCCTTTGGGGCAGATACAGCGACCCCCTGTCCCCATTCTGTGTTGGTTCTGCAATTGCATGAATGTTCCTCCGACAAGCTTCACTTACTCTTGTTCTCGGTTTTCTGAGGAGTTTCAAGATTGCGTAACTGCTGTTTCGTCAGTGGACGTCCGAAATTAACATACTGGACTTTGGGTAATTGAGGATGAGCAATCGGACTCCACTTCCCATTTTCAAAATTCTGATAAACGGAATTGTATTGAACGCCGTCGACAATAGGAACGATTCCCTTCGTCTGTTTGACTTTTCCATTTTCAAGCCAGGTAAGATTGATGGTCCCTTTTCGGACGCTCTGAACATTGTCGGTTGCATGGCATTCCTTGCACTTCTTTCCTTCCTTCGACACCGAGTGGCTGAATTGAGGTGCAAACATGAGGAATGTCTTGTTCCCAGGGACGACGAACGTTTGCATGTTGGCTGAGGTTACCTTGCCATTATAGTTCATGAGGAATCCCCAGCCGGAAACGGGGACAGCCACCCTTTTCCCTTCCTTCACCATCGTTTCAAAGTGGCAATTCGTACAACTTACGACCTGCTGAACGTGACAGGCCTTGCAGTCAAGTTTGTTCCCATGAATCGTATGAGAAATGGTCTGCGCAACCTTCTCATGACATTGCTCGCATGTTACGTCCATTGCTCCCGGCTGTTTCATCGACACATATACATTTCCGTCTCCATGCATTTCACGTGCAGTATGGCAATCCACGCACTTCATGCCGGCGGCAAAATGGACGTCCTGCGTATTGCTCTTCTTATCGATATTCATGATTGCTGCCTCACGCGCATGACACTTCAGGCACATGTCCTGATTTCTTGCAGCTTCATTTGAGTAGAGAGCCTTCCCGTCTTTCTCAGTCTTATGGCACCCATCGCACGAGGAGACATGGCAGTTCTTGCAGCCAAGATCAGAGTAGGGAACATTGGTTATGGTTTCGAGTCCTCCGTGTGATTTGTCATACCAGTAAGCCATGCCTTCGGCAGTATAGTGAAGGCTCGATTTGAAGAAGCAATCCTGCTTGCTGGTTTCCTGAGAGAATGAGGCGGGCGAAAGACCGATGCCTATGGCGACGGTCAGCAGCGAGAAAGTGACTGATTTCATTTTTGTCCTTTCTTGTTTGCTCTTCTTGTGGTTTGTTGTTTATACAGATGAGAAGCTGTACAAATCTGTCTATGCCTTTCAAGGGGCCCCTTGTGAGCAGATTACTTCACTCCTTCACTTGCCCTGACTCTCCAGCTACCAGCACGATGTGGCTGGAAGGTGGATCATTCCTTAGCTCACACAATATTTTCAGTCCCGCCCTCTCAAGCAGTCCTGTCAGGCCGTTGCCTGCCATGAAGGATTTGAAATTCCTGTAGTGGCTCGACCCCGCGACAAATTCCACTGCCTCATTGAGGATTCTCCAGTGACCCCTTGTTTGCGGGACCAGGTAGTCCACCATGATAATCTTGTGTGCGACGGCGGAGAGGGTATGTAACAGTGTAATTCTCTCGGACTCATCGATCTCGTGAATCACGTAGGACATCGTCACATAATCGAAGCGGAGATCATTTTCCGCCAGAAATGCAAGCGCATCGGTGTGATGGAATCGCACTTTGTCGCTCGGTTTAGCAGTAACCTTGCGCCGCGCAATATCGATGTTTTTCGCACTGGGATCGATGCCGTCGATTCTGCCACATTTGCCCGCCAACTGAAACACCAGCCTTCCCGTCCCGCAGCCAACATCTAACAACGTCGACCCGTCAGCAATGAACTCTCTTACATGAAGGAATGCCCTATCCTGATGAGGGGCGATGAGCAGATCGTAGAACAGGCCATCGTACCAATGGTCTTTGTTTTCCGGATTCATTCTTGACGCCATCGCGCTCAAGGGCGGAACGAGGTAGTGTACGAATGTCAGCCCTTCATTCGGCGGAGCTCGTCTGCTTGGCGCGACTCATCCTCGCCACCACGGCAGAACCCACGCCCGCCGCCGCGCGGCTTTCCGCCGCGACCGACTCCAAGGAGATCATCACGACTTCGATCCGGCTGTCGCTTTCTTTGTTCCGTTCGATCGGTTACAGTGTCGCGCTGGCACCGCCCCCACCCTCTTCCTGTCCTCGATCCTCTCCCCCGAGGACCTGTCCTGTCAAGACCCGGCATTGTGAGTTCTCCTTTAGCGTTAGTGGTTTCACTCCCATCAGTCAGCAGCGTCTATGGAAGTAAGACGGCCATGGCGACGACGGAAGTCCATTTACCCTCTTTGTCTCCCTCTGCAGATTGAGTGACATTAAAGGTTCTGACAATTTTTCCAGACATTTTATAGATCTTCTCGCGCTCATCCCAAGCTGTGTCGGGATCGAACTCAACACCCAGTGTCGATGCCAACATCGTGGCAGCGAGATCTTCCGCATAGTCCCCGGCTTTCTCATCAGTTTCCCCGAACGAATGGTGTTCGGAGAGGTAGCCATATTGCGATACATCTGCAGGTACGGCCGCGCCGATGGAGGCCGCAATCAAACGGTTAGGCTCACGGGTGGCATTACGCGCCATGACCACAAAGGTTATGTTGCCGGCAGCCAATTTCTGAATGCCGTCGAAACCAGAAATGCGACGACAACCGGGGGAAAGAATGCTCGAGACCTGCACAAGGTTGCATTTTTCAACTCCTGCATCACGAAGAGCGAGCTCAAACGATTGCAGATAATCTCTATGGCGACCAACACCCTTCGTAAAGAAGACCTGGGTGGGAACGAAGATATCCATCTCCATGCAGCTCCGCTTATTGAGCAACCCTCATAACGGACACGTCATCCGATCACCGGCATATGCTTCACCGTTGACCGTGCTGATGTTGGCGTGCCCACCGAGCGTTCTGATGAACTGACCCGGCCGCGATGGCGCCGATCACCTCTTGTATCGTATGAAGGTTTGTAAGAACAGGAACCACGCTAACCTCGCTGAGATAGTCAAAGGTACGCCGGCACATACTGTGGACGATCACCGCTTGGCAATCCGTAATGGGAAAACTCACAGCTCCACGGCCTCGCGCTTGCGATGCCCCCCGATCGTTTCCCTGGTTCCGTCCCGTTTTCTGTGAGGCGAACAGATGGTAAACCGCCTTTTCCCGCCTCTCCCGGCCAATAACCTTCCCGTCAACAAGATAGATGACCGCATAGTATCGCGCGCGGCTAAAGTGTGAACTCACTGTAGTACCATTGTCTGTAGCGATTGCGATTGTTGCATTTCTCAGATCCATCAGTCTTCTCCTTGTGATGGACACCACGAACTTAGACGATCACCGCAATTTTGATCGCTGAGGTCGCTCGATGTCCTCCAATGCCTGAACGCGACGCATGTGATCGATCCGGCCTCGCGCGTCGATACCTCCCGCCTGATGACGCCAGCACCGCGGGATACTCATGCATGCCAATCATCACGATTCAATGTCTTTCATCATTTCATCTATCTCGATGTCCTCCGCGGTTTGCGCATCCAGAGGAATACGTTGCGCAAGTGAAACTCGGTCCAGTGCCTGACCCAAATCATCCCGCAGGTCTTCAAAGTCTTCACAACCTACAGATATTCGTACTAACTCGTCCAGAATGCCGGCTTGCTCGCGCTCCTGTTTGTGTATCGATGCGTGCGTCATCGAAGCCGGATGCTCAATCAACGACTCGACGCCGCCAAGCGACACGGCAAGCGTGAGCAGACGAACATTGTTCATAACCCTTTTGCCGGCTTCCAACCCGCCCTTCACCCCGAATGCGATCATGCTGCCAAAACCATCCATCTGCTTTCTTGCAAGCTCGTGCTGAGGGTGTTCGGGGAGCCCCGGGTAGCGAACCCACGCCACCATCGGATGCTCTTTGAGAAAGTGAGCGAGCTTACGTGCGTTCTCCTGGCTTCGCTCCACGCGCAGCGGGAGTGTTCGCACCCCTCGGAGAATCAACCATGCCTGATGCGGATCCATCGTGCCGCCGAAGAGGTTCAACACTGGTCTGATTTGTTTGTACAGTGTTTCATTTCCCACAACAATCATACCTCCCACAACATCGCTATGGCCATTGATATACTTGGTCAGGCTGTGCACAACGATGTTTGCTCCATGCTCAAGGGGGCGCTGCAAGAAAGGACTTGCGAATGTGTTGTCAACGACAAGAACAGCCCCATGGCGCCGGGCAATAGCAGCGGCTCCTGCAATATCCGAGAGCTTCATCGTGGGATTGGCTGGCGTTTCCAAGTAAATGATGCGCGTTGACGGCCTCAAGGCGGCTTTGATTTGATGCAAATCGGAAGTATCGATGAACGTCGATTCGATGCCGAATTTTGTAAAGATGTTCTCCAGCACCGCGCGAGTTGGTCCGTACACGGAGTCTGTGCTCACGAGGTGCATCCCTTTCTCAAGAAGGGAGAGGAAGACCGTCGTAATGGCCGCCATGCCCGTTGCTGTTGCCATTCCACGAGAGCCGTTCTCGAGAGCCGCGATATTTTCTTCGAGAGCATGAACGGTCGGATTGCCCATGCGTGTATACACATATCCGGACTTGGTCCCCGAGAAACGCGCGGCACCTTCTTCTACACTCGGGAATGAGAAGGTGGAAGTCTGGAAAATCGGAACCGATACTTCGCCAAAATGGGACAAAGGCGTACTGCCTGAGTGGATTGCTTTTGTTGATTTATGCATCGTGAAATCCCTTCTTTCTTGCCGGGGTGTCCTTTGTGAGTCGACCGCGGGTGAATTTCAGAAGTACTTCGTCTACCTCCCCACGAATCCATGGGACCACCGTAATAGCGGTTTCGTGCAGCAAGCTTTCACATATTTCCGTCAGCCCCCCACAGATCAGCACACTGACTCGTTCGCGTTTGAGAAGCCTGATCTTTTCCATCGGGGTGGTCTCAACCAGATGAATTTCCCGCCGCTCGCGTATGGTGCCGCTTTCAAGAGTAACTAGCAGGATACTCTCTGCACAGTCCAGTCGAGATGAAACACGGCTTCTGAAAACCGGTATTGCTATTACGCTCATTGCGTTCTCTGCTCTCGCCCACGCAGCAAGGAGCGAGCCAGCAACGGGAGTGCTGAATGAACGGACTTATGAACAGAATAGTGAGAGGCTGATAGTGAAGCGTTGCATTATCGCAACGCATCGGACGCAACGGTTGCGGGAATCCAATGGGAGCAGCGTTAGATGAGACCGTACTTCTTCATCTTGCGCCAAAGCGAAGTGCGGTGAAGGTTGAGGTCGTTGGCTGTTTGGGCTTTATTCCAATTGTGGCGCCCTAACGCCGCAAGGATAGCCTGGCGCTCGGCGTCATCAAGGAGGGATTGCGGGTGAGCGGGCTCAGAGTTCTTTCGGTCAGGTTGCAGGAACTCAGGGGGAAGATGCTGAAGCTTGATTTCTTCCTCACGGCACATCACAAAGGCATGTTCGATGATGTTTTCCAGCTCCCGCACGTTTCCCGGAAAATCGTACTTCATCAGGAGCTCCAGCACCTCATCTGAAACGCCAGAGATGGACCGATCCATTTTCCGATTGAACTTCTCCACGAAGTGATTCACGAGCAAGGGAATATCATCGCGGCGCTCAACCAGCGGCGGAAGGACAACTCTGACGACGTTCAGGCGAAAGTAAAGATCATCCCGAAAGGTGCCTTTCTCAACAAGCATGGAAACATTTTCCTTGGACGCGGCAACTACCCTCGCATCAGCTTTCACCGGAACTGTTCCCCCGAGAGGTTGAAACTCCTTGTCCTGGAGAACCCTCAAAAGCTTCACTTGCGTGGCCGGGGTGAGGCTTTCAACCTCATCCAGAAAGATTGTTCCTCCGCGCGCAAGCTCGAAGCGACCAGGCTTGTCTTTTCGTGCATCGGTAAAGGCGCCTTGCACGTAGCCGAACAGTTCCGATTCAAGCAGAGTATCGGGCAGCGCGCCGCAATTCACAGCCACAAACGGCCCACGGGCACGCGGGCTCAAATTGTGAATCGCTCGCGCAAACAGCTCCTTGCCGGAACCGCTCGGACCCTCAATCAAGACCGTACTCTCACTTTCAGCAATGTTTGGAAGAATTTCAAAGAGTCGCGCGATTCGATGGTTCTTTGATATGATATCTTCAAATGTGTAGGTGCGCTTGATTTCCTTTTGGAGCTCCTCGAGGGGAGAAAGATCTCGAAAGGATTCCACCCCGCCGACAACCCTTCCTTCTGTGTCTTTCAGAACAGCGGTGCTGATCTTGACAGGAATTTGCTTGCCATCGATACGCAGGATGTTCACGCGCCTGTCGATCGTTTCTTTTCCCGTGGTAAACGAACATCTCAACGAGCATGTGCTCTCACAGATGTTCGCGCGCAACACCTCGAAACAGTATTGCCCGATCGCGGCGCGGCGCGCAATACCTGTGATTCTTTCAGCCGCTTGGTTAAATGAAGTAATCCTCATGTCCTCGTCGACCGTAAAAACTCCGTCGGCGATGCTGTCGAGAATAATGTGTGCGTACTCTTCAGGAAGCGACCTTTTGACACGCTTGGACACCATTCACCTCACAGTAAGACTCGTAAGAGATCCCGATGTTCAACCCTCGTGTACGAGCTGCTGTCCGAGAGACGACGGGCGCCTCCGGGCCGATCACCAACGTGAAAAGAGGCGACCTCATCACTCTCTCCCCGGGATTTCTCCGCCGATGCTAATCTACCGCTTTTCCAAAAGCTTCACAAGATGCACCTCTGCTCCGCAGGTTCAAGAGAACCGAAAAAGCCTCGCACTGCCGAGCTACCAAGCCAGCCTATCATCGCCCTGAATACCACAGTTCAATGGTGGACCAAGCGAGCCAGCAGTGCAGACCAGGCCTGATAACGTATGACGACGGCGATCAGATTGCCTTAGCCTTCAGCTGAATCCCTTTGGCCGTCGCAACGAAGAACAACCCCACTCCCAGGGTAACAACAACCATCCCTCCCGTCGGGAAATCCAAACTGTACGAGAGATAGCTTCCGATGAGGCTCACGAGAACCCCAGTTACCCAGCCGATACCGAGACGCGTGAGAAAGGTTTTCCCAAGTAGTGTCCCTATGACCGCCGGAACAATCAGAAAGCCAAAGACGAGTAACACGCCCGCGACCCGGACCGCGAACGTGACCAGAACACCGAGAAGAGCATAGAAGAAAAAATCCCACATGACAAGGTGGATCCTATTCCCCTCCCCACCCTTCCCAAGCTTGCTGATCTCAATCAAGCGCCTGTGAAGAACAGAATAGAAGACGCCGAGAATTGAGTAGATCACAAAATAGACGAGGACCTCTCTCCAGGTTACCCAGAGCAAATGCCCAACCATCAAATCGTGTACCTGCTCGGAACCATGCGGCAAGCGGTCTCCCGCCAACACGACTGCGGCAGCGCCGGTTGCATAGAGTATTCCTATGAACGCTTCCTGCGGAACAAGGGAACTCAGACGCCGGGTACTGGAAAGCAACAAAGCTGCCAAAAGGGTAAATGCGAGCGAGATGATAACTGCAAACGGGCTCGCGAGCTCGAGTCCCCAGAAGAAGCCGAATGAAACGCCCAGCGCTGCAATTTGCGCCAGGGCAATGTCTACGAAGATCACTTCACGCATGATGACATGGATGCCGACATATCCGCAGATGCCCACAAGTATAATGCACATGCAAATCGACGGTGCCATGAAACTCAGGATATCGATCATTTCAAGCTCCTTTTGTTGTGTCACAACCACTGATCGGCCCGGACATCATTGTTGACCGATCATTCCTGGGAAAAGGCTTTGCTCAGATGCGTGACCAGGTAGTCGATCCACGCCAGATAGTCCTCCGCTCCGGGCATGGCGTTCACTTCTCCCGGCAGTACCAACAAGCTGGCGCCAACGGCATTTGCCACCTCTTGCGCTCTGGTCGGTTCCTTCCAGGAAGAAACGATCACCACTTTCACACCCCTTTCCTGCATGAGCTGGATGATTTCTCTCTTGTGTCTGGGCGTTGGCGGGATGCCTGGACGCAGTTCGATGTATCCGGCATTTCTCATTCCTAACCACTGCAGCAAATAGCTCCAATGGACGTGATAACACACTACTTCCCGTCCTTTCAAGTTTGCTGCCTGGCGTTCAAATTCTGCGATCTTCTCCTCCATCATTTTTCTGAATCGCTCGAGGTTTTGTTCAAACTGAATCTTGTGTTCCGGATCAAGCTGAACAAGCCGTTCGGCTATGAGCTCAGCTGCCCGGATACCATTATGGGGATTCAAGAGATAATGAGGATTTCCCGTCGGATGGACATCACCCATACTTCTGTCCACCTCTCCCCTCGGTCTCTCCAGCACTTCCTCTTCTGACAAAGCCATCGCGGCATTGAGATTGCCCGGTGAGCCCACCGCTAGCCTGTCATTCCTGGCCCCTTGGATCAGGAGCGGGAGCCAACCGATTTCAAGTTCCAGACCAGAATAAATGAGAAGGTCGGCCCTGTTCATTCGAACCATGTAGCTAGGCTTGGCTTCGACATAATGAGCATCTTGAACACCGCGCGTGATGCTGTAGACATCCACGTAGTCTCCGCCAATGCTCTGTGTAATGGACGCGAGACTGGGCAATGTCGTAACGATGTTGAGCTTGCGGGCTTCAGCCTGATGGAGGCCAAGACCCGACGTGACGAAGAATAAGATCACTGCGAATGATTTTCTAAGCATCTTTGTTCTCCCTAGTATGTATGTGCCGGATGGGAACCGATCGTAACATTCACCTGTGCCAGAATTTGATTTTCTTTGTGACCCCCAATATCGATCATATTGTATTGAAGACGGTAGGCGCTGAACTCGGTTGGCACGAAGGCTATGGAAAAACTCCAACGATTGCCGGCGATGTTCTGTCCCTGGTCGTACGACAGGTTTGTCGGCTCCGGAAAGAATCCATGGAGGTCTCTTGAACGGTCGAACCAATCATAGCGCGCTTGCAGCCACCACATCAAGCTGATCTGCCCAAGAGCCTGGAGAAAGAAACCATGCAGGGGGCCGGTCAACCTCCCATCGATGTCCAACTGCGTATGAACATATTCACCCTGCAACGTAAAGGAGTGATAGCGGCCGAATTCCAGCGGTCTCCACTTGAGGTGAAAATCTGCACCCCAAACTCTCGAAGAGATGCCGACCGTATCGGGTCCTATGGGGGTCCGTTCTGCGTCACCATAGTAAAGCCCTCTTTGACCGGTGAGGAATGACCCCCCGAGCCGGAGAGTGATCTCATCCGTCAGATCCCAGAGATTGTCAAGGTGGCACAGATACGCGAGGCTGCTTGGCTTCTCGCTTTCAAAAAGACGAGCATTCTTCCCGTCGAGAAGGCCGGCGGTAATGTCCATGTACCAGGGCGCGGGCGCCAAGTAGGAAGCTTCGACGCCCACTTCATTCAGATTTGGGCCGAACACCTGTTCCAGGATCATTGGTGGTTCGGCAAAAGCCATATGGTGGAGGTGGTAGAGGTTATGCCTTCCGAACGTGCTCAACATCTTTCCTCCCCGGATGATCACCGGTATGGGCATCCGTAGTGTCGACACGTACGCTTCTTCCACCTCGAGACCACCCTCCTCCTCAGCAGCGATGGCGACTTTCGACTGCAAGTAGACATCGACATTTGCGGACATCTCAAGGCAGATTTCCTGATAATGTAGGCCGCCTTTGAGTCCGCTTTCCTCCAAGAGTGGCTTGGACCTATTTGAGGCGAGACCATCAAACAGAGCATTCACGCTGAGGGCCGGATTAAACGCTCTGCTGATTCCCGTGGCTGCAGCGTCCGCGCTCACCTGGCCATAGCTGCAATTCATCGACAAGTGGTACGAAACCAGACAGAGAATGATACACATGCTTCTTTTCATGGCTGGACCCCTTATCTTGTATTCGATTCTCGTGACGTCAGATCAAAGCAACGATTGACAGTGCGCGGGAGAGAGGATCTTTCCATTGGATACCCCGATCACTGAAATCATTGCTTTATGGATTTGCTACCGCAGGTCAGGAATGGGGAGGGGCCCGGATGGAAAGTATGCAAGCAGGGATCTCCGAGTGCGGAGCCGGCAGCGGGGTCTCGGGCACATATGCGACGACGTCCGAGGTGAAACTCGCCGGCGGTGCAGGATGGAGAAGAACGGGGGTCTTCGCTGCTACGCAAATCGGACATTGTGGATCGGGGCGAAGCAGATGGTCGGGATCATCAACGAAAACTGAAAGTTGAATCCCGATGAAACCGACGATGATGAAGAGCACCACTATACGTATTTTGGCTTTCATACGAAAGTCCACGTGCGGCTACTCTGTTGATCAACAAATCTGTGCGACCGCAATCCTGCGCCGAACAGTCAAGGTTCGAGGCAGCGCCTCTGCGTTCTCACTAAAGTCAGCGTTGCTTGACCTTGATACGGAATGATGGACGGTAGACATGCAACAAGCTTAACGACGGGTGTGAAATCCGTCAGTTTGCCGCGGGAGGAGCGTGTGGGTAGACCGAGTAGAGAGGAAAACTATGGGAAACCGGATCGGGCTCTGGAATGACTATGCACGTCCGAATGAATGGCGGGGTGATGAGTCCCGAGAAGACCGGTGCCGCCGACGTGAAGCTGGTCTGCTGGAATCTGCAGATGGGGCAGTCGTCCCGCGTTCTGCAGTTCTCGTGATGGTGGAATGACGAGACGGAGAGACAGAAGAGAAGAAGTGCGACGGCACTCAACGTGGCAGCGGCTTTTGCGACCTCGCTATGTGCTTTCCCGATCCACATCTACCGCGAATGATAGCATTTTTCGTGCTCTTTGTCAATCGCGTGCTTGAAAAAAGGAGCTCGCTTCCGCGGGAGGTTCACTGGCTCCCCTACGAGAATGCAGCGTGCAGAAAACAAGGTGCAGGTCAGGACCGTAAACGGCGAATCGTGAAGAGTGAACCGTCAAGTTGTCGACGGGAAGGCGTCTCCGCAGGGGCGCCTTCTATGTTTTGCCCCGCTGCTCCATCCCGAGCGAAAAAGCCATCTCCAGATCGTAGCGCGAGTAAACCCGGAAGGCGATGAGCGTCTCGGACTTCTCAATTCCCTCCACCTTCCTGATGTGTTCGGTCACGACCTCGGCAAGCTGGTCGTTCTCCTTCACCCGGATCACTACCGCGAGATCGTATCGCCCGGCAACCGAGTAGACCTCCGTGACGCCTTGAATCGCGGTAAGTTGCTCGGCGACCGTATTGATCTTGTCCCGTTCTACCTTCAGCAACACCAGAGCTGTAACCATCATCCCCTCCTCTTTTAAAAAATCACGTTATCTTCTTCGTGAGCTCAAGCAGGCCGGACTCCACTTCCTGCCGCG
Organism: uncultured Ignavibacteriaceae bacterium; assembly: GCA_964480945.1. Classification (GTDB taxonomy): domain Bacteria; phylum Bacteroidota; class Ignavibacteria; order UBA10030; family UBA10030; genus VGWB01. Next base: position 2,518 of record CAYZRX010000015.1, on the reverse strand, counting down.
ACAGATTTCCCCGGTCAAGATCCTCGTCGGATTTCCCCTTCAATCGCTCGTAGAATCTGACACCTTCCTTGAGGATTCCCGGATCTTCACCGATGATGTCGAACAGAATGTCTTCTGCCATCGCGTATCGCCCGGAATGGTCGTAGTACCGGAAGAGCTTCTGCCGGAGTTCCAGCGGAAGATCATACGACGAAAGCGATTCGATAAGGAGGTCGGCTTTTTCGAAGAATTCCTTCGGGATCGCTCCCGTCTCGCGGAACAGCAATTCGAGGTAAAGGTTCAGCGATCGGACCGAGGTCTGATGACTATCGTCGTGCTTTCCTTGAAGCTCCTCCAACTCCCCTGTCATCCTGAGGAGTTCCGCCGCCACGATGCACTTCACCGCGTCGAACCGGTCGCCCAAAGCGAAGAGCCTGATCAGCTCGGCATCTGAGAGAGAATCGAGCATCTTCGCGTCCATGCCAAGGAACTGCCGCGATGCCTGCTGGATGACGTCGTACGCCTCGTCGTACTGTTCTGTCTCTCTGAGCTTGAGGACCCGCGCCAGCACGACCGCCAGCATGTGAATCATTCTTAGAAAGTAATCTCTCTCGATCATCAGAGCCGACCTCCGTTTTCGGCCATCCCACGCTGATGAAAGTACCCAGGGAACCAGCAAAAAACAAGCACGAATTCAAGGTTTCAAAATTCAAGACTTCTGACGATCTTAGCCTGAGGTGACACGATAGGGTTTCAAGTTTCCAGTTTTGAGTTTCGAGTTTCGCATATCGAGCTTGTTTGAATATTGAGGCTAGGATTTCAGACTCCATCATGCGCGTCCTTGCATTCACCGACATCCACGGGGCATTCGGTAAGATAGAGGAGATCCTCTCGAAGGAATCCGCCTTCGATCTGATCCTCATCGGCGGCGACCTAACGACGCACGGCACGCCCCGCCAGGCGGAGGAGGCGATCAGGCAATTTCGCCGGTTCGGCAAGCCCCTTCTCGCCGTTGCGGGAAATATGGATTCTCCCGCGACCGACGACATTTTCACGGACCTTGGGATTTCCCTCAATGGAAAGGGTGTTGTTATCGACGGCGTCGGCTTCTTCGGCGTCTCGGGCTCCCCGTTCACGCCGATGAATACCCCCTACGAGATATCGGAGGAGGAGATCGGGAAGAGGGCGGAGGCGGGATGGCATCAGGTCGAGACGGCCCGCTGGAAGGTTTTTGCGCCCCACGCACCGCCGCGTGATACGAAGCTCGACAAGATCTTTCTCGGCAAGCATGTCGGAAGCTCGGCCGTGAGAGAGTTCGTTGAGAAGCGGCAGCCTGACCTCGTGATCTGCGGCCACATCCACGAGGCGCGGGGCATCGACACACTTGGAAAGAGCAAGATGGTGAACTGCGGAGCGGCCGGCCGCGGATACTATGCAGCCGCCGAAGTCGGTGAGGATATAACGATTCAGCTTAAAAAGGATAGTGCAATTTCCGATGAGTAACGCTGTGCTTCTCTTTTGAAGCAATATTTGCTGCGAGAGGAAAGGGGCCCGAAATCGTCGGCAGGTGCGTTGGCAGCTTCATCGTGCGTTTAGATTCCGGCCGATCGTACACACCAGAGAGAATTCTACTTCCCGCAGCAGGCCGGAATTTTCGGCTCGCGTGTGGGCGCTTTACGAAATGCTTTTCGATTTCGGGCAATGTTTTTCCCGCAACAATCTCAAACAACAAGAATGAGTGGGATCCCGCACAGCGGGACTTTTGTCCATTTTCCGTTTTGTGGATCCCGCTCCGCAGGACTTTTCCTAAAAGAAATGGACAACACCATCAAGTGAGATTCACCCGACACACATCCCACCCTCTGGATGGCACTTTCTTTTCAGAAAAGAAAGTGCCAGAAAGAAAAGTTCTGCCGGAATCGAAACCCGCGGGAAGATTCGGCTCCCCGCCAACCCAAATTCCCCGCCGTGGAGGAGGAAAGAATCGATAACGATTTGGGGAATTGGCGGGGAATTAAACGCACGGTTAGTACTGGCCTACGCTCAAGCCGTCGATTCCGGCACTTGGAAAAAAGATCCGCTCTTGTTTATGAGGCTAATCGAGTTCCCAAGACCTAAAGAGGGAGCCAGTCTGGAACACGATCAAAGCCTTAGAACTCGTCAATGAAGGAGTATGTAATGGCAGAGTCAATCGGATTTGTTGGTTTGGGAATGATGGGAGCTCCGATGGCAACAAGGTTACTGAAGTCGGGCCATCGGCTCTCGGTCTACAATCGTACGAAGAGCAAAGCAGAGCCGCTCTTGACGCAAGGAGCTGTTTGGCGTGAAAGCCCCGGTGCCGTCGCGCGGGCAAGCGACATCGTCTTCTCGATGGTATCGAACCCCGCAGCGCTCGAGGAGGTGTCTCTCGGCAGCCTGGGAATTCTCGAGGGACTCAAGAAGGGAGGAATTCACGTCGACACGAGCACCGTCTCCCCCTCCCTGACCCGCGATCTTGCCCAACGCTATCGGGCAGCGGGTTGCTTCTTTCTTCACTCGC
>CAYZRX010000014.1:29461-59741 GCA_964480945.1 uncultured Ignavibacteriaceae bacterium | reverse complement strand
GCTATCACCAAAGAACAATCTTGTGTTCTTGTCGCAAGGATTCCTTCGGGGAGACCTCACCCTAACCCTCTCCTGAGAGGAGAGGGAACAAAGCCCCTTCCCCTCTGAGGGGAAGGTCAGGATGGGGTCTGTTCCGTACATCGAATCGCTCAGGGAAAGACCAGAAGACTTGTTTGTAACTGCGCTAGATACGCCTGTTCAAGACTTCCTTCTCGTATCGGTCGACGCCGTTCATCCAGTCATCGGCCGGAGGCACGTTCATCTTGAGGCAGAAATAATCCCACACCGATCCGGCCGGGAGGCTTTTGGCTTCCTCGAGAAGCGCCAGTCGAGCGAAATAGTTGCCGTTCAGCTCAAACCCCCTGAGCTTGTCCATCGGCTCAAGGAGGGCTCCCAGGAGCGCTTTCAGCGTCGACCGCGCACCGATCACCCATGCTCCGACGCGGTTGATGCTGGCATCGAAGAAATCCAATGCAAGATGCACTCGCGCGAGGGCGTTGGACCGCACGATCTCGTGAGCGAGAGCCTGCAGCTCGTCGTTCAGGATCGCCACATGGTCGCTATCCCATCGAACGCCCCGGCTGATGTGAACAAGCAGCTCGTCAAAGAACAGCAGGATCGCAGAGACCTTATCGGCAACGGATTCCGTTGGATGGAAATGACCCATGTCCAGGCAGAGCATTTTCTTGCGGGAGAGCGCATATCCGAAGTAGAACTCGTGGGATCCGACGACGAACGATTCGCTTCCGATACCGAACAGCTTGCTCTCCACGGAATCCTTCATCTCGGTTGGCTTGTAGCTTGTTTCGTAGATAGCATCGAGAGATTCCGTCAGCAGGGCGCGGCGGAGCGATCGGTCCAACGAGGTATCTTTCGAGCCGTCGGGGATCCAGAGATTGTGAATGCAGGGACTCTGGAGCTTCCGGCCCATCACCGCGCTGATGGCACGGCAACGCTTGACGTGCTCGATCCAGAATTTCCTGAACGATTTGTCCCTGCTGCTGAGGGTGTACCCCGATCTCGCCTTCGGATGGGAGAAACAGGTAGCATTGAAATCGAGTTTGAGGGCTTTCGCCGCCGCCCATTCGATCCATCCTTTGAAATGGTCCGGTGAGATTTCGTCGCGGTCGACAAGGGTCGAGCCAAACTCACCGTACATCGCATGGAGGTTCAGGCGGTGATGTCCGGGGATCAGGGAGTACGCCTGTTCCAGATCCGACCGCAGTTCATCTACGGTCCTCGCTTTGCCCGGATAGGTGCCAGTGACCTGGAGGCCGCCCCCGGAGAGTGATGCAGCCGGCCGTTCAAATCCGCCGACATCATCCCCCTGCCAGCAATGCAGTGACAGGGAGACGGTTGCAAGGGAATCCAGTGCTTTCTCGGTATCGACACCGAGGGCGGCGTACCGCTCGTGCGCACTCTCGTATGCTCTCGTGATCTTTGCCTCGTTCATCATATTGTCAGCTCTCAGATTCTGTTTGTCGCCAATCCGATGCCGGTGAGTTTCACGTACCGCAGATACGCCGATTCCCATGCCTCGACCTCGCGCGGCTCATACGTGACAGGCCGAAACGAAGCGCGAACGATACTACGGATATCGGCGAGCGATTGGACATCGCCGAAGGCGAGACCTTGGACCATAATATTCCCCGTTGCCGTCGCCTCGATGGGTCCTACGACCACTGGCAGCCCCGTCGCGTTCGCTGTGAATTGGCACAGGAGTTCGTTCTGCGCGCCCCCGCCGATGAGGTAGATCCTTGACATGGGTCGCGGGTTAAGTCGCCGCAGTTGATCGAGCGTGGCCCTGTACTTCAATGCGAGGCTTTCCAATATGCAGCGAACGAAATCGGCATGCGTGTGCGGGCCCGGTTGACCCGTCCTTCTGCAGTATTGCCGGATCGCGTCAGGCATGCTGGCCGGGTTGAAAAAGGCGGGATCGTCCGTGTCAACCAGAGAGCGAAAAGGTGCCGCCTGTCCAATCATCTTCGTCAGGTCATCATAGGAATACAGCTGCTCCTGCGACCAAGCCTTGCGACACTGCTGAAGGAGCCAGAGGCCCGTGATGTTCTTGAGGAACCGAAATGTCCCTTCGACCCCTCCTTCGTTCGTGAAGTTCAGCTCCAATGCGTCTCGCGTAATGATCGGCTGTTTCGTTTCGATCCCCATCAGGGACCAGGTTCCCGAGCTGATGTAGAGCCAATCGTCCCCTTCAGCCGGAATCGCCGCGATCGCCGACCCCGTGTCGTGCGACGCTGTCGCAACAACTGAGACGCCACTGACCGATGTCTCTTCCGAGACGGACTGATTGACTCTCCCGAGAACCGTCCCCGGCGCGACGATCTCCTGCATCATCGACTTGGGAACTCCCAGGGCCGAGAAAAGCTCACCTTCCCAAGCCCCTGCCCGGGGATTGTACAGCTGGGATGTTGTCGCAAACGTAAACTCGGTCTTTGTCGTGCCTGTGAAAAAGTAGTTGAAAATGTCGGGCATGAAGAGGAGGCGGGCCGCTTTATCGAGCACCATCGGATCCTGACGCTTCGCGGCGCAAAGCTGAAAGAGTGAATTGAGCTTCATGAACTGAATTCCCGTGAGCTCGTAGACGCGCTCGCGCGGAACCAGTTTGAAAAACTCCTCCATCATCCCATCGGTTCGAAGATCACGATAGCAGTACGGGAGTTCAAGGGCGGAGCCGTCCGGACCGAACAAGCCGAAATCGACACCCCACGTATCGACCCCGATGCTGGCCGGCTTCGCACCCGTCGAACCGCAAGCCGCCAGACCCTTCTTCATTTGTTGAAAAAGGCGATGGATATCCCAGTGAAGATGTCCATCGATGGTGACCATCCCATTCGGAAATCGCGTGAGCTCGTGGATGGAAAGTCGCCGATTCTTCAGGCTCCCGAGGATCATTCTCCCCGACTCAGCGCCGAGGTCAAATGCGATAAACGCGCGCTCTTCCATCCTGCTTATTTCTTTATCTTAGAAATTGAATATTGCGGATCGCGCTGCTAAAGCCCTCCCCTGAGCGAGGCGATCTGCCAGATCTTGACAGGCAGGGCAAGTTGCGCTGTACGTCACGCTTTCGCATAATCCTGTGCGGGCATTGAGAGCTGAGACGAGGTGGTTGTCCTTCATCGAGAGCCTTCGCGGCATCAGCCCCACCTCTCGACTGCCTCCCGTAGCAGGAGAAGCTTCCCTCTCTCCACACGGGGTGCTACGGAACACGCCGTGCTGAAGATGAATCCACCTCCTTCTCTTCCCACCTCAATTCTCCGCCGTGCGTCCTCCAGGATTGCTTCCTTCGATCCATACAGAAGGGTATTCACTGAGTCCACGTTCCCCTTGATGAACCCGCGGCCGCGCGTCCGCAGTTTCGCGTCCTCAAGCTCCACATCCCCGAGCGGCGGAGGATCGAGGCATTCGATCCCGCTTACGCCGGCGTCGAACATTAACTCGAGCCGATCTGAGATCGCTCCACAGGTGTGCGTGTAGATATGGACGCCCAGCGCCCTCACCCCGAGCACGATCTCCTTCTCAAAGGGCAAGACGAACTCTCGGTAGAACTGCGGGGAAATAAAGCCCGCTCCGGCGAACGGCGAGGAAACTTTGATCGCATCGACCCCGGCAGCCGACATTCCGACTGCAAGCTCCTTGATGAGTCCCGTGAAGTGGGCGATGACCCGCCTTGATTTCTCCGGTTCGTTGACCAGATTGAGCAACGCATCCTGATATCCAAAGAGGTCGAGAAAGTAGTCGAAGGGCGATGTGACCTCACCGTGCAGCGAGTAGTTGGTCCCGACCTTCTCCCGGAGACGATGGAAAATATCGAATGTATGGTCGGGATGAATGAAGAAATGCAGCCCTTGCGAGACGGGGATGTAATCGAGTGAAGCCGGCAGATCTGCATCCGTCAGCGTCGAGATGGATGGTTTGGCCTTCTCTTCACTGACCGGCTGAGGCAGATCGTCGTACAAATACAGCGTCTTCCTTCCATCCTGCCAGGTGATTTCTTCCCCCTTGGCCGACTTTTTCCAGTCGCGGATCAGACCTCTCCAGTCGGGATCGTGCCCGTGCAAGCTCACGAGAATGCCGTCGAAGTCGTACAGGGCTCGCGACTTCACCAAACCCTCGGCAAAGATCGCGGCGTCATGCCAGAACTCGACCGGCGAAACCCCCAGTTGCAACAACATATGCCCGATGCTCAGCTGACACATGACCGGGACGCGATCGGGGATCCCGAGATTCATCGCCGTCTGGACTCGTTCGCGGGGGATGCTCATGATCTCACGGCGTTCGCGTCTCCGGGCCGTCTGCGTGACATCGTCGAGATTCAGTCACTCTGGGAGCCGCCGAAGAGGAAACCGAACCCGAGAGAGAAGTCAGGTCCGCTGTAGTTCGACCTCGCTCCCACCGGCGTGCGGAAATCCGCCATCGCATTGTAGCCGACGCTCGCGCCAATCTTCAGCCAGCTGGCTACGAGGAAGTCCACACCCGCTCCCACCCTAGCACCGAGAGCGCTCTCCGAATGAGCCGATTGCGAGAAGACGGAGTTGCTTGCCTCAAAACCAAGGAATGATCCAACCGCTGCAGCGACGTACGGTCGGACTGCTTCACCGGGCTCCGGTTCAAGAAGATAATATTTCATCCCCAGGAGGATCGGGATCACGGAGCTTGTGCGCTGTTCGCTGAGTCCACTGAAAATCACCGAAGAACTTGCCTCGCCTGCTATGACCCCCGTAGTCAACGAAAGGGCCACCCGCTCTCTGAGCCAGTAGCTATAAGAAAGTCCGCCGAGAAATCCGCTGCTCTTCGCCGCCGACGTCACTCCGGCAGGGGCGAGTTCATTGCCGGCTTTCATTTCATTCCAAAGGCCAAATTGTATCTCAATGCATGATCTCCCTCGCATGGAGGTCCCCTGGCCGAATGCCGTCAGAGCAGCGAGAAGCACGGCCATCATAAGGACGATCACCGCTCGATAAGATTTCATAGTCACCTCACCTGATAGTGGTTTTCTCCGTGAAACCGCTCACCTTCGTGTTCTCGAATCATTCCCTCAAGCGTGCGTACGGATACGCCCGTAGTGGTAGTAAGCAGCACATGCCCCCTCCGAGGATACCATCGGCGCCCCCAGCGGATGCTCCGGCGTGCACTCTTTCGCAAACGCGCTGCATTCATGCGGCTTCTTCAATCCCTGGAGCACGAGACCCGCGATACAAAGAGGGGACTCCTCCGCCTCAACCTCCTGCACGTGAAAGATCTTTTCGGCATCATAGTCCGCAAACTCATCCTTGAGCCGGTAGCCGCTCATCGGTATCTCACCGATACCGCGCCATTTACGATCGGTCACCGCAAACACCTCAGACATAAGCTGCTTCGCCGGAACATTTCCCTCACGCCGCACCGACCGAGCATATTGGTTCTCGACTGCGACTCGCCCTTCCTCCAATTGCTTAACCGTCATGAAGATCCCCTGGAGGATGTCCACCGGCTCGAATCCCGTGACGACAATCGGCACTTTGTACCTTTCCGCGAGCGGGATGTACTCTTCGTATCCCATCACCGTACAGACGTGCCCCGCGGCAAGGAACCCCTGAACAAGGTTTGTCGGAGAGGAAAGGAGCGCCTCCATCGCCGGCGGGACGAGTACGTGCGAGCAGAGAATGGAGAAGTTTTTGACTCCAAGCTTCCTCGCCTGCCACACGGACATTGCGTTCGCGGGCGCCGTCGTTTCGAATCCGACAGCAAAGAATACCACTTGCCGACCGGGATTTTGCTGAGCAATCTTGAGGGCGTCGAGCGGAGAGTACACCATCCGAACGTCCCCTCCTTCCGACTTCACCGTCAGGAGATCCTTTGTCGATCCCGGCACCCGCAGCATGTCCCCGAAGGACGTGAAAATGACATCTGGCCTTGCTGCAATGATGATCGCCTTGTCGATGATCTCGAGCGGGGTGACACAAACCGGGCAGCCGGGCCCGTGGACCAGCGTTATCTCCTTTGGCAGGAGCTGCTCCACACCGAATTTGACGATGGTGTGCGTCTGCCCACCGCAGATTTCCATGATCGTCCACGGTCGCGTCGTGATCTCGCGGATGCGCGCCGCGTAGCTGCGCGCAGCGGCCTCGGTTCTATATTCATCGATGTAGCGCATCGCTCAGCACGCAGCGGCGGAAAAGGTGCTTTTTTTGCTCTTGCAGGTCGCCGTCAGCCCGGCGCGTCAGAATGCCGACAGGCCCGCACCGTGGGCTTTGTGACCGCAGCAATTTAGAGTAACCAGAAGACATTGTCAACGCTGAGGGAGGTCCCGCACCGGGTGCGTCGCCTCGCGCGATCCCTCTTCCATCCTGTCGATTTTCCCGTCCCGCAACAAGATGAGCCTCCGGCCGCGTTGAATGACTTGCTGATCGTGAGACGAGAAGATGAACGTTATGTTTTTCTCAAGATTCATCCGCTCCATCAGATCGAGGAGCGACGCTCCGGTCGTCGAGTCGAGGTTTGCGGTCGGCTCGTCTGCGAGAACGACGGCCGGATCCGTGATGATGGCTCGAGCAACCGCCACCCGCTGTTGCTGACCGCCGCTCATTTCCAGAGGACGTTTATCCGCAAGTTCATCGATCCCGAGATCGCGCATCAAGTCCAGGACGCGCTGCTTTCGCTGGCGCTCCGGCACGCCCATCAGAACCATCGTGAATTCGATGTTCTCGCGCGCGGTCAACACGGGGATGAGATTGTAGGCTTGAAAGACAAACCCGAGCTTGTGCAACCGCATGGTCGACAGCTGCGCCTCGGGCTTTCTGCTCAGATCCTCTCCCTCGAAGTAGACCGCACCGCGCGTGGGCGAGTCGAGCGCTCCGATGAGGTTCAGGAGCGTGGTCTTCCCCGACCCGGAGGGTCCAGCGATGACCAGGAAGTCCCCTTTGTTCACGACGAGGTCGACCCCACGCAAGGCATGCACCGGCACGCCGTTCTCCGAATAGATCTTTTCGAGGTTCTCCGTTCTGATGATTTCGGTGGGCATGATCGTTTCCGCAGTCATGAAATCGAATTGTGGCAGTGAGCACTCATTGCGCCTCTCCTTTACACGTATCGAATTGCAGCGACGGGCCGGAAGCGAGCGGCCTTGAGCGCCGGATAGATCGCTCCGAGAACGGCGATGAGAGGGATGATCAGAAGGGCGTTCAAGACGCCCTCGACGGTAAGAACCGGGTAGATGATCGCCCCAACGCCGAATGAGTTCAGACTCGCCGAAAACATGCTGAGGTTGATCCCGGAGTGAGACAGGGGAAGATAGAGGATGTATCCGATGACAAATCCGCCGGCGGTCCCGATGGCGCCGAGCAGGAGCGCCTCCAGCAGGATCATAACAACGAGTCGCGCGTTCCTCATCCCGATCGCTTTGAGCACCCCGAATTCGGTCATCCGCTCGAAGACCGACATCAACATCGTGTTGATGATCCCAAAGATCAAGGCAATCCCGATGATGGCATAGAAGACGAACATCGATTCCTGGAAGAGATCTAACTGCAGCACGAGAAACGGAAGGATCTCCGGATAGGTGAGCACTTCGTAGCTGCTTCCCAACTCGCGCTGGAGCTCCTGCTGAACCCGGTCCAGTTGATCGCGGTTCCGGAGGATGATTGCCACCTCCGAGACGTCCCCGTCCAGGGCCAGCATTTCTTGGGCCTCCGCGAGGGGGATGTAGATATAAATCTTGTCGAACTCCGAGCTGAACGATTGATACAATCCCACAATTCGAAAGACATCCGAACCGATATGTCCGTCAAGCGCCGTCGCCATCGCGACAATCTTGTCGCCGATCCCCACGCCGAGCTTCTCGGCAAGCTTCTTCCCGACAACCACTTCGTTTCGTTTCGACGAAAGATATTGTCCGGCAACCAACGATCGTTCTATCGTTGTGACCTTTTCCTCCCGCTGAGGATCGATCCCCACGATCGTTACACCCGAGGAGCTGCTCGCGCTGCTGATCAGCCCGAAACTGATCACCCGTTCGCTGTAGTGCTCAACTTCCGGAGTGTCGCGGAGGACCCGCTCGACCTTGGCCCGACCCGGCAGATAGTTCTGCACCACCTGGTTTGCCTCAAACCCTTTGCGGTGCACCTGCAGATGGGCAACGTGTGAGCCGATCTGATTCTCCAGCATCTGAAGCATCATTCCCATCGATAACGTCTCTGTCAGGAGCGTCGCGACAATGCCGACGGCCACCGAGATCATCACGATGATGGAGCGCCGCCGCTGCCTCCAGATATTCCGCCAGGCGATCTTCAGGAGCATCACGTGTACCGAATTCCTTTCAGCGGCTTCAGCCGGTAGAGTTTCATCAAAGGATATAAGGTCGCGAGAAGCGAGATGATGAAGGTCGCCATCGTCGAGTTGAACAGCATGCTGACCCTGAGCGTCGATTCCATCCGCGGGAGGAAACCGTACTCAGCGTACACTTGTTCGTACTGCCCGGTAAAAACGATGGGGTGCTGCATGATGTAGTAGTTGATTCCTGCCCCCAGCATGTTGCCGATCACGATCCCGATCAGGACGATGAAGAGCGTCTCAAAGAGGACAAGCACCATGAGATATCGTGTCGGCATCCCGATCGAGAGGACGACCCCGAACTCCCTGAAACGCTCCGTCACAGACATCAAGACCGTATTGGCAATGCCGAACGCCACAACGACGATGAGGATCCCGAGCATCAGCATTCCGCTCACGTTGTCCAGCTGAATGCTCTGTTCCAGGTCGGGCAGGACTTCGTTCCACGCCAGCACCGACAAATCCGTTCCCGCCAGCCCCTCCTGGAGTGAAGATTGGACGGAAGGAATATCCTGCAGATCCTTCAGCATGAGGGCCACCATCGACACTCGGTTGATCGCCGCCAGCAGCTCCTGGGCAGCCGCGAGCCCCATCACGATCGAACCGGCGTCGAAATCGGGGGAGCCCGTCTTGATGGTCCCGACGATTCTGTACTTGAAGTTACCGAGGGTGCCATCCAAACCCTGCGCCAGCACGACAACTTCATCTCCGATCTGCGCCTTCAAGTTATCCAAGAGTTGCGCACCGACGACAATGTCATGCGCTGTGTCAGCGCGAAAGAAGCTCCCGCTGTGGATTTTGGTCATAATTTTGGAGAAAGCCATCTCACGGTCCGGCGAAATACCGATGATCAGCGCCCCGAGAGAATTCTCTTTGAAGCTGATGAGGCCCTCTCCAAGCAAGCGCGGCGCTGACGCGACAATTCTCGGATCCTGCTCGACAAGACGGCGGAGGCTGTCCGTGATGACGAAGCTCTTCTGCAGAGTCGGATTCTCCTGGTAGCCCTGACGTTGAATCTGAAGATGGCCGGTAAACAGTTCCACAACATACTTGATGTTGACCTCGTAGGTCCCCAACTGGATCCCCCTCATCCCGATCGACAAGGTGAGGGCAAATGTCACCGCCAACACCGTGATGATCGTGCGGCGTTTGTTCCGCCAGATATTGCGCCACCCCATCTTGAGCAGGAGCTCGAGACTCCGCTTGTTCAGACCCGGGGCCTCATCCCGTGGTATTTCTTCGCTCTTCATAGTCTCCGTCGAGATCCGACCTTCAAGCAGTAAACATCATACGATAGCAATCCATTTGAAGATTTTCAAACCCGGCGCGGCGCCATCAGAACGCAGCGCGATTTTGAGCCCCGGCGAGGAACTCCTCCTCATCGCTCGAGCGGAAGGACGAACGGAGTATTTCGAATATCAGAAATAGTAATCCGCTTTCAGATAAACTGCCCCGGGATAGTACCAAAACTCCGTGAAATCGTCCCCTCCATACAATTGGCCACCGAGCGCCACTGCAAGCTCGTCGGTGACTGAACATGAGACCAACAGCCCGAAAAATTGGCTCCGGTCGTCTAGATTTCTCATGTAAGACAGCATCGAGTTGACGAGCGGATGCACCAAATAGGAGGCTTGGAGAGCGAGATAGTCCCTCCCCACGTTGATGATCTCGCCCCTCGAGAGCCGAAGAAGATCGTACCCCGATTTGTCCTTCGTCCCCTCTCCATTGAAATGATACTCCGTGAGGCCGTAGAACTTTGACGTGAACTGATAGTCGATGCCGAGGATGAAACTAGCGAAAGAAGAGCTCAGGTTGTGTCGATCGGCAGAGAGGATGCCTTCCCCTCGGACTCCGGCCTGGAAGAGATTGCCGGCGAAATCGCCTCCAACGATCACCCGCTTGTCGAAGTGCCCCCCCACGATCGACATATCATACTCATTGAAGTTGGTCCGGAAGCGAAATCCTGCATTGCTCGTCTTCCACCCTTCCTGGGGGTTATAGACAAGCGTGAGATCCGTGAAGTCTCCGAACGTGAGCTTCGTCAGAGCGGCGTCGACGCCATCCTTTTCGATCTTGGCGAAGCTCGTTGGATTGATGGGATTGAATAGATCGGTGGGATTCCAGATTCGACCTGTTCCCCAGGCGATGCGTTGCCTTCCGATCACGATGTCGGCAAATCCAACTCTCTGATCGAAATGGAGACGATCGACAAAATGAATCACACTGTACTTCGGCTCGTTCACGGGATTCCACGTCAGGTCGACCACCTGGCGCTTGTTTCTCGTGGTCTGAATATCAAAGAAGAGAGGAGCGGAATGGTAGAACGAGGTGATCTCATACTCTAGCGACACCCGAGCATTGCTCCAGAGCGACACAGTGGGCCGGAGCCTCACGCGTGCAACATTCAGCCATTGGTCGCGATCCGTGCCGAAGAACCGCGCCAGGGTGCCGTTCACCCGCTGGTAAACCGGCACCTCCATCACGTACCCGGAGAAGGACAGCCAATCCTGGGCATTGGTCTCTCGGATCCAGAAGAGAGAAAGCAGCAAGAGTATCATCGCGCGCTTCACCATAAGCACCAGCCTCAGCTTCACGGTCAGTTTCCTCGTTCGAGTTCTTGAAACGAAAAAACCCGATCACTGATCTTGATGTCGAAGCTGATGTCGAGGATCTCGAACTCCGTCCTGTGTCCCGGGTCCGCGTGGTTGATCATGGTCCACGTTGCCGGCAGCTTCCGGCCTCCCATCACCTTGTAGTCTGAGAACACCATCGTGCGCATCAGCTTGCCCCGCTCGTCATAGTACTCGACCCGTGCCGGGAGATTGTCCGTCTGGCGCACCCAATAGTAGAGTTTCCCCCAGACGACGGGGGCGTCCGGCTTCGGGATCAGCTCGATTTTCCAGCATTTCTCACTCTGGACGACGTCGGTCGAAACGATCTTGTGAGTGTAATCATCAGCCACACTCGACTCCCTCACCAGATCGTCGTTCGTGAAATCCGAGCCGTTCCACGATTGCAGCATCATCGACGGCGGGATTCTGATCGTCGTCTCGGTGTTTCGGAGGTAACTCCAGATCTCATTCTTGATCTTCAACGTCTTGTTTCCCGCTTCCCTTTTGGGTGACCGGATCACGATCAAGGCTTTGTCGGTTCCCACCCACCAAGTTTCCATCCGCATCTCCCGGGTATACTCCGGCGTTATCACGCGCATGATGAAGGTCCCTTTGCTCGACTTACCTCGGAGCAAGTCCTCCGCCCGGCGGATAATCGCGTCGGCGTTTTGACAGAATGCAGCCGGGGCGAATGCAACGATGAAGAGGAAGGATGATACCAAACCGACGATCCTGGACTTTCTCATGGTAATCTCACTTCTTGCTTTCATGGTTCGTGTGATCCTCCCTCCGCTCAGGGAGATTCGTTTCGCGCATCCTGCCGGCCAGGAGAATGCATTGGTCTCACTCCAGCTTGTCGCCCTGAGCGTGGTTCGACGCGCAACCGGTTTTCTACCGGAAGATCGGGCAATAACTCCGAAGTATCAACAGCCGACTCGAGGGGATTTCCTTCCCTGCCGTAACGGACAGCGAGGGAAAGCAAGCCGGCGAATGTCGGCGATCAGGCGGCCATGGTGATTTTCAGAACCTCCCCGATCACGCTCTCCTCTCTCGGTTGCCGGGGCGGGATACGCTCCGCTGTGAGCAGAATGCGGATCAAGGGAAATCGCTCACAGGTGGATCTTCCAACAATCTCAAAAGAGATACGGAATGAAAATCTTTGTTCGGCTCATGTACTGAACGTACTCTTCACCAAACCTCGCGACGTTTTCTTTCTCCTCCATCTTCGCCGTCGCATACAGACTCACGGACGCCGCAAGGACAGCGATCCCCGTCCAAAGCGTGATATCTTTCAAGAAGATTCCCCACGCGAGCAGAAGCAGAGAACAATAGAGTGGATGCCTGATGAATCGGTAGGAGCGACGGGTGACGAGACGTGTCGTATTCTCAAACCCATAGTTCGGCGAGCCATCGCACTGGCCGCTCGGTTTTCCCGCCATTATTAGCAAGTAGAATCCATCGAATGCCGGGACGAGAGAAAGCAGCAAGAGCAGCCAAGATGCAATGTGAGCGACCGAAAAGGGGTCACTGAACCATCGATCGATGTTGAGGACGAGAAGGACGAGGATGGACTCAAATGCGAAGAAGCGATAGAATCCATGGGAGCGGCGATTCTGGAAAGATCTCCACGAGACAGCAACCACACCAATCGAAAGGATGGCAAACACAACACCTCTTGCTATCATCCTTGGACCTCCCTCCTCCAATTATTCTCATGGCCAGGCGGGAGACTGCTCGCTCGACAATTCGGTCTCCGATCGGATGGACCTTCAGGAATCGTCTTCGGGCGTCTTCAGTTCGTCAAGCCCGCCTTCAATTTCCTCGAAGAGCTTCAGCGTCTCCATCGCCTCCTTCTCATCCATCTTGCTGATGGCGAAACCGACGTGCACGATAACGTACTCCCCTATCTGGACGTCAGGGACCCACTCGAGGCACACTTTCTTCTCGATTCCACCGAAACTCACCTGGCCCATCGCTGGCTGAAGGCTTCTGTCGATCGACAATACCTTCCCCGGGATCGCAAGGCACATACGGTTTCTCCTCTATTATCTCTCTTGTGAATTTGGAGATTCAACTTTTGCTATGGCGACGCCGGACTCGATCAGGATCGTGTCTCCGACTTTCGCATCGACCAGGAACGTCAGCGGTACGCGCAGATATGCTCCGCCGACCCGGAGTAGATTTCATCGATCTGGCCCTCGACGAGATTCATCGGACTACCTCGTGAAGGGCAGCGCCGCTCGACTGCTCACGCTGACGCCTCATTCCCGCCACTGCAAGCAGTTGGCCGAGAGAAATTCCGCCGTCGTTCGGTGGAACGCGTTGATGCCAATACGGACGGAAGCCGCTCGCCTCCAGACGCCGGATCACTCGCTCGGTGAGATATTTGTTCTGGAAGCAGCCGCCGCTCAGCACCACCTGTTTCAGCCCGATGCGGCGGGCTATTTCGACGACCACCTCCGCGAGCATATTATGGAACTTCAAGGAAATCAGAGGGAGAGGAATTGATTGCTGTACGTCCTCAAGTATTTCTCGGATCGCAGGCGACCAATCCACAACGAGAAGTGATTGTTGGTTCTCCATCATTGAGTGTTGCAACACACGCTCGGAATCACCACGGGGCAACGGTTCATTGGAAACCGCGAATCGATAGACCTCGTCCGAGGCATGTCCAGCCGTCGCGAATTCCAGTTCCATCGGCGCCTGCCCCTCAAATGTCACTCGCTGACGGAGGCCAGCGATCGACGCCACGGCGTCAAACAACCGACCGACGCTCGAGGTCAGCGGGCAGTTCAGCTTGTTGTGGAGCATCCGGCGGAGGGCGTGGAGCTCAGTTGTGGAGAATACCTTCTGCGGTAACCGTCCGCCCTCTTTGAAAACATCGTCGCCATACACTTCGAAGAGGAGACCGAGCGCGCTGCGTCGAGGCTCCTTGATCGCCTGCTCACCTCCCGGAAGCGGAAAGCGTCGAAACGTGGCAACGCGCATGAAAGATCCCTCGTCGACTGCAAGGAACTCGCCTCCCCAGATCGTCCCGTCAAGCCCGAACCCCGTGCCATCCCAAGAGACGCCCAGCACTGGCTCTTGAAGCTGGTTCTCCGCCATACATGCCATCACATGAGCATAATGATGTTGAATTTCAACGACCTCTGCAGCAAGCTTGCGCGCATCGCGTGAAGAAGCGTAGTCGGGATGTAAATCGCACGCAACGAGACTGGGCTTCACGTCGTAGAGCACCTGAAGATCCTTTGTGACTTTACGGAAGGCCTCAAGCGATTGTTGCGTCTCCAGGTCGCCGATATGCTGGCTGATGAACGCGTTGTTGCCCACGCTGATGGCCACGGTGTTCTTGAGATGAGCTCCCACAGCCAGAATCGAGGACTCGATCGGCAGGTTCGCTTGAATCGGCAGAGGAGCGTAGCCCCGCGCCCGCCGCAAGACCAACTCTCGATCCATCATGACGCGCACGATCGAATCATCGACATGTCGCACAATCGGACGGTCGTGGACCAGGAAGAGATCGGGAGTTCCTTTCAGCCTCTCGACGGCTTCGTACTCGTCGGTGCAGATCGGCTCGTCCGAGAGATTTCCGCTCGTGGCGACGACAGGGAAACCAATCTCTTTCATCAGAATATGATGGAGCGGAGTGTACGGCAGCATCACCCCAAGGCAGGGGTTGCTAGGAGCGACGGACGTGGCAATCTGCTGCGCCAGAGGCGCATCCCCGCCAGACCGCATGGCGGGTCCGAAGGACCCCTTTGGGGCTGGCGCCTTTGGCGGAAACTGTCGATTGTCAATTGACAATTGTCTTTGCAGGAGGACGATCGGGGACTCAGGGGACAGAAGCAAGCGGTTCTCCAATTCCGCGACGACACACTCGACTTCCACCGCCTCAAGCGACGGAAACATCAACGCGAACGGCTTCTCTTCTCTGTGCTTGCGATTCCGAAGCCGTGCAACCGCTTCTTCATCACGAGCATCCACGAGCAATTGGAAACCGCCCAATCCCTTGAGCGCCACGATATTGCCGCTCCGCAGCGCCTCAGCGGCCCCCGCGATAGCGGCGTGATCTCTCAGGAGAAACTCTCCGCGCTCGTCCCACAGCTCCACATGAGGACCGCAAGCCGGGCATGCGTTCGGCTGAGCGTGGAAGCGGCGATCGAGTGGGTCCTCGTACTCCCTGCGGCATGCAGGGCACATCTCGAACTTCCTCATTGAGGTGTTCACCCGATCGTACGGGAGGGCCTCGATAATCGAGAACCGGGGACCGCAGTTTGTGCAGTTCGTGAACGGATAAAGGTATCGGCGATCATGCGGGTCGAAGATCTCTCTCAAACAGTCTGGGCAGGTCCCGATGTCCGGCAGAACGAGGGCAGTCTTCGCCCCCGCTTCGTCGCTATTGCGGATCTCGAATCGAGTGAATCCGACGGGATCGAGAAACGAGGACTCGAGGCTTTGAACGAACGATCTCGGGGGTCTCTCACGCCCAAGACGCAGCAGGAAGTCATCCAGCGTGCTCTTCGGTCCGTCGACCTCAATGAAAACTCCTTGCGCAGTGTTCGATATCCACCCCGGAAGGCCCAATTCAGTCGCGAGCCGGTAGACGAACGGCCGAAAGCCGACGCCCTGCACTGCGCCGCGAATCACGACTCTGAGGCGCAAGATTCGAGTTGGGTCATATGGTGAAGGAGTTCCTTGCACGATCTTCAATTCATCAGCCGGCCATCCCATGTGAATCCGCGGTGCAGCCCCAGCCCATGGGCGTAGTCCAGCGCCTCGTGATACTCTTTCATTGTGATACCCCGGCTGAGCTCGCTGTACCGAATCGCCTTGTACGCCGGACGGTACTGATCCATGATGTTGACATAGGAGTCGACCGATACTTCCTTCGCGATGAAGTCCAGCACGGCTCGCGATCCGGCAAGCCGGTTCGGGAGAACCAGGTGGCGAATCAACAACCCACGGCTTGCGACGCCGGTCTCGTCGAGAGAAAGATCACCCACTTGTCTGTGCATCTCTACGACCGCCGGACGAACGACGTCCCAGTAAGCCGGTGCACCGGAATATCGACGGGCGTTCTCATTGTCGGCGTACTTGATATCCGGCATGTAGATATCCACAACGTCCGCAGTCAGTTTAAGGGTCTGCGTTGATTCGTAGCCGCCGCAGTTGTAGACAAGCGGGATTGAGAGACCTTGCTCCGCCGCGATCGCGACGGCCTCCACAATCTGCGCCGTCATATGCGTGGGGGTGACAAAATTGATATTGTGGCAGCCTCCCCGCTCGAGTCCCAGCATGATTTCCGCAAGCTGAGAAGGTGTTATGCGCCGACCGTACCGCATATGGCTGATGTCGTAGTTCTGGCAGAACATGCACTTCAGGTTGCAGGAAGTGAGGAAGACCGTGCCTGATCCTCGGCGGCCGACCAGTGGAGGTTCCTCACCATAATGAGGCGCCGCGCTCGATATCATCAGCTCGGCGGTTGAGCGACACACCCCGTAGTGTCCCTCCAATCGCTTGGCGCGGCACTTCCTCGGGCAGATCACGCACTCCTCCAACATCTCGCGCAGCTGTTCTGCCCGTCTTCTCAGATCCTCAGGCGACAGCCGTTCGCGATAGGAGGGCAAGATCATGACAGTCAACCCGAAAAATGTTGTTCGAGCCACCGACACCATTCGGGCACGCCGGCCTTTGTGGTGCACGACATTTCGAAGACCTTCAGTGCCGGATTGATCTTCAGGGCGTTTCCCTTCAGCGCATCCAAGCTGCAGTTAATGTATGGGAGGAGGTCGATCTTGTTGATGATCAATGCGGATGCGTGAAGGAACATCCCCGGATACTTCAACGGCTTGTCGTCTCCCTCCGTCGTGCTCGCCACGACCACCTTCATCGCCTCGCCAAGATCATAGTTCGAGGGGCAGACCAGGTTCCCAACGTTTTCGATCACCAGCAACTTCACACCCGTGACGTCGAGATTCGTGAGCGCATCTTCGACGAGCTTCGCCTCGAGATGGCACCCCCCGTTCGTGACGATCTGGACGACGGGCACATGGTAACGGGCAATCCGCTGGGCGTCGAGGTCCGTCTGCACATCTCCCTCAATCACGGCGACGTTTACCTTCCCCTCAAAATACTCAAGCGTCTTTTCCAGGACGCTCGTCTTCCCTGAACCCGGCGAACTCACCAGGTTGATGACAAAAGTTCCTTGCTGAGAAAAACGCTGGCGATTCCGACGGGCGATCTCGTCGTTTTTCTCCAACACCTTTCGCTGGATGGTGACAACACTCATAGTGCCTCCGCTTTGGTGTCCTCAAGTTCAATTTCAACGACCTGGAGTTCCAAGCCTGAAAGAATCTTCGTGTCTGCGCTTCCGCACGACGGGCAAAGGACGAATCCTATTTCGTTCGTGAAATTCTTTCCGCACGCATTGCACGTGACCATGAACGGGATGTGATCGAAGTGGAGCTTTGCGTTGCGGAGCGGTGTGTCGGCAGTGAGCACGGTGAAAGAGAATTCTAGCGAGTCCGGTACGACGCCCGCAAGATCCCCCAGTCGGAGCTTGACAGTGCGAACGTCAGGGAGCTCCTTCGGCGGCACACTTTCGCGGACGATGTCAAGAATGTTCTGTGCGATCGAGAGCTCGTGCATGCGGTCGTGCCTTTCTTCCGTCAGCAACCCCTGGGCTCGGATGGTCAAGAATGGTGCCAGGCAAAAACGTCAAAAATAATGCGAAACGAGAGCTCAAACTCCCAGAATTGAGAACATCCTCCGGCAGATCCGACCCCGTCTTGCCTCACAAACCAAAGCCCGGAGATCCGCCGTCGACGCCGACGATGCGTTCCTGAAGCCGGTGACGATTGGTGCGGAGAGCAACAACCGCCGGTCCTCAACGGGCACCCCAAAAAAAAGGCAATCTGCGCGTGCGCGGATTGCCTTGATTCCTTTGTTCCTCGCCGCCAGCCCTCCTTCCTTCCAGCCTTCACAAGATCAGACCGTGGAAGGGAATTCTCCCACCAGCCTCATCGTGCTGAAAACGGCGACGCATATGATACAACCCTGCCTCTCCGATCACCGGTCTCCGATTTCTTTCTTGAACACCCGCGCCAACTTTGCCCCCCAGTTGTCGAGCGCCTCGAGCTTTCCGAAAAAGAACCTCAGGACAGGAGGCTCCTCAACAAACTTGAGTCCTTTCACCAACTCGCGATGGCCATGGAGCCATTTCAACCGGTCAACCACATACTCGATCTGCGACATCGTGTAGACCCGTCGAGGGACTGCAAGCCTCGTCAGCTCGAGATCGGAATAGACCTCTTTCCCCTCCTTATCCCGATCGCAGGAGATCGTCCCCCGTTCCATGCTCCTCACACCGGATGTGAGGTAAACGGCCGCGGCGAGCGCTCCCGACGGATATTCCGACTGGGGCAAATGCGGCAGGAAGAGTTTCGCGTCGAGGTGACACGCCAGCCCGCCGGGCGGCGTCACGACAGGCATCTTCTCCTCGATCATCCGTTCGACGAAGTATTTCACGAACTCCGGAGCGCTCCCGGCCACATCGATATCGGTCATCTCGCGCAGGCCGACGGCCATCGCTTCGATCTCTCTCGTCGACATGCCACCGTAGGTGAGGAATCCCTCATAGACAGGAAGCCACGGCTTCAGGGCCTCGTAGTACTTCTTGCTGTTGGTGGCGATGAACCCACCTTTCACGCAGCTGCTCTTCCGTGCGGAGATGTAGAGAATATCCGCGAGCGCCATCATTTCCCACAGGATTTCCTGAATCGACTTCTTTGCGTATTTCTTCTCCCTCTGTTTGATGAAGTACGCGTTCTCGGAGATAAGGCTCCCGTCGACGACCAGCGGAATCTTGTGGTCCGCAGCGATCTCCTTTACTTCGCGCAGGTTCTCCATCGAGAACGGCTGGCCGCCCAGCAGATTCGTCGTCGCTTCCATGCGCACAAAGGGAATCTTCTCCGGGCCATGCTTCTTGATAACGCTCTTGAATTTCTGAAGGTCCAGGTTCCCTTTGAACGGGTGTTTGCTCTGTGTATTCAGCGCTTCGTCGGCGAAGATCTCAAGAACCGTCCCGCCGGCAAGCTCGAAATGCGCCCTTGTCGTCGTGAAGTGGTAGTTCATCGGAATGACGTCGCCGGGCTTGACGAACACCTTTGCTAACAGGTGTTCGGCTGCCCGCCCCTGATGCACGGGGAGCACGTGCTCGAACTTCAGCACGTCCTTGACCGCGGCCTTCAGCTTGTAGAAGCTCTCGCCGCCGGCGTACGCGTCGTCGGAAACCATCATCGCGCCGAGCTGTTGATCGCTCATCGCATTTGTCCCGCTGTCCGTCAGCATATCGATGAAGATGTCGCGCGAGCGGAGAGCAAACGTGTTGTACCCACCCTCCTCAAGAGCACGAAGCCTTTCGGCGACCGGCACAAGGCTTGTCTTCTGCACGATCCGCACCTTGTGCATTTCGATCGGGATCTCTTTCCCGTTGGAGAGCCTAACGTTCATAAGAACCTCCTCAAGCAAGGGGTGAATGATGAAGCTGGGAGTTGGGCGAGGTTGATTGTCGTCTGAAGAGAAAGCGAAGTGTTTGCGTTCATTGCGTGCGGCGACGTGCGATGGAGGAGACTTCCAGTTCGCCAGATCGTGAAAGCCAGGAATCTCTCTCGTTTAGCCGGGCATAAAAAGCACAGATGACCGTACTCTCCTTCCCCCACATCGAGGGGCAAGCACGAGTGACGGTCATCTGAGTAACCTCCCCTTGGTCGACCCAACGATGCGCCGGGGCCGACCCTGCTGGATGGAAACCGGTTCGTCTACACCTTGATCGCGTTGAAGATGTCGCTGTTGCTCAAGATACCGACGATATCCTTCCCATCGAAAACGACAGCTCTTCTGATCCCCGTATTGTGCATCAACCGGGCGCAATATTTCAGAGCGAGGCCGGGAGAAAGCATCACAAGCGGCTTGGTCATGATCTCGAACACCTTCACTTCATCGGGATCTCTTCCGGGGTCCACGATCTTGTTGACCACGTCCTTGCGCGTCACAATCCCCCAGGCGTCGTCCGGCGTGCGCCGGTTCACAACGAGACAGGAGATTTTCCGCTCCCTCATAATTCTGATGGCTTCGGCCGCGGTTGCAGCTCCGTCGATGAAGGCAACATCACGGGTCATCACGTCGGCGGCTTTCGCAAACCGAACATCCTTAAGCGTCTTCTCGGCCATCCTCTTCCTCCTTTCAGAAGATTATGAAGACTCCGAGCCCGCAAGCAGACATCACGAGGCGGGAGCGCGATCCGGACTATTTTCTCTTCTCGATCGGAACGAAGTCCCGCTTGTCGTAGCCGACGAACACCTGACGCGGCCGAGCGATCTTCTGTTCGGAATCGAGGAGCATTTCCTCCCACTGCGCGAGCCACCCGGACGTTCGCGGGATCGCAAACAGCACGGTGAACGCCGCGGTCGGGAAGCCCATCGCCTCGTAGATGATCCCAGAATAGAAATCCACGTTGGGATAGAGCTTGCGCTTCACGAAGTACTCGTCTTGGAGGGCGATGCGTTCCAACTCGATGGCGATATCAAGCAACGGGTTTCTTCCGGTCACCTCAAAAACCTTCTCCGCCGTCTCCTTGATGATTTGGGCGCGCGGGTCGTAGTTCTTGTAAACGCGGTGACCAAATCCCATGAGCTTTCCACCCTCACCTGACTTCACTTTCTTGACAAACTCCGGCACCTTATCCTTCGAGCCAATTTCCCGCAACATCCGGAGAACCTGCTCATTCGCACCGCCGTGGAGCGGACCATACAATGCTGCCGCCGCAGCCGCGGTTGAGACAAAAGGATCTGCCTGCGAGCTTCCAACGCTGCGCATGGTGTTCGCACTGCAGTTCTGCTCGTGATCCGCGTGGAGAATGAACAGAACATCGAGCGCCCGTTCAAGGACGGGATTGGCTTTGTATTTCAGCTCCGTCATCTTGAACAGCATCGCGAGGAAGTTGCCCGTGTAGCTGAGTTCGTTATCCGGGTACACGTACGGAAGTCCCAGGGTGTGGCGATAGGCATATCCCGCGATGGTCGGGATCTTGCCGATCAACCGATACATCTGAAGTTTCCGCGACTCGGCGTCCTGGATGTTCTTTGAATCCGGATAGAAGGTCGAAAGAGCAGCCAGGGTGCTGACGAGCATGCCCATGGGATGCGCATCGTGGTTAAAGCCATCCATGAACTTCTTGATGTTCTCATGGATCATGGTATGGTACGTGACATTGTGCACCCAGTCCTCGAGCTGCGATTTCGTCGGCAACTCCCCGTGGATAACGAGGTACGCGACCTCGAGATAAGAGCATTTTTCGGCAAGCTGGTCGATAGGATAACCGCGATACCGCAAAATTCCCTTGTCACCGTCGATGAAGGTGATCTTGCTCCTGCACGAAGCGGTGTTCATAAACGCCGGATCGTACGAGAGCATACCGAAGTCGCCCTCCGCAACTTTGATCTGACGCAGCTCCATGGCCTTGATCGTGCCATTGGTAATGGGCAGAGCGTACTCTTTCCCCGTCCGATTGTCTTTGATTGTCAAGTTATCTGGCATGTGTACCTCCTTGCTAGGATTGAGAGTTTCCGCGAGGATAGCTTTGATTAATGAAGATCAAGAATTTCTCGTTTTCGATATTGCACTGGCTCCGTGGTGTCGTCGGAGGGTGTTCGGATTCATTCGCCGGCGGCGCGACCGATTGTAGCCGAGCAGCTCTTGCCTGGTTCCTCACACTGTCGGCTTGATCATGCACTCCAAGACGCCCTGAAAAGGTTCAACTATCGTGCCATCGGCAAGGACTTTCTCTGATTTGAAATCTCGAAAGCTCGCTCACTGCACCTGCAAATGCTTCTCAGGCGTGACAGATTCGCGCCCAACCCTTCCCATGAATCAGAAATGAGATTGTCGCAGAAGCGCTTGTGCAGATTGACGTTTCGCCTCTCCTATTTCTGCAACTTGCTCAGAAGGCTCCCGACCGCGCTCTTGTGCACCATGAAATCGAGAATCTTCAGCTTCACGTAATCTTCTGTGTAGAAGTAGTATCCGGGATGGTTGTTGTTCCGAGAGCCGGATCCGGAGTCCTTGATCAGGTACCAATCCTTCCCGTCTTTCGCCAGATAGCCGACCATGTGAATGCCGTGGTCGTCCCCCGTTGTGCCGTTGCCGAAGCGAAATTGTCGCGCGCTCTCGTCGATAAACTGCGACGGGACGTCAAACGTGGGCACGACGGCAATCCCGGCGTGTCCCTCGTATCCGGGTTCCGAAACGTCGCCGCCGATGCACACCGTATAACCCTTCCGGATGGCGCCTTTGATTGCGCTCATGAAATCGTCCAGCGGAACGTTAAAGTACTCTTTGCTGTGCCACCAATTATCCGGCACCTCGTACTCGACCAGATGGTAGTACGGTTTCTCCATCAACGACATGACATCGACGTAGTCATCCAGGCTCAGCCTCACAACGTTGTCCAGATACTCCTTCGGCGTCAAGGACTTCCCATCGACCACCACCGACGACGGCGGCTCCCCAAGGTAATGGTTCAGAATTGATTTGATGGTATTCACCGCTTCGTCCTCGTTCCACGCGCTGCTGGCCTTCACCGATTGCAGATAAGTGTTCATCTCTTCGAAGAGCTTGCTGTGATCGTGAAACTTCTGGCCGGGCATCAATCCGGCGTAGGCCTTTTCAGGAACGATGCCGTACGTCTTCCAGATACGCCGCACAGCATTCCCCTCCGAGCCTTCACCGAAAACCGAATTCCCGCGCTCACGCACGAAGCGCCGAGCTTTCTCCACATATTCCCAGTAGACGGTGTACATCTCGGACAGTTTGATCTCTCGCTTCGTCAGCCGGTAGACCTCCGACTCGAAGAACGATGTCGCAGAGAAACACCAGCATGTCCCGGTCAGGCCCTGCGATATCGGTTCATTGCGCCAGTACTGAGTGAATTCGCCGACGGATGATGGATGAGAGATGCCGGAGAAGTCCAGCTGGAGCTGCCTCCTCGGCTCTTGCGGTTTAGCGCTGAACCGCGCCGATTCAGCTTTGATCGAATCCAGGAATTCATTTTTCGGTGTGGCGAAGACGGCACGATCCCTCCGCTCAACCTGGGCGAATCCGCTCGTCAGGATGAGAACCAACGACAAAACGACTTGACTTGTTCTTTTCATAATTCGATCCTCATAGTAGGTGCGTGGAATTGTTCGTTGCAGTGTAACGTCCTCAATATCCTTCACAGAATCAGCACGTCCGCCTTCCCGCCGGGCTGAACGGTCTTGGCTTTCCGAATCGGTTGGCGGATGACGGTCTTCATCTTCTCCGGCTTCACTCGTCGTGGATCGCTAAGGTAGATCTCGTGATGTTTTCCGGGGAGCTCATGCCCGTGCTGCCTGGCGAACGCGCGAAGCCTCTCGATGGCCGGTCCCTCCTCCGCGTACGTGCCGATATGCAGAATCTGTACACAAAGGCCTTCTTGGAAAGGCTCAAATCGGATATTGTCGAGAGCGGGGAATCCCTTCTTCTCCTTCGCCTCTCTCAGTGCCTTTTTGAAAAAAGCTTTCGTCACCACCCCGGGCTGAAGAATCATCAGCCGCCACTTCCAGGCCGACCTGTTTCCCACGCTGAAGCTCGAGCTGTCGTGCGTCCACCAAAGACCCTCGAGCGCCATGACCGGATAGTCGACTTGCTTCTCCTTTTTGATGGAGAACTTCAGGGTGTACGCGACGGCATAGAGAGCCTGCACGGCCTCTTGAAAGGCCTGAGACGTGTCCGGGTCACCTGTCCCGTCGATCACGAGGTAGTTGAATCTCGGTATTCGTGCAACGGTCACTTCTGAAGCAGAAGGGAGATAGAGATGTTTCAGATCTTTCTTGAGGTCCAGCTTTCTCATGTCTATTTCCCTTGTCGCGCGCTGGCAGCTCTATCCTGAAGAATCAGGTTAGGAGTGAGGCGATGCGGACGGGTACTTGCCGATGATCTTCCAGACCCACCGATGAAAGCGATGAACGGAGGTCACCGGCTCCACGAACATCAGAATGCACTGCTTGGAGACCGCGCTCAGTTCGCTCTTCTCGCAATACCGGATCGCGGCGTACGACTCTGCGCCCTGCTGGAACCAGATGCGTCGGATGCCTAATTCGGCCGCCTCACGCGCAACCTGTTCTGCCTGCTCCGGCGGAACGCAGACAACGACCCCGCCCACTTTTTCGGGCAAGGCACTCAGGTTATGATAGCAGGGGTCCCCTTCGACGGACTCGGCAGTACGATTGACGGCAAAAACTCTGTAACCTTTGGCCTTGAGATCTCGATAGATGGCATTTCCGAACTTCCGCGCGTTGCGCGAAACCCCGATAACAGCAAGCGAGCGCTGCGAAAGAAAGTCCGCTATGGTTTCTTGAGATGTCATCGTTTCTGACCTCCCTAGCGTTGAAAGGCTCGGTGTGGCAGTCGGCGGGGACCTGGACTCGGACGATCCTGACGGTCCCTCTAGGCCTTGAGATCCAGCTTCTTCAACACCCGCTCCGCTTCCACGACCTCCTGGCACGGCACCATCACCTTGATCTCATTGATGATGTGTCCGTCATATTCCCCGGAGGCGCGAAACAGAGTGTAGTCCGCTCCCCCAAGCGAGAGTGGGCTCGCCTTTCGCGAATAGAGGATCGGGTGCAGCCCCTCCTGCTCGAGGCATTTGCACGCGTATTGCGCCGTTACGTCGTCGCTCACGCCGAACACCCGGCCCATTCCTTCATAGATTTCATAGGCCTCATGCTTCCGGCAAAGGAAGATCTTCCCTACCCGCCCCCCGCACCTGGAGCAGTACGGCAGACGGCAGATAATGCATGCTCCGGCCGCTTCCTCATGCGGATGATGGATGCAACGAAGGTTCTTCTCAAACAGGCTGCCACAGTGAGGACAGAACTGATCGTCCGCGTTGACTTTCTGATGGCAGTCGCTGCACGTGAGAGTGTTGTCGGATGAGTCGGCCATGATTGACTTCCGTCTGGCGAAGGCGGGAATTGAAGAGACAACGAACTGCGAAGACCCGTCGTGACATTGTGAGTGATGGGACCTCACAGCGCGACCGGTGACATAATACGATTCTTTACGCTTGAACGCAATTGGGATTCTGCTGACCGCTGAGGCTGAAGACAACAAGTCCGTTGCGCCGATTTACCGGAGACGTGGGTGAGAATCGATTTCGGGAAGCCGGGCGAACGGACTTTTCTAGGGAATTCGTGGCGGAGTCAGATCCGAGGTCCTGTATGCCCTCAGAGCCTTCTGATCTCCTGAAGAATCTTTCCGTCTTTGTCATGAACGCGAACGACCAGCGGCATCTGACCGGGAAGCGTGTGTGTTGCGCACCCAAAGCATGGGTCGTAGGCTCTGAACGCCATCTCGATCATATTGAGCACGCCATCCGTCACCTCTGAACCCTTCTTGATCAAGCCTTTTGCCGCTTTGTGGATTGACATGGCGATCGGCGCGTAGTTGTTCGTGGTTCCGACAATCAGGTTCACTTTCTTCAGGATCCCCTTCTCGTCGGTGATGTAGTGGTGGGTCAAGGTTCCGCGCGGCGCTTCGACGATCGCAACACCTTCCGTCGGTACCTCCGTCGGGATATTGCGGATATGCTTCCCCGTAATCTCGGGATCCCGGGCAAGATCAAGGGCCATCTCCGACGCGCTGAGCAACTCGATGATGCGCGCCCAGTGTGTCGCAAGCCGTGCGTGCACCGGCTTTCCGCCGAGGGTGGCGTACATCCGCTCGTACTCTGCCTGTGCGAGTGGAGTGGGCATCGCATCGGCCGCGTTGAGTCGCGAGAGGGGGGTCGCACAGTACACGCCGCTGTCCTTCCCGTCGACGAATCCTTTCCAGCCAACCTTTTTCAGGAAGGGGAACTTCAGGTACGTCCACGGCTCGACATGCTCGGCAATGTTATCCAGATATTCATTCGGCGCGTACTTGACGAACTCCTTGCCATCCGGATCAACAACACGCACTTTGCCATCGTAGAACTCTACCCTGTTCTTCTCATCGACAAGCCCCATGTAGTACGTCTTATGCGAGTAGGCGTCGGAAAGGATCAGGTCGACGTACGCTTTGTTCTTCAGGACGACGTCGTCGAAGAGCTGAATGGTGAACTTGCTGAACTCGACGAACCACTTGCAGTGCTCCTCGATTTGCTTCCGCTCATCTTCCGTCAGTCCCTTACTGATCCCGCCGGGAAGAGCGGTCACCTGGTGCGTCTGTTTTCCCCCGATCATTTTGATGACTTCCTGCGTCCTCTTCCGCATCTCGATGACCTTGCCGCCGATCTCCAACCCGACCTTCTTCACAACCCCGAGGATATTGCGCTCGGCAGCAGGCGCGTCCGGCCCGACTACAAAATCGGGTGCGCCGAGAGCATAGAAGTGCAGCGTGTGGTCACCCGCAAAAAAGGTGTTGTACAAGAGCTGTCGGAGCTTCTTCCCCGTCGGCGGAGGATCGACGTGGAAAACAGCATCACACGCCTTCACAGAGGCCATATGATGCGCCTCCGGGCAGACCCCGCAGATACGCGTCGTGATCCGCGGCATTTCCTCGACCGGCCTGCCGACGCAGAATTGCTCGAATCCACGAAGCTCAGGGATCTGGAAATACGAGCTGGAGACCTCGCCGTCATCGTTCAAGAAAATGTCGATTTTCCCATGCCCTTCCAAACGTGTAATCGGATCGATCTTGATCTGCTTCATGACTTTTCAACCCTCCGCAGAATCGAATGAGGAAGTGAGAATCGGTAGAAGGTGCCCATCGGGTCGGCAATCCCGTCGAGGATCTTCTCAATCTCTTCCGGCTCGTGTGCGTCGATGACCGAGCTGAGTGCGCTGACCATTTTCGCCCCCTGATCCTTCATATTGGGCGGCGCACCGTAGCAGCCGCGGCACGGCATGTTCGCCGTCGGGCAGAGCGCGCCGCAGCCGTCACGCGTCGCCGGCCCCATACAGACGATCCCCTGATCGAGGAGACACTCGTCGGGCTTCGCTTCGATTTCATAGGGGCGGAAGAACTGCTTGAGTTTCTTCTCCTTCCGCTCGCGCTTGCACTCATCGCAGCAGGTCTTTACGCCGGCACCGAGAATAGAGCCCTTTGGCGGCAATGGCTTGCCGCTCAGGATGTACTCGATGACGCCCCAGATCTGGTTCGGCACGGGCGGGCATCCGGGGATGTAGTATTCGACCTCGACGACCTGGTCGAGCGACTTGACGGTCTCCCACATTTCCGGGATCTCAAGCCCGCCGTCCGCCATCGTGTTCAACGGCTGCGGGTAGACGACACCTCCGTCCTGCAGGAAAACGGAAGGAGACTCTTTGTACACGAACTTGAAGATATCGTCTCTCGTGGTCGTGTTCGCAAGCCCGGGGATCCCCCCTTCGAAGGCGCACGACCCGAACGCCACGAGCGCTTTGGACTTCGCCCGAAGCAGGTGCGCGAGGTCCGCGTTCTCAGAGTTTCGGATCGCCCCGTTGAAGAGACAGAGATCAATGCTCTTATCCTCCATCCTCCGGACGTCATCGTATTTGAAATCCATCGCGACGGGCCAGAAAACGATGTCAAAGGCATTGGCGACATCGAGGATCTTCTCATGGATATCGAGCACGGCAATTTCGCAGCCTCCGCAACTCGCTGCCCAATAGAGTGCTAACTTCGGTTTCGGCATGATATTCTCCTTGGGATGAGGAACTCTTTCACGCAGCTTCGGCCGCCTCAGGAGTCTTCCTCTGCAGATCATTCTGCACCGAGAGCGTGAGCGGGCCGAGGGATCGGATCTCTTTCGTGAACTCGTTCACCACGCGAGCGAATCGATCACCTTCAGAGGCCGATACCCACTCAAGCCGCAGCCGTCGCGGATCAATTCCGAAATCCTTCACCAGACGCTTCAAGAACGGGATGCGCCTGATCGTCTTGTAGTTTCCCTCCTGATAGTGGCAGTCGCCAAGATGACAACCCATCACAACGACGCCGTCAGCGCCCATCTGGAACGCTTTGAGGATGAACGAAGGGTCGACTCTTCCGCTGCACATCGTGCGGATCACCCTGACGTTCGGGGCGGACTTGATTCGGGAAACTCCCGCGAGGTCTGCCCCTGTGTAGGAGCACCAGTTACAGAGGAACCCGATGATTTTCGGTTCAAATGCCATATCGCATCGCCTTTCCTATTTTCCGATCGTGAAGCGTTGTCAGGACAAAGGTCCTTCAAAACAATATTACACCAACAAGCCTTCAAGCTCCGCGAGGATCTGCGCGTCCGTGAATCCGTGGCCGGTCATTGCCGACGAAGGGCATGCCGCGACACACGTGCCGCACCCCTTGCAGAGCGCCTCCTGCACATGCGAAACCTTCTTCTCTTCCAGAAACTCGATGGCATTGTATGGACAGAGGCCATTGCAGATTCTGCACCCGCTGCAGTATTCCTCCTGCACCATGGCGCGGATAGGCTCGATCTCAACCTCCCCCTTCGCGAGCACGGAGAGAATGCGTGCCGCGGCGGAGCCTGCCTGGGCCACGGTGTCCGGAATATCCTTCGGACCCTGAGCGCAGCCGGCAATGAAGACGCCGTCGGTCGCAGTCGAGGTCGGGTCGAGCTTCGGGTGCCGTTCGAGGAAGAAACCGTCCGGGCTCTTGCTGATCGAGAAAAGCCTCCTCACAGCGTCGCTATCCCGTCGCGGCTCGATAGCACTGCACAGAACGACCATGTCGACGGGGATTTCGCGGAACTTGCCGATCAGCGTGTCCTCGCAGCGAATCATCAGCGAAGGCTCTCCGTCACCCTGCCAGCAGCCCTCGATCACCTCGGCCGCCTTGCCGCGGATCATCGTGATGCCTTCATCCAGCAGCCGGGTGTAGAATTCCTCGTACCCCTTCCCGAAGGCCCGCATATCGATATAGAACTGATAGATCGCTGCGTCCGTCCGGTCGTGAACGAGGTGGGCGAACTTCAAGGCATACATACAGCAGACGCGCGAACAGTACGGATGATAGTTCGTATCCCTCGAGCCGATGCAGTGGATAATGCCCACTGCTCGCGGTTCCTTACCATTCTTCATCAGGATCTTGCCTCCGGTCGGACCCATCGAATTGAGGATCGATTCGAACTCGAGCGAACTATAGACGTTATCCAATCGCCCGTATCCGTATTGTGCCATCGGACTGGCATCGAAGAGATCGAAGCCGGTTGAGATCAGAATCTGGCCGACATCAATCTCCACCGTCTCGTCCTGCATCTCGTAGTTGATCGCGTTCGGTTCACAGACGTTCGCGCACGTCTCGCAGCCCTCCGTCTGGAAGTGGATGCAAGAGCCTGTGTCGATCACCGGCACACGCGGAACCGCTTGGAGCGTCGGGACGTAGATCGCGGTCTTCGGCCCGAGGGTGAACTCCGGCTTCTTACCCTTGTAATCCTCCAGGACCATTTTGATGTGGCCGGTCGGGCAGACATGAGCGCACGCGCCGCAGACGATACATGCCTCCGACTGGACACCGAAGGGAAGCGCAACCTCCCTCTTGATCCCGCGATAGGAAAAGCCGATAACGTTCGCCTGGACCACATCCCGACAGACATTGACGCACTTTCCGCAAAGAATGCACGCATCCTCCGCTTCATCCTTCTCGAGGCTGACGAACCGAGGTTTTTCCACTCCGATCTGCTGCGCGAGCTCTTTGACAACTTTCACGTTCGGCCATCGGGAGACCATCAACTCCAAGATCGTCTTCCGGATCCACTGGATCTTGGGAGAATTGGTCAGGACGTTGATCCCCTCCCGCACCGGATAGTTGCACGAGGTGACAACGCGGCTGCGCTTCCCTCTCACCGCTTCGACAACGCACAACCGGCACACGCCGTACGGTTCGAACAGGTCGGAGTAACAGAGCGTTGGGATCCAGATGCCTGCCTTCTCGGCCGCTTTCAGGATCGGGGTTTCCTCCGGAACTTGGACTTCTTTGCCGTCAATCGTAAGTGTGACCATGCTTGCTCCTGCTTGTTAAGCAACTCTGATAGCATTGAAGTTGCAGACATCATAACACGCACCGCACTTCCCGCATTTCATCGGGTCGATGTAGTGCACCTTCTTCCGCTCCCCGATGATCGCGCCGTCTGTGCAGTATTTGTTGCAGACATCGCAGCCGTGGCCGATCTCCAGACAGATCTTCTCATCAATGGTATACGTGTTCAGCTGTCGGCAGACATGCGCGGGGCATTTCTTCTCCTTCACGTGCGCTTCGTACTCCTCACGGAAGTACTTGAGCGTCGTGAGGACCGGGTTGGG
>CAYZRX010000014.1:18692-29361 GCA_964480945.1 uncultured Ignavibacteriaceae bacterium | reverse complement strand
GGGATGAACCCCCCCGATGGCCCGCCTGTCTGGACGGCCTTGAACTTCTTTCCGTCCCGGATGCCGCCGCCAACCTTGAAGACGATATCGCGCAGCGAGATCCCCATCGGCACTTCGACAAGGCCCGTGTTGTTGACCTTGCCCGCCAAGGAGAACACCTTCGTTCCCTTGCTGCCCCCCCAGGGATCATTCGAAACATCACCCGTCCCCATGTTCGCAAACCACTGGGCCCCCCTGAGAATAATCTGGGGGACGTTCACCCAGGTTTCAACGTTGTTCAGGCACGTCGGCCGTTCCCAGAGCCCGCGCTCGACGGTGTGAACGTATTTTGCTCTCGGTTCTCCGGGCTTTCCTTCGACAGAGGCCATCAACGCTGTCGACTCCCCGCAGACGAACGCCCCGGCGCCGCGCCTGACCTCAATGTCAAAATCGAATCCGGAGTCAAAGATGTTCTTGCCGAGGAGGCCGTATTCTCGCGCTTGCCCGATGGCGATGTAGAACCGCTTGATGGCGAGCGGGTATTCCATCCGAACATAGATATAGCCCTGGTGGACGTTCTCGATGGCATACGCGCCGATGATCATCCCTTCGATCACGGAGTGCGGGTCACCTTCGATGATGCTCCTGTCCATGAACGCACCCGGATCGCCCTCGTCTGCGTTGCAGATGACATGCTTGATGTCGCCGGGCGCACGTTTGCACGACTCCCATTTCACACCTGTCGGGAATCCCCCACCCCCTCGTCCCCGCAGACCGGAGCCCTTGATCTCCGCCAGCACCTCGTCGGGTGTCATGGTCGTCAGCACTTTGGCCAGCGCCTTGTATCCGCCCCGTGCGATGTAGTCATCGATCTTCTCCGGATCGATCAGCCCGCGGTTTCGGAGCGCAACGAGCGTTTGATCGGCGAAAAATGGAATATCCGACATCTTCGGAATCGGGGTCTTCTCCGCCGGAGGCGTGTACATCAGCTTTTTGACCGGTCGGCCTTTGAGGAGGTGCTCCTCAACGAGGTGCGGGATATCCGTCGTCTTGAGCAGCTGGTAGAATATGCCGTCGGGCTGCACAACGACGATCGGGCCGGCCCCGCAGAACCCGTTGCAGCCGGTATAGACAACCTCAGCTTCCACCTCGAGCCTGTGCTTCTTGATCTCCCGATCGAGAGCTTCCTTGATCTCCATCGAATGGTTTGAGACACACCCTGTTCCAGCACAAACCATCACTTGCAGTCGGAACGGTTTCATTCGCAAATCTCCTGAATAGGTTCTACTGTATTCGCTCGCTGCCGATCGAAAGGGCGTATTCGGGCACAAACTTCCCGCTCAGAACGTGATCGCGGAAGATCTTCTTGGCCTTGTCTTCCGTAAGATCGACGTACTTCACGGGAGCCTGACCGGAGACCTCGATTGTGGCCATTGGCTCTCGGCTGCATAAGCCCGCACATCCTGAGGTCGTGATGATGACATCCTTGACGTTGTGGGCTTCGATTTCCTGCAAGAATGCGGTCATGATCGTCCGTGCACCGGCTGCGATCCCGCACGTTCCCATATGAACGGTGATTTTCGCCCTGCCACCTCCCTCCCGCACCGTCATTTTCCTTCGCGCTTGGTCCGCAATCTTGTCCAGATCTTCTATCTTTAATTTTGCCATGCGTCTGTTCTCCTCTCGTAGGGACTCTTACTTCGATTCATACTTCTTCAACAACCGCGGGACGCCGTCGATCGTCATCGGTCCGAAGAGGTCATCGCCGATGATGACCACTGGGGCCAGGCCGCACGTCCCCACGCATCCCGTGGTCTCGATGCTGAACTTCATATCAGGGGTTACATCGCCGCACTTGATGTTGAGCTCCCGCTCCAACGCACTGACAACCCTTGGTGCGCCCAACGCGTGGCACGGGGTGCCCATGCAAACACAGACCCGGTGTTTCCCTTTTGGCTTGAGGCTGAACGCGTTGTAGAAGGTGGCGATGTTGTAGATCTTACTGAGCGGAATCTTCGCCTCTTTTGAGATCTCGAAGAGAATATCGCGCGGCAGATAGTTGAACTCGTTCTGGATGTCGTGCATCATCTCAATGACGTTCTCCGGCTTTTTCTCCCAGCGATCGATGATTTCTTCGGTCTTCGTGTGCACATCGTATTCCATTGCCCATCTCCTTAACGACTATGAGAGGCTTGCTGTATGTTCCGTAATAAGTTCTCGGATGAACGTGAGCGCTTCGGGCGCATTCATATCCAATCCGTGCAGCCTTTTCCGGACCTCCTGTGTGTCAAAGACATACTTCCCTCCGTCATGCTCGTATCGATAAATGAACCGAACGTCGGGATTTCCGGCAATGAGCATCACGATGGTCGCTGCCATATCCCCGAGCGGCTTTCGGTCGATGTTGGTGAGCTGGAAGGTCACCGTGACTCTTGTTCCGGAGTCCGGAATCGGACTGACCTCCAGTCGTCCATTCGCCGCCTTGGCCGCTTCATCGAGCAAGGCCAGTCCCAAACCGACCCGGCGAGTGGTCCTCGTCGTGAAGAAGGGATCAGCCACCTTGCCTGCCACCTCCGGACTTATCCCCCGCCCATCGTCCAGGATTTCGATCTTCAAGACATCGTGCGTTCGGTCCTCCTGAACCACGATCTCGACATTCCTCGCGCCAGCATTGATGGAGTTTTCTGCGATGTCCAGAATATGAAGCGACAGATCTTCCACGGGCGATTTCCGACTTCCTACGCTGGTTCAGACGAAAACCTTTCGACCGTCTTCATTCTTGAGAGCCTTCGCGATTTCTTTCAAAGACGGCTCTTCCAAAAGATACTCGCTGACCGATTGACCGATGTCGCCAAGAAGATGCGCGTCCGAGTTGCGGATGAACGGGTACTGTCGGTACGCCTGAAATCTTGTCGCCGCCACGGCATCACTCGTCCGGGATGATATCTCCAGGGCATCAAAGCGGAGCGTCGGCGGTATGAACCCGAGCTGCCCGATCACGCTGTAGCTCTCTCGGTCGATGTGCGAGGCAATCGCGAGGCCCCCAAGCCGGTGAATCGCACCAACCACATCCTCGACCGTCAAGTCAGCAGCTCCGATCAGCAGTTTGTTCTGATACCCCTCAACCTCGTCAAACTCATTCGCTATGACCTGAAGGCCGAACACCTCCGGGTTATTTTCCCCGGGGAGGTTCGCATACACAATACCCTGGAGCTGGAATGCCGATTCGACATCCTCGAAGAGCGCCAGGACGTGGATTTCTTCCGACGTGCACACCTCCATACCCGGAACGACAGTTACACTTTGA
This sequence comes from uncultured Ignavibacteriaceae bacterium, assembly GCA_964480945.1. Lineage (GTDB taxonomy): Bacteria > Bacteroidota > Ignavibacteria > UBA10030 > UBA10030 > VGWB01. The sequence goes on along the minus strand of CAYZRX010000014.1, from coordinate 26,075 downwards.
CCTTTGGCAGCCTTCTGAAGCGCCGGGAGGTTTTGCGCCGAATTGTGATCGCAGATAGCGAGGATGTCGATGCGCCGCCGCTGCACTTCGGCTAGGATCTTCTGAGGCGACATCTTCAGGTCGCCACACGGCGAAAGGCACGTATGAACGTGCAAGTCCGCCTTAAATCGCCGGAGCATCGCTACGCACCGCCCACACCCAGCGCATACAACCTGCCGGCCGTTTCAAACGCCGGAAGAGGGCTGACGAGGATCGGCACATGTTCTTCCCGAGCCTTCGTCAACGTATCTTCCGCGGGGGCGCGCCCCTGGACAATGATGATGGCCGCAAGCTCTTTGAGCACCGCCACAGCGACGATGTTCACGTGCACCTGCATCGTTATCCAGACGTTTCCCGCCTTGCTGTTGGCGATGACATCGCTGAGCAGATCGCTGGCGTATCCCCCCGTGACATCGCGGTCGAGATGCTCGGCACCGCATTGTACCGTGAGATTGAGCGGATCGACAATTTCTTTAAGTCTCATGACTGCCTGGCTCCACGTTGGCCCGGATCTTTCGGCTGTGCTTGAGAACCGTCTCCATAAGTTCGCAGGAGATCGATTCGAACGTCTTCATCGCTAGAAATACACATTCATCGATGCTTGCCTGACCTTTCACGACATCCTCGGCAAACGTCATGCACGTCGGAGCGCCGCAGCCACCGCAGTCGATCTTGGGAAGCATCTCATAGGTTTGCTGCTTCTGCTGCATCTTCTGGATGGCTATCGCGATGTCGTCATCGAGCGGCTGGACCGGACTCGGCGCAATGCTGCCCACCAGCGAGAAGAAGCGCTTTTCGTACAGGTCGCGGATCTTCTCGCGGTCCTGGCACGGCACGGATCCGAATTTCTCCACCATCCGGAGCACCCTTCCCCGCGCGATGTACGGATTCTCCACCGTGAGCGAGCCGCCGACGCAGGCAGTCGGGCAGGAGTGGCATTCGATGTACTGGATATCCCTGAGTTTCCCGTTCTCGATATCATCGAGCACTCTCATCACATCGGTGAGACCTGCGATGGCGAGACAGTCCTCGGCTTTCAGGCACGCTACCTGCCCCCCAAGGATGGGCCATCCCAGGCCGAGGCCGCGGATGTCCTGGACGCTCTCCCCCCCGTCTGAACGAGCGAGCAGCTGAAGCACGGTCGGATAGATTTCCGAAATCGCGATCATTCCGTCGACAAATGAGTGCTTTTTCCTGGGTGGATGCTTCACCGAGATCGTCTTCGCGGGGCAGGGGGTCAGGTATACGACACCGATCTCGTTTTCCCGGAGTCCTAGCTCGTTCATCTTGAGTCGTTTGACCTCGCGAGCTGCAATCTCCATTGGCGACTCGATGGGGATTAGATTTTCGAGGAGATTCGGATACCGGATCTGGATCAGCCTTACGATCGCCGGACAGAACGGGGAAATCAGCGGCCTTGGAGATTCATTCGAGTCGAGGTACTCTTGTATAGCGATGCTGACCGATTCCGAAGCACAAGCCACATCGTATGCATCGTCAAAACCGGCTTTCTTCAGAGCATTGAGAATTGCCCCCGGTCGCACGTCCTTGCCGAACTGGGAATAGAAGACGGGCGATGGAATCGCGACGGTGTACGCGAACTTCGACAGATCGCTGAAGGAGCTCGTCAGCGGAACGATCGCGTGGCTTGGGCACACCCGCACGCACTCTCCGCAATCGATGCACCGATCCCTCAGGATCGTCGCTTTTCGGTTTCGGACGCGGATCGCCTGTGTCGGGCAGGCGTGCATGCATGCCATGCGGGCCTGGCACTTTTCCCCTTCTATCTTTATCGAGTGAAACTCGTCCAGCATCGACTTAGTTGATATTGACCGTGATCTCGAGCTTTGTGCCTTGGCCGACCGTCGATGAGACCTTGAAGTCGTCCGAATTCCTTTTGATGTTCGGAAGCCCCATTCCCGCGCCGAAACCCATCTCCCGCATCTCCGCAGTAGCGGTGGAATATCCTTCCTGCATCGCCAGGTTTATATCCGAAATTCCGGGCCCCCTGTCGTTCACCAGGATTCTGATGGCCCGGGGGGTAACCTCTACGATCAGAGTTGCCTCCTCCGCGTACATGACCACGTTCATCTCCGCTTCATACGTCGCGATGGCAACCCTCCGCACAATCGCTGGGTCAATGCCGAGGTCCTTCAACATGGTCTTGATCTCTGTCGAAGCCTTTCCCGCGTTGAAGAAGTTTTTTCCTTGAATCGCGAACGATTGGGAGTATGGTCCGGTCATCGCTCACGCTGCTTCAGTTGCCTCTGGCGCATCCAACGCCCGAGGAACATTCCATCGTGGACACGACTCCATGTTGATAGAGTATGCCCGATGCTTCGTACATCGAATGGGGCGTTCCCAGAAGAGGAATCTTCTTCTCCCGTGCGACTTTAAGAACTGCCTCGTCCGGCTTCTTGCCCCTCACAAAGACAATGGCGCCAATCTCCGCAATGAACGCTGTCTGAATCGTCTGGATGTTCACCAGACCTGTGAGCAGCAGTGCATCCGCTCGAGAGAATGCCAACACGTCGCTCATGAGATCGGAGGCGCATCCGTACTTGATCGCACGATCGAGAAACTCCTCCCCCCAGAAGACATCACACGCCAAAAGACGCCTCACTTCCGACAGCTGCATAATCCTTCTCCTTACTCCTTCGGTCGAGTCGATTTTTCGTTGACCAGTTGATCGCCGACGAAAATCGATCGGCCGGAGGGGATCCTGGTTGCCGGGCAGTTGCTCCAGCACTGCCCGCACCCGGTGCATTTCTCGGCATCAACATAGCGTGCTTTCTTCCGCACGCGAATCTTGAAATTGCCGATGTACCCGGAAACTCCTTCAACTTCCGAGTAGGTGAGGAGCGTGATGTCCTTCCTGTGTCCGACCGAGACCATCTTCGGCGTCAGGATGCACGCCGCACAATCGAGCGTCGGGAACGTCTTGTCAAACTGCCCCATCCTCCCCCCGATGGTGGGCTCTCGCTCCACGAGATAGACGTTGTAGCCGGCGTTTGCAATTTCCAGGGCTGCCTGGATTCCGGCGATGCCGCCCCCAACGATGAGCGTGTTCTTGTTCACGGGCTGCCGCGTGATCTGGAGCGGCTGATGGAGCGCGACCCGCCTGACGGCCGCGTTGATGAGAGCACACGCCTTTTTCGTTGCCTCCGCCCGATCGTCGTGGACCCACGAACAATGCTCTCTGATGTTGGCGATCTGAACGAGGTAACGGTTGAGGCCGGCTGATTCCGCTGCGAGCCGGAAGGTCAGTTCATGCATCAGCGGCGAACAGGCTGCGACGACCACCCTGTTCACGCCGAGGTTCTTGATGTCCTGCTTGATCAGGTCCTGGCCCGGATCCGAGCACATGAACTTGTAGTCCCGCGCCGCAACCACGTTGGGCTGGCGCGCGATGAAGTCGCGGACCTCGGCGACATTGACCGTCGCTGCGATGTTCACGCCGCAATGGCAGATGTAGACGCCGATCTTGACCTGTCCGTTTCCGTTTGACGGCTTGATGTTCTCAGGCATAGTGGGTCTCCAGGAGCGATGTGATCCTCTGCCCAGGGGGGATGAATGCGGAGTCGAGCCCGATGCTCTTTTCCGAGAGGCCAAGGACAATTCCGAGCAACTGGGTGAAATACAGGATTGGCATGCCAAACTTCGTCTGATAGATCTTGTTGATCTTGTCTTGATACCCTTCCAGATTGAAATGACACAGAGGGCAGGTTGTGACGATGACATCAGCCTTGTTCTGCTGCGCGCACGCAAGCAGCTCCTTGTTCAGCTTCAAGGCCGTTTCCTCGAACGTCGTCATCAGCATCCCTCCGCAGCATCGGACCTTCATCGGGAAGTAGACGATCTCGCCGCCGCACTTACTGAACATCCTGTCAAGGAGAACCGGATCCTCGCGATCGTCGAAGCCTTTCTCCGGGCGAACAATCTGACAACCGTAGTACGGCGCGATCCTGAGGCCCTCGAGGCTTCGCTGGGATTTCCGGAGGATCGCCTCTATGCCGATATCGTTCATCAGGATATCGAGGGGATGCCGTACCCGCGTCTTGCCACCGTAACTCAATCCCGCTTCAGCGAGAGCCTCGTTGACGTCTTTGTGCATCTCGGGGATTTCGTTCAGGACACGGTTGGTTTTCGACAGGACGGTAAAGCAAGAGCTGCATGGCGCCACAATGTCAAGGCCCATCCTCTCAGCCAGGGCCAGGTTGCGGGCAGAGACGGCAAGGGAGACAGTCTCTTTGACGGACATGTAGACCGTTGCGCCGCAGCAGTTCCAATCTTCAATCTCAACCAATTCCTGGCCGAGGGCCTTGAAGACTTCTCTTACGGACTGGTCATAGCCCCGCTGAGTTTTCTCGAGGCTGCAGCCGGGATAGTACGCGTATTTCAAGGTTATTCTCCTTTCCGAGCTTCGAGTTTCAGTTCGCCGAGACCTCGATAGCCGACGAAATCCGGCGAGTACGACACAGGTTCCGGGGCGTGGCGCATTTCGATCTCTTGCGCCTTTTCGATGATTCTGGAGAGAGCCTTCCGGGCTTTGATCTTCATGGGAAACACTGCGATGCGTTTGGTTTGCAGCATCTTCCTTCCCAGAGGGAGATACCCGAGCAGCTTCAAGGGATTGGTCCTGAGATAGTAGTTGCCAATAAGTGTCCCCTCATGAAGTCGCCCATATTTCCTCAGGTTCTTCACGAAGAGGCTTGCCAGGATCTGCACCTGCGGCGCTTTCGATTGGTAATTCTTCTCCATCGCCGTGCGCTTCAGGGCATAGATGATGTCGGTAATCTTGATCCCGGACGGGCAGCGGGTGGTACACGCATAGCACGATGCACAGATCCATATCGTCCGGCTTTTCATAATCGTTTCCATCTCGCCGGCCCGAAACAGGGCAATCAGTTCTCGCGGCGATATGTCCATGGCGTAGCTCACTGGACACGAGCCCGTGCATGTACCGCATTGAAGGCACCTTTTGATGCGCTCTCCCGCCGGAATATCTTCGACCTGCTTCAGGAAGATCTGCCTCAGCTCCGCCTCTCGGCGTGTCATCAATCCCGGCAAATAACTGACTGAATGTCCCATAGGATCTCCATTAGGTCTCAAGATGTAGCAAAGTGCTCAACCATGTCCTGTTCTGAACTGCGGGCTCGCATCGGGGTCGTCTCATGCTCAATATCTCTGCAGATCAGATCGACGAGTTGAGGAATGGCCTTCGATACCTCGCTGGTGCATTGCTCGCAGAACGTAATGGTGTCTTCCGGCTCGATGCCATAGACGACGACCTTCGCTGGAATCGCTGCCCCCAGCATCTCTCCCAACGCCAGCACCTGGGAGAGATCGACGTGGTGCGATGATGACAGACGAATCGATGGGTGGCCCGGCTCCTGGACGAACCGATGCACCGTCCCTGCGGGAGATGTGCCAGTGACAATCGCATCAATGAGAAAACAACACCTGTATCCGACCAGGTGGTCAAGCAGCTGGAGCCCGCCGACCGAGAGCTCCTCGAACGCAATACATTCAGTGGGAAGACGCTCCTTCAGCTCACGCAGCACACGGATGCCTACTCCGTCGTCGGACAGCAACTCGTTGCCGAGTCCGACGACAAGGATCGATGGTCCGTCTCGATACATGCTCAGTCCCATTGCGTCGGATCGTTCTCGTTCGTCTGCGAAACCGTCTGCAGCAGCTGTGAAAAGTCCAAAGCGATTTCGCTCGGCCACTTCGGGATCACCCTGGCTGCAATCTCGTCATACAGACTCAAGAGCTTCTCCACCGTTCTTCTTCCCTCCTCGGTGAGCAGAACATGCTCCTTGCGACGATCCGAAACGTCGATGGTCCGTGAAAGAAGACCCCGCTCTTCGAGGTCACGAAGGATTTTCGACGCACGCGTTGGATTGACGCTGATGAGGTCACTGAGCGTCTTCACAGAGGAGGGGCTTTCGGCAAAAAGGGAACTGAGGCAGTGCATTTCATCGATGCTCAAGCCGGCGCTGGCCGAAACGTGCTTGTCGATGCTGCGGCAGCGCCGAGTGAGTCGAATCAATTCCAAGCCGAGTCTGGGTTCCACTGGCATTATGGTGGATAGTGCATTGTTTTATTATCTACAAATATTATGCAAGCATAACTGTTGTCAAACATTCAGATAACAGATGCATAAGATTTACATTTGTTGATGAAAAACATTACAGCTGTTGATTAATTCAGCATTGGCGATTTCGGGAATCTCCAAATACGAAGCTAGCTAGCCGGGTAGGGGCGGAGAACAAGATTGGCTATTCTATCGCCGGGCGTCGATGATCAGCCGACAAGCAATCGAAGATACACCATCAGTTATTCTACCTCGATCCCTTCCGGCGTGAATCTTGTGCGAGGGTGTGAGCAGTCTCCAGTCGACACCGCCTCTCAGGCACTCTTCGCTGCAAGCGATTCCCGCGCGCGTTTGTTCGTTCGCGTGCTACGAAACGGATCACGGACCAGAGCCCGGCGGCCTTGATGATAGTACCCTATGATGCAGTTTGAATCCCTCGCGCCTTTTGAGCATATTGCTCTGCAACGTTCGAAGGACACCTGCGTCCTGCCGTAACGCAGAGAGAGCGCACATCGAACTGACAGCACTGTGCACATGACCCTTAGAACCATCCAATCACAGCTCATCCTCTCATTTTCGATTGCCATTCTTGTCCCGGCGATCATCACAAGCTATGTCGGCATGCGGATAATTTCCGATCAGATCATCACTCGCGCGGAGACAAAGGCCATATCGGATTTGAACTCGGCTCGGGAGGTGTATCGTAACAGGCTCGCTGAGATTCAGAGCGTCACGCGTTTAACAGCCACGCGCCAGTCGATTCGTGCCGCCATCGCTCATCGAGATCGGACATTCCTCACTCGTGATTTGGAGAAGACACTTCTGCACGAACGCCTCGACATCCTGACCGCTGTCGACGATCGAGGGAACGTACTGGCTCGGGGACGCAATCCAGGGCTGTACGGTGACAATCTGCTGTCTGATGGATTCGTCGAGCATGTTACCACAATGCGAGGGCCCATCAGCGGTACGGAGATCGTCCCAGCGGAAGAACTCGTCAAGGAATCGACTGATCTTGCTGCCCAGGCTTCCATGACAGTCGTTGCGACACCAAAAGCCAAGCCGAACGGCAAAACGACGGAAACGTCCGGGATGATGCTGAAATCTGCGGTCCCCATTCTTGATGAGAAAGGGAATTTCCTCGGAACACTTATCGGCGGAATCCTGTTCAACCGCAACTTTGACATCGTCGATAAGATCAATCAGGTCGTTCACGAAGGGCAGGTGTACAAAGGAAAAGAAAT
>CAYZRX010000014.1:0-18592 GCA_964480945.1 uncultured Ignavibacteriaceae bacterium | reverse complement strand
CGTGCCGAGGAGATGAAGAAGATCAATGCTCAGCTGTTCAGATCGGAGAAGCTCGCCTCGATTGGCAAGCTGGCGGCGGCCGTGGCCCACGACATCAACAACCCCCTCACCGGCATCCTCACAAACAGCAGCCTGCTCCTCGAGGATCTGGGCTCAGATGATCCTCGGCGAGAAGATGTCGAGGTGATGGTCAAGGAGACGATACGATGTCGCGAGATCGTTAAGCGATTGCTCGATTTTGCCCGCCAGACGAAGCCTCAGAAGCAGTTGGCAGACATGAACGCTCTGATTGAAAATATCATCCTGCTCGTCAGAAACCAGACCTCCTTTCGGAATATTGTCGTCGAAAAGCAGTTGAGCGATCGCGTCCCCGACGTCTCGGTCGACCCCGACCAGATCCAGCAGGTGTTCATGAACATCATCTTGAACGGGGCGGAAGCAATGGCCAAGGGCGGCACCCTGACCATCGAATCGAAGCTCTCCGACGACGGCCGAAACATCGTCATCAGCTTTGCCGATACAGGTCCGGGCATTCCCGAGTCGTGTCGCGAGAAGATCTTTGACCCATTCTATACGACCAAGGAGCACGGAACTGGGCTCGGCCTTTCCATCAGCTACGGGATCGTCGAGCAGCATGGAGGTACCATGAACGTGGAGAGCATCGTGGGGCAAGGCTCCACGTTCACGATTCAATTGCCTATCGTTATGGACGAGATCAGGACATGAACAAAACGAAGGCTCACATTCTTATCGTCGATGATGAGCTCGTCGTCTGCAAGAGCTGCGAGAAGGTATTTCGTCGCGCAGGACACTCGGTCGCGTACACAACGTCAGGGCGGGAGGCCCTCCGGATCCTGGAGCCCGACGTATACGACGTCGTCTTTACAGATCTGAAAATGATGGATATGGGGGGCCTCGAAGTCCTTCAGGCAATCAGAGAGAGATATCCCTCGACAGTCGTGGTGATCATCACCGGTTATGCTACGATCGCGTCGGCAGTCGAGACCATGAAGTCAGGCGCTTTTGATTACTTGCCGAAGCCGTTCACCCCTGGAGAGCTGCTCGCTGTTCTGGATCAGGCGATGGGGAGGCGAAGGCTTCTGCTCATGGCGGAGCCTGACTTTGAGTATTCGGGGGACACGGGGTTCCTCGGTCTGATCGGGAAGAGCCAAGCGATGCGGGAGGTCTACAAGCTTATCCAAAAGGTTGGACCAACGGAGAGCACCGTCCTGATCATCGGCGAGAGCGGGACCGGAAAGGACTTGACGGCAAAGGCAATCCATCAGCAAAGCAAGCGAAAGGATGCGACGTTCTTTGCGATCGACATTTCGACGTTCTCGAGCTCGTTGCTGGAGAGCGAGCTGTTCGGACACGTGAAGGGCGCGTTCACCGGTGCCACCGCTGACAAAGCCGGCGTCTTCCAAGCCGCCGACCATGGGACGATTTTTCTCGACGAGATCGCAAACCTGCCGATAGAAACTCAGGGAAGATTGCTGCGGGTGTTGCAGGAGAAGGAGTTCCTCTCGGTCGGGAGTATGACGGTCAAGAAGGTGGATATTCGGCTGATCTTCGCGACGAATCAGAATCTGAAGCAGCTCGTGGCTAGCGGAAAGTTTAGAGAGGATTTGTACTATCGTCTGAATGTCTTTCCGATCAGGCTGCCCCCTCTTCGCGAGCGACGAGACGACATTCCGGACCTCGCCATTCACTTTCTGCGCAACTGTTGCAATACCATGGGACGCGGCGTACCTCGGATAAAAGCGGACGCCATGGAATCCCTCGTGAATTATCACTGGCCGGGCAATGTCAGAGAGCTCGAGCATGCGATCGAAAGACTCGCGATACTCGTCGAGGGGGAGGAGATCGAACCGGTTCATGTCTCAGCCGCACTCTACCGGACCGATTCTTCCATTCGGTCCGCGACCCCGAAGACAAGTGAGGAGCTGAAAAACCTGAAGAAGCGAGTCAGGGAATCTTCCGTTCAGGAAATAGAGAAAGTCTTCGTCGAGGAATCGCTCATGCGGAACAACTGGAATATCTCCAAGGCGGCGCGCGAGGTCAATATGCAGCGATCCAACTTCCAGGCGCTGATGAGAAAGTACGGCATCAAGAAGCCCACGTAACCTGCATCATGAATTGTGCACGTGTACGTGCGTTTTGTGCACCTCTTGAAGCCCCGAGTGCTTGAATGCGGGCACTTCTCCCACCTTCCTCCCTCTTCCTCCACCTCTTACCATTTTGGCCGCTCTCCGCCTAACCCAAGGCTCAGTTCCGGCGTAAGCCCTTCCCTCATAAACAGCTACAGCAATCCCAGGATGCTGATTTCACGTTTGGCATAGGGATTGATCAAGTGAGAGGTGCAGAACCAAGAATCGAAATGGCTCCACACAAAAGGAAAGGCTCCGACCGTGATAATGCAGAAGATCCTTGTTGTCGACGATGAAGAAAACGTTTGCCGAAGCATCAACAAAGTTCTTTCGCGAAAAGGGTATGAGGTCTCCCAGGCGTTGAACGTTGAAGACGCCGTCAAACTGATCAAGGAGATGACGTTCGATCTCGTCATCACTGATCTGATGATTCCCCGAACGAGCGGAATGGAATTGCTGAAGATCATCAGAGAGGACTATCCCGAACTCGACGTGATTATGATAACGGGATACGCATCGATCGAATCCGCCGTGAAGGCCACGAAACTGGGCGCGTCCGCGTATCTGCCGAAACCCTTCACCCCCGACGAGCTGACCGAGGTCACTCAGAAAATGCTCGACAGGAGAATGAACAAGACGGGGGGAGAATCCAAGAGAGTCACCGCGCTTCCAAACGACGAACCGCCGGGAGAGATAATCGACATCGATATGCCGTTCGGTGAGAAAGAAGTGGCAAAGTACACGTCGAGGGAATATGTCGAGGCGCTGACACACTCGGATGTTCCACTCTCGAAGAAGATCGCCGAGAGAACTCAGGACCATCTTGGGAACGAGGGACGCCGCCGCGTCGTGGTCAACGGGAAGGATGATGCCGGCAAGCACCCCATCAAGAAGGAGAAGGCTCGCACAAAGGCCGGCCCTCGCGCCAAGCACATGACATCGGAGCATATCGACGTCGACCTACCGTTCAATGGCGCAGAAGTGGAGCGTGCAGCCGGGATAGACTACGTCAACTGCCTCACACGTTCAGACATTCCGTTGGCAGCGCTCTACAACAGGGACGCGCCAGCAAGGTACTCGGTGCTCGTGGTGGATGATGAACCGATCATCTGCCATAGCGTTCGCAAGATCCTAACAGGGCAGAGCTGTGGCGTGGATGAGGCTTTCGACGTCGATGCCGCGTTGGTGAAGATGAAGCTTCATAGGTACGACCTCGTACTCCTGGATCTCAAGATGCCGAAACGGAGCGGGATGGAGGTCCTGCGGTCCATCAAGAGTCAGTGGCCCGAACTTCCCGTGATCATCGTTACCGGTCACGGCTCTATCGAGACGGCGATCGAAGCTACCAAGCTTGGCGCATTCGACTTTATCGCGAAGCCCTTTACACCCGACGAGCTCGCTAAGGCTACTGTTGAGGCCCTCGCGTCCTGAGTGCAGGGAGTGCGTACAATTGAAGGGGTGAGCAACCGGCCATTCGATGCCGGGGCTCATCCCTTCCAGTTTTTATCCCCTCTTGTTTTTCTGGCTGTTCCGACGTTGCGACGCGTCATCTCCATCATGGCCGCCGCACGGCCCGAAATGCCAAATCCCCCATTCCGATCGTCTTGGGCAGCGCCTGCACACCGCCATTGTAGACAATCCGATAGACCGTTGCGCTGTCCTTCTCGCTCGCCGTCCACCAATAGATGATCGGCGAGTGCGGGTCCCACAGCGGAGACTCCTTGTCGGGAGTCGTCGCGTATCTCGCCGAGCCGGATGCCGAATCCCAAACGCCGCCACAATTCGTTCCGGATCGTGTTAGAGACCGGACAGCCTCATCGACCGTCGGCAGCCGCCAGATGTTCTGGAGTGTGTCGGAGAGGGTCTTGCCGTCCTCCTTCAAGTACGAGCAGATGCGTTGAGCATCTGCCCACCGGACGCCTCTCCTCGGCCATCCCGGGCCCTCAGGGGCCCAAATCAGCCGCACACCGTTTCCTTCGACCAGCCGGGCCTCGCGATCGCCATCATCATATCTGCCGGCGACGCGAATTGCCGGCTCGATGCTGAATCCGATGTAGAGCAGGAGCGGCAGTCCGATAGCGATCCTGTACGCCCACTTCAGAGGCGAAGGACGCCCGTAGATGTAGCCGAGTCCGAGAAGAACGAGAGGCACTCCGATGAGCATAACCCCTGCCCCCCTGGCAAAAAACGCCCCAAGCCCTGCGCCTGCCAGAATCAGGAGACCGCCTCCAATGAGAGGGAAGCGGAGAGAGAGCGACGTCAGGATCAGAAAGACCAACATTGGGCTGGCGTACTGGATAAACATCAGTCCGACGTTCTGCCAGAACGAGCTATGGTACCACCCCTCGTGGAAGTTCTCGATAGCGCCCCAGAAAGCCCAAAGGCTTGCGAGAAGCGAGGAACAACCGACTGCGATCCATCCGACGACCCGTCGCGCGCGGGTTGGCTGCGACAATTCTGGCGGTGCGTTCCGGCTAGTCATTCTTAATGCATTTTATTGAGCAACACCCTGTGCTCCCGTTTCAGCATTGGCGGCACTCGGTTCACATTGTCTGTCGCGCAAACCGCGTCGAAGCATCTTCCATCCATCACGACTTGGAATCTTTCCTCTCTGCGCGCAGGAGGTCGATCGTCTCCACGGCGTGCCTCAGATGGGGGATCACGATGCTCCCCCCGACGATGAGCGCTACATTCAGGGCGTCATACAGCTCTTCATCCTTCCATTCCGCATCAACACACTGGACAAGGTGGTAGTCGATACAGTCATCGCACCGAAGGACGGTCGATGCGACCAAACCGAGCAACTCCTTTGTCTTCGGGTCGAGGGCGCCTTCCCTGTACGCCGCGGTATCCAGATTGAAGAACCGTTTGATCCCCAGATGGTCGATCTGGAAAATGCGTTCGTTCATCCTTGCGCGGTAATCACGGAAATCATCGAGCCGGCTTGCCATAGGTGCTCCTTCTAGAGTGTTCGGTCACGCTCAAACTGTCATTGGTCGAGGATTAGCTCGGCGGATGCGAAGTTCACAACTTCACCCCCGCCGCGTCTTCACGGAATCGACCACACTCTTCACCGCTTCCACTACAGCGCCGGGTGCGTCAAGATGAATAAAATGGCTGCTGCTGCCCGCCACAATCCACTCACTTTCCGACGAAAGCGGCTGATACTCTCGCACCAGTTCCTGCCAGAGTTTCTCGATCCGTTCGGCATCGGCTCGGCCCACGCTGCTGTGGCGCATCACCTCATCGATCATCCTCTCCGGCGAGTGATAGAGGATCTTGACGGGAACCTCCGGGAAAGCGCCGGACCTCTTCATAATCTCGCTGCTGACCTCTCTGTGGGCTTCGCGGTACTCGCCCAACATCGTCTTGTACGTCTTCGGAAGAAGCAGGTGTCGCCAAAGTGTCTGAACACTCTCAGCCGGCAGGACTTTGTAGCGAGGAAATGGCGCCGCTCTTCCGACCAACGGCTTCAGGAATCTCAGAAGTCCGAACGCACACAACCTGGCATGGGCTCTGATTCTGCCCGTCTTGTCGAGACCACTTGCTTTGTAGACGTGCGGGGGAAGCTCCGCCTTGAGACGGTTCTCGTCGGGCGAGAGGGGGTCCACAAACACCACTCCCGCGATTTTTTCCGCGTGCAGTCGCGCGAAGTGATTGACATAGAGCCCGCCTTGTGAATGCCCCACCAGAACCAAAGGACCATCAATCCTCAGCGTCGTCAGAAGAGCTTCTAACTCGCCTGCGATGGCACTGCTTGTGCGGGCCTTTGCACTGTATTCGCTCCAGCCGTAGCCGGCCCGATCATATGTCAAGACCTGGGTGACGCTCGAGAGCTCGTCCTGGATCTTCCACCATTCCGGTGAGACTGACCCCAGTCCTGCCTCGATGACGATCGTTGGGTCGCCGCTCCCTTTCAGGCTATAGTAATATCTCCGGCCATTTACGAGAACGGTCGATCCGCGAGGATGAGGATGGTTGTACCAGCGCAGACCCGAGATGAGATTGAACGCCCGCAGGAAGAGCAAGACTGCAAGGACGAGAAGAACGATTTGCAGAAAATTCATCTCTTCTCCCTCCCAGCGTTCACCTGGCGGTTCAGTTTCATCTTTTCAAAACCGAGATGGACATGCCTCAGCGTCCCGGCGATGATGGCCGGAATGAGAGCGAGCTTGTGATACCTCATTCGCCAATTCCTTTCCGATGACTCTCTTGGGGAGGATAATCGAGGTGATACAACGTCGCGCAAGTGCACAAGTTCGTTCGATCAGGTGCTGAAACGAGGAGGTTGGTGCAGGCAGTTGATCGGCAGCAGGTAGATCCGACATCGGGGAGACAGCGTCGCTCGCCTTTTCACCTCCTCGGTCTTCAGGACCACCCCATGGAACGACCGTTACCGGATGGTAATGGCAAGGACGGCACCTTCCGCCTCTTCCGTGACCACCCCGGCCGACTCCGGCAGCTACAACGCACCGAGGTAATGCTCAAACACCCTGCGGAAGTGGAATCCGTAGATGGCGAAGGTAATAGCCATCGGGAAGAGCCTCGGGCGCCTGAAGAGGGACCAGAAAAAGAGTCTCCAGTAATACGTGCGCTCTTTGCCGGCGATCCCGAGCAAAACCACGGATTTCACAAGCGCACGAAGGTGCTCAATTCGCATGCGGGACGACCTGACTTGAGGCGGTTTGTACTCCCGCAAGAACCGTTTGACACGTGCGTAGTACTGTTTCGGCGCGTAGATCTCACTCAGGATTTTCCGATAGCCTGCCAGCAGGGCTTCGTAATTCATCTTCGGCTTGAAATTCATCGAGAAGTCCGTGTTGTTGCCGGTCATCGACGCCAGCATTCTCCCCTCTTTGAGCAGGCGGTGATAGAGCTTCGTGCCGCGAGGCGCGTTCAGCAGCCCCACCATGGCCGTCACGATGCCGCTCTCCTGGATAAACTGGATGAGCTTATCGAAGATCGATTCCGGATCTTTGTCGAAACCGACGATGAATCCCCCCTGCACCTCGAGGCCGGATGTTTGCAGTTTCTTTACCGAAGACATGAGGTCCCGATTCTTGTTCGGAATCTTCTTGCACTCGATCAGACTTTCCTCGTTTGGCGACTCAATTCCGACGAAGACCCCGTTGAAGCCTGCCCGTACCATCAGGCGCATGAGCTCATCATCGTCGGCGAGATTGATCGAGGCCTCCGTGTTGAGAACGAATGGGTGCTTTCTCCGCTCCATCCACTCGATGATCGCCGGCAGAACTTCTTTCCTTAGCTTCTCCTTGTTCCCGATGAAATTGTCGTCCACAAAGAAGACGCCGCCTCTCCAACCTCGTCTGTAGAGAGCTTCAAGCTCGGCCGTCACCTGTTCTTTCGTTTTCGTTCGGGGCACACGACCGTAGAGGACAGTGATGTCGCAAAATTCGCAGTCGTAGGGGCACCCGCGCGAATACTGTATGTTCATAGAACCGTATTTCTTCATGTCGATCAGCCCCCACGAGGGGATCGGCGTTCTGGTAATGTCGGCCCATCCATCCGCCCGGTACACATGCTTCGGCTCGTTCCTGGTAACGTCGGTCAAGAATTGCGGCAGCGTGAGCTCCGCCTCGTCCAGCACGAGGTGGTCGACATCCTCAAACTCATCAAAGTGAGAGGTGAAGAGCGGCCCACCGGCAACCACTGGCCGTTCCAACTGCTTCGACCTTTGAATGATCTGTCGCGCTGACTCGCGCTGAACCGACATTGCGCTAACGAGCACGTAGTCCGCCCACCGTACGTCCTCATCCTTCAGCGGCCGGACGTTGAGATCCACCACCCTTTTCTCCCACGCCGGAGGGAGCATCGCCGCCACCGTCAGGAGGCCCAAGGGTGGGAAACCCGATTTCTTCGACACGAACTTGAGAGCGTGGCGGTAACTCCAAAACGTGTCAGGATTCTCGGGATAGGTAAGCAGAATATTCATGTGACCCTCTTGTTGTTTGACCGCGGGCGGCCCGAATCCGATCGGCGCAACCTCTCGCCTACATGAACCATTTGTACTGGCGATACACTGCATCGCCAAACGATTTCACAAACTGCATCTCATCCTCATTCAGTGGACCTTGACGAAGCGCAGCGAGGTTCTCTGTAAGTTGCCTTCTGTTCCCGGGAGCCGTCAGGCAAACATGGACATGAGGGTTGGAGAGAACGAAACGGTAGACTTGACCTGCCGTGGGCACCGGACCATCCTTCGGCCACGCCTTCGGCCTCCTCAGCAAATAGGTCCAGCGGGTGGCCGTGTAGCTCACGATGCCTGGATTGTCGTCTTGAAGATAAGGAAAAATATCTTGTTCCGCACCCCGGTGCGCGGCGTTATAGCGCACCATGTAGACATCCAAAGCCCCTTGAGCAGCGAGCTGTCCGATGAGCTTTCGATCATGGCAGGATATCCCCACAGCACGGATCTTCCCCTCCTCACGCAAGCGGTAGAGCTCTTCCCTTACCCGTTGGGGAAATTCCCCCTCCTTCCTCACTCCCAAGAGGAGAAAAACATCAATATAATCAGTGCGAAACTGACGAAGCCGTTTCTCCAGCGTGCGGCGCAGGTTCGGATAACCGATGATGAGATTGTAGGCGCCGGTCGCAAGGACATATCGGTCACGAAGGGACTTCAGGACTTCCCGCATCACAGCGATCATCTGAGCATCGATCCCAAAAGCAAAGAAAAAATTCACGCCTTCATCCACAGCCTGGCGGATGGCCCCCTTACCGGGCCAGTAGGTCGCGGAAAGGCCAAGCCGATGCACCGGGAGACCGGTACGGCCAAGCACCGTGTGCGTGAACTTGTCGGTCAATGAATCACCTCGAATCCGGGAGCGTGCGCTGTCTCGGGCTTAACCCTCTTCACTCTGCTATTTCCCTCTGCAGTCGCTTGAAACGCAAGATGAGGAGGATCATTGCCGCGGTGTACGGAAGGGCAGCTGCGACGATCGCGACCTCCAGGGTTCGGCTCTGAAAGACGTACCCGAGGGAACCAAGGAGACCGATCGCGCCTGTGGCCAGCAGAAGGATCTGGATCAATCGGTCCAAGGATCCGACGAGGAAGAGCCTTGCCCAGAAAAGACAAGCGATGAACAGGAAGCTGTACGCAAGAACCTCGAGCGAGAAAATGAACGAGTGCGGGTTTTCGAGAAGGAAGTGCTCGAGAACCCCGGCCTGAGCGGACTTGATGTTCTGAAACACAAACGTCAGCTGGGTAAAATAGTTCACGCTCGCCAGAACGGCGTAGGCTGCTCCAAAGACAGCCCCTGTCAGTGCAAAGACTTTTCTGTCCTCCCTCGCGAAGCAGTAGAGCCCGACCAGGAACGGGAAATGGAGCATCGCGATAAAGAAGCTGGGGATGGCCGGAGCGATCGATCGGAAGCCGTACTCTTCGGAGTACGTGGCCAGGTCCTTGAACTCGCCGATGGGATACGGTATCATCGAGAGGATGAACAGCGCTACGAAGAATGTGATCATCACCGCTGACCACAACGCGAGAGTTGCTTCTTGCTCCTTCATGAGTTTTCCCTTTCACGGTGGAGGGATTTTGAGCGATTCCCAACCCATCTCGACCCGCCAAACCAAAGCCTCAGCGCGAGGAGTGCTCTCGCCCTGAGAGACCCACTGGAAAACAATCAAACAGAGAGCACGATCGGTACAAGAGCCTACCCGTCCGGCCGGTAGGGCTTATCGGTGATCGAATCGATGGCCACGCATGCCCGCCGAGATGGCACGAGTGTGGCACGGAAGAAAGCCTGGCTTGAATTCGGTGACTTGAGAACGATCGGCCTGACTCGACTATTGCACGGCCAGATACTTCGTGTCTTCGACGACCATAGTGACGACTTGGTGCACAGCGCGCTCCACCTCGGGTGTCAAGCCACACCCGTGCTCGAAACGGGCGCCCTCGATTCCGTAGACGATGACTCGATCCGGAATCTGATGCAGCGTTTTTGCGAGCTTCAAAGCCTCGCCGACGCTGAACGCGTGCGACGAGTAACAAAAGAGCTTCTCGGGAATCGGCTCGTCGCCAACGACGAACCGGTGAATCGTCCCCGCAGGTGCTCCGGACTTTGCTGCGTCGATGATGATGACCGCCTCGCGCGACTGAATCGCCTCGAGCAGGCCTGCCACTTCACCGGCAAGTTGGACCACTTCGACATTGCCTCGGAGCAGATCCTTCAGCCTCCGCGCGACGATCACGCCGGCGCTGTCATCCCCCCGATATTCGTTCCCGATTCCAACGATGAGAATCCGTGGTTCCATGCTGCCTCACTTCTTGACGAAACAGAGAAAAAGTCGATCACGCAGGCGCACGTAGAACGCGCAATCGCTCTCTCCAGCCGCCACCGTGAGAATGCTCAGGATTCACGATCTACCAGCCACTGCGAAGGCTCCGCAAAACCTGCAATAACCGGTTTTACGAGCCGGCGGAAATCCTTGAACTTCATGCGCACGGCTTTGGTGTGCGTACAGGCGTTGAACAGAATCTCTTCATCTTCAGCGAGCGATTCTTCCACCAGGACCGGCACCCCGTACAGGTTGCCGAACGGCGGCATCGCGCCGAGCTGGCAGTCGGGGAACTTCACCGTGAGATCTTCCTCGTGCGCGAGACGGACCAGTTTGGCTCCGAAGGTCCGCTTGATCAGCTGCTGATTGATGCGCTGATCCGCGCGCAAAACTGCCATCCAGAAATGATCATCGATGTGGAGCAGGACGGCCTTCGCGATCTCGCTGTCCGGAATGTGTGTCGCGACAGCGACCTCGTGAGCGGAGAACGCAGGATCGTGCTCAACAACTTGGTAGTCCACTTTGTTGCTGTCCAGGTAGTGCAAAAGATCTGACATCTTGGCCATAGTATCTCTCCTTCAAAAGGACGACCTTGACAGTAGTCGCTGGGGGTTTGATCCGACTGGAAAAGCCGGCGTGGAAACGATCCCGGTGATTTAATCAACTTCCAATCTCAGAAAATGTGTCGCACAAGAAATGCAGGGGTCATAATTTCGAATAACCTGCTCGCTTTGCCAGGTGAGCTTGTCCTGAGGAAGATCCAGACGCTCAGAGACAAAATGACGCAGGTCCAGCTCCATCACCTTCTGGTTTTGCGACGTCGGCGGCACGATCTTCGCATCGGTGATCAATCCCCGGTCATTGACCCGGTAGCGATGATATAAGATGCCGCGCGGCGCTTCCGTGCAGCCGTAGCCGATACCGGAACGAGGGGAGATATCCACGGTCGGCCGGTCCGGCATTTCGTACCCCCCGATGATGCGCAGCGCCTCCTCCACGGCGTACACCATCTCCACGCTCCGGACGATGATGCTCTTGAACGGATTATGACACGGGGGGACAATACCTGCCGCGCGCGCCGCATCCTGTGCCGTCGGCGTGAGCCGATCGAAATTTAAGTTGAACCTCGCGAGAGGACCGACAAGGTACGCCCCCCGATCTCGCAGCACCGAGTGGAGAGCATTGGAGTGTTCAACGTGCTCCTCGGAGAAGCTGTTCTCATATTCCTCAACGCCGATATTGAGCCCTTTGCTCGAGACGAGCCTCCCCTCGTTGAAGGGATACTCCTGATCGTGCCTGAGGGCAACGAACTCATACTCGCGGACGAACTCCGGCATCCGAAACGTCGCCGCGAAGCGGACCGTCTCCAGCGCCACGTCCAGCGCCCACTTCAGCCGATCCGCGAGCGGTTGCAGCTCTTCCTTCCTCGGGATCTTGTGAAATCCACCCACCCGCAGGTTGATGGGGTGGATTTCCCTCCCTCCCAGCAGTGCGACGATCTCATTGCCGATCTTCTTGAGCTGGAGCCCTTTCCGGACAATATCGCCGTGGTCCTTCGCCATCTGGATGACGTCTTGGTACCCGAGAAAATCCGGCGCGTGGAGCATGTACACGTGCAGCGCATGGCTTTCAATCCACTCCCCGCAGTAAATCAACCGCCGGAGCGCCCGGAGCTGGCCTCCCACGGTGACACCAAACGCGTTCTCCATCGCGTGGATGGAGCTCATCTGATAGGCGATGGGGCAGATCCCGCAGATCCGTGCCGTTATGTCCGGCGCCTCCGTGAAGTGCCTACCGCGCAGGAATGCTTCGAAGAATCGGGGCGGTTCGAAGATCTTAAACTGGACGTCCGTCACGGTAGTACCCTTGACCTTGACGAGGATCCCTCCCTCCCCTTCAACTCGTGCCAGGTAATCCACTTTCACACTTCTATTTTTCATGCGCTTCGCTCTCTTTTCGAAACGCCTCGGCATACGCGTTGAATGTGCGGAAGAGGCGGAGCAGCTCGTCGTTCTTCATCCCAGCGCTTCTCCAGTAAGAGGCCAGAGACGAAGTGTTCGGCGTTTCCTTCGGCCCGAAGCATCCGTAGCAGCCGCGATGGTAGGAGGGACACAGCGCATCGCAGCCCGCCTGCGTGACCGGACCCAGACAGGGTGGTCCGTGGGTCACAAGCCCGCAGACGGTCCCCCGCCGCTTGCATTCGAGACAGACGCTGTAGGTTGGAGTCGTCGGCCTCCGCCCGGCGAGGAACGCACTCAAGACCTCAACGAGCTGTCCCTTGCTGATCGGGCAGCCCCGAAGTTCAAAGTCGACGAAAACGTGGTCAGCGATGGGGGTCGATTTGTTCAACGTCTCAATGTACGACGGGTTTGCATACACGATGGAGATGAATTCTTTCACATCCTTGAAATTCCGCAGAGCCTGAATCCCGCCTGCCGTCGCACATGCCCCGATCGTCACGAGGAACTTGGATGCTCGTCGAACCTGATGGATACGCTCCGCGTCGTGGGGCGTCGTGATCGACCCTTCAACGAGCGAGAGATCATAGGGCCCGCGGACGACTTGCCGCGACGCTTCGGGAAAATTGGCAATCTCAACGCGCTCGGCCACGGCGAGAAGCTCGTCCTCGCAATCCAGCAAAGCGAGCTGGCACCCGTCGCAGGACGAGAACTTCCAAACTGCAAGCTTCGGCTTCTTCTCTTTCTTCATAACAGAAATCAATTAGCGACACACAGGAATCAGATTTCCCGCTTAACTAGCAGATCCTTGACACGGCTGTAACGAAACACAGGCCCATCCTTGCAGACAAAGTACGGTCCAAATTGGCAGTGCCCGCACAACCCGATGCCGCACTTCATATTGCGCTCCAGGGAAAGGTAGATCGAGTCGGGGCCGACTCCCCGTTTCTGCAACTCCAAAGCTGCAAAACGCATCATGATCTCCGGGCCACAGATCATGGCGGTCGTCTTCTGCGGATCGAAAGGTAACTTATGAATGAGCGTGGTCACCACGCCGACGTTCCCTCGCCACCCAGGCTGAGCACGGTCAACCGTCACGTAGACCTCCAGATCGAACCGCGCACGCCACTGCTCGAGCTCTTCCCGGAACAGGATGTCCGACGGTGTCCGAGTACCGTAGAGAAGGACAACCTTGCCAAACGCCTCCCGTTGGGAGAGTACTTCGTACAATGCAGATCGTAACGGTGCCAGGCCGATCCCTCCTGCTACAATCACGATGTCGTGGCCGTGGGCTTCGTGTACCGGCCAAACAGTGCCAAAGGGACCGCGGATGCCGACCGCGTCTCCCCGCCGCAATCCAGCCATGACTCGCGTGACAGTCCCCACCGCCCGGGTCGTATGCACGAGAACCGAGCTTGCCGGATCGCTGCTGATGGAGATCGGTATTTCTCCGACACCGAACACGTACACCATATTGAACTGCCCCGGGGCAAATTTGATCTTCGGCCCGCCGGATCGGTCCTCCAGCACGAGGGTGAACGTGTCGGCCGTCTCCTTCCGCACCTGTTGAATCACGTACATGCGCGGGAACATCGCATGAGGGGCGACTGGAGCAGGCTTCACGAAGATGTCAGGAACGGACGCCATACATATCCAAGAGCTGTAACCGTGTCGATGACAATCGTTGTTCCATGATGTGCCCGAACCGCTTCAAAAGCTCATATCCCAGGTTGTGATCCTCTTCGCACTTGCGCCGGAGACATTTGGCGTCCAATGCGATCGCGCGCGTCAACTCGAGAGCGCGCGCGTCGAAATGCCAGTTGTAGGGGGGGATCAGCCAGGACCATCCGAGGATATCGCCCTCTTCGAGAGTCTCGACGGTAATGGGTCCGCGGTCGGGCGCGAGAATCTGCAGCGCCACGCGGCCTTGTCGAATGAGATAGAATTGATTTGCCTCCTCCCCTTCACGGAAGATGCAGGCATCCGGCTCAAATCGGACATTCGAAGCGCAGCCTGTCACGAGCTGCAGATAGGGTTCATCCAGATTCTGGAAGAACGGGTGTTCTCCAAGGATGCGCTCAAGCGTTTCCATCATTTGCCTCCTTTGCGGAGCTGGTTGCGCTCTTCGTGACAAAGGACTCACGAATGGCACGGTATTCTTCTGTGATATCGATGCCGACAGGGCACCAGGTGATGCACCGCCCGCAGCCGACACAGCCTGAGGAGCCGAATTGATCGATCCAGGATGCGAGCTTGTGCGTGAGCCAGTGACGGTAGCGGGCCCTGACGGAGGGACGCACACTACCGCCATGGATGTAGGAGAAATCCATCGTGAAGCACGAATCCCATTTGCGAAGCCGCTCCGCCCTCGTGCCTCCGAGGTCGATGACGTCTTCCAGCGTGGTGCAAAAGCACGTCGGGCAGACCATCGTGCAGTTCGCGCATGTCAGACAGCGTGCGGCAACGACGTCCCACCGCGGATGGTCGGCACTCTGATAGAGAATCTGCTGTATGTTTTCTGTGTCAAGCGAGCGACCCATCTGGCGTGAAGCGTTCTCCGTCAACTCCTCACCCCTTGCCACCTCGGCCGCTTCCGCAGGACGGTGCCGAACAGCTTCAAGCAGAGACCGGCCGCGATCGGTACCAGTTTCAACCAGGAAATAGTGTTCTTCTTCCGTGATGACCTCGGTCAAAGCGAGGTCGAAACCGGAAGATGCTTTGGGGCCTGTTCCCATCGACGCGCAGAAACAGGTCCCTCCTGCGAGTGTACAATTGACGGCGATGACCCACGTCCGTTCCCGCGCCCGTGCATAATACTCATCTCCATAGGTCCCGCCGGAAAAGACCTTGTCGTGCACGGCGAGTGCATGGAGATCACACGAACGAACGCCGAAAAGCGCGTACTGCGGCACAGCATCCCCTGCGCTTGGAATCGACGAGCGAGCCGCTCCGTCCTCTCCGCTCTTCAGGTCGAAACCTTTGCCGGTCTTCGTGGCGGAAAACAGCTTGAGAATTGGCGGGAACAGGTAACGTTTCCAGGAGTGGGGACTGACGGTGTAGGCAAAAAGCGACTCGACGGGGAGCTGAACTAGCCGGTATCGTGCCGGCATCTGCTCGTCGGTCCAGCCGAGAGGAAGGTCCAGCGTCGAGCGCAGCTCGCCCAGCTCGATAGATGCGCCACGAACTGTCGGACCGACAACGGTATACTGCTGCTGCCTGAGTAACTTGATGATTTCGTCGATGGCAGCGCGTTCTATTCTCGAGAGCGTCGTCGTTGACATCGCATCGTTCGGAGCTACTTCAGTGAATAATCGATCAGCCGCTCGGAGGAATGCTTCCGTTCGCGCCGCTTACTTGATCTTTTCGAACTTGTCCTTCGGTGCGCCGCAAACAGGACATTGTTTGACATTGTCGGACGTTATGATGTACCCGCAGACGGTGCACACCGAGTAATCGGCTTTTTGAACCTTTCCTCCGCGCTCGAAGATCCCGTTGAAGAGCTCAGAATGTTGCTCATCGCCCTTCTGGTCCCACTGGAACAGCTGTACAGCTTCATCCACCTTCTCGGTCCTCGCTCCGGCAATCAGACTTGGGTACAGATCCAGCTGCGCGCTCTCGTTCTGCACTGCCGCTCTCAAGTACTGACCGGACGTTCCGGCGGGGATGGAATCGATCTGGGGCCGTTGGGGCTGAACGCCGATACTGTCGAGCATCTTTGCGAAATTGTCGGCGTGGATCTGCTCGGACCGGGCAACCGCTCGAAAGAGGGAAGCGAGGCTTGTCAAACGCTCTTTCGTCGCTGTGGTGGCGTACTCATTGTACCAGAGCGCGCGCTTCATCGCTTCTCCGTATGTTACCTGCATGTTCTGATACGTCACCAGCTTCTGTTGCTGTTCTTGTTTTGTCTCCTCCTTCTTCTTGCAGCCCGTCACGAAGAGAAACGGTAGAACGAGCAAAACCACGAGGGAAAATGGGAAGAGAGGACTACGGTCTTTCATGGTTTAGGTCCCTCCATGAAATATTGATTGATCTTCCCGCCAAGACAGGCGGTACGACGTCACGGGTCGCCCGGACAGGCGGGAATGTGTGAGAGGTGCAATTTTCATCTTGGGAATGTGAGGCTGGCCCCCAGGCTTCGGGGGTCGGAACTCACATCGTCAATCTTGGCGACAGCGAACGAGACGAATCGTTTGTTCTCAGTCTCGCGCGGTCGGGCCCAGCCTCTTATTTCGCTTCTGCACCGGCCAGTGAAGGACGGAATCGTTCAACAATCTCGCCTTTCTGACCTGGTCGACTATGGTACTGAGCTTCGAACACCGCCATCGCGGTGATGTTGACAATGTCCGTCACGTCGCAACCCGGTATAAGGAGGTAGACTGGCTTCCGGATACCGAGCAAGATCGGTCCGATCGCCACCGCCCCGCCGAGACGCGCAAGGAGCTTGTACGCTATGTTGGCAGAGGTCAGATCTGGGCAGATCAGAATATTTGCCGCGCCTTTTAGCGAGCTGAAGGGATATACCTCGGAGATGATATCAGGAACCACGGCCGTGTCAGCCTGCATTTCACCGTCGATCATCAGTCCGGGGGCTCGCTTCTTCACGAGGTCGGTGGCCGCCTTCACCTTTTCCGCCAGCAGATGCTTCGTACCGCCGAAATTGCTGAAGGAGAGCATGGCCACACGCGGCTCGATATCCATCTGGCGTACCTTCTCGGCTGCGAGTAGGGCGATCTCCGCCAGGTCTTCCACGGACGGTTCGATGTTCACGGTCGCGTCAGCGATGAAAACCGTCTGATTCTTGAAGACCATCATGTAGAGACCTGCGATCCTGCGCGCTCCTTCGCGCTTCCCGATGATCTGCAGCGCCGGCCGGACCGTATCAGGATAATGCGACGTAAGGCCGGAAACCAATCCGTCCGCATCATCCATCTCAACCATCATCATTCCATACACGTTATGCGTCTTCATTTGGTGCTCCGCGTCGAACCGCGTCAACCCCTTGCGCTCCCGCATAGCGTAATACGCAGTAATGTATTCATCGAACCGTGCCGCTTTCCCGGGATTGATGATTTCCGCGCCATCCAGATCAAGGCCGAGATCGGCGATGCGCTGCCGGATCAGGGTACGGCTACCCAGCAAGATCGGCTTCGCGATCTTCTCGTCGATGATGAGCTGTGCCGCGCGGAGGATCTTCTCTTCTTCACCCTCGGGGAAAACGATCCGCTTGGGCTCCGCCTGAGCCTTGTGGACGAACGACCGCATGATTTCCCGCGACTTTCCGAGCCGCGCCTCCAGCGCGTCACGATAGAGTTCGAAGTCCTTGATCGGCACGCGCGCAACCCCGGTGTCCATCGCCGCCCTGGCAACCGCAGTCGCCTCCCATATCAGTACGCGCGGATCGAACGGCTTCGGGATGATGTACTCCTTGCCGAATTCGATCTTCTTGCCTCCGTAGGCGCGCATCACGCTGTCCGACACGTCTTCCTTCGCCAGCGTTGCGAGCGCCCGGGAAGCAGCGATCTTCATTTCATCGTTGATCATGCGCGCCCGGCAGTCCAGCGCTCCGCGAAAGATGAACGGGAATCCGAGAACGTTGTTGACCTGATTGGGGTAGTCCGATCGACCGGTCGCCATAATGACGTCATCGCGCGCGCTCGTCGCATCCTCATACGTGATCTCTGGATCCGGATTGGCCATCGCGAAAACGATCGGGTTGTCCGCCATCGATTTGACCATCTCCTTCGACACGACTCCTTTGGCCGAAACGCCGCAGAACACATCCGCACCTTTCATCGCATCGGCCAGAGTGCGGGCGTTCGTTTCGGCAGCGAAGTACTCCTTGTATTTGTTCATCCCATCCTTCCGTCCCCTGTACACCACGCCCTTCGTGTCGACAAGCATCATGTTCTCCCGCCGCACGCCGAGCTTTTCATAGAGCTTCGCGCACGCGATCCCCGCAGCCCCAGCGCCGCTGAACACGACCTTTGCCTTGTCGATCTTCTTTCCGACGATCTCCAATGCATTAACGAGAGCCGCACCGCTGATGATCGCAGTGCCGTGCTGGTCGTCGTGGAACACCGGAATGTTCATGATCTTCTTGAGCTCTTCCTCGATATAGAAACACTCGGGTGCTTTGATGTCCTCGAGATTGATCCCGCCGAACGTCGGCTCAAGCAACTTGACTGC
>CAYZRX010000013.1:0-62173 GCA_964480945.1 uncultured Ignavibacteriaceae bacterium | reverse complement strand
AAGTGCTTCATATTGCGATAGATAGTAAACAACAGGGCAGACAGGAATGTTCCTTCGTAGGAGGCGGATAGACAGCGGACCACAAATCAGGCGAGATCTTCAACCGCCGAGGAGGCGGGCAAGGACGGCGGGATCGCTCGTAGGGAGCCGGCAGGCATAGTTTTCGCAGACGAATGCGGTAGCTTTGCCGTCGATCATCTTCAGGGTCTCCAGAAACTGGATGCGCGAAGCAAGCTCGCGTTGTCCTTCGCCCCCGTCTGCGAGCATCAGGACCTTGTTCGGGATGAAGCGAGTATGCACTTCCTTCAACAGCATTGCGGTGTCCTGTGCGTCCGCCTTTCCCGCGATGATGATCTGCTTCGGCTTTGCGAGACTGAAATCGAGCGCCACGAGGAACTGCGGAGTGGCTTGCGGCGATGTGAGCAGTCGTTCTCCGAAGAAGGCCAGGGAGCGCCTCGCTCGAGCCTCATGTTCCTGATTATTGGCCAGATGGGAGAGGCGGAGAAGATTCAAGATCGCGATAGAATTGCCGGACGGCTCGGCACCGTCGTACCATTCCTTCGTCCGGATCAGGATGGACTTGTCTTGTCCCGGCGTATCATAGAAGCCGCCCCGATCATTGTCGTAGAAGATCCGGTTTTGCTCCTCGGTCAGCTTCAATGCATTTGTCAACGATTTGACAGAGAAGGACGCTTCGTACAAATCGATCAGACCCTGGATGAAGAAGGCGTAGTCGTCGAGCTGGCCGTTAAAGCGTGCCTCGCCGTCACGGTACCGGTGAAGAAGTCTGCCGGTCGTCTTGTCCCGAAGGTTGTCGAGGATGAACCGAGCAGCACGCTCGGCGATCGTGAGGTAGCGGCGGTCTTCGAGGACTTGCGCTGCTCGCGCGAACGCCGAGATCATCAATCCATTCCACGAGGTCAGAACCTTGTCGTCCAGATGGCAGTGCGGACGTTTTTCGCGGGCGTCAAAGATCTTCCCTCGCGACGATTCCAGCAGCGCGCTCACCTGCTTAACTGGCAGGTCAAGTTGTTTGGCGAGATCTTCCGGCGCAGTCACTACGTGCAAGATGTTCTTCCCGCGGAAGACGGCGTGCGGGTCGGACATGACGTTCCCGTTCTCCTCAACTCCGAACGAGCGGCAGAAGATCCGAGCTTCCTCGGGGGAAAGGATCCGGTCGATCGCTTTCTTCGTCCAGACGTAGAACGCGCCTTCTTCTTTCCTCTGCGGCTGATAAGAGTCGCTTGCTTCGGATTGCCCTTCGCGATCGGGGAGGCTCTCCGCGTCCTCCGCCGAGTAGAAGCCTCCTTCGGGGTGAGTCATGACGCGAGTGACATAGCCGAGGACGTCGCCTGCAATATTGGCGAAGAACGCATCGTGAGTAATCTGATATGCTTCGAGGTAGGAGACCGCCAGCTGCGCCTGGTCGTACAACATTTTCTCGAAATGAGGGACGTGCCAGCCCCCATCGGTCGCGTAGCGGTGGAACCCTCCGCCGATGTGGTCGTGCATTCCGCCCTTTGCCATCCGTCGCAGCGTTTCGAGCGACATCTCAAGCGCCTGCTGCTTCCCCGTTCTGCCGTGATAACGGAAGAGGAAGTTGAATGTGACGGGTCTTGGAAATTTCGGTGCACCGCCGAAGCCCGCGTTGATCCTATCATAACTCCCTGAGAATGATTCGAAGCCGGCGTGAAGCGCTTGCTCTCCGGCTTCGGCGGGCTCCGTGCCGGGATTCGAGAGTTTCGCGAGATAGTCGCCTACCCGTCCGCCTGCTTCTTCAATCTGCTTCCGATCGGTGGACCAGACATGGTGGATCTCTTCAAGTATCTCCCGGAAGCCGGGTCGCCCGTGCTGCGCCGTTGGCGGAATGTACGTCGCACCGAAGAACGGCCTGAGATCAGGCGTAAGGAAAATCGACATCGGCCAGCCGCCACTGCCGATCATCGCCTGCAACGCGCTCATATACACGCGGTCGACATCCGGTCGTTCCTCGCGATCGACCTTGATGCTGACGACGTATCTGTTCATCAGGTCGGCGAGGTCTTCGTTCTCAAATACCTCCCGCTCCATCACGTGGCACCAATAACAGGTCGAGTAGCCGATGGAAAGGAAGATCGGCTTCTGCTCACTGCGAGCCTTCTCGAACGCCTCGTCCCCCCACGGGTACCAATCGACGGGATTGTAGGCATGTTGGAGAAGGTAGGGACTCTTCTCATTGATGAGGCGGTTGGGCTTGGCGCGTGAGGTCTTCATCGTTTTTCGGATGCTTGCTATGTTTCTAGAACAGCGAGAGCGGGAACGAAGTTGCAAGGAAGGCCTTTGAGGGGGGAAAAAACGCCTCAAGATTGACGCCGATCCATCCCTCTTACCCACATCCACGGCCATGCCGTCGGTTCTTCCACGAGCTGATGCTTCACGGCGTTTCTGTAGACATACCTGAGGTGATTCTCAAAATCTGCGTTCCCGCGGATAAGGTGATCGCGAAAAGATTTCTGCCATTTGAATTTTGGGAAGAGGTGATTCGGCCCGTGTTTCTGCTTGAACTCGTCTCGCAGGCGTGAGAGGAGGTTGGACCATTGAAGGGTTGCGTAAGGGTTCTGTTGTTTCCGCCCTTGCAAGCGAGGATATATATCCTCGCCCTTGGAATCCCGGTCCCAGCTCATCGCGCTGGAGAAGATGATCTGGTTCGCCTGCAGAGAGAATACCCGCTTGATGTTCTGCATGGCCATCGAGTGATTGATCGGGCCGATCGGCTTGAACATCAAGTGCATGTGCTCCGGCAGGACCGTGTAGCCATAGAGGTCGAACTGCTTGAGCTCTCTTGCGAACCAAATGTTGTGAACGAGAAGGTCTGCGAGGATCGTCTCTTCGAAGTACGGGTAGCGTTCGAACGTCACAGTTGTGATGAAATACGTCGCGCCCGGACGATAGATCCTTTTCTGGGAATTGCGATGGAGGCGTGGGAGGACGGCGCGCACGGTGCTCTTGGATGATTCTTGCGTGAGATTCGATCAAGCGACAATGCTGACGAGGCGATACAATCGATCGGGCGCCCACACATTCAGGCGACGACGCGTTCAGATGACAAATCCAGACGACAATATATATTGTCGTCTAGTATTCTCCCCTCAACATCACCCGCCCGCTGCCATCAGCGGCTTCGTCTTCTCAATGAATTCCTTCGGTGAGAGATAGCCGACGACGCGGGAACTGAAGACCTCCGTTCCGTTCTTGTCGAGAAACACGATCGTCGGAACGCCGGCGATATTGAAGCGCTTCCTCAGTGCCTCAGACTCGGGCGAGTCGAAGTGTGTGAGGTCAACCTTGAGCCTTGCGAAATCTTTCGTCGCGCCGATTACGTCGGGGTCCGTGAACGTCTTGCGGTCGAGCTCGAGGCAGGGGATACACCAATCGGCATAGAAATCCATCATCACGGGCCTGCCGCTCTTCGCAGCCTCGGCGATCGTGGCCTCGGAGAATTGATCCCAGCTGATCCCGGGTTCGCGCAGCGCGTTCGCCGTCACGATGCCGAACGCAATCGCGACCACACCGAACACCCATTTGAGCCGCTTCAATCCCTTTCTTTCCCTTCCAGATGGTTCAACAAACCCCAGGTAGAGGCCGCCCAGGATAAGCGCCGCAGGGATGATGTACGCGGAGTATTTCGGGAAAAATGCCAGCGATAAATAGAACAGGCCGGCGGCGGTTAGAACGACCCCAAAGATTCTCTCGACCCATACCAACCATGCACCGGACCGCGGGATCTTCTTCAGCATACCGGAGAAGGTCCCGAGGATGAGATAAGGGAAACCAAGGCCAAGCGAGAGAGAGAGGAAGACCCAGAAGCCGAAGACGGGATCGGCCTTCGCGCTGACAAGCGTGAGCAGCGCGATCACCGGCGGCCCGATGCACGGCGCCGCGAAAACACCGACTGCCAAACCTCCGAGATAGAGGCTGATGATGCCTGTTCCCGTGGTCCCGCCGAGCTTGCTCGTCAGCCAGTACGGGACCTGAATCTGATAGACTCCGAAACTGCTGAGCGCAAGCCCGATG
The DNA here is from genome assembly GCA_964480945.1 of uncultured Ignavibacteriaceae bacterium. Lineage (GTDB taxonomy): Bacteria > Bacteroidota > Ignavibacteria > UBA10030 > UBA10030 > VGWB01. Next base: position 58,120 of record CAYZRX010000013.1, on the reverse strand, counting down.
AGCAGAACTCCGATACCCGCGAGGACCCACGGGCTCTGCAGCCAGCTTCCGAAGAGCGTACCGCTCAGGGCCGCGCTGACGCCCAAGACGGTGTACATTGATGCAATTCCCAACACGTACACGACCGCCTTCAGGAACACCTTCAGCGTGTTCGTCTCCGACTGTGAGCCGAAGATGGAGACTGTCACCGAGAGCATCGGATAGACACACGGCGTGAGGTTGAGAGCAAGACCGATGAGAAAGATTGCGAAGAAGGCCACGAACGATCCCCGTTCCTGGATAAGCTGTCCGATGTCGTTCTTCGTAGGGGGAGCCGGCGTGTCACCTCCTCCCATATAAGAAGAGAAGATCTCTTGGTTGATGGGTTTCGATTGCTCCTCGGGTCCGACGATCTCGATCGGTATCGAGACATTGATCGAGGCCGGCGCCAGGCAGACCTGATCGTTGCAAGCCTGTACGCGGAGCTGTGCGCGGAGTGTGTCCAGCCGAGGCCTGATTTTCTCCGACATCTTGAACGTCAGAAAAATCTTGACGCTTCCCTGGTAGACGTTAAGGGGGTCTTCCGCGAACGAGAACTTCAGGTTCTCTCCCTTGGGGTATTGAATGTCCGTCAGGATCACACCCTCGCGCGGTTGCAGCTCAAGGGCGGTGCCGATGAGGTAGTCGTACGTCGGCGTATTGGAGTTGATGTGCCAGCCTTGACTGATCGTGAGGATCACGGCTGCCTTGAAGGTAGAACCGGCAGGAGCCTTGTCGACGGAGAGCCTCGACTCCACCCGGACCTTGCTGGCGCTCGAAGCCGGGCCGCCACCAATCTGGAATGCGAAGGCCTGACCAACTACGAAGGGGAGAAGTATCCCTCCGAACTGCGCCAAACGGAGCAGGGGTTTACGCGACGAGAACATCAGGACCTCCTCAGAAACGTGGGATGGAAACCTGGCGTTTACAGGAGATGCTTGATCTTTGCCTCAAGCTGCGCCTTGGTCATCATCCCGACATGGCTATCGACGATGTATCCGTTCTTGTCGATAATGAACGTTGTCGGTATCGCTGTGATGCCGCCGTACGCATCCGAGACATTGTCGTCTCCGACGACGATCGGATAGTTGATCTTGTTCTGCTTGAGGAATGGAGTAACGTCGTTCCAGCCGCCTTGATCCAATGCGATCCCGACAATCTCCAGTCCTTTACTCCGATATTTCCCAAAGACCTCGATGAAATCGGGGATCTCCCTTTTGCACGGCGGGCACCACGTCGCCCAGAAGTTCACGACGACGACCTTCCCGTGCATCTTGCTCAATTGGTAGGTCTTTCCGTCGGCGGACCGTAGGGTGAAGTCAGGGGCTTTTTGTTTTGATTGGGCTGACCCGAGCTCGAGCAACGAAAAGCTCAGTACGAGAATGGATACGAGAGCCAAGAAGCGCTTCATGCTTTTCCTTTCATTGGAAGGGTTGGAGAATATTGAGTCGAACAGAACCGAGAGTCTGGAGACCGGATCTCGCTCCCGGTCATTCTCATATTTGATGCTCCCACCCGCCAAAAGGTTCTCTGACGAATGCTTCTCTCACTTCCATACATCCGGAGCATCGTCAACCGTGGCGAAAAAGTATAAGCAAGATTCACTGAAAGGGCAACGAATCGACGACCGTACCGAACGAACGTGCCGACCGGACACTGCTTGCCGCTTGCTGCCGATTTCTTGATTTTACTTTCAAATATGGCTACTTTCTCGTGGAGTTCTGATGGCAAAAAAACAGTTTGTGATCGGAATCGACGGGGGCGGTACGAAGACGGCCGCCATGCTCGCTGATCTCAAAGGAAATGTCCTCGTCGAGCAAACGGGGGGGCCATCCAATTTCCAGATCATCGGGGTAGAGAAGGCGGCGGAGGTTCTGTTCGACCTCATTGAGAGGTGTTGTGCAGAGATCGGCTGCTCGGTCGATGAGGTAAGGTCGATCGCGGCGGGGCTGACCGGGGCGGGAAGGGAAGCGGATCAGGAGCGCATGCGCATTGGCTTGATCGAGTATGCGCGCGGAGCGCGGCAGATACTGCGGGAAGTGATCGTCGAAAGTGATGCTCGCGTGGCGCTCGAAGGGGCATTTCGGGGGAACGTCGGCATCATTCTCATCTCGGGCACCGGCTCCATCGCATTCGGAAAGGATCAAGCGGGGAACGTGCATCGCGCGGGCGGCTGGGGGAGGATCCTGGGGGATGAGGGGAGCGGGTATTCCATCGGGCGGGACGCCCTGAATGCCGTCACCAAAGACCTGGATGGACGAGGGAAACCAACGCTCCTGACGAAGCTCGTCGCCAAGCAGTTCGGCCTCTCGGACCAGGAGAAAATCATCAGCGCAATCTACCGGGACAATCTCGATGTTGCTTCGCTCGCTCCGCTCGTCATCGAGGCCGCAACGAGCCACGATGTGGAGGCGTCCCGTATTCTAAACAAAGCGACGTTTGAGCTCGCGGAACACGTCCGTGCCTTGCTCAACAAGATCGAGAAGGTGTCCAGGGTGCGCCAGAAAATTCCGCTCGCGTTCATTGGGAGCGTGATCAGCTCTGACAATGTCTTCTCGAACATCCTGCGCAACAAGATCGTTTTTTCGCTCCCGCAGATTTCCATCGTCAAGCCCCAGGCGCTGCCGGCATACGGGGCCGTTCTCCTCGCACTTCGGTCGCTCAGGAATCTTCATGAGTAAGGTTGCGGTCGCACTCCCATATAGCGCACTTCCACACTTTGAGCCGTCTCTCAGGCAATTTGTCGATTCTCCCCTCGTCCAACAAGTTTTCGCCATCCACAGCGGTCAGTACACCAATTCTCACAGAAAATGCCGGGGAGTAGTCTCCCAAAGCTCGACCTCGGGGAAGGCCTTGAACAACATCCTCTCTGCTCTCTCCTCCGACACTTTCCTGTTCATCCGCGAGTCTGCTGATATCCGACTGGGACATGCCGCGCTCGAACGCCTGATCGATGTGATGGAAGAGACTTCGGCGGGGATGTGTTATGCGGACTACGTCGAAGACAGGAACGGCGTGCGCCGCGAGCATCCTTTGATCGACTACCAATTCGGAAGTGTTCGCGATGGATTCGATTTCGGTCCTCTGCTTCTCTTTTCGTCCGCTGCCGTGCGTTCGGCGCTCGACAAGTATGGACCGCTCGAGGACGTCGATGCCGCCGGACTCTATGATCTCCGCCTCAAAGTCTCGATCGATCACGAGCTGTTTCATATCCCGGAGTTCCTGTACACGAAAGTCGAATCGGACGTGCGTCAGAGCGGGGAAAAGCTCTTCGACTATGTCGATCCCCGCAATCGGGCCGTCCAGAAAGAAATGGAGCAGGTCGCAACGCGCCACCTGAAGAACATCGACGTCTATCTTCCGCCGACGTTCGAGAACGTGCCGAAGATCGAGGCGGCCCTTCCGGTCGAGGTCAGCGTCGTCATCCCGGTGCGCAATCGGGAGCGGACCATCGCCGAGGCGGTCCAGAGCGCGCTTGAACAGCGTCTCGAGGCAAGTTTCAATGTGCTCGTCATCGACAACCATTCGACGGATCGCACGACGGCGATCGTCTCTGAATTGGCCTCGCGTCATCCTTCCGTCGTTCACATCATTCCTCGCCGGGACGACCTCGGCATCGGCGGCTGCTGGAACGAGGCGATCGTTTCCCAGCATTGCGGCCGGTACGCCGTCCAGCTCGATTCCGATGACCTCTACAGCGGTCGCGATGCACTGGGAAGGATCCTCGATGAATTCCGGAGCGGTGATTTCGCGATGGTGATCGGCTCGTACAAGCTCGTCGATATGAAGCTGGAGGAGATACCGCCCGGCATCGTCGACCACAGGGAGTGGACTCCGGACAACGGGAGGAACAATGCTCTTCGGATCAACGGGCTCGGCGCGCCCCGCGCGTTCAACACCGCTCTGCTGCGGCAGGTCGGGTTCCCGAACGTCAGCTATGGCGAGGATTATGCCGTTGCGCTCCGCCTGAGCCGAGACTATCAACTCGGAAGGATCTACGATCCGGTCTACCTCTGCCGGCGGTGGGAGGGAAACACGGACGCCGGACTTTCCGTAGAACAGGCAAACAGGAATGATCTCTACAAGGACAAGATTCGCACAATCGAAATGCTTGCCCGCCAACGTCTCAACCGTCAAGGAGTAAAACATGGCACAACTCGTTCGTCGATGGACTCTCAATGATCTCACCGTGATTCAGGATGTACTCTGGAAGACCTGGGTGGATTCGTACAAACCCTTCATTCCGGAAGCAGACTTGAAGAGCTACTTCTCGGAGCATTACGACTTGAACGCCCTGACCGCATTGTTTCACAACGCTCTGGCGGACGGCTACGTTGCCGAGGTGGATGGAAAGGTCGTCGGGTTCATGCGCACGGCGCGCGAGCCCGAGGAGAACCGGTACTACGTCTCATCCCTTTATGTTCTGCCGCAGTACCACGGGAAGGGGCTGGGCCACGAGCTTATGAAGCGGGCGGCCGAGGAAGCGAAGGCACTCAAACTGGACAGAGTGTGGATCGGCGTCATGGTCGAGAACCGGGGAACCTTCGAGTGGTACGAGAAGATGGGATACAAGACGGTGCGGACCGAACCGTTCAAGATGGGCGAATCGACGGTCGATCACCACATCGGATACGTCCTCATCGAGTCGCTGATTCAACCGACCGGTACGAAGAAATAGGCAATTCCTACGACGAGCGCTGACTTTCGAAAATCCCGAAAAGCGTTGATCCAGGCCAAGCCCTTCGTCGCGTTCGAGGCAGAATCGTCCACGAGTCCTCTTCCAGAACTATCACGTCGGCTTCTCGAGGAACAAAAGAGGTCCTGGCCGCAGCTTGCCGCGGGATACGCTTCGCTCGATCAGGTCCGGCTTCGCGAGGTCCGTTGCAGAGGCTTCACCGTCTTCCTGCAGTTCAATCCCGGCCGCATCGCCAGCACCGGCGCCAGAGTCGACGACCAGAGCGTCCGGGAACGACCCTGCTTCCTCTGCGTGGAGAACCTTACCCCTCTTCAAAAAGGGATACTCTACAAAGGCGAGTTTCTCATCCTCTGCAATCCGGCACCGATCTTTCCTCAACATTTCACTATTTCGAGCGTACGGCATCTCCCGCAGGCGCTCGAACCATCGATGAACTCATTCCTGGACCTTGCCCGGGACTTGAGTCCGAAGTTTACACTCTTCTACAACGGACCCCGATGTGGAGCTTCCGCACCCGACCATGTGCATTTTCAAGCGAGCCCCTTCGGAACGATCCCGGTCGAAAGAGATGCTTCGGAAGGGTGGAGGCGCGTTTTCAGAAAGAGACTTGACGGCGTGTCGGTGTGGACGTTGAAAGAGTATGGCCGGACGGTTCTCGTCATCGAGTCGCCCGACGAGGAGAGGCTCGTCGGCTTTCTCGTGCTCCTCATCGGTGGGCTGCGGAAGTTAACAGAGGCGGCGGAAGAGCCGATGATGAACATCCTGTGCTCATTCGACGATTTACACTGGCGGATCATTTTCTTTTCGAGAAGAAAGCATCGACCGGACGTGTATTTTCGGGAGGGGGAAGAAAGGGTGCTGATCAGTCCCGCCGCGGTCGATATGGGCGGATTGATCATCACGCCGGTGCAGAAAGATTTCGAGCGCGTCGATGCAACACTCATTGAAGGTATGTTCCAGGAGGTGAGCCTGCCGGCAGAGCAACTGGAAACTGTGGTTGACGCTCTGTAGCGGAACGGCGGCTGGACCTTGTTGATATTGGCACCTATCGAGGTGACGGGACTATGATCGATCGCGAGCCGATCATCCGAGTCGGAATTATGGAGGACGAGCCTGAAGTCTTGGGCCTGTTTCAGGGTCAGTTTGAACTTCCCAGCACGGTTCGACTCAAGGGTCCGTTTCATGTCCGGAACGAGATGGGTCAGGTCGTCCTCTATGATGACGAAGGGATCGAGGTGATCCGCAAGCCCGAGATCCTCTGTCGCGCGATCTCCGGAGGCACGTTCACCCTTCGCGACGTGACCATCGGCCTTCGGTTTCATTGGGAGCGGAAGGAGGAACAGACCTTCGAAGGGAATGTGAGATTTGTCGCGGGCGAGAATGGAATGACCGTGGCGATCAATGAGATCGGACTGGAACAATACCTCAAGAGTGTTATCTCGTCCGAGATGAGCGCCGCATCTGCCGGCGAATTCCTCAAGGCGCAGGCGATCACCTCCCGCAGCTGGTTGGTTGCGATGCTCGAGAGGCGGAGCAAAGAGAAGGGCCTTGGCGGGTGCTCGCTCCGCTCGCAAGAGACGGAAACCGAGATCATTCGTTGGTACGATCGGGAGGAACATACTCTCTTCGATGTCTGTGCAGACGATCACTGCCAGCGTTATCAGGGTGTCTCGAAAATCGTGACGAAGGCCGCCACCGACGCAGTAGAAGGGACGCGGGGAGTTTTCCTCATCCACAACGACGATGTTTGTGACGCGCGCTATTTCAAAGCTTGCGGAGGGCTTACAGAGAATTTCGAGAACGTTTGGGATGATGTCTCGGTCCCTTATCTGACGTCCGTCTCAGATTCTGATGCCGAGTATCCGCGGATCCTCTCAGAAGCCGACGCTCGCGCATGGATCATGTCGTTGCCTGAGGCGTACTGCGACACGGCCGATGCCGGAGTGCTTCGGCGGATCCTCCCTTCCTTTGATCAGGAGACGGCTGACTTCTTCCGCTGGAGAGTGGAATACAAGCGGGAGGAACTCGAAGAAATCCTGCGCGTCAAGTCGGGCATTGACTTCGGCGAGTTGATGGATCTCATTCCGGTTCAACGAGGTGCATCCGGTAGAATCGTCAGGCTGAAGCTCGTCGGTTCGAAGAAGACGCTTGTCGTCGGCAAGGAGCTTGAGATTCGCCGGTGGCTCTCGAAGAGCCATCTCTATAGTTCGGCCTTCGTGGTCGAAACGGTGCGGGACACAAAGGGGATTCCTCTCCATTTCACGTTCTTCGGTGCCGGCTGGGGACACGGAGTGGGACTGTGCCAGATCGGCGCGGCGGTCTTGGCAGAGAACGGAAAGTCAGCTGAGGAAATCGTCACGCATTATTTCCGGGGCGCAAGTCTGAAGAAACTCTATTGACACTCCGGCAGAAATGGGGGAAAGAGATGGAAACAGCTAAGCCGGCCAGTCGCAACGCCTGGCTGTGGGTGCCGAGCCTGTACTTCGCAGAGGGGGTTCCGTACGTCGTCGTGATGAGCGTCTCGGTCATCATGTACAAGAGGCTGGGCATCTCGAACACGGACATCGCGCTATACACGAGCTGGCTGTACCTTCCCTGGGTCATCAAGCCCCTCTGGAGTCCCTTCGTCGATATGTTCTCTACGAAGCGGTTCTGGATTGTGTTGCTCCAGTTCGTGGTCGGTGTAGGGTTGGCTTGCGTCGCGTTCGTCCTGCCCCTTCCTGGATTCTTCGGATATTCCATCGCTGTCTTTTGGTTCCTGGCATTCGCGTCCGCGACGCACGATATCGCTGCGGACGGATACTACATGCTGGCCCTCGAGGAGTATCAACAGGCGGCGTTCGTCGGGGTGCGGAGCACGTTCTATCGGATCGCCATGATCACCGGCACGGGTGTCCTCGTGGTGTTGGCGGGTGAGTTGGAGACGAGCAGCGGCGGGAACATCGCTTTCGCCTGGTCCGTGACAATGTCCGTGCTGGCCGGCTTCTTCCTCCTCTTCTTCGCCTACCATAAGCTGATCCTTCCGTACCCGACAGTCGACAGGCCGACCCTCGCCAGTGCCTCGCAGGGGATCTGGAAGGAGTTTGCTCACACGTTCGGCCTGTTCTTCAAAAGGAAGGACATCGTGACGATCCTTGCCTTCCTGCTCCTGTACAGGTTCGCGGAATCGCAGCTCATTAAGCTCGTCTCGCCGTTCCTGCTCGATCCGCTGTCGAAAGGTGGAATGGGTCTCACGACGAGTGAGGTCGGTGTGGTTTACGGGACGGTCGGAATCTTCGCGTTGACGGTGGGGGGCCTCCTGGGCGGCTACGTCGTCTCGAAGAAGGGGTTGAAGTTCTGGCTGTGGATCATGGTGTTTTCGATCAATCTTCCTGACGCTGTGTTCGTCTATCTTTCGCACGTCCAGCCTCAGAATTTCTTCGTGATCAATTGCGCAGTCGCTCTGGAGCAGTTCGGCTACGGTTTCGGGTTCACGGCCTACGCGCTCTTCATGATCCTCGTTTCTGAAGGCGATCACAAGACCGCTCACTTTGCGATTTGCACGGGTTTCATGGCGCTGGGGATGATGCTGCCGGGAATGTTCAGCGGGATGATTCAGGACGCCATCGGCTATAAGGACTTCTTCCTCTGGGTCCTTCTCTCAACGATTCCAGGATTCCTCGTCGCCGCTCTTGCAAAGATCGATCCGCAATTCGGGAAGAGGGTCGAGCAGAGAAGCGAATAATTGGTTTGATTCTCTAGGCTTTGCTTCGTATTTTCCTTCCTCAATGTCCATCGTACATTCCCAGGTCTTTCGCTCGCTCTTCCCAAAAGGAGCTCCGGCACGGTTGAAACGCACCGCTTTCGTCATTCTGGGCATTTGGTCGCTCTCGATCGGGTGCAGCTATGAACGGGCTGCCACGAGAGTCTCCCGGGGTTCGGATGCATCGGCAGCTCCGAAGGGGACCGTCTGGGTTGATTCCGTCCTGCACAAGCTGACGCTTGAAGAGCGAGTTGCCCAGCTCGTCTTCGTTTGGACGCCCGGCAAGTACTTCCCGGATAATTCAGACGGCTGGCGTGAACTGGAGCGCCTCACCGTCGAGAGGAAGCTCGGAGGATTCATCTTCTCGATCGGGGACGTCTACTCGTTTGCCGTCGAGATCAACAAGCTGCAGAGGATGAGCGATGTCCCGCTCCTGATCGCAGCGGATTTTGAGTACGGTGCAGGGATGAGGGTGCGGAGCGCCACGATCTTCCCCCGCGCGATGGCTGTCGGTGCGACGCGCAACCCGCAGTATGCGTATGAGATCGGCAAGGTCACGGCGCTGGAAGGGCGCGCGCTCGGTGTCGAGCAAAACTACGCCCCGACGGTCGATGTGAACAACAACCCTCGAAATCCCGTCATCAACACCCGGTCCTTCGGCGACGATGTGCAGCTGGTGAGCGAGATGGGTGCTGCCTTTGTGAGGGGGACCCAGGACGGCGGGATGATCGCGACGGTCAAGCACTTCCCGGGCCACGGCGATACCGATGTCGATACGCACCTGGGGCTGATGACGCTCAACTACGACAGAGAACATTATGATAAGGTTGAATTCCCGCCGTTTGAGGCGGCGATCAAGGCCGGAGCGAAATCGGTGATGGTTGGGCATATCGCGGTCCCGGCATACGACACAGCGGCAGGAATTCCGGCGACCGTGTCTCCTCACATCATCGCGGGGGTGCTGGAGAATCACCTCAAGTTCGACGGCCTCGTGGTGACCGACGCGATGGCGATGAGGGGCGTCGCCGACAAATACGGTCCGGGGGAGGCCTCGGTGCTTGCCGTCAAGGCAGGAGCGGACCTTATCCTGATGCCGCTCGATGCGGATGTGGCAATCGACGCCATCGTCGCGGCCGTGCAGCGCGGCGAGATCAGCGAGGAGCGGATCGACGCCTCCGTCGGCAAGCTCCTGGCGATGAAGCAGTGGGCCGGCCTTGACCGGAATCGATTCGCTGACATCGACAAGATCTCGGAAGTCGTCCATACACGGGAGCACGAGTTGCTTGCGGAGGAGGTCGCGAGGAACGCCGTGACTGTGCTCGGGAACGATAAACACATCCTTCCGCTCCCGAAGGTCGCCAGACGGAAAATCCTCGATCTGGTTGTCTCCGATGCCGAGGATCCGAGCGACGGCCGGACGTTTCACGGGCTCCTGCGCGACCGCTACTGGAACCTCGATTTTGTCAAAGTGGACTCGCGCAGCGACAGCGACGAATATGTGACCGCGCTCGAGCGCGCACGAGCAGCGGATCTGGTTGTCTGCCAGCTGCACTTCTACACCACGTCGGGCGGGCAGACCGGGTTCATTCCCAAGGACCAGCAAGATTTTCTCGGCAAGGTGATCGCGCTCGGGAAGCCGGTAATCACGATCTCATTCGGAAATCCGTACATCGCGATGCAGTTCCCCCGGACGGATGCGTACGTGTGTGCGTATTCCGATGCCGCCGTGATGCAGCGGGCGGTTGCCGAGGTTCTCTTCGCGGAGGAACCCGCGCGCGGGAAACTGCCGATAACCATCCCCGGTGTGTACAAGTTTGGCGACGGTGTGGAGTACCCGAAGCAAACCCTTCGGTCCGGTCTCCCCGAAGAGGCGGGATTTGACAGCGAACAGCTTACGAAGGTCGATGCGATCGTTCAATCTGCGATCGCGGACAGCGCGTTCCCCGGCGCGGTCCTTCTTGTGGCCAAAGACGGCATCATCGTCCACGACAAAGCGTACGGATCGTACGATTACGGGATCTATTCCAAGCGCGTTGATGTCAATACCATATACGACCTCGCGTCCGTGACGAAGGTGATCGCGACAACGAGCGCCGTCATGAGACTCGTTGATGAAGGGAAGCTCAGGCTGACCGACCCCGTCGTCAACTACATTCCCCAATTCGGCCAGAATGGCAAGGAGAAGATCACCATCTATAATCTGATGGTGCACAACAGCGGCCTCCCAGCCTGGCGGAGGTTCTACGACTTCTGCACCACGCCGCAATGCGTTCTTGATTCCGTCTACGCAACCCCCCTGGTCTACGCGACGGGGGACTCCACGGTCTACAGCGATCTCGGTCTGATTACGATGGGAAAGGTCATCGAGCAGGTCTCGCACACCACGCTCGATCGCTTTGTTGACTCGGTCTTCTTCAAGCCGCTGGGAATGACGAGCACGATGTACAATCCTCCACAGCGATTGTGGAGCCACATTGCTCCGACAGAGGTAGACACCTTCTGGCGAAAGACCGGCCGGGCGGTCCTCGGCACGGTGCACGACGAGAATGCCAGCGTCCTGGGGGGCGTCTCCGGGCATGCGGGCTTGTTTTCGACGGCATCGGACCTTGCGATCATGATGCAAATGCTCCTGGACGGAGGAACGTACGGCGGCAATCGATACTTGAATGCAGAGACCATCAAGCAGTTCACGACACGTCGATCGGAGCAGAGCTCCCGCGGCATCGGCTGGGACTTGAAGAGTCCGACGCATTCGTGGGCGGGAACGTTGCTCTCAGACCGGACCTTTCTCCACACCGGTTTTACCGGGACGTCCGTCGCTGCCGATCCCGAGCGGGATCTTATCATCATTTTACTGACGAATCGAGTGTACCCGACGAGGAACAATCTCAAGATTTCCGCCGTGCGCCCGCGGGTGCACGATGCGATCCTCAGAGCATTGAAATCGTCTCAATCCATAAACAGTATCGAACACTAGCCCGAAGCAGCAGAAGGAGCACGTCTATGGCAATCCCGAAATTCAAGAACGAACCACTTACGGATTTCACGAAGCCGGCAAATCGCCGGACGATGGAACAAGCTCTCGCCAAGGTGCGATCTTCGTTCGGCAAAGAATACCCGATCGTCATTGGTGGCGAGGAGATCTACACGACGAACAAGCTCAACTCTTACAATCCCTCCCGGCCGAGCGAAGTGGTCGGTGTGTTTCAAAAGGCGGATGAGGCATTGGCGAACAAAGCGATCGAGACTGCCGCGGCGAAGTTTGAGGAGTGGAGATGGGTCGACCCAAAGAAGAGAGCCGACTACCTGTTCAAGGCGGCAAAGATCCTGCGGAAGCGGAAGCACGAGTTCAGCGCCGTGATGGTCTACGAGGTCGGCAAAACCTGGCCGGAGGGGGACGCGGATACGTCGGAGTCCATCGACTTCCTCGAGTTCTATGCCCGTGAGATGCTTCGCTACGCCGCTCCGCAGCCGGTGACGAAGATCCCGAAGGAGAAAAATCAGCTCGTGTATATCCCCCTCGGCGTCGGTGTCGTGGTGCCGCCGTGGAATTTCCCCCTGGCGATTTTGACAGGAATGAGCTCGGCGGCCATCGTTACCGGTAACACGGTGGTCCTGAAGCCGTCCAGCGACTCGCCGATGACAGGCTGGATGTTCTTCAACCTGATGCGAGAAGCCGGACTACCGGAGGGCGTCCTCAACTTTGTTCCGGGATCGGGTGCCTCGGTCGGCGACGTCCTCGTGGGTCATCCGAAGACACGCTTCGTGTCGTTCACCGGTTCAAAGGAAGTCGGCGTCCACATCAACGAGCTCGCAGCGAAGGTGCAGCCCGGCCAGAGGTGGCTCAAGCGCGTTGTGGCAGAGATGGGGGGCAAGGACGCGATTGTTATCGACGACCAGACCGACCTCGATGCCGCCGCGCAGGCGACGATCGCGTCGGCGTTCGGCTTCCAGGGGCAGAAGTGCTCGGCCGCCTCGCGCGCGATCGTGGCTGAAAAGGTGTACGACAGGTTTCTCGACCTCCTGAAAGAGAAGGCGGAGAAGATCCGGGTCGGTCTATCGGACGACCAAGGCAACTATATGGGTCCTGTGGTCAACGAAGGTTCCATGCACAAGATCCTCTCGTACGTCGAGAAGGGAATCAGCGAAGGCGGACGGCTGATCGCGGGGGGACGCAGGATGGAGGGTGAGGGCTACTTCATCCCGCCGACGATCATCGCCGACGTTCATCCGAAGGCCACCATCGCACAGGAGGAGATCTTCGGTCCGGTACTTGCGGTGATCAAAGCAAAGGATTTCGACGAGGCGCTGCAGATCGCGAACGACACCGAGTTCGGCCTCACCGGCGGCGTCTGGACGAAGAACCCGAAGAAGAAGGAAAAGGCGAAGAACACGTTCCACGTCGGCAACTTCTATATCAATCGGAAGATCACGGGGGCGCTCGTCGGCGTCCACCCGTTCGGCGGCTTCAACATGTCGGGGACCGATTCCAAGGGCGGCGGTCGAGATTATCTCCTGTTGTTCCTACAGGCGAAGTCGATCTCAGAAAGAATCAAGTAGATCGTTTGCCCGTTCGCCCAGGGTGTGGGAAGGAAGGAGCTCGCGTATGCCTGAGTACGACATCTGTAAGCATTGTGGGGGAGAAGTAACGAAGGACAGCGACTTCTGTCCACACTGCGGCGTCCTGTTCACCGAGAGTGAAGCGGTTTTTTGCGACACGCATCAGGATCGCAGGGCAACCGGGGTCTGCATCATTTGCCGGAAGGTCGCCTGCGAGAAGTGCGGCGCGCGCGTCCATCGACGGATGTTCTGCCCGGAGCACAAAGACATCGAGGTCCAGCAGGATTGGGCCCTGATTTTTGAATCGACCGACATCAACGAAGCGGAGCTTGCAAAGTCGTTTCTTCAATCGGCGAGTTTCCATATGCAGCTCCAGAGCTTCAACTCGATCGGATTTGTGTGGGATGGAGGAGGCGACTCTGCGCTTTCCCGGAGCGCGCTGAGCAAACCGGCGAAGATTTTCGTTCCGATCCCGGAGTACCTCGGGGCGCTCAAGGCATTTCAGGAATGGCAATCCGGCCGCTCCGTCAAAGGCGATTCCGATGCGGAAACAAGCTGAATCAGATAAGGAGACTCTATGAAGATCCATGAATATCAGGCAAAGGAGATTCTGAAAAAATACAGTGTTCCTGTCCCGGTCGGGAAGGTTGCATTCAGCGTCGATGAAGCCGTACACGCCGCGGAGACGGTCGGGGGAACGATGTGGGTCGTGAAAGCACAGATTCATGCGGGCGGCCGCGGGAAGGGGGGCGGCATCAGACTGGCGAAAAGCCTCGATGAAGTTCGGGATCGCGCCTCGGAGGTCCTGGGGATGAGGCTCTTGACGCACCAGACAGGCCCGGAGGGGCGGATCGTCAAACGGCTTCTCATCGAACAGGGAATGAACATCGCGCGGGAAATGTATGTGGGGGTGACGCTCGACCGGACCAGATCGCAGAATGTCGTGATGGTGTCGACGGAGGGGGGCGTTGAGATCGAGAAGGTCGCGGCCGAGACGCCCGAAAAGATCCTCAAGGAGTACATCCACCCGTCCGTTGGCATGCAGCAGTTCCAGGCGCGCCGGCTCTGTTTCGGGCTCGGTTTGACCGGCGATGCGTTCAAGAACGGGGTAAAGTTTCTCCTCGCGCTGTACAAGGCGTACGAAGCCTCCGACGCTTCGCTCGCGGAGATCAACCCGCTGGTGATCACGCAGGAGGGTCGGGTGCTGGCCCTTGATGCCAAGATGAATTTCGACGACAACGCGCTCTACCGGCACCCGGAGGTCGTCGCGATGCGCGACCTCGATGAGGAGGATCCGCTCGAGATCGAAGCTTCGAAGTCGAACCTGAACTACATCAAGCTCGACGGCAACGTGGGCTGCATGGTCAACGGAGCGGGCCTGGCGATGTCGACGATGGATATCATCAAGCTGGCCGGGGGGATGCCTGCCAACTTCCTCGATGTCGGCGGCGGCGCAAGCGTGGAAACCGTTGAGGCGGGTTTCAGGATCATCCTTAAGGATCCGCATGTCAAGGCCGTTCTCATCAATATTTTCGGGGGGATTGTTCGCTGTGACCGGGTCGCGAACGGGGTGGTTCAGGCGGCCAAGAACGTGCGTGTCTCTATACCGATCGTCATACGGCTGGCCGGGACGAATGCCGAGCTCGCCGCAGAGATCCTGAAGAAATCGGGCCTGAGCTTTCTGGTAGCGAACAGCCTGAAGGATGCCGCGGAAAAAGTCACGAGCGCGATCGCCGCGTAACGTTGCCCTGGCTTGCCGCTCGAAACTTGGAACTGAAAACTCGGAACTTGAAACCGTACCCTCTCAACTTGGAACTCTGAACCGTCTTGCCATGGGTTGGGATGAGCGATATGAACCCGTGATCGGCCTGGAGGTTCACGCTCAACTGCTGACTGAGTCGAAGGCATTCTGCAGCTGCTCGACGAAGTTCGGACAGGAGCCCAACTCCAACGTCTGTCCTGTCTGCCTCGGCATGCCCGGCGTCCTCCCGGTTCTGAATCTCGATGTCGTCGAGCTTGCCATCCGCATGGGACTTGCGACGCACTGCAGGATCGCACCGCGCTCCATCTTTGCCCGTAAGAACTACTTCTACCCTGACCTCCCGAAGGGGTACCAGATCTCCCAGTACGAAGAACCGATTTGCACGGAGGGGCACGTGGAGATCGAGCTTGAGGATGGGAGTCGAAAGGACATCCGTCTCACGCGCATCCACATGGAAGAGGATGCCGGCAAGTCGATCCACGATCTGGACGCCGACACGCTCGTGGACGTCAACCGGTGCGGCGTGCCGCTGATCGAGATCGTCAGCGAGCCCGATCTCCGTTCGCCGCGCGAGGCATACCTGTTCATGTACAAGATCCGGCAGATCGTGACCTATCTCGGCATCTGCGACGGCAATATGGAGGAGGGGAGCCTGCGCTGTGACGCCAATGTCTCGGTGCGGCACAAGGGCGAGACGAAATTCGGGACGAAGACCGAAGTAAAAAACATGAACTCGTTCCGGTTTGTGGAGAAGGCGCTCGAGTTCGAGATCAACCGGCAGATCGAGATTCTGGAAGACGGGCAAGCGGTTGAGCAGGAGACGCTTCTCTGGGATCCCGGCCAGGGTGCCGCAATGCCGATGCGTTCGAAGGAGGAGGCGCACGACTACCGCTACTTCCCCGAACCGGATCTCGTCCCGGTGCTCGTTGGTGAAGAGTGGGTTGACAAAGTGAGGGCGGCCCTGCCGGAGGACCCGACCGTGCGGCGCGATCGTTTTGTGACGGAGTACAAGCTTCCGAAGTACGATGCCGACATCCTGACGTCGGAGAAGGGGCTGGCGGATTATTTCGAGGAGGTGACCCGGAATCTGCGCGAGCGGAACGAAGAGAACTGCAAGCTCGCCAGCAACTGGACGATGGTCGATGTTCTTCGAGTCGTGAATAACGAAAAGATACCGATCGGAGACTTCCCCATTGGACCGGGCCGCCTTGCCGAGATGATTAATCTCTTGGCCGGCGGGACAATCAGCGGGAAGATCGCGAAGGACGTCTTCGAAGAAATGCTGCGGACGAAAGATTCGCCCAAGGTGATCGTCGAAAGGAGGGGGCTGGTTCAAGTCAGTGACGTCACCGCGCTTGAAGCGATTGTCGACGACGTTCTTGCGAGGAACAAGAGCCAGGTCGAGAGCTATCTGGGAGGGAAGGCACAAGTGTTTGGCTTCTTCGTCGGTGAGACGATGAAGGCGAGCAAGGGGAAAGCGAACCCGAAGATCGTGAACGAGCTGTTAAGGAAGAAATTGGAGGGGATGAGGAAGTGAGGCGGAATCCAGAAGTCAGGATTCAGAATACGATAGACGAAAGGCAGATCGAGAAGCCGGCACAGGTGTCTTACTTCCGGACACCAATCACTAATCACCAATTTCCATTCACCAATTAACCAATAACGGATCAGCCGTGAGAACAAAAGTCATCGCTGGAAACTGGAAGATGAACAAAGACGTTCATCAGACGGAAGAACTCATCAACGGTCTCAAGAAGGGGCTTGACTTCGAGCTCAAGAACGTCAAAGTCGTCGTCTGTCCCCCGTACACCTCGCTCGAGATCGCTCATCGCCTGCTTGCGGGAACGTCCATCCGACTCGGCGCGCAGAACATGTATCACGAAGACGAGGGAGCGTTCACCGGGGAAGTGTCACCAACGATGTTGAAGTCGGTGGGATGTCAGTACGTGATCCTTGGTCACTCCGAGCGCCGGCAGTATTTCAGGGAGACTGATGAGTTCATCAACAAGAAGCTGAAGAAGGCTCTCGCTTCCGGTCTCCTCCCGATTGTCTGCGTCGGAGAAACCCTCGAGGAACGGGAAAAGAACGTCACGAGCGACGTCGTGACCAGGCAGGTGAAAGGGGTTCTCAACGGCGTTTCTGCGACGGACGTCGAGAGACTCATCGTCGCTTATGAGCCTATCTGGGCAATCGGCACCGGCCGGAATGCTACTCCACAGCAGGCCGAGGAAGTCCACGTGCTGATCAGGAATCTCGTGGGCGAGCTCTACGGTCAGGCGACTGCTGCACAACTCATCCTTCAGTATGGGGGGAGCGTCAAGCCGGAAAACGCGTCGGAGCTTCTGATCCAACCTGACATCGACGGGGCGCTCGTTGGGGGTGCTTGCCTCAAAGCCGATTCCTTCATCTCGATCATAAAGGCAGCGATCATGTAGGGTTGCCACGTCAGTCCTGTGAAACGCACTAGGAAATTATAGCTGTTTCACGCCTTCCGCGCCTGAATTCTTCAAGTGAAGCCCGCAACTCCTTGAAGTTTCCATACTTATTGGCATTTTCAGTTTCGGAAATGTTACGATTTACGTTGATTTCTGGGCCTTTTTGTATTATATTGTGTCCAAACGAGACGGGTCGATCTACCGTTCTGTCCCGGGTTACTTTCTCCAAAGCCGACCCAGAGAATTGATTAGAGAACCTCAAAGTTTCCTAAAGTTTCTCCCCCTTTTCTTGGTCGTTGTTTCCCTCCTGATCAGCCAATCTGCGTCTGGACAATTCAGAATTTACCAGAATGGCCAACGCACGATGACCGGCGGCGACGCCCCTGTGAACATCGATTCGCCCTCCAGGCGAAAGATCGACCTCTCCGGCGTTTGGAACTATTCAATGGACGACGAGACGTGGAAAGACGTCAGAATCCCGAGCTCGTTCGACTATCGGGGGCGCGTCGTCTTCCTGCGCAAGTTCACCGTGGACGCGGCGACGTTGAGATCCTCTGCTGTCCAGCTGGTTGCATTTGGCATCAACTATGACGCCGAGATCTACGTCAACGACGTGTTCGTCGGGAAGCATGTCGGCGGGTACACGATGATTCAGTACGAACTTCCGGATAATTCGCTCCAGCTCGGGAGCGAGAATGTGATCAGGATCGTCGTCAACAACAATCTCAGTGCGCGATTGACGATCCCACTCCGCAAGCAGATCTGGGGATGGAGGAACTACGGCGGGATTCTCCGCGACATCTACTTGCTGGTGACGCCGAAGCTGTGGATCGATCGACTTTCGGTTCGGACAGCACTCGATGAGACGCTCGCGCGCGGTGAAGTCCACGTGACGGCTACGTTGACCAGCAAGCTTGCAGAGGCAGCGGGTGACACCCTCAACGCACTTCTACGTTCCGGACAAGCCCACTTCGCGGTGGAGTTGCTCGACAGATCTTCGGGAGCTCTCGTTGGCCAGACTGCGCCTCAGCCTGTCAGCATCCAGCCAAATCGCGAGTATGAGGTCCAGGCTTCGCTCCCCGTGACTGCGCCAAAGCCCTGGAGTCCTGAGAATCCCAACCTCTACGTCGTGCGGGCGCGGCTGTTCGTCCAGCTGGGGAAACAGACGCGTCTCATCGATGAGTTCGATCGTGTGACAGGCTTTTCGCGGGTGGAAGTCAAGGGCGGTCTGTTCGTCGTGAACGGCAAGCCGGTCACGCTCAACGGCGTGGTGTGGCAGGAGGATTCACCCGACCATGGAGCGTCTCTGACCTACGAGCAAATGGAAAAGGACATCGCTCTCATCAAGACGCTTGGGGCGAACGCAGTCCGGTTCGGGTTCCATCCCCCTCATCCTTACGTCATCCGTCTGTGCAGCCGCTACGGGCTGTTTGCCCTGGAGGAGATTCCCGTTTGGAACGCGCCGGGCGAAATCCTCGCTCAGGAGTCTTTTCAAGTCCTGGCTGCGGGGATGATGGAAGAGATGATTGCGCGCGACGCACATCTTCCGTGTGTGCTGGCGTGGGGTCTCGCTGGCGACTTCGATTCCGCTGATCCGCGCGCGCGAGGCTACGTCCGGCAAATGGTCGCGGCGGCGAGAGAGCTCGACGCACGTCCGATCTACTACGGAACACGCATGGTCTCCGGCGACGTCTGCTCCGATTTGGTCGGCGTTGCCGGCGTGAGCATGCCCGTGGAGGATGTCGAGTCGTTCAAGACGTATCCGGAAGATGTCAAATCATTCAAGAACGAGCTGCTTCGTTGGAAGAAGAGAGAGAAGGATCAGCCCGTGCTGCTGCTCGGCTACGGGAAGGAGGTCGAACAGAACAATCGGAATGGCTGGAGCGATCCCCTCTCGCAAGAAGCTCAGGCGAAATACTTCGAGAGGTTCTACGCAGCGATCAAAGACGCGAAGATCGCCGGCTCCTTCATCGAATCGTTTGCCGATTGGCGAGGCGACCGGCCGCTTCTCACCGTGCGCATCGGCAACCGGTATGTGCATCCCGTCGGACTTGTGAGCTCCTCGCGGGAGAAGAGAGCAGCATATGAAACGGTGAGGGCGCTCTACACCGGTGAGAAGATCACGGCCCTCCCGATCGGGCGCTACCGCGCGTCCTTCCCGATCGAACACATCTTGTGGGGGTTTGCCATTATTTTTGTCGTCGCCTACCTCTATCACTACAACCGGCGGTTCAACGAGTCGTTCCGGCGCGCGCTCATCCGGCCGTACAATTTCTATTCAGACCTTCGAGACGTCAGGACAGTTTCGATCCCTCAGACGATCATTCTTGCACTCGCGGTGGCAGTGACGCTGGGAGTCATACTCTCCGCCATCCTCTATCGCTACCGAACCGATTCGTTCGCCGACTACATCCTGACGCAGGTCGTCGTGTCGGATTGGGTCAAGGAGCGCCTGATCTCCGCCACCTGGAAGCCGTTTGAAGGAATCGTGGCGTTTTCGCTTCTCTTCCTCGCGTTCTATCCGATCACCGCAGGTCTGATCTGGCTGTTCTCCCTGCTGGTGAAAAGGCGGATATATCTGTACCACGCTTTTGCGGTTGCCGTTTGGGGTTCCCTGCCGATCGTCTTGCTCAGCCCGCTGGGCATGGCCTTGTACAAGCTGATGCAGAGCAACTTGTATGCTATTCCGACCTTCGTCCTTATTGCCGTCTTCATTTTGTGGTCGTTCTTCCGCGTCCTGAAGGGTGTCTCGGTTATCTACGACATCAGCCCGTTGAAAGCTTACGGCGGCGGTATCCTGCTGACGCTCGCCGGTGGAGCCGGACTCTTCATTTACTACGAAAGCGCGTACGCGATCACCGCATACGTTGAGCTTGCCTATCACCTCGCACGGAGTCTCGGTTAATGTACCTCTCGAAGCTCGAGGTCTTTGGTTTCAAGTCGTTTGCCCAGAAGATCAATCTGTCGTTTGACTCCGGGCTGACGGCCATTGTCGGCCCCAACGGGTGCGGGAAGACCAATGTGGTGGACGCCATTCGCTGGGCCCTGGGGGAACAACGGCCTACCATGCTTCGCAGCGACAAGATGGAGGATGTGATCTTCAACGGTACGAAGGTCCGGAAACCGCTGAGCGTGGCGGAGGTGTCGCTAACCATCGAGAACACGAAGGGCATACTCCCCTCGGAATACACTGAGGTCGTCGTTACGCGCCGGGTCTACCGCTCGGGCGAAAGCGAGTATTACCTCAACAAGACACTTTGCCGGCTCAAGGACATTCGCGATCTCTTCATGGACACGGGGATGGGTTCGGATGCCTATTCCGTGATCGAACTGAAGATGGTCGAGACGATCCTCAGCGAGAGCGCCGAGGAGCGGCGAAGGCTCTTCGAGGAGGCCGCCGGGGTCACGAAATACAAGCATCGCCGGAAGGAAGCCTACCGGCGGCTGGAGGATGTCCAGCACGACCTCACGCGCGTCAACGACATCGTTCGGGAAGTTCAGAAGGCCGTCAACTCTCTCGAACGTCAGGCGCACAAAGCGAGACGGTACAACGAATTTGCCAAACAAGTGCACGATCTCGAAACGAATCTCCTTGCCCGGGAGTATTCGAGCGTTCTTACGAAGATTGCGCCGCTCCAAGAACAGTTGAACCTGGCGGTGACGGAGAAGGGGAAGATCGATGTTGAGCTCTCGCAGGAGGAAGCACTTCTCGACGTCCTGCGCGCCGAGATGGGTGAGCACGAGCAACGGATGTCCGAAATCCAGATGGATCTCACGAACCAGCAGAGCAGGATCCATCAGCTCCAGAGCACGATTGCGACCTCGACCGAACGCCGTCGCTCTCTGACGTCCAACATCGAGCGGTACGAAAAGGAGAAGATCCAGCTTCGCCAGCGTCAGGAGGATCTCGCCGCGAAGCAGGTGGAACTCGAAGAGAAGCTCGTCGGAGTCAGAAGGAGTACCGTCGCTGCTGAAGAAACATACCGCCAGAAGAAGCAGGAGCTGGATCAGTTTGAGGTGCAGCTCAATGACAAGAAAAGCGAGCTGAAGGCGCAGCAGGATCGGGTGATCAGCCTGATGCAAGAGGTCTCGGAGGTGCGCAACAGCGAAGGCCAGGCGAGGGCGAAGATGGAGAATCTCCGGGGACGACTTGAATATACGGCAGAGGAGAGCCAGCGCGCAGGTGGGGAGATCGAGAAAAACTCCGAGCTCGTGGCTCATCTTACCACCGAAGACAGAGAACTGCGACGCAGGCATGCCGAGTCGGAAGTGCGGGCGCACCAGATGGAGGCTCGCAAGGCGGAGCTTCAAAAGGAGCTCGAGGTACTGCGCGAACGAGACTACGAGTTCCGAAGTCTGCTCGAACGGAAGCAGGCCAAGATGGATTTCCTCAAGGGGCTGATCGAAAGCTTCGATGGATACTCGGAAGGCGCCCGTTTTCTCGTGACGAGCGACGATTGGAAGTCTCTCGTGCAGACGACGATCGGAGAGGCGGCGACGGTGGACCCGCGCTATCGCGTCGCGATCGAAGCGGCGCTCGGCGAGACGTCCGGCTATGTTATTGTCGAGAGTACCGAGCACGCGTACGCAGCAATCGACTTCCTCAAGAAGAATCAGAAGGGAAAGGCGACGTTTATCTGCCTGGACCGTTTGCCGAGGTTGATGGTTCATCGTCCGATGTACGATGATCCGGGCGTGATCGGCTGGGCAGGCTCTCTGGTGCACACGGATGATCGCTACCGGGAGCTGTATCGGGTTCTCCTTGATGAAACGCTCGTTGTGGCGGATGTCGGCGTTGCGCAAACGATGATGGAGAAGGTCAAGGGGATCCGCTGCGTGACGGTGGATGGCGAGATCGTGACGGATGAAGGCGTACTGCGGGGCGGGAGCATTCGTCAGGATGAAGGCGGACACATCGGTCAGCGGTCGCAGCTTGAGGAGCTCGGTGAGGAGATCCGGGCGCTCGAGCGCCAGCGCGCAAGGCTGATCGAGGAGATCGAGCGGGAGAACGACGAGATGAATTGCATCGACGTGAAGCACCTGCTCGAGGAGGCGAGGAGCGTCGAGCAGGAGATGACGAACGCCGAGATCAGGATCGCGCAGCTTGAATTTGAAAAGAAGCGTGCGGCGGAGACGATCGAGCGCAATGAGGCTGAAGCGCAGCGGCTGAAGGAGGAGATCGAGGGATTGATCGGTGACCTGGAGAAGCTCGTCCCGACGATTGAAGAGCTGGAACGAAGGAGGGCCGACGCGGAGCGGCAGTCGGGTGAGGCGGCCTCGGAAGTCGAGACGATGGAGGCGCTCTGGAATGAGTACTCCCGGATCGCCAATGAGGCGAACGTTCACGTGCTCTCGCTCAAGGGAGAAGAGCGGAGCATCCAGCAGGATATCGACCACGCGGCCTCCACGATCAAAACGCTGGCGTCGACGTTCGAACAACGGTCGGCAGACATCCTCGCGGCGAAGCAGGAGATTGGGAACCTGACGAGCGCGATGAAGGAGACCGAAGAAGCGCTTGAGGCAGCGCGCGGCGAGCTCACAATTCTTGCGGAAAAGAAAAAGGAGATCGAGAAAGAGTTCGCCGGGAAGCGCGGTCAGGTGCATGACATCGAGCTCAAGCTCAAAGATGAGAGACTGAAGCACGAAGGCTCTCTGAAGGCGGCGCACGATCTCGAGTTCAAGATTCAGGAGCTCACGATGAGAGCCGAGAATCTGAAGACGCGCGCCAAGGAGGAATTCGAGCTGGACCTCCAGCTGCAATCGTTCGATGACAACGAGACGTTCGACTTTCACGCCGCCCGCGAACAAGTTCGGACCCTGAAGGAGAAAATCCGGACCCTGGGGCCGGTCAACTTCGCGGCGTTCGATGAGTATAAGAGCGAGAAGGAGCGGCTCGACTTCGTGAACGCCCAACGGAAGGACCTCGTCGATTCGGAGCAAACCTTGCTGACAACGATCGAGGAGATCAATACGACCGCGCAGAACCAGTTTCTGGAGACGTTCGGCAAGATCCGGGACAACTTTATCACCACCTTCAAGGGGCTCTTTGACGAGGGGGACGAGTGCGATCTGAGGCTGGAAGAAGGGGTCGATCCGCTCGAAGCGCGCATCGAGATCATCGCGAAGCCGCGCGGCAAGCGCCCGACGTCGATCGATCTTCTCTCCGGCGGCGAAAAAACGCTGACGGCGATCGCGCTTCTCTTTGCGATCTACCTTGTGAAGCCCAGCCCGTTCTGTATCCTCGATGAGGTCGATGCGCCGCTGGATGATACGAACATCGACCGGTTCACGCGCATCCTGCGCCGCTTCTCGGACAACACGCAGTTCATCGTCGTGACCCATAACAAGCGCACCATGGAAGCGGCCAACGCGCTCTACGGCGTAACGATGGAGGAGGAGGGAGTTTCGAAACTGGTCTCCGTCCGTTTCAATGAGCCGGTGACGAGCGCCTGATGGAAGGAAGGGGCCGATCTCCCGTCATCCGGGTTTTTTGCGACTTCGATGGAACGACGGCTTCCCACGACGTGGGGGAGCAACTCTTCCGTACCTTCGCCGGGGCGAGGGCGGAGGAGATCGTTCGAGGATACCTCGACGGCTCGATCACCGCTCAGCAGTGCCTGCGCCGGGAATGTGCGGCGGTCGAGAGTGCGAGGCCGGAAGAGCTTGAGCAGTTCATCGAACAGTTTGCGCTCGACTCGTACTTCAAAGAATTCGTTTTGTTCTGTGAGTCACAAGCGATTCCTCTCGTCATCCTCAGCGACGGTCTGGATTTCTATGTAGGGCGAATGTTGCGCAGCAACGGACTGGAGCGTGTGCCGTTCTTCGCCAACCACATTGAGTTTTCCCGGGATGGAGCCTCGACCAAACTGGTCCCCTCCTTTCCCTACACGGACTCGGAATGCGACCAATGCGCCAATTGCAAGCGGAACCACCTGCTGACGCTCTCGGCGGACGATGACATCATTGTCTATGTCGGGGACGGGATCTCCGACCGGTGTCCGGTCCGTTACGCCGACATCGTGTTTGCCAAAAGAGGTCTGATCAAATACTGCCAGCAACAGAATATCTCCTATCATGAGTTTTCTCATTTTGGAGATGTCCGGTCGCGCATGGAGCAGCTGCTCCAGCGGAAACGGATTAAGAAACGTCGCGAGGCAGAGATGGCTCGCCGAGAGGTTTTTCTGCAGGGTTGAGACGTGCTCCATCGATCCCCTCACTGGATGAATTCAATTGAGCGATTTCCGGAACACGCTATTTCAGTACCGCAGCTACACGCCGATACCTTTTCTGCTTGCGATGATCCTCTTCGCGAAACCCACCCGCGAGAGCATGCTGATCGGCGTGGTGATGGCGCTGCTTGGGGAGCTGCTCCGGTTTTGGGGTGTCGCGTGCGCGGGGAGTCTGACGCGGGTCACGGGGAGTGTCGGCGCACCGGAGTTGATCGTCTCCGGACCGTTCGCCTATGTGCGCAATCCCCTGTACCTCGGTAACATCCTTCTGTATACGGGCATCGGCATTATGGCGAACGCGTTGTTCCCGTGGCTGGTGATCGTCGCTCTTGTGTACTTCGCGTTTCAATATCTGTCGATCGTCTCGCTGGAGGAGGAGTTTCTCGAAAAGGAATTCGGTCCACGGTATCTTGAATTCAAGACGAACGTCCCTCAGTTCATTCCTCGGCTCAAGCCCTACAAGCATCCTGCCCAGGAGGAACAGAAACCGCATTGGTCTGGAGCGTTGCGCTCCGAGCGGCGAACTCTGCAGGCGGTCGGACTTGTGCTCACGCTGCTTGTTGCCCTGTGGTTGTGGAGGTAACGAGTGATCCAGCGAGTGATGATCATAGCGGGGGAGGCGTCGGGTGATCTTCACGGCTCCGGCGTTGTGCGGGAACTGAAGCGGCGTCATCCTAAGCTGGAGATCTTCGGAGTCGGGGGCGATCGGATGAAGGCCGCAGGGATGCAGCTGATCTACCACATCAACGAGTTGAGCTTTATGGGGTTCGCCGAGGTTCTCCGGCACCTTCCCATCATTCGGTCCGTTAAGCGAGCCCTCGAAATGGTGCTGAAGTTTAGAAAGCCGGACGTGCTGCTGTTGATCGACTATCCCGGCTTCAACCTCCCGTTCGCAGCCACGGCGAAACGGAACGGCGTGAAGGTCGTTTACTACATCAGTCCGCAGGTCTGGGCGTGGCATCGCTCGCGCATCAAGCGCATGCGGGGCGTCGTGGACAAGATGCTGGTCATTTTCCCCTTCGAGGTAGATCTCTACCGCAAGGAAGGAGTCGACGCTGAGTTTGTCGGTCACCCCCTGCTGGAGGTCCTGCGGTCCAATCTGGATCGAAAAGGGTTCTTCAAACGGTACGGTCTTGATCCGAACAGGAAACTGCTCGGCCTCTTTCCCGGAAGCAGGCTGCAGGAAGTCGAGAATATTTTTCCGGAAATGCTCAAAGGGGCGCGGATGATTGCCCGCGAGCAGGAGATGCAGATAGCGGTCGCGGTCGCCCCCACGCTCGACGAGAAGCACTTCCGGCCGTTCTACAATCTCGAGGGGATTCATCTGATCAAGGGTGCAACGTACGAGGCGATGGACCACTCGGACTTCGCATTGGTCACTTCCGGCACCGCGACGCTGGAGACGGCGCTCTTCACGACGCCGATGGTGGTCGTCTACAAGACCTCCTGGCTGACCTATCTGATCGGTCGAGCGATGGTGCGGATCAAGAATATCGGCCTGGTCAATATCGTCGCCGGCAAGCGGATCGTGCCGGAGCTCATCCAGCATCGGGCGACCGGTGCGAACTTGGCGCGAGAAGCGCTGAAGATCCTCCGCAATGAGTCCGTCCTCATCACGATGAGGGAAGATCTCTCAAAGGTTAGAGAGAGGCTCGGAGAGATCGGTGCATCGCAGCGGGTTGCCGAACGGATTGTCCAGATGGCAACAGGGTGAGTCCCATGCGCGAACTGCTTCTTCCGTTCTCGTCGATCTACGGTGCGGGAGTAACGCTTCGCAACCTGCTCTTTGACATTGGGATTCGAAAGGCTCACGCCGTCGGCGTGCCCGTCATCTCGGTGGGGAACCTCTCAGCCGGTGGCGTGGGGAAAACGCCTTTCGTCGAGTTGCTTGCGAGACACCTGACATCGGAGGGCTGGCGGATCGCTATCGTCAGTCGGGGCTATAAGAGGGAAGGAACCGGGACGGTGGTCGTGAGCAACGGCAGCGTTGTCTGTGTGGAGGCAAGTCTTGCGGGGGATGAACCAACCCAGCTTGCTGAGAAGCTGAAGGGCGTCGTGGTCGTTGTCGATGAGCGGCGCGTGCGCGGTGCCCGGTATGCAGTCAAACAGTTCGGTATTGACCTGATCCTCCTCGACGATGGATTTCAGCATCGCTCGATCCATCGGGACCTCGATGTAGTCCTCTTGTCGGCGGAGGAGGTCCTGTCCGACGAGCACCTGCTGCCCGCGGGCAATCGGAGGGAGCCGTTCCGTTCTCTCCGCCGGGCCGACTTGATTGTCCTCTCCCGCTGCACGGATGAGGCCCATTTTCTCCAGCTGGAGGATCGGCTTCGTAAGCGCATCGACCGGCCGATGATTGGGGTGCGAGTGAAGGTGAGGGCGGTGAGGCGCGCGACGACGAGGTTCAGCATCGACCTGAACGGCGTCAAGGGCAAAAGCGTAGCTGCGTTCTCCGGCATCGGCGACCCTGCCTCCTTCGAAGAGACCTTGGGGACGCTGGAGGTTCAGGTCGGTGAACACGTGAAGTTCGGGGATCATCATCGCTATCGGGCCGAGGATTTAAGAATGGTCGAAGAGGCTGCCCGCCGGGTGGGGGCTGACTATGTCCTCACGACGGAGAAGGATCTGGTCCGATTAGGAGGTGCGAGCGCCAACGCGGGAGATTTTCTGGAACGAAACCCCGTCTACTACGTCGAAATCGAGGAAGAGATCATCGGCGGCGATCAGCACCTGACGGAGGCATTGCAGAAGTTGAACCGGAGCCTGTGAGAAAGGAAGACGCTTTCGTGCGGATCGGAGTCACAGACACGCTTGGCCCTGCGCACAAGCTCGATCAATACCTGGAATGGATTCGCCGGATCGATCCGGCCGTGGAATTCGTCGTCCTATCCTATTGGAGCGCGAACGCTGACCAAATCACCGGAATCGATGGGCTTCTTCTGACGGGAGGCGGGGACATTCACCCGTCCTATTACGGAATGGATGTCGAGCCCGACCGAATGAAGGGGGTGGACGAAAGGAGAGATGCCTTCGAGCTTGATCTGGTCGATCGGGCTCTCGAGGTCGATCTGCCGATCCTCGCGGTTTGTCGCGGCATGCAGCTCCTCAACGTTTACCTCGGCGGCTCGCTGATCGTTGATCTTCCGTCGGCCGGCTATGGCGATCACGCTTCCGCCAAGGAAGATGAGCCATGTCACGAGGTTGATGTGGCGCCGGGTTCGCTCTTGGCGGAGACGACAGGAACGGGACGTCTGATGGTCAACTCTTCGCATCATCAAGCCGTCGGTCGGCTGGGAAACGGTCTTATGGTTGGGGCCATATCGCCGGACGGCGTGACGGAATCGGCCGAGTGGATCATGAAAGACCGAATGCCATTTCTCTTGCTCGTGCAGTGGCATCCGGAGCGCATGAAGGATGCGAATCATCCGGCGGCTCGATTCATTGCAGAGCGGTTTGTCAAAGAAGTCAGGAATTCTCTGGAACAACGGGGAGCATCATCCCCTCTTCATTCTACTGTGAACTAAAGGAAAGAGAGAATCTCACTATGGCAAAGACACCGAAGTACGTTTACTTCTTCGGCAAGGGAAAAGCCGAAGGCACTGCTGAGATGAAGGGTCTGCTGGGCGGGAAAGGAGCCAACTTGGCCGAGATGACCAACATCGGCCTTCCCGTGCCGCCTGGTTTCACGATCTCGACGGAACTCTGCACCTACTTCTACAAGCACGGAAAGACATACCCAAAGTCTCTGACGAAGGATGTTGAGACGGCGCTCGCGAAGGTGGAGAAAGCAATGGGCGCGAAGTTTGGCGATGCGAAGAATCCGTTGCTGGTTTCGGTCCGCTCCGGCGCCCGGGCATCGATGCCGGGGATGATGGATACGGTCCTGAACCTCGGGCTCAACAACGTGACGTTGGAAGGGCTCATCAAGAAGACCAACAACGAACGCTTCGTCTACGATTCGTACCGACGCTTCGTCCAGATGTACGGCGATGTGGTGCTTGGCCTCAAGCCCGTCCACAAAGATGACATCGATCCGTTCGAGGCGATCATCGAACAGAAGAAGAAGGAGAGGGAGGTCCATTTCGACACCGAGCTGACCGCCGACGACTTGAAGGATCTCGTGGTGCGTTTCAAGCATGCAGTCAAAGAGCACACGGGCAGCGATTTCCCCGAGGATCCGATGGACCAACTGTGGGGAGCGATCGGTGCGGTATTCGGATCGTGGATGAATGATCGCGCAATTGCGTACCGCGAGCTGTATGACATCCCGGCATCGTGGGGCACTGCGGTGAACGTGCAAACGATGGTGTTCGGAAACATGGGGGAGGATTCAGGCACGGGGGTCGGCTTCACACGTGATCCGGCGACCGGCGAGAACATCTTCTACGGGGAGTATCTCATGAACGCGCAGGGCGAAGACGTCGTCGCCGGGATCAGGACGCCCTTGCCGATCTCACGCATGGCCGAGCAGAACGCGAGGATCTACGCGCATCTGGAGAAGATTCGCAAGACCCTCGAGCAACACTACCACGAGATGATGGACATCGAGTTCACCATCCAGCAGGGGACGCTCTACATGCTCCAGTGCCGTGTCGGCAAGCGGACCGCGTTCGCGGAGATCAAGATCGCCGTCGATATGGCGCAAGACAAACTCATTTCGGATGAAGAAGCCCTCTTGCGAATCCAGCCGGATCAACTCAATCAGCTCCTGCGGCCAATTTTTGATCTGAAGGAGAAGGAGGCTGCGGTCAAGAGCGGACGCTTGCTGGCCAAGGGACTCAATGCAGGGCCTGGAGCGGCGACGGGGCGTGTGGTGTTCAATGCGCACGATGCGGAGGCGTGGGCCAAGCGGGGCGAGCATGTGATCCTCACCCGCATCGAAACATCCCCTGAAGATATCAGGGGGATGAGTGCTGCGGAAGGGATTCTCACCGCCCGCGGCGGGATGACTTCCCATGCTGCCCTCGTCGCCCGGCAGATGGGCAAGGTGTGCGTTGCAGGATGCGATGCGCTCGACATCGACTACAATTCTCACACGATGAGGGTGAGCGGAAAGGAGATCAAAGAGGGCGACTGGATCTCCGTCGACGGATCCACGGGCGAGGTGATCAGCGGCAAGGTCAACACTAGGCCCTCTGAGGTCCTTCAGGTCCTTGTCGACAAGACGCTCGATCCGAAGGACGCTCCCGTTTATCAGGAATTTGAGAAGATCATGAAATGGGCGGACAAATACCGGAGGTTGAAGATCCGGACGAATGCCGACCAGCCCGACCAGGCGGCGAACGCCGTCGCCTTCGGCGCTCAGGGGATTGGCCTGTGCCGAACCGAGCACATGTTCTTCGGCGAAGGGAAAATCGGGCCGATGCGCGAGATGATTCTCGCCGATGCCGTAGAGGAGCGCAAGGCCGCGCTGGCGAGACTTCTGCCGTTGCAGCGCAAGGACTTCGAAGGGATTTTCGAGGCGATGAACGGGCGGCCCGTAACGATCCGCACCATCGACCCGCCGTTGCACGAGTTTCTGCCTCACGAAGAGGCGGCGCAGCGCGAACTGGCGCAGCAAATGGGGATCACGTATGAAAAGGTGAAGCAGCGTGTCGATTCGCTGCACGAGTTCAATCCGATGCTCGGCTTCCGCGGCTGCCGCCTCGGGGTTGTCTACCCCGAGATCACCGAGATGCAGTCGCGCGCAATTTTCGAGGCCGCTGCAGAAGTGAAGAAGCGGGGGATACCGGTCGAGCCGGAAGTGATGATCCCGCTCGTGGGCAACGTCATCGAGCTCCAGAATCAGGAGCAAATCGTGCGGAGCGTCGCGGAGGAGGTGATGAAGGAGCAAGGGGTGAAGTTCCCGTATCTCGTCGGGACGATGATCGAAATCCCCCGCGGCGCGATCACAGCCGATGAGATCGCTCGTGTGGCGGAGTTC
The DNA here is from genome assembly GCA_964480945.1 of uncultured Ignavibacteriaceae bacterium. Classification (GTDB taxonomy): domain Bacteria; phylum Bacteroidota; class Ignavibacteria; order UBA10030; family UBA10030; genus VGWB01. The sequence continues at coordinate 27,755 of CAYZRX010000013.1, read as the reverse complement.
TTCAGCTTCGGCACGAACGACCTGACGCAAACGACGCTCGGCGTGAGCCGCGATGATGCGGGTCGCTTCCTCATCCCGTACGTTGAGAAAGATATCTATGCGAAAGATCCCTTTGAGGTGATCGACCGGACGGGCGTCGGCGCCCTGATGAAGATCGCCGTGGAAAAGGGGCGGAGTGTGAGGCCCGGTCTGAAGCTGGGCATCTGTGGGGAGCACGGCGGGGATCCTTCGAGTATCGAATTCTGCCACATGATCGGACTGAACTATGTCAGCTGTTCCCCCTTCCGCGTGCCGATCGCGCGGCTGGCCGCGGCCCGGGCGGCGTTGACGCACGATGGCGCCGCGGGGAAACGGGCAGGGTCAAAGCACGCGAAGCGATCCTCCAAAAAGAAAACGGCTCGGAAACGGTGACCGGAGGCGCCGGCCCCGCCGGGCGGGAGCACGCCGACACGCGGGTGCCGTTTCGTCTCAGATCACTGATAAACTGTCGCAGGGTCCACATCATTTCACATCATGAGGGAGAGAGATGAAACTCTCTGATTTCAAATACCCCTTGCCGCGAAATCTCGTCGCGAAGTTTCCAGCGAAGCCTCGTGATCATTCGAAAATGATGGTGCTGAATCGTGCCGATGAATCGATCGAAGATCACAAGTTCTATGAGATCCTGGATTATCTGAGCAAAGGTGATTGTCTGGTCATCAATGAGACGAAGGTATTCCAGGCGCGCCTCTTTGGAAAGAAAGAAAAGACGAATGCGAAGATCGAAGTCTTTCTGCTGCGGGAGCTCAATGCGGAAGAGAACATCTGGGATGTGATCGTTGACCCCGCACGGAAGGTGCGCATCGGAAACAAGATCTTCTTTGACAACGGGAAACTCTGGTGCGAGGTCATCGACAACACGACGTCGCGCGGGAGAACGGTCCGCTTCAACCACAAGGGGGATTTCTTCAAGATCATCGAGCGGATCGGGATCACGCCGCTGCCGTACTATATCAAACGGGATGCGACGGACAAGGACAAGGATCTCTATCAGACCGTGTATGCGCGCGTCCTGGGGGCTGTGGCCGCGCCGACGGCCGGGCTCCATTTTACCAGGCAGCTTCTCCGGAAGATCGAGCACAAGGGGGTGAAGATCGTCCCGGTCCTTCTTCATGTGGGTCTCGGCTCCTTCAGACCGGTCGAGGTCGAAGATCTCACGAAGCACAAAATGGATTCAGAATACTACGAGATTTCGGAAGAGGCGGCGCACCTCATCAACAAGACCATCGATGCCAAGCGCAACGTCGTCGTTGTGGGGACGAGCGCCAGTCGGGCGCTGGAGTCCAGCGTGACCTCCGACGGCCATCTGAAGCCCTCGAGAGGCTGGACCGACAAGTTCATTTTCCCGCCGTATGATTTCAAGATTACGGATAGGCTCATCACGAATTTCCACCTGCCGGAATCGACGCTGCTGATGCTTGTCAGTGCGTTCGCGGGTCACGAGTTCCTGATGCGAGCCTACAAAAGGGCCACGAAAGAGGGTTATCGGTTCTACAGCTACGGCGACGCAATGCTCATCTACTGAAAGGAAGCTCCCGTCTTATCGAGCGCCTTCATGCGGGGGGCCACCGTGCACAAATGCCACGAAGTCGACCAAAGGTTTTCGTCGTCATTCCGGCTGCAGGAGCAGGCACCAGGCTTGGCGGTTCCGTCAAGAAGCAGTTTCTCTTGCTGAGGGACAAGCCGATCCTTGTCCACACGCTGCAGCGCTTTGAACACTGCCCCGATGTGGACGAGATCGCCGTTGCGGTGCCCGAGCAGTCGATCGCGGAGGTGGAGTCTCTCCTGTCGCAGTACCGCCTCCACAAGGTCAGTAAAGTCACGGTGGGCGGCGAGAAGCGACAGGACTCTGTCTTGAACGTCATGAAGCTGCTTCCGCTGAAGGCATCCGACATCGTGCTGGTTCATGATGGTGTGAGGCCGTTCGTCGAGTCGAAACGGATCTCGCACCTTATCAAAGCGTGCAAGGAACACGGCGCGGCGGTCCTCGCAGTTCAGCCGAAGGACACCATCCGCCGGTCGGCAGGAGGGGAATTCTTCGATCAGACGCTCGATCGCAACGCCCTCTGGCTCGTGCAGACTCCGCAGGCTTTTCGGGCGTCCGTCCTGATCAGAGCGTTTGAGCGGGCGAAGAAGGAGAAGTACTATTCGACAGACGAGGCTGCGCTCGTCGAGCGCATCGGCCTGAAAGCGAGGATTGTCGAGGGCTCGTACGACAATATCAAGATTACCACGCGCGAGGATTTGGAGCTCGGGAAGTTGATCCTCGAGCGCTGGAGGACAAAAGGCCTGATTTGACCCTCGTCACGCTCTGCGAGGGAAATTGCTTGCGTCTCACACCCGAAGTGACTATCTTAAAAATGATGTTGTCTGCTCCTCCACCAGCCAAAGGATTTTTTGAATGCTGAATCTGGCAATCGTTATTCTCTTGAGTTACATTGTTGGATCGATTCCGACGAGCATCATGCTGTCGAAGTGGGGACACGGATTCGACATCCGCACAAAGGGGAGCGGCAACGCCGGAGGCACGAATGTATTCCGGGTCCTCGGATGGAAGTCCGGACTTCTTGTTACACTGGTCGACATCGGAAAAGGAGTGGCCGTAACTGTTTTGATCGCCCGTCTGTTCTGGGATCCCACGCTTCCGTTTTACAACAAGACACCCTTCGACGATTTTACGGTCATTCAGATGATCTGTGGCGCTGCAGCGGTCATCGGTCATATCTGGACGGTGTTTGCAGGTTTCAAAGGAGGGAAGGGGATCGCGACGGGGGCCGGGATGCTGATCGGGATCGCGCCCACAGAGTTTGCGATCTCGGTGTCGGTGTTCATGATCGTCTTTTGGGCATACAAGTACGTCTCGCTCGGGTCGATCTCCGCCGCGGTGGCGTTTCCCGTCTCGCTCTTTGTTCGATACAACATACTTGGCGACGAGATCCACAGTTACAGGACCCTGATTGTCTTCAGCCTTTCTGTTGCCGTTCTCCTGGTCTATTCCCACCGCCAGAACATCAAGCGATTGATCGAAGGCACGGAGAAAAAGATTACCCGTCTCTCTCGGGGGCCAGTTCGGGAGACGAACAACACCCTGTAGGGAGAGCGCGCCAAACTCCCGGTTTCTCTTGTAAAACACCACGCAGTCTTCTTGAGCCGGGAATAAACCCACACCACAGACGCAGCGAGATTCATGCAGGTCACCGTCCTCGGCGCAGGTAGCTGGGGGACAACTCTGGCGTTGGTTCTGCTCGGCAACGGTCACGAGGTAAACCTCTGGACGTATAAGCCCGAACAGGAAGCGTTGATGCGTGACCGGCACGAGAACCCTGCCTTCCTCCCCGGTATCCCTCTTCCACCCACGCTTGCAATCACGTCGGACATCGAGGCTGCCGCCGACGGTCGGGACATGATCGTGGCTGCGGTGCCCTCACAGTTCCTTCGCTCGGTGATCGAGAAGATCGCCTCGCTCAATCTTGGGAAGACCATTATCTGTAATGTGGCGAAGGGGATCGAGAATCACACCCTCATGACGATGTCGGAAGTGCTGCTCGACGTGCTGCAGCACGAAAGACGCGAGAATCTCGCCATTCTCTCAGGCCCCAGCCATTCCGAAGAGGTGTCGCGGCAAGTCCCGACGGCGATCGTTGCCGCCGCCTACAAGGAGAAAGCGGCCAAGGTCGTCCAGGAAGCGTTCACGACGAGGTACTTCCGCGTCTATGTGAACGAGGACATCCGAGGTGTGGAGCTTGGCGGAGCGCTCAAGAACGTCATCGCTGTGGCGGCGGGTATCAGCGACGGGGCCGGCTTCGGGGACAATACCAAGGCAGCCATCATGACGCGGGGGATCTACGAGATCACCCGCCTGGGTGTCAAGCTCGGTGCACAGCCCCGAACGTTCGCCGGACTGTCGGGGGTTGGGGACCTCATTGTCACCTGTATGAGTCGCCATAGCCGCAATCGTTATGTTGGTGAGCAGGTGGGGAAGGGAAGGAAACTGGCGGACGTTCTCAAAGAAATGGTGATGGTGGCTGAAGGTGTTGCTACAGCGAAATCGGTGAGGGAGATCGAGAAGAAGTACGATATCGAACTCCCCATTATGACCGAGGTGTTCAGAGTTCTTTTTGAAGAGAAAGACCCCCGCCAAGCCACCGAAGACCTGATGACTAGGGATGCTAAGGGGGAATAGCATGGTGCGTAGGGTTTTTACATCTCGAAACACCCCCTGAAAGCATCACGTTCGTCCTTTGTTGGCAATTCCGCTTCATTTTCCCCCCTCTCTCTCATCTGCTTCTCGGTCGTCGTCACGCTTACCTTGCTTCTCGCGCCTGTTTTCAGTAATTTTTAAAGAGCAGCTTGCCCGGAAAGGTACCCCTTAGCCTATGAATGTGCTGACCGTCGTTGAAATGTTTGTTGGCGGCTACATTATCGGATCCATCCCCGTGGCCTATTTCCTCGTGCGATGGAAGGCCAAGGTGGACATCCGGGGGGCAGGGAGCGGCAACGCGGGCGGTTTCAATGCGTTCTACGTCACTCATTCCAAGGCAGTTGGAATTCTGGTCGGCGTGCTGGACGCGTTGAAGGGCCTGGTGACCGTCGCTGCGGCAATGTTTCTCCATCGAGACGCATTCTCGCTTCAGGCGGTCGCTCTGCTTGGCGCCATCGCAGGGCACAACTACCCGGTCTGGCTGAAGTTCAAGGGAGGCCGAGGGCTGGCCACGACTGCGGGTGGGTTGTTCCTTCTGGGGTTCAGCTACACCATCGCGTGGTGTGTTGTGTGGCTGGTATCGAAGCTTCTGCTGAGGCGCGAGGTCTTGACATCCAACCTTATCGCGATTTTTTCCACGCCCGTGATCCTCTTCGTGCTGCCGTGGCACTGGACCCGCATGCCGATCCTCCCGGCAGTGGATGATGGCACCTTTCTCTTCTTCTCGTGCATCTTGAGTATCGTGCTCCTCCTGGGGCATTTTGATGTGGTGGGAGGTCTTTGGAGGGGGTCGAGAGCGAGAGATCTCTAGCTGCGTGATATCTGAATCCGTACAAAACATCTGAGAGGACCATGACAAGCAGAGGTTTTAAGGTTCTTCTTATGCTGGCGGCCCCGCTCGTCGTCGGTATCGGAATAGGCTACAGCATCCGGCCGTCAGCAGTGGCCACAGCGGCAGGTACCAGAGATGTCGCCTATGATGAGGCCTTTCCCGCGTCCGTACGGGTTCAGGACAAGCCGTCACAGGATACCGATCAAATCGCCTCCACCCGGCAGAACGCCATTACGCGTGCGATCGCCAAAGTGAGTCCCGCAACGGTCGGCATCAATGTCACGGAGATCCGTGAACAGCCCGGCCTGTTCCAGATTGATCCCTCGGTCCGTCGCTTCTTCAGCGACGATCCATTTTGGAGGCAATTTATCGGGCCCCAGCGGTATCAGGTGAAAAACCTCGGATCGGGGGTCATCATCTCGCCGGATGGTTTCATTGTAACCAACTACCACGTTGCGGGCAACGCCACAGAGATCACGGTGACCCTTGTCGGGGGCCGTCGGCTGAAAGCCCAACTCGTTGGGGCGGATCCCGTGTCGGACATTGCACTTGTCAAGGTGGATGGAAAGGACCTTCCGTATGCGATGCTTGGGAACTCTGACGATATCATTATCGGAGAATGGGCCATTGCCCTCGGCAATCCCTTCGGATTGTTCGAAATCAACGATAAGCCGACTGTAACGGTCGGTGTCATCAGTTCGGTTGGCATGAATCTGGGTAGACAGAACAACGCTGTCTACCGCGATATGATCGAGACGGACGCAGCGATCAACGGCGGGAACAGTGGCGGACCGTTGGTCAACAGCCGCGGCGAAGTCATCGGCATGAACACGCTCATCTACACGGGAGGAGTCAGCCAGGCATTTGTAGGGTACGGCTTCGCCATACCGGTGAACAAGGTGAAGAAAGTCGTGGCCGAGCTGCGCAACAAAGGAAAGGTCGTCCGAAACGTTTGGGCCGGCTTCGAATCGCAGGCGGTGGACGCTCGGGTGGCGCGCTACTTTGGGATGTCGGAAGTCCGGGGCATCATTATCAGTGATGTGTACCGTAAGGGCCCGGCGGAGAAAGTCGGCCTCAAGGTCGGAGACATCGTCCTCGAAGTCAATGGCGATAAAGTGAACTCCGAGGAGGAGCTGGCCTCCATACTCGACGATGCGAATCCTGGCGACGTGATGAAGCTGAAAGTGTATCGGGATCGAAAGACGATGGATGTCGAGCTGAAACTGGAGCAGAAACCCGCTTGAAGATGTGAAGACAGGAAGAACTTGATCACACGCTATACTCGGCCCGAGATGGGCGGAATTTGGGAAGACGAGAACAAGTTCCGCATCTGGCTCGAAATCGAGATCCTCGCTTGCGAAGCGCAGGCGCAGCTCGGCGTCATCCCCGCGGAGGCCGTGGATGTCATCCGCGCAAAAGCGAAATTTGATGTGGATCGCATCCTGCAGATCGAAAACGAGGTCAAGCACGATGTGATCGCCTTCCTGACGAACGTGGGTGAGCATGTCGGGCCGGAATCTCGCTTCATCCATCTGGGCATGACATCATCGGATATTCTTGATACGGCTCTCGCGGTCCAGATGAAACAATCGGCGGAGCGGCTCGTGAAGGATCTCGAGGCGCTTCGGACGGTGCTGGCCAGGCGGGCGAAGGAGTTCAAGCACACGCCGATGATCGGGCGGACGCATGGGATCCACGCCGAGCCGACGACCTTGGGCCTCAAGCTCGCTCTCTGGTACGCGGAGACCGAGCGCAATATCGAACGGGTCCGGAGCGCTTTGCGGACGATTTCGGTCGGCCAGATTTCGGGAGCTGTCGGCACGTACGCCCACCTCGATCCGTCTGTCGAGCGGTATGTGTGCGAAAAACTCGGCCTCCGACCGGCGCCGATTTCGACGCAGGTGCTGCAGAGAGACCGGCACGCAGAGTTCATGAACACGCTGGCGGTGTGCGGCTGCTCCCTCGAAAAGTTCGCGACGGAGATCCGCCATCTTCAGAAGACGGAAGTCCTGGAGGTCGAAGAGTATTTCTCGAAGGGGCAGAAGGGGTCGTCGGCGATGCCGCATAAGCGAAACCCGATCACCTGTGAGCGGATTGCGGGGCTTTCACGGGTCCTGCGCGGGAACGCTCTGGCGTCGATGGAAAACGTGGCCCTCTGGCACGAGCGGGATATCACGCACTCTTCCGTGGAGCGGGTCATCATCCCGGACAGCTGTATTCTGCTGGACTATATGCTCGCCGAGTTCACGAAGATCGCGGAAGAACTGCTCGTTTATCCCGACCACATGCGGGCGAACATCGACCGAACGCGCGGCCTCATTTATTCCCAGGATGTGATGCTCGCGCTGACTCAGAAAGGCCTGAAGCGAGAGGACGCCTATCGGCTCGTGCAAGACGAGGCGATGAAAGTTTGGAAGAGCGATCAGAGCTTCCGGGACTTGCTGGAACAGCGTCAGGAAGTGACCCAGCATCTGTCAAAGGTCGAACTGGATAAGCTGTTCGATCCCAAGAGGAGTCTTACACACGTAGACTACATCTTTGAACAGGTCGGAATAATATGACGACGAGGGGTTTTCATGGCTAAGAAGTTTCAGAACTACATCGACGGCAAATGGACTGACTCGAAATCTGGAAGGACCTTCGAGAATCGAAATCCTGCGAACTGGGATGAAGTAATAGGTACCTTTCCCCTCTCGAACAAAGAGGACGTAGACGCGGCCGTCAGGGCGGCGCGCAACGCTTATGAATCGTGGCGCCTCGTCCCCGCGCCCAAGCGGGGGGATATCATGCGGAAAGTGGGTGACCTCCTGACAGCACGCAAGGAGGAGATCGCGAGGCAAATGACGCGCGAGATGGGAAAAGTGCTGCTCGAAACGCGGGGGGACGTCCAGGAGGGGATTGACACGGCTTACTACGCCTCTTCGGAGGGCAGAAGGCTGTTCGGGCATACCGTGCCCTCGGAGCTTCCGAGCAAGTTCAACATGTCCGTCCGGGTTCCGATCGGTGTCGCGGCGATCATTACCCCGTGGAATTTTCCGATGGCCATTCCCACGTGGAAGATCTTCCCCGCACTCCTCTGCGGCAACACTGTCGTGTTCAAACCCGCGTCGGACACGCCCGCGACGGCTACGATGCTTGTCGAGATCCTTCTGGAAGCCGGTGTTCCGCCTGGGGCCGTGAACCTGGTCCACGGCGGTGGGACGGAGGTGGGCATCGCGCTGGTCGATCATCCCGATGTCGACCTGGTGAGCTTCACGGGTTCAACGGTCGTCGGCAAAAGGATTTCCGAGATTGCGAGCAAGACGCTGAAGCGCGTCTCGCTGGAGCTTGGCGGGAAGAACGCGCAGATCGTGATGGACGATGCGAACCTCGAGCTGGCGTTGGAAGGCGTGCTCTGGGGAGCGTTCGGGACCACAGGTCAACGGTGTACCGCCACGAGCCGGTTGATCGTGCACGAGAAAGTGTATGACAAGTTTCTCTCGATGGTGGTGCGGGATGCCCAGAAATTGCGCTTGGGCGACGGTCTCAAGAGCGATGTCGATGTCGGGCCATGCGTCAACGAGAAACAACGCCAGACCGTCGATGAATATGTCAAGATTGGCTCTCAGGAGGGCGCGAAGGTCCTCACCGGAGGAAAGATTGCCAAGGGTGACGGCTTCTCCAAGGGATGGTTTTACGAGCCCACCGTGCTGGGTGACGTGACGCCGGACATGAGGGTAGCGCGGGAGGAGATCTTCGGTCCGGTGTTATCGGTCGTCAAGGTGAAATCGCTGGAGGAAGCGATCGCCGTTTGCAACAATACGACGTACGGGCTTTCCTCATCGATCTATACGCAGGACATCAACAACGCTTATCGGGCTATGCGCGACATTCAGGCCGGGATCACCTATGTGAACAGCCCGACGATCGGAGCAGAAGCTCATATGCCGTTCGGCGGCGTGAAGGAGACCGGCAACGGGCATCGTGAAGGAGGTTGGACGGTGTACGATTTCTTCACCGAGTGGAAGACCATCTACGTCGATTACAGCGGGAAGCTCCAGCGTGCCCAGATCGACAACGCTGAGAAGTAGGCTATGAGCGGGCGACCATATATCGTCTCTTTGTACGAGCATCAGGAGTTCTTCTGAACTCCATGGGATTTGTCTGATCATCGAGCAATTTCAACATCCCATGAAACAGAACAACTCCGAGGTGCGATATGGCCGACGCAACTGCTGCAAAGATCGAGCGGACCGCAACCCCAGGTCCTCAAGAAAGTCCGACGAAGGTTGAGGTGAGGTCGGCGTCAGAAAAACCTACCACGAAGTATCCGATCAAGATCCCTCCCGGAGAGGTCCACGCAACGCTCTCGAAGCATATGCTCGTGGACGGGTTCGATCTTGTTGTCGACCTGAAGCGGGGTCAAGGCTGCTACCTGTACGACTCGCGCTACAACAAGCGGTACCTTGATTTCTTCACCTTCTTTGCCTCCGGGTCGGTTGGTCTGAACCATCCCAAGCTCACGTCCCGAGAATTTCTGGAAAAGCTGGCGTACGTGGCCGTCAACAAGATCTCCAACTCCGACGCCTATACGGTCGAGATGGCAGAGTTTGCCGAGACGTTCGCCCGCATCGCCATGCCTCCGTATCTCCCCTACATGTTCTTTGTCGACGGCGGGGCCCTCGCAGTCGAGAACGCCCTCAAGACGGCGTTCGACTGGAAGGTGCGCAAGAATTTCATCAAGGGGTACACGGAAGAGCGGGGCAGGCAGGTCATCCATTTTCGGCGAGCGTTCCACGGCCGGAGTGGATACACCCTGTCGCTGACGAATACCGACCCGACGAAGACGAACTACTTCCCGAAGTTCCGATGGCCGCGGATTCACAATCCCGCGATCCAATTCCCGCTGAACAAAGAGAACCTGGCGCGAGTGCAGAAAGCCGAAGCCGTCGCGATCCAGCAGATCAAGCAAGCGATCATCAACAATCCGGATGACATTGCAGCCCTGATCATCGAGCCGATCCAGTGCGAAGGGGGCGACATCCACTTCCGCAAAGAATTCTTCGTCGAGCTCCGTACAATCTGTGATGAGAGCGACATCCTGCTGATTCTCGACGAAGTGCAGACCGGTGTCGGTATTACCGGGAAGATGTGGGCGCACGAGTACTTCGTGAAGCCAGACATGATGGCGTTTGGCAAGAAAACGCAGGTCTGCGGCTTTATGTGCAGCAAGCGAATTGATGACGTGCTGGAGAATGTGTTCCACAAACCGAGCAGGATCAATTCGACCTTCGGCGGCAACCTGGTCGATATGGTGCGGTTCCAGAGAATCCTTGAGATCATTGAGGAGGAGAAGCTCGTGGAAAATGCTCGCGAAGTTGGTGCCCATCTTCTCCGAAACCTGGAGCAGCTGCAGCGGGAATTCCCCGGACTGGCCTCGAACGCCAGGGGGAAAGGCCTGTTGTGCGCGATGGACCTCGACACGGCACAGAGCAGGGATCAGTTGCGGAGCAAGGCGTATGACAACGGGTTGATCCTGATAGGCTGTGGGGATCACACGATACGGTTCCGCCCGCCGCTGAATATTACCAAGAGCGAAATCGACGAGGGCGTTCGAATCATTCGCGAATCGTTGCAGGAGATCAGTCAGGGAGACTAGGTCCGGTTCGACGAGACCGGGAAGGAGCACATGTGGAGACAGCGTCCAAAGATGCGAAAGGCGGCCTTGAGCTCAACGCCGACCTTGTCAGGGATTTGCTGGTGAGGTTTGTGCGCGACGAGACGCAGAGCGCGGGGTTCCAGAATGGAGTCATTGGAGTCTCGGGAGGCGTGGATTCGGCCGTGAGTACGTACCTCGCGGCGGAGGCGCTGGGCCGGGAGAATACGATTGCGGTCATCCTGCCATACAAAACCAGCAGCCCGCAGGGTGTTTCGGACGCCAGGGTGGTTGCGGAGAAGCTGGGAGTCCGATCTGAAGTCGTCGACATCTCCCCGATGGTGGACGCGTACTGCGATCAGTGGTCCGTGACGGAGCGGGTGCGCCGCGGCAATGTCATGGCGCGCATGCGGATGATCGTGTTGTACGACATCTCGGCTCGCGAGCGTGCTCTCGTCATCGGCACGAGCAACAAGACGGAGCTTCTGGTGGGATACGGAACGCTCTATGGGGATACCGCTTCAGCGATCAACCCGCTTGGTGATCTGTATAAGACACAGGTCTGGCAGCTGGCGCGGAAGCTTGGGGTCCCCCCGTCGATCATCGAGAAGACTCCGACCGCCGACCTTTGGGAAGGCCAGTCGGATGAGGAGGAGATGGGTTTTACGTACGCTCGAGTGGATTCGTTGTTGTATCATCTTGTGGATGAGCGGCGCACGGATCAGGAGCTCCATGAGCTTGGTTTCGAGAAGGAGTTCATTCAGAAGATCAAGTCGCTCGTCGAGAAGAACCAGTTCAAGCGTCGCCTGCCGCTCATCGCGAAGGTTTCTTACCGCACCATCGACGTCGATTTCCGATACGTTCGTGACTGGGGGACGTAGTCCTTCCGAAGGTTTCATCGGCGCCCCCTAAGCCTTCGGAAGGATATCGGGGCAAATGTTGAGGCGTTTAGAGAATGAAGTACGAAGATAATGAATACTACCATCTCTTCAATCGCGGGGCGAATAAACCGAGGATCTTCTTCGAAATAGAGAACTACGTGCACTGTCTGCGGCTGATCGAGAAATACGCGCGAGTGGCGAACGTTCGCGTGATCGCTTACTGCCTGATGCCGAACCATTTCCATCTTCTCCTCCGCCAGAATGTGGAGGGCTCCATTTCCAAGTTCGTCCAAAACACGTTCAATTCGTACACTCAGGCGGTGAATGCCCAACAGAAACACTCTGGCACATTATTTCAGGGTAAGGCAAGAGGAAAGCACATCACCTCAGACTCTCACGCGCTCCAACTCGTTCGGTACCTTCATCTCAATCCTGTCGAAGCACGGCTGGTGAGGACTCCTGAGCAATGGGAGTTCTCTGACTTCCTCGTATGGTCGGGCTCGAGAGCATCTTCATTGACAGACCTGAGCCTCAGGGATGCTTATGTTGAGAGCGGCCCTCGGTATTCCGATTTCGTGACCTCATACGACGGTCAGAAGGATGTGACGGCGATACATGACTTTTTGTTTGACGAGAGATCGTGATCCATGTGCGATGGCCCGCTAACCTGTCAACCTTCCGAAAGCTAGCGCGATGCTGAACGAACTTTCGGAAGGTCAATCGGTTTCTCTCGGCACCCTCTACCTCGTTGCAACTCCCATCGGGAATCTGGACGACATCACATTCAGAGCCGTCAAGATTCTCTCTGCCGTAGACCTGATCGCAGCTGAAGACACGCGGAAAACGAAGATCTTGCTCGATCACTACAACATCAGCAAGCCGATGTTGAGCTACTTCAGCTACAACGAGCGGCAGCGATCCCGGCAGCTGATCGAGCGGCTTCTGCAAGGTCAATCGATCGCGCTTGTGTCGGATGCGGGCACGCCGGGCATCTCGGACCCCGCCTTCTGGATCGTGCAGTCCGCGCTCGCCGTCGGCGTCCCGATCGTGCCGATTCCCGGACCAACGGCATTCATCTCAGCCCTCATCGTCAGCGGCCTGCCGACCGATCGTTTTCTGTTCGAGGGATTCCTCCCACAAAAAAAAGGGAGGAAAACCAAGCTTGAATCTCTCCGATCCGAGACCAGAACGATCATTCTCTACGAATCCCCCCACAGGATCCTCAAGACGCTCGGCGAGATCCAGTCCCATTGGGGGAATCGACGGGTGGTCGTTGCTCGGGAACTCACAAAGAAATTCGAGGAATTCGTGAGGGGTCCTGTCCATTCTGTCCTCAGCGAACTCTCAAAGAAGCCTCCCCGGGGCGAGTACGTGGTGATTGTCGAAGGCCTGAACGATGACCGCCACCTCACCAGAGACCATTCCCGCCAAAACTGACGGTCATCCACTGTCAAAGCCCTCTTGACAAGCTGGACTTATTCGACTATATTATTAGCACTCATTTAAAGAGAGTGCTAATTCCAGTGCCTTTCTGTAACATCCTATAACTTATAACTTTACGAAGGAGGCATTTCATATGACCCTCAAGCCATTGGCTGATCGAGTTGTCGTGAAGCCATCCGAAGCGGAGGAGAAGACCAAAGGCGGCATCATCGTGCCAGATACGGCAAAAGAGAAGCCGGTCTGGGGAGAAGTTGTTGCAGTCGGTCCGGGGCGCGTTTCTGACGACGGCAAGCTAATCCCGATGGAGGTGAAGGCCGGCGATCGTGTTCTGTACGGGAAGTATTCCGGAACAGAGGTCACCGTCGACGGTGAAGAGCTCCTCATCATGCGAGAGAGCGACATATTTGCCATTATGCCAAAAAAGTAGAACCCGAGGAAAGGAGATAAAAAGCTATGGCAGCAAAGTTAATCCAGTATGACTCGGATGCCCGATCTGCTCTCAAGCGTGGTGTTGACCAGCTTGCCGATGCAGTGAAGGTGACATTGGGTCCGAAAGGTCGAAACGTCGTGATCGACAAGAAGTTTGGAGCTCCAACGGTTACGAAGGACGGTGTGACGGTCGCGAAGGAAGTTGAGCTGAGCGATCCGATCGAGAACATGGGAGCTCAGATGGTCCGTGAGGTCGCTTCGAAAACCTCCGATGTCGCCGGGGATGGAACGACGACAGCGACCGTGCTTGCACAAGCGATCGTCCGCGAGGGATTGAAGAACGTCACAGCAGGCGCCAACCCGATGGACCTGAAACGAGGCATCGACCTTGCGGTCCAGAAGATCGTCGAGGGGCTGAAAGAGATGACCAAGACCGTGGGTGACGACAAGGAGAAGATCGCGCAGGTCGGCTCTATTTCCGCCAACAACGATCACGCAATCGGCGAGCTCATTGCGAACGCGATGGAGAAGGTCGGCAAGGACGGAGTCATTACCGTCGAGGAGGCGAAAGGGACGGAGACGACGCTGGACGTCGTGGAAGGCATGCAGTTTGATCGGGGGTATCTGTCACCCTATTTCGTGACTGACGCCGAGAGCATGGAGGCGATCCTCGAGGACCCCTACATCCTGATCCACGACAAGAAGATCAGCGCGATGAAGGATCTTCTCCCGCTGTTGGAGAAGGTTGCCCAATCCGGCAAGTCCATCCTCGTGATCGCGGAAGAGGTTGAGGGTGAAGCGTTGGCGACGCTTGTGGTGAACAAGCTCCGCGGTACATTGCGCGTCTGCTCCGTGAAAGCTCCCGGCTTTGGCGATCGCAGGAAAGCGATGCTGGAAGATGTCGCCATTCTCACCGGAGGCACGGTGATCTCGGAAGAGAAGGGCTTCAAGCTGGAGAATGCGCAGCTTTCCTACATGGGAACAGCGAAGCGGATAACCATCGACAAGGACAACACCACCATCGTCGAAGGTGCCGGAAAGAAAGAGGACATCAAGAAGCGCATCAACGAGATCAAGCAGCAGATCGACAAGACGACCTCCGATTACGACAAGGAGAAGCTCCAAGAGCGTCTGGCGAAGCTCTCCGGCGGCGTCGCGGTCCTTAAGATCGGTGCTTCTACCGAGGTGGAAATGAAGGAGAAGAAAGCACGCGTCGAGGATGCACTCCACGCAACCCGTGCTGCTGTTGAGGAGGGCATCGTCCCCGGCGGCGGCGTGGCATACCTCCGCTGTTTGAAGAAGCTCGATGAGGTGAAAACGGACAACGACGACCAGAAAATCGGTATCGAAATCGTGCGACGTTCGCTCGAAGAGCCGATCCGCTGGATCGTGCAGAACGCAGGGCTCGAGGGCTCGGTCGTCGTCAACAAGGTGAAGGAAGGGAAGGATGACTACGGCTTCAATGCTCAGTCGGAGCAGTATGAGAACCTGATCAAGTCCGGCGTCATCGACCCGACCAAGGTCACCCGCATCGCCCTCGAGAATGCGGCGAGCGTGGCAGCGCTGCTCATCACAACCGAGGCGACCATCGTCGAGAAGCCGGAGAAGAAAGAGACCTCTCCGATGCCTCATCCCGGCATGGGCGGAGACATGTACTAAATCCTGTTGCGGGCCGGGCAGCCTGCCCCGACGACGTTGGGGCCTGCCCATCCCGCGGGTGGTCTTTACAAGAAACCCTCCTGTTCCCATAGAGAGCAGGAGGGTTTTTTATTCCAGAGGGAGGCGACCGTCACTTACTCTGGGATACCCGGTGAAGTGACGGTCACTCTAGCAGTGCTTGCTTGTACTTTCATTATTCTCTACATTCAAGCCGGCTATGCGAATTCCGCCTGAAAAGATTGAGGAAATTCGCTCCTCAAACGACATCATCGACGTCATCTCCCAGCACGTTCACCTCAAGAAACGGGGGAAAAACTTCG
The DNA here is from genome assembly GCA_964480945.1 of uncultured Ignavibacteriaceae bacterium. Classification (GTDB taxonomy): domain Bacteria; phylum Bacteroidota; class Ignavibacteria; order UBA10030; family UBA10030; genus VGWB01. The sequence goes on along the minus strand of CAYZRX010000013.1, from coordinate 12,316 downwards.
TTGGTCTATGCCCGTTTCACCAGGAGAAAACCCCCTCTTTCACGGTGAGCCCGGAGAAGCAGGTCTACCATTGCTTCGGCTGCGGAAAGGGGGGCAATGTCTATACCTTCGTCATGGAATTCGAGAAGGTTTCCTTCACGGAAGCTGTCCGGTCGCTGGCGGAAAAGGTCGGCATCACGATCAGATTGACGGAGGCCGATGAGCAACATGAGAGTGAGGCAGAGCGACTTTACAGCGTCTGCCGGTTTGCGGGGCTCTTCTTCTACAACAATCTGACGAAGGCTGAGGAAGGGAAAACTGCGCTGGACTATTTCCACGGCAGGGGTTTTTCGGATGAAACCATCCGGGTCTTTGGTCTCGGGTACGCTCTGAACTCCTGGGAGGGACTGCTCACTCACGCCAAGGCAGAGGGCTTCAGCCGTGAGGATCTCCTCAAGGCCGGTTTGATCCGGACGCGGGAGGATGGGAGCGACTACGACTATTTCCGCGGCCGGGCGATGTTTCCAATCTTCTCGACGTCGGGACGTGTCCTTGGGTTTGGTGCGAGGAAGCTCCGCGAGGACGACCCGCTCGGGAAATACATCAATTCCCCTGAGACGCTCATTTATAACAAGAGTCGCGTTCTCTTTGGCCTCTTCCACTCGAAGGATGCCATCCGCTCGGCAGAACGCGCACTGATGGTCGAAGGATACGCGGACCTTATCTCGCTCTACCAGGCGGGTATTCAAAATGTCGTCGCCTCGAGCGGAACTGCTTTGACGGAGGAGCAGGTGCAGCTCATCGGACGGTACACGAAGAAACTCACGCTGGTCTATGACGCCGATTCGGCCGGTTCGAGCGCGACCCTCCGCGGCATGGATATCGTCCTCGCGCAAGATCTTGACGTGGCGATCGTGGAGCTGCCTGAGGGAGAGGACCCCGATTCCTTTGTTCGCAAGTTCGGGGGAAAGGAATTCCTGAAGCTCTCAGACCAAGCGATATCGTTCATCGACTTCAAGGCGGGACAATTTCGGCGTGCCGGCGCGTTCACAACTCCGGAGGGGAAGGCGCAGGCGGTTCGTTCTATCGTGCAGTCGATCGCGAAGATGAAGGACGAGCTGAAACGCAATTTCTATATCAAAGATGTCGCCTCCAAGTACGATCTTTACGAGTCTGTGCTGTATCGCGAGCTGGACCGCTGGCGGGAAGAGGGAGCTCGCGCTGTTGCCCCTCTGGGCTCCGGTGCAGGACGCCAGGCTGCGGGGGAGAGCCGGATGCGCGAGTCGGAAGGTGCCCGGTCCGGCGAAGCAATCGTCATCCCGCCTCCTGAGAGGGATCTCCTCAAACTTCTCTTGGAGCACCAAGCCGACCTCATCAGTTTTGTTTTCTCGCACATCACGCTCCCTGAGGTTTGTACGCCCCAGGTCAGGCACATCCTTGAGATGCTCCTCGCGCGCTACGACGAGCGCGGACCGATGCACGTCACGGACCTCCTCCTCGAGATCGAGGACCCTCTGCTCAAGAGCATCATCACCGACGTGGTCTTGAGCAAGTACGAGCTGAGCAAGCAGTGGCAAGCAGGCGACTCCGAGTTCGAGGAGGCTGATCCCTGGACGCTCGCGCGCGATGCGATCGTAGCTCTTAAGAAGCAGAACTTGAAGAAGGAGGTGGCGGAAAACCAGAGGTTGTTGAAGGAAACGTCACTCCAGGGGGGCGACACGAAACCTCTCATCGAGCGGCACCAGGAGCTAGAGAAACAGCTCAGGAGCATCGAGTCGCCTGAGTTCTTGAAGCAGGCGTGAGCGAACTTCGGGCTCGGCAATAGAAAGCATTTTCAAAAACAGCGAGGTGGAAATTGGCGCGCAGCACACCCTTGATGATCTACATCGTTCCAGGCAAATGCGACTTCTGCGGATGCTGCGTGGGCGTCTGTCCCGAGGATGCCATCGAGTTGCTGGAGGCTGAGATTCGGATCATCGATGAGCGATGCACGAACTGCCGGAAGTGCGTGTGGGCCTGCCCATGGGAGGTCATCGAATTCCACCGCGAGGGTGTCGAGCACTTGCCGAAAGATTTGTCGCTTCCGCAGGAATTACCGCCTGCGTTCTAGCGAAAAGGCCTTGTGGAAGGGATTCCGGCGGTGTGTGGAGAGACTCACCAGAGCCTGAAGCGATCTGATTTGCCGTCAATCCATCAAATTCAAGCACGAGACAGCGGTCAACATGAAAGATGAGTACGACGTCATTGTGGTAGGCGCAGGTCCTGCCGGATCGACGGCGGCGCGGTATGCTGCCGTCGGCGGCACATCTGTCCTAATGCTGGAAAAGGACCGTGATGTCGGTTACCCCGTCCGATGCGGCGAGGCGGTGAGCCATGAAGGCGTGGTCCAATTCATCGAGCCTCATCCGCGGTGGATCGCTGCCACCGTCAGCAAGTTCCGCATCGTCGTGCCGGACGGCAACTCGATCGTCCCGAGACTCGACGGCATCGGCTATGTCCTCGAGCGGCGCATCTTCGATTACGAGCTGGCGAAACTCGCCGCGAGGGAGGGGACGGATGTCGTTACCAAGGCGTACGTTTATGATCTCGTCCGAACGAACGGTGAAGTGAAAGGCGTCCGGGCATTGATCAAAGATCAACGAGTGGAAATCCGAGCCAAAGTCGTCATCGCGGCCGACGGCGTGGAGAGTCGTGTGGGGAAATGGGCGGGCATTGACACGACCTGCCACATCCGTGACATGGAGAGCTGCGCTCAGATGACGCTGGCGGGCGTAACGGTCGATGAAGGCATTCTCGACTTCTGCTTTGGCAGGGAGATTGCTCCCGGCGGATATGTATGGGTTTTTCCGAAGGGGAAAGATTCAGCGAACGTCGGCATCGGCATTAGTGTCGAACGTGCCAAGGAAAAGTCGGCGATTCGATACCTTGAGGAGTTCGTAGCTCGTAAGTTCCCCGATGCCTCCATCCTTACCAGGATCGCCGGAGGAGTGCCATGTGCGACGACGTGCAAGGAGACTGTCAAGGGCAATGTCATGCTGGTGGGGGATGCTGCGCATCAGGTGAATCCCGTTTCCGGCGGAGGTATCGTCAGCGGGATGATTGGCGGGATGATCGCCGGTCAGGTGGCAGCCGAAGCGCTGGAGAAGGACGAACCGGCGCATTTGAAGGAGTACGAGAGGCGATGGCACAAGCGTCTCGGTTGGCGGCATGAAGTATTCTACCACATCAAGGAGGCCATTTATCAGTTTTCCGATGAGACGCTGAACAAACTTTGCCATGACGCCTGCAAGCTGCCGGAGGAGAAACGAACTGTCGGCGGCATCTTCCGAACCGCGTTGTGGAACAAACCGTCCCTGCTCCTTGATGTCGCAAAAGTCTTCATATCGTAACGGAAGGCTCCCCGCGGCCTCGGGGGGCACAATCCTATGAGATCGACGTTTTTTCTTCCCATCTTCCTCTTTCTCGCTTGCGAGTCCGACGTCGTGGAGCCGAAGATTGTCGGTGAGGATCCCTTCACGCTGAGGTACGGTGCGATGGCCGTCGTTCAACCGAGCGGTGTGATTCTCCGGTTCAAGGAGCTTCTCGGTGACTCTCGATGCCCATTGGAGGTGATGTGTTTCTGGGAAGGGAGGGCGGATCTGAGAGTGGGATTACACAAACCGGGGGCTGATGAGATCGATCTCCAATTGTCCATCGACGGCTACGTCTCTCGAGAGGACACCGCTCGCCAAAGCCATGTCGACACGCTCGGTTATCGCATCAAGCTCCTGCAACTCGATCCGTACCCTCGTTGGCCGTCTCAGCATACGGCTGAACAGTATGTGGCACATCTGACGGTTACCAACCTCTGAGCGGCCTCCTGCTCAGTCCATCGTTCGTTCGCTTGAGACGTGCGTTGTGCCAGATTCGATCATCCCTTGTTCTCCCTCGCTCACCTTCTCCGACTCCCCGCTTTCTTGTCGCGCAGGGGCGCTCACTCCCGCCGGATTCATTTGTTGCACCTAAGACCACCTTGCCGTATATTGACAGGCGCAGAAATGACTTATGAGAGTGGATCAACGTCAATTCTCCAACGTGCTCGTGGTGCGGACCGACCGGATCGGCGATGTCGTCCTATCCCTCCCGATGATCACTTGCCTGCGCTCGCGTTTTCCCCGCGCCCGTATTTCGATGCTCCTGCGCGAGTACACCCGGGAGCTGGCAGAAGGCTATCCGGGAATCGACGGGATCCTCACCTACGACCGGCAGGGAAAGCCAAGGGCCTTCTTTAGGTTCCTTTCAGAGCTTCGGCGTCAACGGTTTGATCTGGTTGTCCTCGCGCACCCCACTTTTCGACTGGGGCTGCTTATATTCCTCGCCAGGATCCCTGTGAGGGTTGGAAGCGGGTACCGATGGTATTCGTTCTTCTTCAACAAGAAGGTTTTGGAGCATCGAAGAACTGCCGAAAAGCACGAGGCGGAGTACAATTTATCGTTATTGCAGGCGGTTGGGTGCCCATCGATGGCTGTGCCGGCAGCGACTCTCGTTCCGAGTCGGACCGCGGAGTCGGCTGCGAAAAAGGTGAGAGAGGAGTTGGGCTTGACCGGCTCTGAGCCCGTGGCTGTTCTGCACCCCGGATCCGGCGGCTCGGCGAGAGATTGGAGCCCCCGGAATTTCGGGGCTCTGGCGAAGCTCCTTCGTGCCGAGGGGATACGCGTCGTGGTGACGGGGATACTTCAGGAGGAGAGCCTCGTCCGGGCCGTCGTTGAGGGCTCGGAACAAGCTGCGATTCCGCTTGTCGGCAGGCTCTCTCTGATGGAGCTGGCGGCGTTTCTCCGGTTCGCTGACCTCTTCGTCTCAAACTCCACGGGTCCGCTGCACATTGCGGCCGCTGTGGGGGTTCCGGTCATCGCATTTTATCCGCCGATACGTGAATGTGATCCGACACGCTGGGGGCCGCTGACGGAGAAGAAAGTCGTTTTTGTCGCAGACAACCGTGCATGTGCGCGGTGCAGGGGAGGAAAGTGCCGGGGGAACGACTGTATGGAGCAGATCACCGTCGGCCAGGTTTTCCAAGCAGCGAGAGGATTGATGGCTTCTTTCAGAGAACAACCGGTTCTTCGCGCGAGCATATGAGAAACGTGTTTCTGATGTCACTGGCCCTCGCCCTCGTGAGCAGTTCGAAGCTCGTGGGGCAAGATTCGACGGCTGTGAAAAGAGGGGAGTCCAGCGAGCTGGAGGATCGGAGCAGCGTTCCGTTGAGGTTCATGCCGCAGTTCGCGTTTGGTGTCGGTGAAAGGCTCGTTTTTGATGTGGGATACAGTTTCATCACAGCGGGTGAGGCGGTCATGTCGATCCCGAAGACCGACACAATTTTCGGCCGTCCGTGCTATCAGGTCACCTTCACGGTGAATACGACGCCGACCTTCTCGTGGATTTACAAGGTCGAAGATCGGTATGAGACCCTCCTGGATGTCAGAGGAATCTTCCCGTGGAAATTCACCCAGCAGGTGCGGGAGGGCAATTACCGCCGGGATTTCACTGCGATCTTCGATCAGGCGAACAACATTGCGCACGCCGATGAGAAGGAGTACCCCGTACCTCCCTATGTACACGATGTGGTCTCCGCGTTCTACTACATGCGCACGTTGGACTTCTCCAGCGCCCGGATCGGTGAGAAGACGATTCTCTACAACTTCTACAAAGACTCAGCGTACTCGCTTCCTGTGAAATTCCTGGGGCGGCAGCGTCTCGAGGTCGAGGCCGGTACCTTCGATTGCATCATCCTCGAACCGTTGATCAAGGAAGGGGGACTGTTCAAGAGTGAGGGCCGGGTCATCGTCTGGTTAACGGATGATGAGTGCAAGATCCCTATCAAGGTGAGCACGAAGATCTTGATCGGTTCGATCGACGCGGAGCTTCGGGAGTACTCCGGCATCATCGCTCCCCTCAAAGCAAGAGTGAAATAGGACATCCATGTCAAAATTCAAGCAGATCAAACTTGATGGCGTCGCCCTGATTTCGATCAAGAAGCGTCGGAGCAAGGTTGCGCTCAGAGACTTCGCGAAAGTCCCCGACTCGCGGAAGGCCAGTCTCGGTGAATTTATCGACTCGCTTCCCCGCATCCTCGCAGGGAACGAGCTGCGCGCTCTCGTGGGGGATATTGCGCGATCGCGCAGGAACGGGAAGCCCGTGATCCTGATGATGGGCGCGCACGTTATCAAGGTGGGGTTATCCCCCATCATCGTCGACCTGGTGGAGCGCGGGATCGTCACCCACGTGGCGATGAACAGCGCTGCTGCCATCCACGACGTCGAGACCGCGATGTGGGGCCGGACATCGGAGGACGTTGCAGCCAATATCCTCGACGGGAAATTCGGAATGTCGAAGGAGACGGGCGATTTCATCAACAAGGGGCTGGCGAAGGCGTACGGAGAATCAGCCGACGGGTACGGTGAAGTTCTGGCGAAGAAGCTCATTGCGTTGAGAGCCCCGTATCGTTCGGTGAGCATTCTCGCGGCGTGCTACAAACGGGGCGTTCCGGTCACCGTCCACGCGGCGATCGGGACGGACATCATTCATCAGCAGCCGACGATGGACGGAGCGGCGACGGGCGAGCTAAGCTTTCGTGACTTCAAAATCCTCATCAACTCCGTCAAGGATCTCCGGGGTGGCGGGGTCGTCTTGAATTTCGGTTCCGCCGTGATTCTCCCCGAGGTTTTTCTCAAGGCTCTTACCGTTGCCCGGAACCTCGGGCACAGAGCGCAGGGGTTCAGCGCGGCGAACTTCGATATGATCCGCCAGTATCGCCCTCAACAGAACGTCGTAGAGCGCCCAACGCAACGCCACGGACGCGGGTACAATTTCACCGGACATCACGAGATCATGCTTCCCCTGCTAGCCGCGATGATCAAATTGAAGGTCACCAAAGGCTGAGAAAGCATGGACGACGAGAAAAAAGTAGCGCCCGAGGTGCCTCCTCCTCAGAACCTCTCCTTCGTTCAACGGACCAATATTTCCCCCGTCGCCTTTGCGCTTCTCTGCCTGCTTGCCATCTTCCTTTTGTATCAAGTTATCGGCGGGACGCTGACGTTTTTCCTCATCGGGGCGAAGGTGACGGCCGAGAACGTGATGGGGCAGAGGGTCTTCACGATGATCGGACAATCAGTCTTCATTCTCATCCCGACGCTCCTGTTCGCACGGTTGCTCGATCGAAGACTCTCCGTGGTCTTCCCGTGGCGAATGCCGAGGGTCGGCGAAACGATTTTCGCGGCGTTGGGACTTATTTTTCTCCAGGAAATCTTTCAAATCTATCTGTTCTTTCAGGACCGAATACCTCTGCCGGAGACTCTGCGAAAGGTCATCGATCCGCTCAAACAGATGATCGACGAGATGTTCCGCACCCTCGTTTCTGCCCATACGGTTCCCGAGCTTTTATTCGTTATTCTGGTCGTTGCCGTGACGCCGGCGATCATCGAGGAACTCCTCTTTAGAGGATTGGTCCAGTCGAGTTTCGAGCGCGCGGTCAAGCCGATCTGGGCGGCGATCATCACCGGTGTTATCTTTGGAGCCTTTCACTTCAACCCGTTCGCAATCGTCCCTTTGATCGCGCTGGGATGCTACTTCGGAGTCTTGCGGATGAGGTCAAAGAGCATCGTCATCACGATGACCGTTCACTTCCTCAACAACCTCATGGCAGTCGTCGTCGCGTATTTTGCGGTGGATGACAAGATGATCATCGGAGCGACAAAGGGGCCGGATGTCAACACTTCCGCCATTCTCGCGCAGCTCTTTTTGTTTGCCGCGCTGTTCGTCCTTTCGTTCTCATCCTACTTGCGACTGACCGCCGATCTGCAATCGAAGAAAGAGGAATAGCGGTGCCTTCATGTCCCGTCTGTCATATGCCGGTCGGCCCGAGCGATCTGTCCTGCCAACACTGCGGCGGTTTGAGCGCTGAAGCGAGTGGCGCGGAGCGCATCGAGTGCAGCAATCATCCACGTCAGCTTGCGGTCGCTGCATGCATCGTTTGCGGGAAGCCGGTGTGCGGTGACTGTGCGGTGAGATCGGCCGGCAAGTTCTTCTGCGAGGACCCTGAGCATTGTACAATCCGAAACGGCTGGCAGCCCATCTATTCCTGCACGTCGGAGTTTGAAGCCGACATCGTTGAGCGCAATCTGCAGCACGCCGGGCTGCACATCAGAGTCTTCTCGACGGGAAGTCACCTTGAGCTGTACTGGGCGCATTGGAAGCCCATCGTGCGCGTTTGGGCGGCAAGAGCGAAAGCTGCTGAGGCGGAGGCGCTCCTCCGGCAGCTCGGATTGATCGGCGACGCCGACTTCTCACTTCCACCTTCAGAGGACACGTACCAGTGAGCACTTCACCATTCAGCAATCTCCCGACTCGGGTGCTTGTGGCCGTCGTGGCGATCCCCCTCATCGTGTGGGTGGCGATGGAGGGTGGCTATCCATTCTTCGCGTTCGTCGCGCTGGTTTCGGCACTCTCGCTCTACGAATTCTACACGCTCACCGAGAAGAAGGGGGCCTTTCCGCTTAAGACCATCGGGATCATTACAGGTTTCGTCGTCAACCTCTCCTTCATCTACGAGCGGCTCCAGGTGGACGTTTTTCGTTTCTTCGAAGCGCGCAACATCCACCTCTCGATGTTCTCCCAGCTTCAATTCCTGCTGGTCGTCCAGCTCGTCTTTCTTCTCCTGGTGTTGTTGATCGAGCTGTTCCGCCAGCGGGGATCGCCCACGGTGAATCTCGCCGTCACCGTCCTCGGTGTTTCCATCATCTCGTTGTTCTACGGGTCGCTCATTATGACGCGCGAGCTCTTCCCGTATGGTTTCCCGGTGCACAAGTTTTTCCCCACGAGCTTCGCGAACGGGCAGGAGTTTCAAACGATCGCACGCTGGGGCGGTTATACCGTCGTCTCGGTGTTTGCCACGATCTGGATATGCGACACGGCTGCGTACTTCGGGGGACTCGCGTTGGGCCGGCACAAGCTGTTCGAACGCGTGAGTCCGCACAAGACCTGGGAAGGCGCGGCCTTCGGCCTCGTGTTCGCGTTCCTCTCGATGCTGGCAGCTCGTGCGGTGGTGTTGGACTACTTGACCGTGAAAGACGCGCTGATCCTCGGCGGGATCGTTGGCATCTTCGGTCAGCTGGGCGATCTGGTTGAATCGCGGTTCAAGCGCGACGCCGGCGTCAAGGACTCTTCGGCGATTATTCCGGGGCACGGCGGCGTGCTGGATCGGTTTGACAGCCTGGTTTTTGTCGCGCCCATTGTGTATCTTTACATTGATTTCATCGTGTTGTCATGAGGAAGTTGGTGGAGGAATGAAGAGCAACGGTCGGCCGAAAGTCAGCGTCGTCACCCTCGGATGTTCGAAGAACATCGTTGACAGCGAGGCTCTGCTTGGTCAGTTAGCGCCGGGTGGTCTGCACATCGTCCAGGATGTTGAGGATGCAGATATCGCCGTGATCAACACGTGCGGGTTCGTCGAGGCGGCGAAACAGGAATCGATCGACGCGATCCTCGAGGCGGTCCGGCGAAAGAACGATGGGAAGCTGAAGAGGGTTGTCGTGATGGGCTGCCTCTCCGAGCGGTATGCGAAGGAGCTGGCGGATGAGATCCCGGAAGTCGACGGATACTTCGGCTCGCATCACCTGAAGGAGATCGTCGCGGAGCTCGGTGCGGACTACAAGCAAGAGCTTGTCGGCGAGCGGCTGCTTTCCACGCCGTCCCATTTTGCCTATCTGAAGGTCTCCGAAGGATGCGACCACCCTTGTTCGTTCTGTGCGATCCCTCTGATGCGAGGAGCCCATCGCACGCGACCGATAGAGGAAGTGGTCAGGGAAGCGCACATGCTGGCGGGTAAAGGCGTCAAAGAGCTTATCCTTATTGGACAGGATACGACGTCGTACGGGATCGACCTCTACGGCGGGCAAAAGCTCGACTCCCTGCTGCGCGAGCTCTCAGCCGTTGATGGGATCGAGTGGATCAGGCTGATGTACGCGTTTCCCGCCAAGTTTCCGAGGGGAATTATCGATGTATTCCGGGAATCGCCAAAGCTCTGTCGCTACCTGGATCTCCCTCTCCAGCACGCGTCGGAGAGCGTACTCAGGTCGATGCGGCGAGGCATCACGCCTCGAGCGACACGGGAGCTTCTCTCGTCGATCAAGGCCGCGATCCCGGACATAGCCCTGAGAACGACACTGATCGTGGGATACCCGACGGAGACAGAAGAGGATTTCGAGGTGCTGTGCGAGTTCGTCAAGGAGATGAAGTTTCATCGTCTCGGGGTCTTTACCTATTCCCGCGAGGAGGGGACCGCAGCGCACGACCTTGGCGATCCGATCCCCAACGGCGTGAAGGAAGAGCGGCGGGATCGGATCATGCAGACTCAGCAGGAGATTTCAGAGCAAGGGAACCAGCTGCTCATTGGCAGCGATGTGACGGTGCTGGTCGACCGTCAGGAGGGAGAATTCGCCGTGGGGCGCACTCAATGGGACGCACCGGAGATCGATCAAGAGGTTTACGTTCGATCCGGCTCGCCCCTGACAGTCGGCAACTTCTATCATGTACGGATTGTTGACGCGACCGAGTATGATCTCTCTGCCGAGGCAATCGGTCGTGTTCACACACGCGACAAGGGGAAGGGAGCGTCACTATGGATCTAAGGCGAATAGCGCCGGCGGGATTGTTGGCCGGAGTGCTTGTTTTCTCGGGCGTACAAAGGGCCGCGGCCCAGGCGGAGCTGCAAGCGGCGCGCATCAACCTTGGCCCGACGTTTTACTTCGACGCCATCAGCTATGCGTCCGATCAGCCGCATAAATCCCGTGTCGACGCGTATGTCCAGGTCCCGCATGAGGAGATACGGTTTGTGAAGGAGGGCGATCTCTTTATCGGCCGTTACGACATTACGCTGAGTTTCTTCACTCCGTCGAGACAACTTGTCCACGACGAGGTGTGGAGCGTGGATGCTCGGGTAAGCGATTTCGCTCAAACCACATCGGATCGCATGTATAGTCTCAGCCAGAGGACCGCCGACCTGGATCCCGGGAATTATGAGCTTACCATTCAAGTGAGAGACCAGGAGACTCAGAGGGTTTCGCAGAGGAGGCATTCGCTGCTCGTGCCGGATTTTTCGAAGGATTCGTTGAGTCTGAGCGACATCATGTTGGTGAGTCGTCTCACGACTGCAGGGGAAAAGAAAAGGATCGTGCCGAACATTTCCGCAAACATCAGCCGGAGTTCTGAAGGATTCTTCTTGTTCCTTGAGGCTTACGGTCCCAAGTCGGCTGACTCGCTTGAGTTTACGTGGAAAGTCCTGGACAGAGAGAAGACCGTTGTTTTCAGCAGGAACCAGGTAGAGGCGCTGACGGGGAGCAAGACCCAAGTGTTCCTGAAAGTGGACAGTCTGAATGTACCGATGGGCCGGTACGCCCTTGTCGTCGATGCCGTGCCCGCGAATGCTTCCGGGGGCGGAATGGAGGACCTGAACGCCGTTACGTCACGGACCTTCACTGTACGGGCGCTTGACCTTCCAGCGGCCGTACTCGATCTCAACAAGGCCATCGACCAGTTGGTCTACATCGCGAAGGGGGAGGAGCTGCAGTATATTCGCGACGCGTCGAACGAGGAGGAAAAGCGGCAGCGCTTCCTGGAATTCTGGGCGAAACGGGATCCTGATCCGCAAACGTCCCGCAACGAGCTCATGGACGAATACTATGCTCGCGTGGAATACGCGAACCAGCATTTCAAGCACTATCTGGACGGCTGGAAGACCGATATGGGGATGATCTACATCCGGTTCGGTCCGCCGGAGAACGTAGAGCGTCATCCATTCGAATACGACTCGAAGCCGTACGAGATCTGGTACTACTACCAGCTCAATCGCCAGTTCATCTTCGTTGACGATACCGGCTTCGGCGACTATCGGTTAAGGTACCCGACAACCGACCTGTGGGGAAGAATCCGTTGAATCTCACAATGAATGGTGAGCGAAAAGCCAGAGCGAGACGTCCCGCGCCTGGCTTTTTCGGTTTTCTCGTGATCCCTCTCCTGCTTGCGTCATTGATGGGAGAGGGAGCCTTGAGCCAGGAGAGGAGCATCGTGGGGTCCATTTCCCTTTACGGAAACCGATCGTTTTCCGCGGGGCAAGTTCGGGATTGGTTGGGGAAAACGGAGGGAGGGCACTTCAGCGCCTCAGATCTTGAAGGGATCGTTCGCGGCTATGTTGCCGAAGGATATCTCTTCGCTCGAGTCGATTCGGCGTCCTTCGTGCCAACCGGTGACTCAAGCGCGGCCGATCTTTCGATCTGGATCGATGAGGGCAAGCCAGCCTTTGTGTCGT